>NZ_JAUCCV010000003.1:0-96578 GCF_034675905.1 Castellaniella sp. | reverse complement strand
GAGAGGACTCGAACCTCCACACCTTGCGGCACATGGACCTGAACCATGCGCGTCTACCAATTCCGCCACCTGGGCACGGCATAACGTGTATGCTATTGCTTTCGTTGAAAACGCTGCGTTTTTATTGCCTCGTTTCAGCGAAGTCAGAACTATACAATACATTTTTTTGGGATGCAAATAGCCTTTGAAAAAGCGAACCAACAACGACAATAACCATGACGGTTCCCTCGTGACAGCCACGGATCTGCCCTCTGATTTCGACCCTAAAGTCCCCAGCCGCGAACAGATGCTGGACGCCTTGCGCCACGCAGACAAGCCGCTGTCGCTCGAGGCCCTGGCCGACACCACGCAAGCCTCGATTCCCCTGACCACCGGCTTCATCCGTCGCGTCAAAGCCATGGAGCGCGACGGACAAGTCCGCTTCAATGCCCAGGGAAGGTTGCAAATATGCAACAACACGGATTTCATCACGGGCACCGTTCAGGGGCACCGCGACGGTTACGGTTTCCTGATCCCCGATGACGGCAGCCGCGACCTGTACCTGTCCACCCATGAAATGGCCAAGATCCTGCATGGCGACCGCGTCCGGGTCAGGGCCAGCGGCGAATACCGTGGCCGCCCCGAAGGCGCCATCGTCGAGGTCCTGGAACGCCGCACCGTCAAGCTGGTCGGCCGTTTCCTGAAGGAACACGGCGCCTTCGTCGTCGCCCCTGAAGACCAGCGCATCAAACACGATATTCTGATTTCCGCCCAGGATGCCGGCGGCGCCGAACCCGGCCAGGTCGTCACGGTGCAGATCCTGCGCCAACCCGCCAGCCACATTCAGCCGCAGGGCCGCATCGTCGAAGTGCTGGGCGAGATCGACGACCCCGGCATGGAAATCGAAATCGCCGTGCGCAAATTCGACGTGCCGGTGGAATTCTCCAAAGCCACGATGCGGCAACTGGGTTCTATTCCCGACCACGTGCGCGATGACGAATACGCCGGGCGCATCGACCTGCGCGATGTGCCGTTCATCACGATCGACGGCGAGGACGCCCGCGACTTCGACGACGCCGTCTTCTGCATGCCCGCCGACCTGGGCACGGAAAAGCGCGCCCGCCCCGGCTGGCGGTTGCTGGTTGCCATCGCCGACGTCAGCCACTACGTCCAGCCGGGGTCCGCGCTGGACGACGACGCCCTGGATCGCGGCACCAGCGTGTATTTCCCGCGCCGCGTGATTCCCATGCTGCCCGAAGCCCTGTCCAACGGCATCTGCTCGCTGAATCCGGATGCCGACCGGCTGGTGATGGTGTGCGACATGATGATCCCCGCTGGCGGCGCCAAGGCCGGCACGGTGGCGGCCTATCAGTTCTACGAAGCCGTCATCCATTCTCATGCGCGCACGACCTACACCGACATCTGGGCCGCGTTACAGCAGCCCAAAGGGCCGGCGGCACAGAACCTGGGGGATCTGTACCCTCACGTACAGACGGCGTACGAACTGTTCCAGGCCTTTTCCCAGGCCCGCCGCACACGCGGCGCCATCGACTTCGATACCGTGGAAACGCGCATCGTCTGCAACCCCCTGGGGCGTATCGAAAAGATCGAACCCTATACCCGCAACGACGCCCACAAGCTGATCGAAGAATGCATGCTGGCCGCCAACACCTGCGCGGCGGACTTCATCGTGCGCAACAAGCGCCAGGCGCTGTTTCGCGTGCATGACGGCCCCACGCCTGAAAAACTGCAGGCGTTGCGCGAAACCCTGCGCCACCTGGGCTTGACGCTGGACGGCGGCGATGATCCGCAAACCAGCGACTATGCCAAGCTGATCCAGGCCAGCCGCGCCCGGCCAGATTTCGAGACCATTCAGACCCTGTGCCTGCGGTCCATGCAGCAAGCCATCTACAGTCCCGAACAGACCGGACACTTCGGGCTGTCCTACGAACACTATGCGCATTTCACCTCGCCCATCCGGCGGTATCCGGATCTGCTGGTGCATCGCGTCATCCGCGGCATTCTGCGCAAGCAGCGCTACCAGCCGCCCGCCCTGCCAGGCGAACCCGTCGACCCGACGCTGCCGGCCAACATCCGCGAAAAAGACGCCTGGGATGCGCTGGGCGCCCTGCTCTCGGCCCGCGAACGCCGCGCCGACGACGCCTCGCGCGATGTCCAGGCCTGGCTGAAATGCTGGTTCGTGCGCGAACACGTCGGCGAGGTCTTCAGCGGCCGCATCACCAGCGTCACCAGCTTCGGCGTGTTCGTCACGTTGGATACGCTGTACGTAGAAGGCCTGGTGCATATTTCCGAACTGGGCGGCGACTACTTCCAGTACAACGACGCCTTGAACGAATTGCGCGGCGAACGCTCCGGGTTCCGCTACCAGTTGGGCGATGCCCTGCAGGTGCAGGTCTCGCGCGTAGATCTGGAAGCCCGCCGTATCGATTTCCGTCCGGTCCGAGGAGAAGACTTCAAGTCTCTGCAGGCCGAAATCGAAGGCGATCCTCGCGCCAGCGCATCGCGGCCCTATAAAAAAGCCGCTGGCGCCAAGCCCGCCGCACTGCGCGGCACCACTGCGCATCAGCGCCGCGCCGAAGCCAAACGCGCCACACGCCAGGAAACCCCGCGCAAACGCCGCAGCTGACGCCCGCAGCGGCGGCACTACAATGACAGGCATGGCCCGCACCGCCTTCGGTGCGGGTTCCTTTCACTGCGCTTCAGGAAGACCATGTCATCCCAACAGATTCTGGCCGGATTCCACGCCGTACAGGCGCGGTTGCGCCACGCCCCCGATTCGATTCGCGACGTCTACCTGGACACCAGCCGCCAGGACGCCCGCATGCAGCGCTGCATCCAGCAACTGGAATCGGCCGGGGTGCGCTGGCACGCCGCCGATGCTCAACGCCTGGACGGCCTGGCCCACGGCGTACGCCATCAAGGCATCGTCGCCCTGGCGCAGGCCCGCCCGCTGGCCATTTCAATCGACGAAGTGCTGGATGTCCTGGAAGATCGCCAGGAACCCGCCCTGCTGCTGGTGCTGGACGGCGTGACTGATCCGCACAACCTGGGCGCCTGCCTGCGCACGGCCGATGCGGCCGGCGTACATGCCGTGATCGCCCCCAAGGATCGCGCCGTCGGCCTGAACACGACAGTGCAGCGCGTCGCCTGCGGCGGCGCAGACACCGTGCCCTACCTGATGGTCACGAATCTGGCCCGCACCCTGCGCGCCCTGCGGGAACGCGACATCTGGCTGGTCGGCACGGATGATGCCGCCGATCACAGCATGCACCAGGTCGACGCCCGCCGTCCCATGGCCTGGGTCATGGGCGCCGAAGGCGAAGGCATGCGCCGCCTGACCCGCGAGACCTGTGATGAACTGGTCTCCATCCCCATGCAGGGATCGGTCGAAAGCCTGAACGTCAGCGTCGCCAGCGCCGTCTGCCTGTACGAAACCGTACGCCAGCGCCTGAATCCGATCAGCGCATAATTCCCTATTTCCTTTCCTGCACTCGTCACGCCCCCATGTCCAATACCGGCTTCACCACTCAAATCGTCCACTACGGCCACCGCACCGATACTGAGCACGGCGCCGTGCATGCCGCCGTCCACCCTTCGACGGAATACACCTATCACGATGCGCACGATCTGGCCGCTGTCTTCCAGAACCGCAAGAAAGGCTATACCTACGGACGCACCGGAACACCAACCACCGCCGCTCTGGAAGCCCAGGTGACGACCATGGAACAAGGCAACGGCACAGTAACGTTCGCCACCGGCATGGCGGCCCTGAACGCCGTGTTCTTTGCCCTGCTGCGCCACGGCGATCACCTGATCGCCAGCAAATACATCTTCGGCAATACCAACAGCCTGCTGATGACACTGGAAAATTTCGGTGTCGAACTGACCCTGGTCGATGCCACCGATGTCGCCCAGGTTCAGGCGGCCCTGCGCCCCAACACCCGCATGGTGTTCGTGGAAACCATCGCCAACCCCGGCACCCAGGTCGCCGACCTGAAAGCCATCGGCGACGTGTGCCAGGCGCACAAGCTGGTCTACGTGGTCGACAGCACGCTGTCATCCCCCTACCTGCGCCCAGGGCGCGATTTCGGCGCCTCGCTGGTCGTCAATTCCCTGTCCAAGCACCTGGGCGGCCACGGCAACGCGCTGGGCGGCGCCGTGACCCAGACGGGGCTGTACGATTGGGCCGACTTCCCCCATATCTACGAGCAATACCGCAAGGACGATTCCCGCACCTGGGGCCTGCTGCAGATCAAGAAAAAGGGCCTGCGCGACATGGGCGGCACCTTGTCCTCCGACGTCGCCCACCGCCTGGCGGCAGGCGCCGAGACCATCGCCCTGCGCATGGACCGCATCTGCAGCAACGCACTGGCCCTGGCCCGGTTCCTGGACACCCACCCTCTGGTCGAACGGGTGCAATACCCGGGGCTGGACACGCATCCACAGCACCAGCGGGCCACGGAATTCTTCGGCGGGCTGTACGGCGGCCTGCTGGGCGTCGTGTTGAAAGATCAGGCAGATGTCTTTGAGTGCCTGAACCGCTTGCGTATCGTGGCGCTGGCAACACACCTGGGCGACAACCGCACGCTGGTGCTGCCGGCTGCCCATACCATCTACTATGAAATGGGGGCGGAGCGCCGCGCCCTGATGGGCATCCCGGATAATTTTCTGCGCATCTCCGTTGGAATCGAAGAAGAAGCCGATCTGATCGGCGATTTTGCGCAAGCCCTAGCAGATCGGTGAAGGCACCGACCACCCGCCGCCAGAACCGGTGAATACGCTCATCGCACTTAATATTTTTAACAGATGTCAGGAAATACGCGGGTCTTCAGCGGTTTCCTCTTGACACTACAAGCCATTCGAAGGCTTAATACGCCTTAGCCACCAACGCTGGCCGGGACCCGCCGCACAGACCGTGCGGCCCCAGGCAGCACCAGCCGGCACAAATGGCGGACACGTCCATCAAATGACTCGATGGATCATCCATCGGGCGACAATAAACCTCAGGGGTATTTTGTAAATGAACAAGACCGAGCTGATCGAGCACATTTCCTCCAAGACCGATCTCTCCAAGGCCGACGTAGGTCGCGCCCTGGAAGCCTTTGTCGGCGCCGTGAAAACCACCCTGAAGAAAAAAGGGTCGGTTACCCTGGTCGGCTTCGGCACCTTTGCCGTGTCCGAACGCGCCGCCCGCACGGGCCGCAACCCGCGCACCGGCGAAGCCATCAAGATCAAAAAAGCCCGCGTGCCGAAATTCCGCCCGGGCAAGGCGCTGAAAGACGCCGTCAACTGATCGGCATGCAGCTGCAAAAAGACCACCCCTGCGGGTGGTCTTTTTCATGCCTGCCCCGCCGCATCGTTTGCCCCCCGTCTCAGGCGCCGATATAATTGCGCCCTGGCTGCCCGGGACACCGGCGCAGCTATCCGGGTGCTTAGCTCAGTTGGTAGAGCGGCGCCTTTACACGGCGTAGGTCGGGGGTTCGAGCCCCTCAGCACCCACCATCCCGGAATATCAAGCACTTAGGAGAAACACCCTGAGTGCTTTTTGTTTTTGTGGAGCCGAAAATCGCTGAGATCGCGGTTTGGGGAAAAATTTGGGACAGGTAGCGTGTCCCAAAGACATCGGATAGGCGCTTTTTTTTTATGCCTTCAGCATGACTGCCGTGCGGGTTTCATGCCCGCACTTCCTGCCGCTGAAACACCACATACCCCGCGGTGAACAGCAGCACCACCGCTGCGATCAGACCGGTGAACTGCGGCCAGACGATGGCCAGGCTTTCGGACAGGGGCAGGGGACTGCCCAGCAGGGCGCCTTGCAGCTGCGAGAGAAAGACCGGTCCCAGGGTGCGGGTGGCGGGGCTTAGCAAAGTGATGGCCGTGTCGCTGAACAAAGTGGCAGGTGATACGTGCAGCAAGCCTTGCTGCCAGGCGATGGTGTGCAGATCCACGCCGCCGCTCATCAGGGTGGCGATGTCAGGCGGAGCGATCGCCTGGGCCAGGGCAGGGGCCAGCATGGGCCATAGCAGGGCGCAGAACAGCCATAGCCCCAAGGCGACCAGGGCCGAGGTCGAGGCGGATCGGAACAGCACGGAACACAGCAGCGCCACTGCCAGCCAGACGCCGGCGTAGGCCAGGGCTGCCAGCAAAAAAGCCAGCGAACGCACCACTTCTTCGCCGCTGGGAGGGACGCCCAGCAGAATCAGGCCGGCGCCCATGACCAGCAGCCACAGGCTGACCAGACAGATGGTCAGGGCCGCCAGACCGGCCAGGAATTTCCCCAGCAGCAAGGCGTCGCGGTAGATGGGTTGCGACAGGATGCGGCTGAGCGTGCGACGGTTGTATTCGCCGTTGATAGCATCGAACCCCAGGCCGATGGCGACCAGCGGGATGAGGAATCCCAACAGGGCGGCAAAAGAGGGCAGCGGCGCCTGGGCATCCGTAAACAGGCGCAGAAAGACAAAGGGGTCGGAGGAGGTCGTCTGGCGGATGCCCTGGATGGCGCCGTACAGCGCGGCGACCGCCGTCAGGACGACCAACCATTCCAGCAGGCGCATGCGGGCGCTGCCCATATGGTCGGCCAGCTCCTTGGACAGGACCGCGCCCAGGCCGTGCCAGGGTGAACCCATGCGGGCAGTGCTCATGTCGGAATGTCCTCGCTGAAGGTCTGTCGGTAGATGCGCTCCAAGCTTGGCGTGTCCGCGGTCAGATCGCGCAACTGAGCGCCGGCCAGCACGGCCGCCTGGGCGGCCTGGGCGCGGACATCGTATTCCGCTTGCAGGATGTAGTGTCCGCCGGGCTCGGTTCGCACCTGCCCCACGCCGGGGACCGCCGCCAAGGCGGCCTGGACGTCGGGGCCGTCGGCATGGAGATGGATTTCGTGGCTATGGCCGCCCAGCACCTGGCGCGCCAGTGACTGGACGGGACCCATCAGGGCGATGCGCCCGGCATTGAAGAGTGCGACCCGGTCACAGATGCGCTGCATCTGGTCCAGCAGGTGTGACGACAGCAGGACGGTGACGCCGTCGTCCCTCAGGGTTTCGATCATGCGCAGAAAGGATTCCGTCGATTGCGGGTCCAGGCCTGAAGTCGGTTCGTCCAGAATGGCGATGGCGGCTTGCTTGAGCAGGATTTCAGCCAGGCCCAGACGTCGTCGCATGCCGTGGGAAAACGTGCCGGCGCGCTGGTCGATGCGGTCAGCCAGTTGCACGCGGGCCAAGGCGGCGGCAATGCGCTCGTCGCGTTCGGCTGCCGGAATATCCAGCAGCCGGGCGGTGTAGCGCAAATTGTCGCGGGCGCTCAGGTGGTCGTAAAACCCGACGGAATCCGGCATGTAGCCGATGTGGCGTTTGACGGCCAGGGGGTTGCGCCAGGGATCTTCTCCCAGAACGCTTACCTGGCCGCGCGTGGCTTCGGTCAAGCCCAGCAGCATCAGGATGGTGGTGGTTTTGCCAGCGCCGTTGGGGCCGAGCAGGCCGAAGACTTCTCCTCGTTGCACCTGGAAATTCAGGGACTGGACCACGGTGCGGTTGCCGTAGTCCTTGCCCAGGCCCTGGGCGGCGATGGCGGGCATGTCTTCGTGCAGGGGGGCGGACTGGTTCATGATCGGCCCGCTCACCGGCGACCGTACCGGGCGATGGCGCCGATCAGCACCAGCAGGGCCACGGCGATCAGGATGGCGCCGCTGACCCCCCATAGGCCGGAGGTCGTGACCGAGACGCGCAGATCGCCATCTGCGGACTGGCCTGCCGATTTCGCATGCAGCTTGACCATGTAGTCACCGGCCAGCGATTGCGCCGAGGGCGTGATCCGGGCCTGGACTTCGACCGTCTTGCCCGGCTCCAGCTGAGTGATCCGTTCCGGCGTGAATTCGACTTTCCAGCCTGAAGGCGCTGTACCGTCCAAGGCAATGTCCTGAGCAGCAGCGGTGCCGCTGTTACGCAGTTCCAGGGGGACATTGCTGGTGCTGCCTATTTGGGCGCTGGCGCTCATCAGGCCGTCGCGGCCTGCCAGGTCCAGCGCGGGCTGGCCGGTGATGTCCAGCTTCAGCGTCGTCTCGGCCTGGGCGCCGTCGGCAGCGACCTTGACTTGGATGTCATGCTCACCGGATGTCGCTGTGACCGGAGGGCGTACATGCAGCTTCACGTTCTTGGATTCGCCTGCCTTGATAGGTACGGCGCTGATCTGCTGGCTGCCGTAGCCTTCGGTAAATGAGGTATCGAAGTAGGGGGGCGCGCTGGCCGCCAGACTGGCCAATATGTCCTGGCCGCTGTCGTTCTTGAGGGTCAGCTGGTAATCGAAGGATGTGCGCGCCGACCCGGCCAATTGCGGCAGATCAGCTTGTACCGACAACTGCGCGGGCAGTTGTTTGGCCAGGCGGATGTCCAGCGGCAGGCTCAGGTGGCGCTGACCGCTATCGGCACGCACCGTGATGGCGCCTTGCGTCATGGCATCGCCTGCAGGGACGTCCAGGCGCAGTTTCAGGAACAAGGTCTGGTTGCTGCCGGGCATGGCGGATGCGACCGGGCGGCCATCGCCCAGCAGTGTCGCTGTCCACCCCGGAGGGACGCCTTCCAGCGACAAGGCCAGGCGTTCCGGCGGGGTGGCCTGGTTGTGCAGGCTGAGGGAAATCGTGGACGTTTCGCCGGCTTTCAAGGTCAGCGCGGGATAGTCGGTGGACAGATAGATGCCGGGGGGCGGGGCTTCTGCTGCCAGGGCAGCGGCCTGAAAGCTGAGGGCGCACAAAGCAGCGGCCCATAGGGCAAGGATTCTTGGCATTATGTATAGCCTCGTGGATGAGTCTCCTGAAGTTCTTGGGACAGGCGTTTGGGGCTGTGGGTTTCAGGAAAAATGTGTATTTCTGTTTCCTTATTTTTCGGAAACCTGGGGAATTTCATTAAAATCATCAACTTGGAATGACTGCGTATCCAGAGCCGGATAGCGGACCGGTGCGGGCTGATAGCGCCTGAATGGATATTCTGTAATTAATATTGAGAATCGTTTTCATTCCTGATAATATCCCGCTTTCACTGAAGTGGTTTTCGGGTTCATGGGTTCGGGTTCTTCCTTGCGGTTTTCTTGGTTGAGGGCGCTGGCTGCCGTCGTGGCGCTGGGCCTGCATGCGGCTGTACTGGCCATGGTGTTGTCGGCTCCCGTCGCCCAGGTGGCTTTGGGGCAGCCCGATGCGCTGGAGGTGCAGTTCGTGGAGCTGGGGCCGGCGGTAGATGCGTCGGCGCAGCCAGCCGAATTGCCGGAAATCCCGGAACCTGAGCCGATCGTGGAACCGGAGCCCGTCGTGGAACCGGAGCCCGAGCCTGTGGTTGAACAGCCCGAGCCGGAATCCATTACCGAGGCTGCGCCGCCCAAACCGACGCCAAAACCCAAGCCCAAGCCCAAACCTCGGCTCAAGCCGCAGCCTGCACACGAAGCGCCGCCTGCAGCGGTCACGCCCGCCGTCACGGCCCCCGCCGGAGGCGCCCGACAGACAGCGCTGACGCGAGGCGAGCAGCAGGCGGTGGACCCGGATCGCCCGCGGACGATCGGTCGCGTGGATTACCTGGGCAAGCGTCCCAGCCCGATCTACCCGCGTCTGGCGCAACGGCGCGGCGAACAAGGGCGGGTGCTGCTGCGGGTGCTGATTTCGCCCCAGGGGGAAGTCGCCCAGGTCAAGGTTCAGCGCTCTTCCGGTTATGAGCGGCTGGACGAAGCCGCGATCCAGGCCATGCAGCGGGCGCGCTTTCGCCCCTATACGGAAAACGGCATCGCCTACAAGGCGCTGGTGGATATTCCTTTTGATTTCGTTTTATAGGTCTTGGACCGACAGGAGTCTTAGAACATGATCATTGATCTGATCAGCAGCGCCGCTCTGACGCTGGCCCAGGCCGTAGGGCCGGACACGGCCCAGGCGGCCACCGCTGCCGTGCAGGGGACGGCCCCCTCTGCGGTGGTCGACGTCGTCAGCCAGGCAAGCGCAGCGCTGCCCGCAGCGGCTAATCTTGCGGCGGGTCAGCAGCAGGGCGTGCTGCACTTCATCGGCCAAAGCGATGCGGTGGGCCAGTCGCTGTTCGGCTTTCTGTTGCTGATGTCGCTGGCCAGCTGGTATCTGATTCTGGCCAAAGGCTTTACGCATCTGCGCATCCGGCAGCGTTCCAGGAAGTTCCTGGCGGAATTCTGGGCCGCCAGTTCCCTGGAGCAGGTGGAAAACGAAATCGCCACGCACGGTGCGGAAGAGCCTTTCGCGCACCTGGCCAGCCATGCCATCCACGCACAGAAGCATCATGCCAAATACGGGGCGCTGAAACTGGAGGAAAGCGGTTCGACGGCGGCGTTCGTCACGCGCACCATCCGCAAGGTGATCGACGAGGAAACCGCCCGGCTGGAAAATGGCCTGACGGTGCTGGCCTCTGTCGGGTCTACGGCGCCTTTCGTCGGCCTGTTCGGCACGGTATGGGGGGTGTATCACGCGCTGTTGAGCATCAGCATGTCCGATGGCGTGACCATCAACCGCATCGCCGGGCCGGTAGGCGAGGCGCTGATCATGACGGGCCTGGGGCTGGCGGTCGCCATTCCGGCCGTGTTGGCTTACAACGCCTTCGTGCGCCTGAACCGTGTCTATCTGGCGCAGCTGGATGCTTTCGCCCATGACCTGTTTACCTTTCTGACGACCGGCCAGCAGGTGGCCGACGGGGCGCATGAGCGCCACGAGCGTCACGGCCGCCACATCAGCCTGGCCAGCAGCCGGGAGGCCTGATCATGGCGTTCGGCAGCTTCGACTCCAAAGGCCCGGGCACGACCATGTCCGAAATCAATATGGTGCCGCTGATCGACGTGATGCTGGTGCTGCTGGTGATTTTCATCATCACCGCGCCCTTGCTCAGCCATTCGATTCGCATCAACGTGCCACAGGTCACGGCGCAGCCGGTGGAACAGCAGCCCAAGGTCATCGATCTGGCGATCGATCCCAGCGGCGCGGTGTTCTGGAACGAGCAGCCGGTGGCCCTGGATGATCTGGAATCCCTGTTTGCTGCCGAATCCGCCGCCGACCCGCAGCCCGAGGTGCGGATTCGCGCGGATATGGATACCCGCTACGGAGAGCTGGCGCAGGTCATGGGGGCTGCGCGGCGGGCTGGGATGAAACGCCTGGGTTTTGTGACGCAACCGGCAGCGCCGGCCGAGCCCGTCGCGCCGGCCAAGAAGGCCCTGGCACAGTGACATCAGCCGCTGGCACCGCTCGTCTGTACGTTGCGCCGACCGCTGACAAGCGCAGTATTCATGCGCTTGTCAGCTATGTAACCACCCTTGCTGGCAAGTGACTTGCGGTGACTTGTTCAGGCTAGAATCACTGCATGCGAGTTCTAGTCATTGAAGACGACACGACCCTGGGCCATGCGCTGCAGGAATTTCTCGGCGGCCAGGGCTATGCCGTGGACTGGCTGCAGTCCGGCGACCGGGTCGAGGGCGCCGTCGCCGGCCAATCCTACGATCTGCTGCTGCTGGATTTGAATCTGCCGGGCCTCAACGGCCTCGAAGTCTTGCAGCGCCTGCGGGCGGGCGGGTCTCAGATCCCGGTGCTGATCCTGACGGCTCGCGATGGCCTGGATGACCGGGTTGCCGGTCTGGACGCCGGCGCCGACGACTACGTAACCAAACCCTTTGAACTAGCCGAACTGGCCGCCCGGGTCCGGGCGATGGCCCGCCGCCATGCCGGGCAGGCGCAGACCATTCTGGAATGCGGGCCGCTGGCTTTCGATACGGTAGGCCGCCAGATCCGGGTCAGCGGCAAACGCCTGGCCTTGTCCGTGCGCGAATTATCGGTGCTGGAAATGCTGATGGCCCGGCCCGGTCGGGTGGTGACCAAACAGCAGATCGTCAATTCCTTGTCGGCCTGGGATGCTGATTTCAGCGAAAACGCAGTCGAAGTCTACGTTTATCGCCTGCGCAAGCGCCTGGACGGAACCGGCGCCAGCATCCAGACCGTGCGCGGTTTCGGCTATCTGCTTGACGTCGACAGTGCCTAATCCCTCTGTAGGTTCCGATCCCCGCCGGGATCGCCAGGCCTTGGGCCTGTTTGAACGCCTGATGCCCCAGGATTCTCTGGCCCGCCGGCTGGTGCGCCGCCTGCTGCCGGCTTTCTTCATCCTGGTCGCCATCGATCTGCTGGCGACCTGGTTCATGACGGGTGTGATCGGCCCCCAGCCCTGGCTGCTGCGCGATCTGTTCTGGGTGATGTTGCTGACCCAGGGCTTGCTGGTGGTGCTGTTTGTCTGGGTGCTGATTTCCGGTATCCGCTTTGAACTGACCTCCATCAATCAGTTGGCGGATCAGATCCGCCAGCGCTCCATCGAAGATCTGCAGCCTTTGGACCTGGCCGGCCTGCCCAGCGAAATCGCCCCGCTGGTGCTGCATTTCAATGATCTGCTCCTGCGTCTCGATGATTCCGTGCAGGCGCAGCGGCGCTTCATCGGGCATGCCGCCCATCAGCTGCGCACGCCGCTGACCGGCCTGAAATTGGAATCTGAACTGATGCTGGGGCAGGACCTGCCCGATGACATCCGCACGCGGGCCGATCGCATCAAATCGGTGACGGATCACATGATCCGCATGGGCCAGCAGTTGCTGGTGCTGGCGCGCGCAGACCATGCCGCGCGCCCCCAGGATAGTTTTGTGCGCCTGGACCTGTGCGAATGGATGCGCCAGGCGGGCGCGGATTGGCTGGATCGGGCGCGAGACCAATCCGTGAGCCTGCAGTTATCGGCGCCTGATGAGCCTGTCTGGGTGGATGGCGACCCGGTATTGCTGGGTGAGTTGCTGGCCAATCTGATCGACAATGCCCTGCGCTACGGCGAGGGCGCGAGCCTGATCCAGCTGCGGGTCATCAGCAATCCCCCATCCTTTTCGGTCGAGGACGATGGCTCGGGCATTCGCGCCGAGGATATCGACCGTGTGTTCGAGGCCTTTTACCGGGCAGCCGACGCCGGACCCGGCGGTTCGGGTCTGGGGTTGGCCATTGTGCGCGAAATCGCCCGCGCCCATGGGGCCTGGTGGAAGGTCGTCAGCCGCCCGGCCTTTCCGGGCGCCCGGATCACCCTGATTTTTCCCGGCCCCTGGCGAGGGGCCTGTCTGACGCGGGCAGAATAGATCATGAGTACTCAAAAACCATTGGACTCGAGCAGTCCGCAGGCGGCGTTGCTGATCGGCGCGCTAGGGGTCGTCTATGGCGACATCGGCACCAGTCCGCTGTACACCATGAAGGTCGCCCTGTCGGGGACCAGCAGCCCGGATGTCGAACATATCCTGGGCATGCTGTCGATGCTGTTCTGGATGTTGATCCTGGTGGTGTCGCTGAAATACGTGACCTGCATTCTGCGCGCCGACAATCGGGGGGAAGGCGGGACGCTGGCTCTGATGGAATTGGCCATGCGCGGGCGCCCCGGCAAGGTGCGTTGGCGTTTGGCTGTGCTGGGCCTGATGGGAGCGGCGCTGTTCTATGGCGACAGCATGATCACGCCGGCGATTTCGGTATTGTCCGCCGTCGAAGGGATCGGGATCGTCTCCCATCGGCTGGATGCCTGGGTCGTGCCGATCGCCGTGGTGGTCTTGCTGGCCTTGTTCATGGTGCAGTCGCGCGGGACGGGCACGGTGGGCAGGCTGTTCGGCCCGGTGATGCTGGTCTGGTTTCTGGTGTTGGGCGCTCTGGGGGCCTGGCGGGTGACGGAACAGCTGCAGGTCCTGCAGGCCATCAACCCGATCTGGGCGCTGCGCTTCATCGGCGATGCGCCCTGGGAAACCTTTCTGGCCCTGGGCGCCCTGGTGCTGGCTTTGACCGGGGCCGAGGCTTTGTATGCCGACATGGGCCATTTCGGCGGGCCGACGATCCGCCGGGCCTGGTTCGCCCTGGTCTTGCCGGCCCTGGTGCTGTGTTATTTCGGTCAGGGCGCGCTGTTGCTGAGCGATCCGTCGGCCATCCGCAACCCCTTTTTCCTGCTGGCGCCGGACTGGGGTCTGATTCCGTTGGTGGGTCTGGCCACTGTGGCCACCGTGATCGCCTCGCAATCGGTGATTTCGGGGGCGTTTTCCGTGACCCGGCAGGCGGTGCAGCTGGGCTATTGGCCGCGCATGGTGATCCAGCACACCTCGGCCAGGGAAGAAGGCCAGATCTATCTGCCGCGTGTCAATTGGCTGTTGTTGCTGGCGGTGCTGGTCCTGACGCTGGCGTTCGGATCTTCCGATAGCCTGGCGCATGCCTATGGCTTTGCTGTGACAGGGACGATGCTGATGACATCGCTCCTGGCCTTTGCCGTGCTGCCGCGCGCGTCGCGTGGCGTGCGCCGTGTCGCCTGGTTGGCGCTGATCACTTTGTTCCTGCTGATCGACGTGTTGTTGTTCACGTCCAATACTTTGAAACTGCACGAAGGGGGCTGGTTGCCGCTGGTAGTGGGGATCGTCCTGTTGACGCTGATGGTGACCTGGAAACAGGGGCGGCAGCGCATCCATGACACCCTGGCCGGGGATCATCAGCCTCTGGTCAGTTTCATGGAATCGCTGGAAGCCTATCCGCCGACCCGTGTGCCGGGAACGGCGGTCTTCATGAGCATGATTGTCGGCACGGTGCCGCCGGCGCTGCTGCACAATCTGAAACACAATAAGGTCCTGCACGAGCAGGCGCTGTTTCTGACCATTGAAGTGGCCGACGAGCCCTATGTGCCGTTCGATGAGCGCGTGCGGGTCGAACGGGTCAGCCGCAGCAGCTGGCAGGCGACCGCTCGCTGGGGGTTCAAGCAGGAACCCAATGTGCCGCAGGTAGTGGAGCAGATCGCCCAAGAGGTCCAGGATCTGAATCTGGAACCGATGCAGACGTCCTATTTCCTGTCGCGTCAGACGGTGATCGTGGTGCGGCGCCTGCCCTGGCATCAGAGCTGGCGCCGCCACCTGTTTGCCTTCATGGCGCGCAATGCCAGCCGCACCACCCGGTTCTACAAGATTCCGCCCAACCGGGTGGTGGAAATGGGCATGCAGATGGAACTATGACGGTTTACGATCCGGTCGTGGCGGGGATCGTGATGGTGGTTTCGCGCAGCACGCCGCCGGACTGGACCGAGCCTTCTGTGCGGGTGTTGGCGTTGTCCATCAGGGTCGTGCAGTTCTGGCGCTGGTCCGCGGGCAGACTGTCGCAGCGCAGCGTGCGGTTGCGGTCTTCCGTTTGGGCAGACGGGCTGCTCAGCTTGTCCTGTCGGGCGGCCTGTTCGGCAGCGCCGGCTTCGCGCAGGCAGGCCTGTTTGTCGATGCCGGGCGTGGTGTTGCAGCGGGCCACGTCCTGTTGGTATTGAGTTTGCGGGCCGGCGGCCTGGGCGCCGGGGGCGAATAGCGCCGCACAGCCGAGTCCGGCTGCCAGCAGACCGGTCCGTAGAGATATCCGTAATGCTTGATGCATGATGAGCACTCCTTGTTGAGTACCGGGCGCTATCCCGGTCCGGCACGGGGGACTCCATCAGTTTACGGGTTTTCCCTTACTTCTATGTAACCAATACGCTCAGGGGGCGGGCGGCTGTGTGTCGGCTGTGATGGATGGCGATGTCGGCGCGATGTCACGGCGGATGGCGCTTTGCATCAGCAAAATGGCCGTGACGGGAGCGGTCATGAACAGGAACAGGCAGATCAGCCATTCATGGAAAATCGGCCTGCCCTGCAGCAGGCTGGCCACCAGCGTCGCCGCCAGGACGACGCAGAACGTACCCAGCGTCATGCCCAGGGTTGGCGCGTGCATGCGTTCGTAAAAACTGTGCAGCCGCAACAGGCCAAGGGACCCGATCAGGGTGACAAGACCGGCCAGGATCAGCAGCAGGGCGACCAGCACGGCGGCCCACAGAGGCAGTTCGTTCATGGCTCGATGACCTCGCCGCGCAGCAGAAATTTGGCCAGGGCGGCCGAGCCGACGAAACCGAATAGTGCAATCAGCAGCGCCACGTCGAAATACAGACCGGCCTCGAAGCGCAGCCCCAGCACCAGCAGAATCAGCATGCCGTTGATGTAGAGCGTGTCCAGGGCCAGGATACGGTCCTCGGCCTGCGGCCCCCGGATCAGGCGAACGGCCGCACAGACCAGACCCAGAGCGAAGCACAGCAGGGCGAAGCCGCCCGCCCAGTTCAGCAGTAGTGTCGTGCTCATTCGAAGATCTCCATCAAGGGGCGTTCGTAACGGTCCTGGATGATGCGGGTCAGGCCCTCGGGGTCGGACAGATCCAGCACATGCAGGGTCAGGACGTGGCGCCGGGTGTCGTGCCCGGCCCAGACGGTGCCGGGGGTGAATGTGACGATGCAGGCCAGGGCGGCCAGGCCGTGGGGGTCGTGGATCCTCAGGGGAATGTCCAGGAATCCTGGCGTGGCCCGGGATGCGTGACCCTGCAGGATGCGCAGGCTGACCAGATAATTGGACTGGACGATGTCGCGGGCGACGTGGCAGATCAGCCGCAGGGCGGTCAGCGGGCGGCGCGGATGAGATCGGACAGGGCGCAGGATCGGCGCCAGCAGGCTGAGTATCAGCGCGATGATCAGGCCCAGCAGGATCTGTCCGCTTGACAGACTGTCGTTCAGCAGCAGCCACAGGACCAGTAGCAGGCAGGGCAGGGGCAGGAATCCCAGCAGGCGCCTCATGGCTGGTCTCCGGGGGCGGCGGGCGCCAGGACGGCCTGAATATAACGCCCCGGTTGGTCCAGATAATGGGCCGTGTCTTCCAGATAGCTCATGGCGGGACCGGCCTGGATGGTCAGCGCGGCGCAGGCGCCCAGCAGCACCAGAATGGGGATGATCTCGTTGAGACGCAGGGCGGGAACATGCAGTTGTTCCGGAATCCAGAACAGGCGTACGCCGCAGCGGCCCAGCGCCATCAGGCAGGCCAGCCCCGACCCCAGCATGGCAGCTACCAGCAGCCAGACATTGACGGTGGGGGCGCCGAATTCAGCTGTGCGCAAAGCCGCCGACAGCAGTGAAAATTTTGCCACGAAGCCCGACAGCGGTGGCAGGCCGATGATCAGCAGGGCGCAGACGAAAAAACTCAATCCCAGAAAGGCCATGGTGGCGGGCAGCGGCGTCCCCACGGCCTGCTCGGACAGGCTGGTGGCGTCGGGTTCGTCCGCTTCGAAGGCTTCCTGGGTGACCGCCAGTATATCCGCCCCGAAGGACTGGCTGCGTTCGGTCAGTTCCAGCAACAGGAACAGGGCGCCCAGCGCCAGTACCGAACTGAGCAGGTAGTACAGGGCGGGGCCGGTCAGGGTGACGCCCGGCATCCCCAATGCGGCGAACAGAGTGCCCGACGAGGTGATGATGGCGTAGGCGGCGATGCGCCGGGGCTGCGTGCTGGCCAGCATGCCCAGCGTGCCGAAAGCCAGGGTGGCGATGCCGGCGGGGAACATCCAGGCGCCGCCGAAAGCGGCGGGCGCGCCGGCGGGCAGCAGCAGCGACCCGATGCGCAGCAGCGCGTAGATGCCGACCTTGGTCATGATGGCGAACAGCGCGGCTACCGGCGCGCAGGCTTCGGCGTAGGCGTTGGGCAGCCAGAAGTTCAGGGGCCAGGCTGCCGCCTTGATCAGAAAAGCGACCCCCAGAATGGCGGCTGCGCTGTCGAACAGCTGCCGGTCGGCGCCGGTGAGCGTCAGCGCCCGCACGGACAGATCCGCCAGATTCAGCGTGCCGGTCAGCCCGTAGATCAGGGCGATAGCGATCAGCAGCAGGAACGAGGCGATCAGGTTGATGCCGATGTAGTGCAGGCCGGCGCCCACGCGCCGCTTGCCCGAACCATGCAGCATCAGTCCGTAGGACGCCGTCAGCAGGATTTCGAAGAAAACGAACAGATTGAACAGGTCGCCGGTCAGAAAGGCCCCGTTCAAGCCCATCAATTGCAGTTGGAACAAGGGGTGGAAGTGGCTGCCGGCCCGGTCCCAGCGCGCAGTGGAATAGGTCCAGGCGCACAGGCCCAGCACGGCGGTCAGGCCCAACATCAGGGCCGACAGGCGGTCGGCCACCAGCACGATGCCGAATGGCGCGGCCCAGTTGCCCAGGCGGTACACCCCGATGTCGCCCGCCCACAGCGATCCGCCGATCCCTTGGGTGGATCGGATCAACAGCAGGGCGGCGGCGATCTGCAGGGCCAGGGAGACGGCGCCCAGGCCGACGCGCAGCGGCCGCTGATTGTCGCGCGTCAGCAGCATCAGGGCGCCCGCCAGCAGGGGGATCAGAACCGGCAGGACCGGCAGGTGCTGCATCCAGAGGCTCATGAGCGGTGTTCCTCGCCATCGACATGGTCAGTGTCGCTCATGCCGCGCGAGGCCAGTAGCACGACCAGGAACAGGGCGGTCGTCGCAAAGCCGATCACGATGGCAGTCAGCACCAAGGCTTGGGGCAGGGGGTCGGCGTAGCTGGCGGGATCAGCCCAGTGGGGATCGATGACGGGCGGCGCGTCCAGGCGCAGGCGGCCCATGGCGAAAATGAACAGGTTGACCGCGTAGGCCATCAAGGCCAGGCCCATGATGAACTGAAAGGTGCGAGGACGTAGCAGCAGCCAGATGCCCGATCCTGCCAGTACGCCGATGGCCAGAGCCAGTATCCATTCCATGGTCAGGGCTCCACAAGCGGCGCGTCGGCCGGTTCGGTGATGTTGCGGTGAAAGCGCAGGGATTGGTGCGCCAGCGCAATCAGCATCAGGATGGTGGCGCCGACCACCAGCATATAGACCCCCAGGTCGAACACCAGGACGCTGGACAGGTGGATGGCGCCGGCCAGCGGCAGGATGACTTCCAGGGTGTAGGCCGACAGCAGGGGTTTGCCGGCCCACCAGACCGCCATGGCGGCGCTGCCGGCGACCAGCAGACCCAAGGCGATCCATGCCTGCGGGCGGATCAGCGGACGGGCCTCGACCCACAGGATGCCGCCCACCATGTATTGCAGGAGGATGCCGGTGGCCATGACCAGGCCGCCCACGAAGCCGCCACCGGGCAGATTGTGCCCGCGCAGCAGGAAATACAGAGAGATCAGGGTGGAGACCGGCAGCAGCAGGCGCACCAGCACGGCGGGGATGTGCATCAGGCCGCTCGGCAAAGGGGCCTTGAGATCCGGGTCGCGGGCAGGCGCCTGCTGCAGAATGCGGCGCAGGCGCGGCGAGGCCACCAGGGCTTCGGCAGGCGGGCGGAAGCGCCGCAGCAAGGCATACACGCACAGGGCGACGATCGCCAGCACCGTGATTTCACCAAAGGTGTCGAAGGCGCGGAAATCCACCAGGATGACGTTGACGACGTTGGCTCCGCCCCCCAGCGGCCAGGCCTGTTGGACGAAAAAGCTGGAGATGCTCTGGTGGGCGGCAGGGCGGGTCATCATGACGTAGGCCAGGATGGCCAGCCCGGCGCCGCCGGTGACGGCCAATGCGAAATCCCGCCAGCGGCGCCACTGGGTGCGGCGCCAGGTCGCGCTGGGGTACTCCTCGATGCGCGGGGGCAGCCAGCGCAGGCCCAGCAGGATCAGCACAGTGGTGACGACTTCGACCGTCAACTGGGTCAGGGCCAGGTCGGGGGCCGAGAGCCAGGCGAAGGTCACGCAGGTGATCAGACCGGTTGCGCCGGCCAGCATCAGGGATGCCGTCCGGTGGTATTTTGCCTGGTAGGCGGAGGCGATGGCGCAGGCTCCGCCCATCAGCCACATCAGGCCGAAGGACCACTGCAGCGGTGTGTCGCCGGATGCGGCTTGCGGCCACCAGCCGCCGCGCAGCAGCGGCAGGGCTGCCACGCCCAGGGTGCAGAGCACCAGCAGCAGGACCTGAGGCTGCAGCCGTTGGGTCTGCAGCCGGTTCAGCAGCCAGTGGGCGCCGCTGTCGATGGCTTCCAGGGCGGTTTCGAAGCTTTGGCGACCATCCAGGCGGTAGATCAGGGGCACCTGGCCGGGCACCCGGCGATCCCGTTCGCGCAGCGCCAGATACAGGCCGATCCCTGCGATCAGCGCGATCGTGCTCATGATCAGGGGCAGGTTGATGCCGTGCCAGAGCTGCAGATCGAAGGCCGGCACGTTGGGGCCGAGCAGGCCGCGCATGACCATGTCCAGGACAGCCCCCAGGGTCAGGCTGGGCAGGATGCCGACTGCCAGGCAGATCACGACCAGCACGGTGCAGGGAATCAGCATCATGCGAGCCGGATCGTGCGGCGTGCGCGGCAGGTCGGTGGCGGGCGGGCCGAAGAAGACCTGCAGCACGAGGCGCAGGGAATAGGTCACGCTGAAGGCCCCCGCCACCACGGCGGCCAGCGGCAGGCCCCAGCGGCTGGCCCAGTGGCCGGTAATGAACACGGTTTCGGCAAAGAACATTTCTTTGGAGATGAAACCGTTGAGCAGCGGCACCCCGGCCATGGCGGCCGCTGACACCATGGCCAGAGTGGCCGTCAGCGGCATCAGGGTGCGCAGGCCCGACAGGCGCGTCAGATCGCGGGTGCCGCTTTCGTGGTCGACAATGCCGGCCGCCATGAACAGGGACGCCTTGAAGGTGGCATGGTTGACCATGTGGAAAATGGCGGCCACCAGAGCCAGGCGGCTGTTCATGCCCAGCAGCAGGGTGATCAGGCCCAGGTGGCTGATGGTGGAATACGCCAGCACGCCTTTGATGTCGCGCTGGAAGGTGGCGGCATAAGCCCCCAGCAGCAGCGAACACAGGCCTGCGCCGCCGATGGTCCAGGTCCACCAGTCGGTGCCGGAAAAAATCGGCCAGAAGCGCGCCAGCAGAAAGACGCCCGCCTTGACCATGGTGGCCGAATGCAGATACGCCGACACCGGGGTGGGCGCCGCCATGGCGTTGGGCAGCCAGAAATGAAAGGGAAACTGGGCGCTTTTCGTCAGCGCTCCCAGGGCCAGCAGCACCAGCAGGATCGGATACCAGCGGTGATTGCGGATCTCGTTAGCGGCGGCCAGCACGGCATCCAGGTCGTAGCTGCCGACGATGTGGCCGATGATCAGCATGCTGGCCAGCAGGCAGAAACCGCCGCCGCCCGTCACCAGCAACGCCATGCGGGCGCCGCGCCGGGCTTCCGGGCGGTGTTGCCAGTAGCCGATCAGCATGAAGGACGACAGGCTGGTCAGTTCCCAGAACACCAGCAGCTGGATCAGGTTGCCTGCCAGGACGATGCCCAGCATGGCGCCCATGAAGCTGAGCAGAAAGGTGAAAAAGCGCGGCACCGGGTCCTGATCCGACAGGTAGTAGTGCGCGTACAAGGCGATCAGCGCGCCCATGGCCGAGATGATCACGGCAAAGAGCCAGGCGTAGCCGTCCATGCGCAGGGTCAGATCTACGCCTTGGGTGGGAATCCAGGGGATGCTGAGCTTGATGACACCCATCGCCGCGACTTGGGGGGTGGCCGCCAGCGTCAGCGCCAGACAGGCCAGCGCGCTGCCGCCGGCGATCCAGGCCCCGGCCCGGCGCGCATTGGCAGGAAGCAGTGCGGCGCACAGGCTACCGGCAAACGGGATCGCGAGGATCAGGGTCAGAAGCATGGGGGCGTGGTTGATTCAGGAATTCAGCTAGCCGTTTATGATACGCGAAGTCGGAGGCTTGACTTGAATCAAGCCAGGTGATCGCATTTCGCACGACAATGCGCTTCGATACAGGACAATGTAGCCAGTTGCGCCGGAGCCGTCAGTCTCTGGCCGAGGCCTCAGGAGCGCATGGCATGAATACCCCCGCAAGCCCCGATCATCACAACCCCGGCAGCTCCGGGCAGACGGACGCCCCCGGCGATGGCCGGACCATCGCCTTTCCAGATCTGGAAATCTCCGAAGATCTGATCCGTCGTTTCGATCAGTCCGGTCCCCGGTACACCTCGTACCCGACGGCAGACCGTTTTCAGCAGAATTATCCGGCATCGTCCTATCTGAGCCACCTGGCGCAGCGGGCGGCGTCCAGCCGACCGGCGCCCCTGTCGGTGTATGTGCACCTGCCTTTCTGTGAGTCACTGTGCTATTTCTGCGGCTGTAACAAGATCATCACCCAGGATCATAGCCGCTCGGCCGAATACCTGGACATCCTGTTCAAGGAAATGGACCTGCTCAGTCCGCATCTGGGGTCGGCGCGCCAGACGGTGCAGTTGCATCTGGGCGGCGGGACGCCGACGTTCCTGAGCGCGGCGGAACTGGGTGCGCTGATGGATCAGATCCACCGGCATTTCGAGTTCACGCCGGACGCCGAATTGGGCGTCGAGATCGATCCGCGCACCGTGACGCCGGATTCCTTGGCCATGCTGGCTGGCCTGGGGTTCAACCGCACCAGCTTTGGCGTGCAGGATTTCGATCCGCAGGTGCAGGCGGCGGTCAACCGCATCCAGCCTTACGACATGGTGCGCACCGCCCTGCAGGCCAGCCGGGACAACGGTTTTCAGTCCATCAATGCCGACCTGATCTATGGTCTGCCCAAGCAGACGCTGAGCAGTTTCAGCCGCACGCTGGACCAGCTGATCACGCTGTCGCCTGATCGCATCGCCCTGTACAACTATGCGCATCTACCTGACCGTTTCAAGTCCCAGCGCCTGATCAATGCTGCAGACTTGCCCTCGGCTGACACCCGGCTGCAGATCTTTCTGATGTCGGTGCATCGGCTGCTGGAAGCCGGCTACGTCTACATCGGCCTGGATCATTTCGCCAAGCCCGGCGATGAACTGAACCGGGCGCGGCTGGATCGCAGCCTGCATCGCAATTTTCAGGGCTACACCACCCGGGCGGAATGCGATCTGGTGGGCTTCGGCATTTCCGCCATCGGCAAAGTCGGTGACGCCTATGTACAGAACCATCATTCCCTGAATGCCTACCGCGCCGTGTTGGATCGTGACGAACTGCCCACGGCCAAGGGCTTTGATCTCAGTCCTGATGACGCCATCCGCCGGGAAATCATCATGACGCTCATGTGCAGCATGCCGCTGGATTTCGCGGCATTCCAGGCGCGTCATGGCCAGTCTTTCGAGACCTGTTTCGCGGATGAATTGATTCGTCTGCGGCCGTATGCGGATGCCGGTCTGCTGACGATCGACGCGCAGGGCATGCAGGTGCAGCCCAAGGGACGCGTCTTTGTGCGCGCCTTTGCCATGGTGTTCGATCAGTACGTGCGCCGGCCCAGAGTAGCGACCTATTCGAAATTGATCTGATCGTCGGATTCAGGTGGGTTGGCGCGGGGCCGCGTGGGCAGGCGCCACAGGTAGATCGTGACGCCGATCCCGGGGATCAGCAGCAGCCAGCGGGCCCAGGGTATCGGCATGATCCAGGCTGATACGGCCAGGGATGGCCACATCAGGGCCAACGCCATGCATTTGCTTCGCAAGGGGATGCCGCGCCCCGATTGGAAGTCGCGGATATACGGACCGAGAATGCGATGGGACATCAGCCAGGCGTGCAGACGCTGCGAGCCGCGCACATAGCAGAAGGCAGCCAGCAGCAGGAAGGGGGTAGCGGGCAGCAGGGGCAGGAAAATCCCCAGCACGCCCAACACCAGGGAAATCGTGCCCAGCACGGTATACACGGCGCGGATCATAAACGGAATTCTAGCAATGCCGCGCCGTCGCGTGGGCAGGTCCGCAGCACCGAGGACGCGCCGCGCCATGGCCGGATCCGCGATCTGTTGGCCCAGGTGCCGTTATTCAATGAACTGCCGGTCCCCGATCTGGATCCGATCGTCCACGGCACCGGCGAAATCACCGCCCGGCGTGGCGAGATCATCTTTCACCGCGGCGACCCGTGTGTGGGCTTTCACGTGGTGGTCTATGGGCAGGTCAAACTGGTCTTTGTATCCGCTTCCGGGGTGGAACGGGTGGTGCGCCTGATCGGGCCGGGCGATGGCTTCGGCGAGGCTCTGATGTTCATGGGGCAGAACTACATCGTCACCGCCGAGGCGCTGCGCGATACGCTGCTGCTGCACGTCGGGCGCGATGTGCTGTTCGAACAGATCGATCGTCATCCGGGGGTGGCCCGCAAGATGCTGGCGGGATTAAGCCGGCGGCTCTACAGCCTGATGGGCGATGTGGAGGCCTATACCCTGCATACAGGCGCCCAGCGCCTGATCGCCTTTCTGTTGCGTCAGTGGCCGGGAGAGGACGGGCAGCCGTTTCGCATCGAGATCAGCAAGTCCGTCATCGCTTCGCGCTTGAATCTGACGCCGGAACACTTTTCCCGCATTCTGCGCGAGCTGAGCGAGCGCGGCCTGATCCGGGTGCGTGGGCGGGAATTCACGGTGCTGGATGCCGATGGGCTGAGATCGTATCGCGGCTAAGCGTCTGCAGCTGGCTGGCCCGGTGCGGCGGCTGCGTGGTGCGGCAGCGCCGCCATGATGCGCAGTGTGTGGCGGTACAGCCGCAGCGCCCGGCCCAGGTTCCAGCTCAGCAGGGCGGCGGACGCCAGCAACAGAGGGCCCGCAGCCTGTCCTGCCGGCGGCCAGCCTGCCGCCGCCAGCCCCCAGGACAGCACGACCAGCACATACAGCGCCCAGTGCCACTGCGCGGGGCGGACGGGAATATAGGCGGCCATCTTCGGCAGGATTTTCAGGTAGACGCGCGCCTGGGCAGGGTTTCTGTCCGGGATGACCATGGCGTCCTGAGCATGTTTCCACAGCAGGAAGGGCACGATCTTGTACAGCATGCCGTGGACGATCGCCCCCAGGCCGCCGACGATCAGCAAAACACCCAGCACCATGGCGGCCTGTGGCGCTTGGCCGTGGCGCAGCCAGATCCAGGCTGGCGCACAGGCCAGCAGGCTGATCAGGCCGGTGAACCAGAACAGCGTCGTGGGTTCGGCCGTGGGGCGTTTGCGAGTACTCAATCGGTGCAGAGACGCCCCGATCCAGCTGACATAGGCGCCGGCCAGCAGCAGTTCGACGGTCTCGCGCATCAGGCGGGGCAGGCCGTTGGAGGCATCCAATGCCGTCCAGGCCAGCAGCAGGCCCGGGATCAGCAGGGGCAGCCAGCGGGTGAGCGGCTTTGGATAGATTTCCGTCAACTGGAAGATCGGCAACAACTGAAAAGACATGCCCATCAACAGCAGGCCGCCCCAACCCAGCAAGCCCCACAGGATGTGGCCGCCGACCCAGTCGGGCAGCGCCATGCCCATGCCCAGGGCGCCTGCCATGCCCAGGCCGATCAGTACCGTCAGCGTCAGGGCCGCCAGGGCGCCACGCACGGGAACAAGAATTTCCCGAGCGCCTTTGTAGACCTGGCGGCGCTGACGCCACAGCGCCAGACCGGAGGCGCTCAGATAGATGACAAAGGCTGATCCCAGCAGCGCGATGGCGGCCAGCCATGCCGGCGGCGACCACCAGAGGAATCCCGCCGCCAGCGCCAGCGTACCCAGCGTCAGCAGCGCGTGGACACTGGCGGCGATGGCACGGGCCGGCGCTACCGCCACGTTGCAGGCGACCGCCAGAATCTGGATCAGCGCGCCCAGCATGGCGCTGCCCAGAATGCCCAGCGTCCAGAGGTGCGTCATCGCCAGGGTGGCTGCACCCCAGCGGGACGTAAAGGCCTGAGGACCTGCCCAGACGGCCAGCAGGCCTGCCAGCAGGCCGAACACCGGCACGTTCAGGAAAAAGGGCAGCGGCACGCCCAGGGCGGGCGTCTTGTCGAAATCCAGGGCGCGCTGCATGATCAACCGATCCAGATCGTGACTTGGAAGTGGGTTTCTTCAAAGGTGCATGCGTGCTGGAATCCATCGCGGTCCAGCATGGCGTACAAGGGATAGGGTTCCCGGTCGATCAGCATGTGCAGACGCTGATCGGGAACCAGGTCGGCCAGCGCTTCCAGGCACTGTTCCAGGGGTTCGGGCGGGGGCAGACCGCGCACGTCCAGGGTGATGTCGGGCAAAGCCATGGAAAGTCCTTTCAGAAGAAGCTGCTACCTTACACGATGAGGGGCGGGGAAGCGGCCTAAAACCGTATATCAAACACCGCTTCCCTTGATGCGGATTAAGGCCCTGGACGACAAGACAGGGCATAGTGTCGGCTGTTGCCGATGCAGGACACCAGCGGCATATTCCGCCTGCACGGCTTGAACCGTCAGGAAGCCCCATGTCTGCATTACCTTCCTCTACCCGCCCTGGCGTAGTGCATCGCCACGATCATTCCGACTTTGAATTGGTCTGTCCAGCCGGCAGTCTGCCCGCGCTGAAATCCGCCGTGGACGAGGGCGCCGATTGTGTTTACCTGGGCTTTCGGGATGCCACTAACGCGCGCAACTTCGCCGGCCTGAATTTCGACGCAGCCGCCATCGCCCAGGGCATCCGTTACGCCCACGACCGGCAGCGCAAGGTCTTTCTGGCCTTGAATACCTATCCCCAGCCCGACGCCTGGCGCGTGTGGCAGGCCGCTGTCGATCAGGCAGCCGATGCCGGTGTGGATGCCGTCATCATGGCCGATCCGGGTCTGATGGCCTATGCCCATGCGCGCTACCCCGATCTGCGTCTGCACCTGTCCGTGCAGGGGTCGGCGACCAATTACGAAGCCATCCAGTTCTATCACGAACGCTTTGGCGTGGCCCGGGCCGTGCTGCCGCGCGTGCTGTCGGTGGCCCAGGTGCAGCAGGTCTGCGAAAACAGCCCGGTCGAAATCGAGGTCTTCGGTTTCGGCAGTCTGTGCGTCATGGTCGAAGGCCGCTGCGCCCTGTCGTCCTACGCGACCGGCGAATCGCCCAATACGCACGGCGTCTGTTCCCCCGCCAAACACGTGCGCTGGCAGCAGACCGATCGGGGTCTGGAATCCCGCCTGAACAACGTGCTGATCGACCGCTACGACCAAGCCGAGAACGCTGGCTATCCCACCCTGTGCAAAGGCCGCTTCGACGTGGCCGGTGAAAACTACTACGCCCTGGAAGAACCCACCAGCCTGAACACGCTGGAATTGCTGCCCAGGCTGATGGCGATGGGGGTGCGGGCGATCAAGATCGAAGGCCGCCAGCGCAGCCCGGCCTATGTGGCCCAGGTCACGCGGGTGTGGCGCCAGGCCATCGATCAGGCTCGTACCAACCCGGCGCGCTATTCCGTGCATCCGTCCTGGATGGCCGAATTGAACAAGGTCGCCGAAGGGCAACAGCACACGCTGGGCGCGTACAACCGCCCCTGGAAATAAACGTTCATCACATGCAGGCGGATCAGGCTGGCCCCAGCAGGCCGCCGCGCCTGGCCTCGTCAGGAAAAACATCATGAAACTCGCTTTGGGTCCTTTGCAGTACTACTGGCCGCGGGTCGCCACGCTGGAATTCTATGCATCGGTCTGCGACTGGCCGGTGGATATCGTCTATCTGGGCGAGACCGTCTGTTCCCGGCGTCACGAATTGCGCTTGCCCGACTGGATCGAGGTCGCCGACATGCTCGCCCAGGCCGGCAAGACGCCGATCCTGTCCACGCAGGTGTTGCTGGAATCCGGCAACGACCTGAACATCCTGCGCAAGATCACCGAAAACGAACGCTACGGCGTCGAAGCCAACGACATGGGGGCGGTGCATCGGATGGGCGGAAGCAGCCCCCTTGGGGGGCAGCAAGCCGAAGGCGCAGCGCGGGGGCGCGCTTCCGCCGCCGGGCCGTCCCAAGGCGGAAGCAGCCCCCTTGGGGGGCAGCAAGCCGAAGGCGCAGCGTGGGGGCGCTCTTTCATTGCCGGGCCGTTTTTGAATATCTACAGCAAGCCTACCTTGGATGTGATCGCCGCCCAGGGCGCGATCCGCTGGGTAGCGCCGCTGGAAATGGGGCGCGGCGGCCTGACCCAGCTGCAGCAGGACCGCCCCGCCGGCCTGCAGACTGAAGTCTTCGCCTATGGCCGCATGCCCTTGGCGTTTTCCGCCCGCTGTTTCACCGCTCGCAACCGCAATCTGCCCAAGGACAACTGCCAGTATGTCTGCATGGACCATCCCGACGGCTTGCTGCTGGAGACCAAGGAATCACAGGCTTTCCTGACGATCAACGGCATCCAGACGCAGTCGGCGCTGGTGCATACGCTGATCCACGAACTGGACGAACTGCGGGACCTGGGCGTCGATGTGTTGCGCCTGAGCCCCCAGTCGCAGCACATGGAGCAGGTCGTGGCAGCCTTCCGATCCGTACTGGACGGGCGGGAATCTGCGGCCTCGGCCCATGAGCGTCTGGCGCCCCTGATGCCGGCCGGCCCTTGTAATGGTTATTGGCATGACCGTCCGGGTCTGGAGATGGTGCTGCCGGGGGATGCCGCCGCATTGCAAGCCTCGGATGTCAGAGCCCCGGGGGTCAAGGCGCGCGTCCCGGCTTGATGCGCCGCTGTCTTTCCTTTTCTACGAGTCTGATCATGCAAAATCCCAGCACTCCCGTCTACCGTATTCCTCAGCCCCTGGCACAAATCCTGGGGCGCTTGCCTCGCTATCCCGGGTCGATGCTGTTCGTCACCGGCCTGAACCTGGTGCTGGCGCGGCATCTGCATCCAGACACCCTGCATATGCTGGAAGGCCGGTCCCTGCGCATTCACGTCGCCGATGCGAATGTCTGCTTTGATTACACCTGGCGTGGACAGGCCTTCAGGGCTGCCCGGCATGGCGATGCTGAACCGGATCTGACGCTGCGCGCCGATGCCGTGGATTTCTATCATCTGCTGCAACGCTCCGAAGACCCCGACACGCTCTTTTTCAGTCGCCGCCTGGTGATCGAAGGCGACACGGAACTCGGCCTGATGGTGAAAAACACGCTGGATGCCATCGACCTGGCGGTGTTTCACCCGAAAGTCGTCTTGCGCGATGTCTTGAAAGGGTTGCGGCCCGGTGCAAAACCGGATTCCGCATGGGGATATAAGGCCTGAAACCGGCCTCATGTTGCATCCTGTCGACTGAACAGTCAGACTTCAGAGGCGCGCACAGCCACCCGCTGGCGCTGCGTCACACAGGAGCAATGCATGACGAAGGACGTTCAGGCCCGGTATCCCGGCCTGCCTGCCGGGCTGGCGCAAGGCCAGCCCTTGTTGTGGCTGAACCCCGGCTACGACTCTCTGGCTGATGGCCGGCAAACCGATTTGGATCCCCAGGCGGCGGAAGACCGCTTCGCCCGCTGCGCCGGTCTGCTGGCGCAGGTATTTCCCGAATTGCAGGCTGATGGCGGGCGCCTGGCGTCGCCGCTGACGGAGATCCCCCGCCTGCGCGATGCGCTGGCCTCCGCACAAACGGCAGGCGTCTGGCTGCTCAAACGCGATGATGCCTTGCCGGTGGCTGGTTCAGTCAAGGCTCGGGGCGGTTTTCATGAAATTCTGTCGCTGGCCGAACGGATCGCTGCCGAGGCCGGTCTGTTGCCGGATGGCGCGGACCGCCGGGTATTGGCCAGCCCATCGGCCCAGGCCGTGCTGGGGCGGCATGCCGTGGCAGTGGGCAGCACCGGCAATCTGGGCCTGAGCATCGGGTTGATCGGCGCGGGCCTGGGCCTGCGCGCCGTGGTGCACATGTCGGCCGATGCCAAGGAATGGAAAAAGCAGCGCCTGCGTGCGCGAGGCATCGATGTGGTCGAACACCAGGGGGATTACGCCGCCGCCGTAGCAGCGGGTCGGGCGATCGCCCAGGCCGATCCCCTGATGCATTTCGTCGATGATGAGCAGTCCGAGGCCTTGTTTCTGGGTTACGCCGCCGCCGCGCATGAATTGCAGGCGCAGTTGCAGGCAGCGGGCCGCCGGGTGGATGCCGATCATCCGCTGTTCGTCTACCTGCCCTGCGGCGTCGGCGGGGCGCCCGGCGGGATTCTGTATGGCCTGAAACGTCTGTTCGGGGCGCATGTCCACGGGTTTTTTGTCGAGCCGACTGCTTCGCCCTGCATGCTGGTGCAGTTGGCCTGCGGTGTGCAGCAGCCCGTCTCGGTCTACGACATCGGCCTGGACAACCGCACCGATGCCGATGGTCTGGCGGTCGGACTGGCCTCGCCGCTGGTGGCGCCCTTGATGGCGTCCTTGTTGTCAGGGGTGTTCACGGTGGACGAAGACACGTTCTATGCCGACGCCTGGCGCCTGGAAGACACCGAAGGCATCTATATCGAACCGTCGGCGGCGACCGGCTTGCGTGGGCCGCTTCAGGTGCTGGATACGCCGCAAGGACAGGCCTATCTGCAGCGTCATGGGCTGGCGTCCGCCATGGATCAGGCGACGCATGTGATCTGGAGCACAGGCGGCTCGCTGGTGCCCGAAGACATCCGCCAGGGTTTTCGCCAGCGCGGACGCCAGGCCGCCGGCATTGCCTGAGATCGTTGCCTTGCATATCGCGGCGGAGCGCCTGGAACGTTCCGCCTGTTTTGGGGGAAAGCCATGTCACGCCCGATTCTGGCCACGATCCACATCCCGGCCCTGGCGCATAACCTGGCCGTCGTCGCCCGGCGCTTGAGCAGCGATGCCGCCGGGCCGCCGGCCCGTATCTGGGCGGTGGTCAAGGCTTACGCGTACGGACATGGGCTGGATGCGGCAGTGCGCGGTTTTGCCCAGGCCGACGGCCTGGCCTTGCTGGATCTGCACGAGGCGCTCCGTTGCCGCGAGCTGGGTTGGCAGCGGCCTATTCTGTTGCTGGAAGGTTTTTTCAGACCGTCGGATCTGGACATTCTGGCCCAGCAGCGGATCAGCACGGTATTGCATAGTCAGGCTCAGTTGGACATGCTGGCGGCCTGGCCGGGGCCGGGCTGCATCGATGGTCATGTGATGCTGAATTCCGGCATGCATCGCCTGGGGTTTCAGCCGTCGGAATTCCACGCGGCGTTCGATCAGGCGCGGGCGTTGCAGCAGCGCGGCGTCTTGGGCGTGGTCGGCAAGATGAGCCATTTCGCCCGGGCGGATGACGATCTGGCGGTGACGCGGGATCAGTTGGCCTGCTTCACCCGCTTGACGGCGGGGCTGCCGGGGCCGACCAGTGTCTGCAATTCGGCGGCGACACTGGCCCCAGGCTTGGCGGCGGCCGTGCCAGGGAACGATCAGTGGGTGCGTCCCGGCATCTGCCTGTACGGGGCATCGCCGTATATGGGCCGGGATGCCGAATCCCTGGGGCTGCAGCCCGCCATGACGCTGACATCTGAACTGATCAGCACCCATATCCTGCCGGCGGGGCAAGCCATCGGCTACGGTCATGCTTTCCGCACGGATCACGATATGCGGGTGGGCATCGTGGCGTGCGGTTATGCGGATGGCTATCCCCGCCATGCCATTACCGGCACGCCGGTGACGGTGGCCGGGGTGCGCACCCGGGTGGTGGGGCGAGTGTCCATGGACATGCTGTCAGTGGATCTGGATCCGGCGCCTGCCGCGGATGTGGGCGCGCCCGTCGTGCTATGGGGGGTGGGCGGCCCGTCCGTGGATGAGGTCGCCTGGTCGGCGAGCACCATCGCCAATGATTTGCTGGCCGGATTGACGCGGCGGGTGCCGCGCGCACTGGGGTAGGCCGTGGACGCGCAGCTCAGGGTTGCCTGACCTGGAAGACAGGGAACATTGCCGCCAGCGCCGACCGGGTGGCCTCGTCCGGCCAGTCCCGTAAGGCGTGGCCGTGGGCATTCAGCCTGTCGTCCGCACAACCCTGAGGACGGAAAACTTGCACTACATAGTGTGAGACGCCCAGATCGGCCAGCGTTCGGCCCAGGCGCAGCAGGGATCGGGGACTGATCAGATCGGGATGCGCCGTGGTGCGGCATTCGAAAGCGACGCCGCTGTCCAGCACCGCCTGCAGGCTGGCGCGAGCGGGGACGCCGCTGCCGGCCGCCTGTGTGATCCGTTCGTATTGTTCGAAATCAGCCTTGATGTCCAGACCGACCCAATCCACCTGGGGCAGCACCTGTGCCAGCCGGCGCGGATGGGTGCCGCCGGTGTGCAGGCCGATCTTGTAGCCCAGCGCGCGCACCTGGGTGATGGCCTGATGCAGACCTGGGTCCATGGTCGGTTCGCCGCCGCTGAAGACCACCCCGTCGATCAGGCCGACCCGGCGCTGCAGAAAGGCCATGATGTCGGTCCAGGCCAAAGGGCTGGTGGCGGTGCGCGGCTGTAGATGCGGATTGTGACAGTAGCCGCAGCGCCAGGGGCAACCCTGCACAAAGACTACGGCGGCCAGCAGGCCGGGGTAGTCAGTGGCGGTGAAGGGCGTCAGGCCGCCCGCCTTCAGGCTCCGGGCGGCGTTGCCGGGTGCGATGCGAGCCGGCGCGTCGGCGCCGGACGCCGCCTGTGCGGTAACCGTCGGCACCCGGGCAAGGAGGGCGGTGTGCATGGCGGATCCGGGATCAGGCAGTCTGGGTGGTCGGCGCCTGCCCGGCATGGCGTTCTACGAAGAATCGGCGTTCGTGGAATTCACCCTTCTTGCCGATATTGAAGGACGAGACGGGACGGTGATAGCCCATGACGCGGGTCCAGATTTCGCACGGCTGGCGGTCGGTATCGTTCAGAGTGGCGGGGGTGTGGTTCATGGTGTTCTCCTGAGAGCGTGGGAAAAACCGGACACGGATAGCAGCCCGGCGGGATGAAATGTGTCAGGCGACGCGGGCCGCCCGGTCTGTGTCTGCCCCGAGCGCGGTTGCGTGCGAGACCGGCGTGGCGGCCCGAGCCGGGCCTTTCTGGCGGGCGATCAACTCGTCGTCGCATTGCGGGCAGAATTCGTGCCGGCCCGGCAGATAGCCATGTTTGGGGCAGATGGAAAAGGTCGGGGTGATGGTGATGTAGGGTAGGGAAAAACGGCCCAGCGTGCGGCGCACCAGGGTGCGGCAAGCGTCGGCCGAGGACAGCGGTTCGGTCATGTACAGGTGCAGCACGGTGCCGCCGGTGTATTTGCGCTGCAGTTCGTCCTGGCGTTCCAGCGCTTCGAAGGGATCGTCGGTAAAGCCCACCGGCAATTGGGATGAGTTCGTGTAGTAGGGCATGTCGTCCGTGCCGGCCTGCAGGATGCCGGGCCAGCGGGCGCGGTCTTCCTTGGCGAAACGGTAGGTGGCGCCTTCGGCGGGCGTGGCCTCCAGGTTGTACAGATGGCCGCTGGATTCCTGGAATTCGACCATGCGGGCGCGCACATGATCCAGCAGTCTGACGGCAAAGGCGTGGCCCCATGCGCTGGTCAGGTCATGCTCGTCGTGCGTGAAGTTGCGGATCATTTCATTGATGCCGTTGACCCCCAGGGTGGAAAAATGATTGCGCAACGTACCCAGGTAGCGGCGGGTGTAGGGGAACAGGCCGTCGTCCATGTGCTGCTGGATGACGCGGCGCTTGATTTCCAGGCTTTGACGGCCCAGCAACAGCAGTTCATCCAGTCGCGCCAGCAGGGCAGCTTCATCGCCCCGGTGCAGATAGCCCAGGCGGGCGCAGTTGACTGTCACCACGCCCAGCGATCCGGTTTGTTCCGCCGAGCCGAACAGGCCGTTGCCGCGCTTCAAGAGTTCGCGCAGGTCCAGTTGCAGACGGCAGCACATGGATCGGATCATGTGCGGCTGGAGTTCCGAATTGATGAAGTTCTGAAAATAGGGCAGGCCGTATTTCGCCGTCATCTCGAACAGCCGTTCGGCATTGGGGCTGTGCCAGTCGAAATCCTGGGTGATGTTGTAGGTGGGAATGGGAAAGGTAAAAGCCCGTCCGCGCGCATCGCCCGCCATCATGACTTCGATGTAGGCCTGGTTGATCATGTCCATTTCGGCTTGCAGTTCGCCGTAGGTAAAGGACATTTCCTGGCCGCCGATGACCGGCGTCTGACCGCGCAGGTCTTCCGGGCAGACCCAGTCGAAGGTCAGGTTGGTGAAGGGCGTCTGGGTGCCCCAGCGCGAGGGTACGTTCAGGTTGTAGATCAGTTCCTGCAGGCATTGGCGCACCTGTTCGTACGTCATGGCGTCCTGGCGGATGAAGGGCGCCATATAGGTGTCGAAGGAACTGAAGGCCTGGGCGCCAGCCCATTCGTTTTGCAGCGTACCCAGGAAATTGACGATCTGGCCGACAGCGCTGGACATATGGCGCGGCGCCGCGGATTCGACCTTGCCCGGCACGCCGTTCAGGCCTTCGTTCAGCAAGGTGCGCAGCGACCAGCCGGCGCAATAGCCCGATAGCATGTCCAGATCGTGAATGTGCAGATCGCCTTGGCGATGGGCCTGGCCGATGGATTCCGGGTAGACATGGCTGAGCCAATAATTGGCAATCATCTTGCCAGAGGTATTCAGGATGAGACCGCCCAGGGAATAGCCTTGATTGGCATTGGCGTTGACGCGCCAATCCTGTTGCCGCAGATATTCATCAATGGAACGGATCACATCCACTTGCGGGACGGGCCGTTGGGCAGCCTTCTGGATGGCGAATGAAGTCATACCGGATTCCTCTATATATTGTGTTTTAACGAATATTAAACACAACATATAGTGCCATCAAGTGTAAATCAGGATTTTTTCAGCAGGCTTGACCTGAGTTAAGTGTGAGCGGATTTCCGTCTGCATCTTGTTTCGAACGTGTGCCGTGATGGCTGCCCTACGGGACAGTATTTTTGCAAATGGCAAAGATGGTATCGCGCAGCCAACGATGCGCGGGATCAGCATGGAGGCGAGGATGCCAAATGGCTGCAACTTTGATCTCGGGCGTTCGTACCGGCAGTTCAAAGCGCTGAATACCTGCACTACCCGCATGATCGCCCAGCAGGTCACGGCCAACGCATGAATGCGGGACGAGCCCGAGAAGATCCGTGTAGCGAGCGATCTGCATTGCGTTTGCATAGGTGGGCACGACCATGGCAATGGTCCTGCGCAGACCCAACAGGCCCAACGCGTCGTCTACCGGGCCGGAGAGTTGCCGTTTGCGCGACACCACCACGTGCTGATAGCTGGCGTAGTGTTTCGCAGTCACCTGCTTCAAAAAAGGATGCCCGCTTCGGCAAATGCCCACGAACCGATCCCGAAACAGCAGCCGCGTCCTCAGTTCAGGTGCGGTGGTTCCGAGCACGCCAACCTCCAAGTCGATCATGCCCTCTCGCAGCGGCTGTGCATCCTTGTCGGGCTTCGATACGAAATGGATACGGATCTGGGGCGCTGTTTGGGTGACGGTCGCCATGAGCGATGCGCCGAGCAGTTCGACGAAGCCATCATTTGCACGAATCGTGAACGTCCGCTCCAGTGTGGCAATGTCCAGGGAACGATGAGCAGGCTGAAGGATGGCCCTGGCGTTCCGGGCAAGTTCATGGACGTGCTCGCCGAGTTGTTCGGCATACGGTGTTGGAACCAGCGTCCGGCCCGCGAGAACGAGCAGTTGATCTCCCGTCGCTATTCGCAGCCTTGAAAGCGTTCGGCTCATGGCAGAGGGACTCAGGTTGAGTCGATGCGCCGCCCTGGTCACGCTGCACTCGCTGAGCAGCACATCCAGCGCAGTGAGGAGATTCAGGTCCACGTGCTTCATGCCAAATAGTCCTCGCATTTGCCTGTTAGTTGATTTCTATGCAATCACACATTGCATAACACGCGTCTGGTGCAATACATTTTGCGCCCTCAGAATGAGGGATGTCCAATCTCAAGGAGCCTTGATGAGCCGCTCAAGCAGCAATAAAGCCCCTGCCATTCTGCTCATTGGCGCTTCGCGCGGCCTAGGGTTTGCGATGGCAGCGGAGTGCCTGAAAAGGGGATGGAATGTCGCCGGTACGGTGCGCGACAACACCCGAACCCAGCTGCACGATCTGGCCGACGAATATGTGGGCCGTGTTGAGATCGAACACCTCGATATTTCAGAGCCGGATCAGATCATGGCGCTGCGCGGCCGGCTATCCGGACGCCGCTTTGATATTTTGTTCGTCAACGCGGGCGCCGCAAATAACAACCAGGGCGAAACCATCTCGGAAGTCTCCACGGCAGAGTTTGTGCGCCTCATGGTCACGAACGCTCTCAGCCCGATGCGTGTCATCGAAGCATTACAAGACCTGGTACCCGCCGATGGCCTGATCGGCATCATGTCTTCGGGGCAAGGGAGCATCGCGAATAACGAAAAAGGCGGCCACGAGGTTTATCGCGGCAGCAAATCGGCCCTGAATCAATACATGCGCAGCTACGCGGCTCGCCACGCCGGAGAGTCGCGCGCATTGCTGTTGCTGGCTCCAGGCTGGATTCGTACCACGTTGGGAGGGCCGGACGCGCCGCTCGGTCCTGAGGAAGCCATGCCGGACATCGTGAACACGCTGCTCTCGAAGCGGGGAAAGCCGGGCCTGGAGTATCTCGATCGCATGGGCCGTACTGTCCCGTGGTGAATAAAAAAAACCACCCGGACGGGTGGTCGTGCCTGCCGGCTTGCCGCGTGTTCAGGGCACGATATGGAAATCGATGACGATTTCGCCTGGATTACGGGCCAGGTATTCGAACTGGATGTTTTCGCCGAAGTGGTTTTTCAGCTGCTGCAGGAGCGGCAGGGGGTCGTGGTCGTTGCAGAAACGCATGGTTTCGCCCGGCTGCAGGGCCGACAGGGCGCCAAAGATGGCGGCGTGCCGGAAGCGTTTGGCAATGCCCCGCGCATCGAGGGGGTAGGTGTTTTCGGCAAACATGGGGATAGCGTCGGAAGCCACGGTGCATCATTCCTGAAAAGATGAATCGGAAAGTCAGATTATAGAAACGCCGTGCTTGAAAACCGCCAGGAACCCTATGCGCAGCAAGGGTTCCCGGACATTCTAGCGGCCCTGGTGAGGGGGCAGGTGGCGGGGTAATCGCGTCGGCTGATCCTGTTCAGGGTTTGGCCGTATCTTCCGTCTGGTCCGAGTGGCGCTGTTCCCAGGCTTTCAGGGCCTGTTGCCAGCTGCGCTTTTCTTCGGCGTAGGTGTCGAACACGCAGGGACAGCAGCCATTGCCGCAGCATTCGTTCAGGTCGGGTTCGATGGGTTCGATCGGACGCGGGTCGTCGTCCACGGAAATATCAGTCATGGCGTCATCATAGGATATCTGGCTGGCGGAGTGCATGACCCCGTCAGTCGTCTGGGTTCATGCGCACGCCAGGTTTTCCCGATTGCGCCGCTGGACGTCTTCGGGGATGTCGATCTGCACGCTGGGCTGCGGGCGGCCATCGATGAACATCATCAATTCGCCCGGGCGCAATGCGGTCCAGGTCTCGTTGTCGGTCAGCGGCTTGGTGGTGATGACGGCCACGCAGTCACTGTGCGTGGTGACGTTGGCGAAATCCACGGCGACGTCGGTGTCGACCAGGTGGGCTTCCTGGAAGGGCCAGGCGCGCACAATATAGGTCAGCCGGGTGGAGCAATGCGCGATCATGCAGCGTCCGTTGGACAGCAGGAAATTGAAGACGCCGTAGCAGGTCAGTTCCGCCGTCATGTCGGCCACCGCGGCAAAGAGTTCCTGGTCGTCGGGCTCGTGGGCGCCAAAGCGCGTGCGCAGGCCTTCCATCATGAAACAGAACGCCCGTTCGCTGTCGGTCTGGCCGATGGGCAGGTAATCGCCGCGCAAGGCGGGATGGAATGACTTCAGGTCGCCGTTATGGGCGAACAGCCAGTGGCGTCCCCACCGTTCGCGTACGAAAGGGTGGCAGTTTTCGAGTTCCAGATCCCCTTGGGTCGCCTTGCGGATATGAGCGATGACGTTGCGCGATTTGATCGGGTAGCGTTTGATCAGATCGGCCACGGGCGATCGGCAGCAGGGCGCATTGTCCAGAAAACAGCGGGATCCGCGGTTTTCATAGAAGGCGATGCCGAAGCCATCGGCGTGGTGATCGGTGTCGCCGCCCCGCGCGGCAAAGCCCGTGAAGGAAAATGTGATGTCCGTCGGCGTCGCGCAGTTCATGCCCAATAGCTGACACATGGCAAGCAGGTCCCCGGAAAGCCGGGGTAGACGCTACCCCGAATGGTTCATGCTTGAATTGTAAGCTTGCCGGGCCGGATATAACTGCTGCTTGGTATGAGAATCCGTCATGAGCTCATGCCGTGTGCCATCCAGGCCACGAATACCGGGGTATCAGTCGTGGCGCAACATCAGAATCGCCTGTCGATAGCCGCTGGCCGGGTAGATGGCCGGCATGGGCGGGTGTTCGTCGCTGGGTTCCAGCGACCGGGTGCCGGCCAGCAAAGCCTGGATCATGGCTTCGAGTTCCAGGCGGGCCAGCGGCGCGCCTGGACAGGCGTGGATGCCTGCGCCGTACAGCAGATTCAGGGATGGATCCCGATCCAGCCGGAATTCGTCCGGGTCGCCGAAGACGGCTTCGTCCCGGTTGGCCGAGGCCCAGATCAGCGTCAGGCGTTCGCCCGGCTGGATCTGGGTGCTGCCGACCCGCACCGGACAGGTCGGGGTGCGGCGGTTGGCGATCAGGGGGGCGTGGATGCGCAGGATTTCATCGTTGGCGGCGCCGACCAGGGTCGGATCGCTGCGCAGCTGGCTCTGCAGTTCGGGGTGGGTGGACAGGTAAGAGGCGATGATGCCGACGCTGGAGGCCATGGTGCCCAGTTCTCCCACCGTCCAGTTGCGCAGGATGCTGACGATCTCGTCTTCGCTCAGGGGCTTGCCCTGGATGGTTTCACGCATCAGGCGGGTGGTGACGTCATCGGGCGCCTGTGCGCCCGCCTGGCGGCGGACTTTCAGCAGATCGCGGATGGTCTGATCAAATTCCGTGGCGACGGCGGCGATGGCGTGGCTGTCGCCCGACAGGGTGGCGATATTTTTCTTGTGTATCCATTGCAGCAAGGGTTCATGCAGGCTGTCGGGCCAGCCCAGAAACGAGCATTGCATGCGCAGGGCGAAGGGGTGCGCCAGGCCGAACATGATTTCCGTGCTGCTGTTGCGCGGCAGGGCGGCGACCAGTTCGTCGCATATCCGGCGACAGGCGGGTTCGAATGCGGCCATACGGTCTGGGCCGAAGTAGGGTTCGATCACCGCGCGGTAGGCCGTGTGTTCCGGCGGGTCCATGCTGTTGGGCACCGATACGTAGCGCGAGGCCTGGCTGCTGAACGTTTCCGGATCCATCAGGATGCGCAGCACATCGGCGTGGCGGAAGACCGAATGGTGCAGGTAGTCGCTGTGGGCCACCGGGCAGCGCTGACGCATGCGGTCATAGGCGGCGATCGGGTCGGCAAGCACTTCGGGGGCGCGAGGGTCCCAGTCCTGGGGTGACGTCATGGCAGTCTCTTCGGGGGATACGAAACGACCTGTCAACAGGTCATCAGGACTGTATCATGGGGTTTACCCTGGATGTCATAAAGCCCATATAAATCAAATATTTATTGCTTAAAATATTGATCTGGCGCAAGTGTAAGGCGTATCGTATCGACAGGCGGCGCACGCCGCGCATGGCTTGAAAATCGGCTCGCAGGCCGCATCTATTCGCCATCGGGGCATCAGGCCCCCTCCCAATAAGGGAATACCCATGCGATTCGACAAACTGACGACAAAGTTCCAGCAGGCGCTGGCCGATGCCCAGAGCATCGCCGTGCGTCATGATCACTCTTATATTGAAAACGTCCATGTGCTGCTGGCTTTGCTGGCCGACCCCGACAGCGGCTCGTCCAGCCTGCTGGCGCGGGCCGGGGTGGCGGTATCCCGCCTGCAGTCCGAATTGGACCGCCAGCTGAAGGCCCTGCCCACCGTGCAGGGCACGCAGGGCAATATCCAGGCCGGCCGCGATCTGCAGGCCGCTCTGGCGCGCACCGACAAAGAGGCCGGCCAACGCGGCGATACCTATGTGGCCAGCGAACTCTATCTGCTGGCCCTGGCCGACGACAAGGGCGAGATCGGTCGCGCCCTGCGCGAAGCCGGCCTGCAGCGCAAGGCCCTGGAAGCCGCTATCGACGCGGTGCGCGGCGGCGCAGCCGTAGAGGGCGCGGACGACGAGGACAAGCGTCAGGCGCTGAAGAAATACACCCTGGATCTGACGGCGCGTGCGCGCGAAGGCAAGCTCGACCCCGTCATCGGGCGCGACGATGAAATCCGCCGCACCATCCAGATCCTGCAGCGCCGTACGAAAAACAATCCGGTGCTGATCGGCGAACCCGGCGTGGGCAAGACCGCCATCGTCGAAGGCCTGGCGCAGCGCATCGTCAATGGCGAAGTCCCGGAAACCCTGAAAGGCAAGCGCGTCCTGACGCTGGACCTGGCCGGACTGCTGGCGGGCGCCAAGTATCGCGGCGAATTCGAGGAACGCCTGAAGGCCGTGCTCAAGGAACTGTCCCAGGATTCCGGCCAGACCATCGTCTTTATCGACGAGCTGCACACCATGGTGGGCGCCGGCAAGGCCGAAGGCGCCATGGACGCCGGCAATATGTTGAAGCCTGCCCTGTCGCGCGGTGAATTGCACTGCGTGGGCGCCACGACGCTGGACGAGTACCGCCAGTACATCGAAAAGGATGCGGCGCTGGAACGGCGTTTCCAGAAAGTGCTGATCGATGAACCCGATGTGGAATCCACCATCGCCATTTTGCGCGGTCTGCAGGAACGCTATGAGCTGCACCATGGGGTGCAGATCACCGATCCGGCCATCGTCGCGGCGGCAGAATTATCGCACCGCTACATCACCGATCGTTTTTTGCCGGACAAGGCTATCGATCTGATCGACGAGGCCGCCGCCCGCATCCGTATGGAAATCGACTCCAAGCCGGAAGTCATGGATCGGCTGGATCGGCGCATCATCCAATTGAAGATCGAACGCGAGGCGGTGCGCAAGGACACTGACGAGGCGTCCGAACGCCGCCTGAAGGCCATCGAGGAAGAACTCGAAACCCTGCAGCGCGAATACAACGACTACGAGGAAGTCTGGAAGGCGGAAAAGGCCGCCGTCCAGGGATCGCAAGCGGTCAAGGAAGAAATCGATCATGTCCGCGCGGAAATGGCTGAACTGCAGCGCAAGGGCCAGTACGACAAGCTGGCTGAATTGCAGTATGGCCGCTTGCCTGAACTGGAAGCCCGGCTGCAGGCTGCCGATTCCACGCCCAGGGACGAGGCATCCGACAAGCCCCGCTTGCTGCGGACTCAGGTAGGCGCCGAGGAAATCGCCGAAGTCGTCTCGCGGGCGACCGGCATTCCCGTGTCGCGCATGATGCAGGGCGAACGCGCAAAGCTGCTGAACATGGAAGCCGTGCTGCACGAACGGGTCGTGGGTCAGGACGAGGCGGTGCGCCTGGTGTCCGAGGCCATCCGCCGCTCGCGCGCTGGCCTGTCCGACCCCAGCCGTCCGTATGGCTCATTCTTGTTCCTGGGGCCGACCGGCGTGGGCAAGACCGAACTGACCAAGGCGCTGGCGCGTTTCCTGTTCGATTCGGATACCCATCTGGTGCGCATCGACATGAGCGAGTTCATGGAAAAACATTCCGTGGCCCGCCTGATCGGCGCGCCTCCGGGCTATGTGGGCTACGAAGAGGGCGGCTATCTGACCGAGGCCGTGCGCCGTAAACCCTACAGCGTGATTCTGCTCGACGAGGTCGAAAAGGCGCACCCGGATGTCTTCAATGTGCTGCTGCAGGTGCTGGACGATGGCCGGCTGACCGATGGCCAGGGGCGCACCGTGGATTTCCGCAACACCGTGATCATCATGACCTCGAACATCGGTTCGCAGCATATTCAGAATCTGGCGGACCAGCCGTACGACGTGGTCAAGGAAGTCATCCGTGACGAACTGAAAACTGCTTTCCGTCCGGAATTCCTGAACCGGATCGATGAAATCGTGGTCTTCCACGGCCTGGATGCCACGCATATCGAGCCGATTGCGCGGATCCAGTTGAAGCGCCTGGCCGAACGCCTGGCCCAGCATGACATGCGTCTGGAAATCACGGATGCCGCAGTGCAGGAACTGGCCCGCGTGGGCTACGACCCTGTGTTCGGCGCCCGGCCGCTGAAGCGTGCGATCCAGCAGTACCTGGAAAACCCGGTCGCCCGCCTGATCCTGGAAGGACAGTTCGGCCCGCGCGATGTGGTGCCGGTGGACTGGGACGGCGAGAAATTCGTGTTCGAGCGCACGCTGCAATAAGAAAACCGCCGGGCGTCACTGTCGATCGCCCGGCGCTGCGTTCACGCCCGTTTGGCCACCCGGCTATAGATCCACAGCACGATCAATGCGCCGACGATGGAACCGATCCAGCCGGCGCCTTGACCTGCCTGATACAGGCCCAGCGCGGCCCCCAGGTAGCCTGCAACGACTGACCCCACGACCCCCAGGACCGTCGTCATGATGATGCCCAGTTTTTGATCGCCGGGCATGATGGCCCGGGCGATCAGGCCGATGATGAAGCCGACGACGATCATACTGATGATGCCCATGCTGTACTCCTGTGCGGGTTGATGACTGAAGGCAGGATAGCGAGCGAGAGAAGGGGCGTCCAGATGCTCTTGACGTTACTTGAGCAACAAAAAGTATCTTGTCGCGGAGGCGCGGTTCGATGGATGCTTCGGTTAATCACTGGGCGCTGCTTCCAGCACCGTCTTCCATAATCCACGTACCGCATTGCGCTCACGGGTGAATTCAGCCGCCGGCACGCGGGCTTTTTCCGCCCCTTGCAGCCGCAGCGCATGCTGACGGCGGCGAAAGAGCCGATAGGCGTCGGCTACCTCGGCCGCCAGCAGCCCTGGGATCAGCCCTGCCTGCGCGGCCAAGCCCAGCAGCGCGATATTGCCCAGATTGCCCAGCAGTTCCGGGTGGGCGCCCGATTGGCTCAGCACCAGAAACTGGGTGATGAATTCGATGTCCACCATGCCGCCTCGGTCGTGCTTCAGGTCGAAGTCGTCGCTGCGGTTGGGGTGCCCCTGGGAAATCTTGTCGCGCATCGACAGGACTTCGCGGCGCAGCGCGTCCGGGTCGCGGGGCAGCAGCAGGATACGCTGGCGGATGTCTTCAAATCGGGCGCCGATGGCCGCGTCTCCTGCCACGAAACGGGCGCGGGTCAGCGCCTGATGTTCCCAGGGCCAGGCCTGGTTCAGCTGATAGTGTTCAAAGGCGTCGATCGGCAGAGCCAGCAGACCGGCGTCGCCGTCCGGGCGCAGGCGCAGGTCGATTTCGTACAGGCGCCCGGATGAGGTCAGTGTCGACAACCATGAGGCCACCCGGCGGCCCAGTTTGGCATACCGTTCGCCTGCGTCCTGGTCCGGGTCATCGTATAGAAAGACCAGATCCAGGTCGGATGCATAGCCGATTTCCTTGCCGCCCAGCTTGCCGTAGGCAATGATGGCAAAGTGCGGCACGCCGGGATCGGCGCGGCGTTCGCGGGGCAGCACTTGGGGCCAGACCCGGTGGATGGCCTCGGCCAGCATCAGATCGGCCAGGGCCGACAGGTGATCGGCCAGGCCTTCCACGCTGATGACATTTTCCAGATCCTGGGCCAGCAACTGGAACGTGACCTGGTGCTGCACATCGCGCATCAGGTTCATCTGCTGTTCGACGTCGGGCTGGCCATCGGGCAGCACGCAGGCATCCAGGTCGCTGCACAACTGTTCCGCCAGGGCGGGAAAATCCGGGGCCTGCATCAGGCTGCGCCATTCGATCAGGCTGTCGAGCAGCAGCGGATAGCGGCTCAGGTACTGGGATGCCCAGGGGCTGGCGCTGACGATGCGCGCCACGCGCGCCAGGGTTTCCGGATATTCGGCCAGCAGCGCCAGGTAGGCGCTGCGCTGAGCGATGTGCTCGACCAGGTTCAACAGCCTCAGCAGGGTGGCGGGCGGATCGTCGGTCCGGGTGGCCGCCTGCATCAGGCCCGGCAGCAGGGTCTGCAGACGCTGCTGGCTGGTGCGCGGCAGACTCTGGATGCGGTGGCTGTCCAGCAGGGCGTCAATGCGGGCCTGCATCTCCTGTGTCTGTTCGTCGGAGACCGGGGCGGGTTCTGCTGCAGGGGCGGGAGCCGGGGTTTCGGCTGCCGCGTCTGCGCCCATGCCGGCAATGCGGAAGGCGTCCTGAAAGCATTGAGAGACATAGGTCCGATGCTGTTCCAGCACGGCCTGGAAAGCGGTTGTGTCCGGGTGCCCCAGCGCTTGGGCCAGGGACGCCAGCCCGGCGGGGTCGTGGGGCAGCAGGTGGGTCTGTTCGTCTTCGCGGTATTGCAGCAGGTGCTCGACGCGCCGCAGGTAGGTGTAGGCGGCTTCCAGTCCGCGTGCCTGGGTATCGTCCAGGATGCCGGCGCGGTGCTGCTTGTGCAAAGCGGCCAGCAGATTGCGTTGTTGCAGGGACGGTTGCCGTCCGGCCCGGATCAGCTGATTCAGTTGGATGACGAATTCGATTTCCCGGATGCCGCCTTCGCCCAGCTTGATATTGTGTCGCGTATCTACGCCGTGGCGCGCCTGGGCGCGGCGCTGCCAGTCCATGCGGATGCGCTCGCGCAGGCCGCGCAGGGACGACAGGGTGTCGAAATCGAAGTATTTGCGGTAGACGAAGGGCCGGCGCAGGGACTCCAGTTCCTGCGCCTGGGCGGTGAAGGCGGCTTCGTCAAACAGCGGGCAGGGGATCAGGCGAGCCTTGAGCCAGGCGTAGCGTTCCCATTCCCGCCCCTGGGATACCAGGTAGTTTTCCAGGGCGGCCAGGCTCCAGGCCAGCGGCCCGCCGTCACCGTCGGGACGCAGCCGCAGGTCGGTGCGAAAGACGTAGCCGTCGGCATCCAGCTCCGACAGAATGGGCATCATCAGACGGCAGACCTTGCCATAGAACTCGTGATGGCTGATGCGCCGTCGGCCATCGGTTTCGCCTTCTGCGTCGTACAGCATGATCAGGTCGATGTCGGACGAGACGTTCAGTTCCTTGCCGCCCAGCTTGCCCATGCCCAGGATGAGCATGTCCTGGGGGGCGCCGGTATCGGGGTGGCGCGGCACGCCGTGGGTCTCCGTCAGGGTGCGCATGGCGCAGGCGTAGGCTTGACCGACAGCCAGATCCGCCAAGGCCGACATGGCGGCGACGACCTCATGCAGCGGCGCCAGGCTGGCGATGTCGCGCACCATCAAGGTGTGAAAGACACGCCGGCGCAGACAGCGCAAGGCCCGTTGCAGGGCAGGGCGCTCAGGCGCCTGTTCGGGCGGCAGATCCAGCGCCTGGGCATACCAGGACTGGATCGTCTTGCGGGTCAGGGGTTCGGCGCTGTCAGCCAGCAGCGAGGCCTGCTCGTCGGGGCGGGCAGCCAGGTAGCGCCGCAAGGTGCCGGACCAGTGCAAGGCGGGCTCTATAATGGCTCGGGACATCGGATCCATCAGTGATTCGGTGAAGCTGGGCCCGGTGCAGCCGGGTGGGCAGGGGCTTTAACATACTGCAAAATTCGGCATGCGCCAATTCATTTCAAAGCTTTCCTGTGTCTGGCCGCGGCGCATCTGCGCGGTCTTGCTGTGCCTGTACTTTGGGTTGGCGGGCTTGCTGCTGGCAGGTCGCTACCTGATTTTGCCGCATCTGGACGATTGGCGGCCGCAGATTGCCGCCCGTTTATCGCAAGCGGCGGGCGCACAGGTCTCCCTTGGGTCGATCCAGGTGTCCTGGCACGGCTGGAACCCGCAGTTCGATCTTCGTCAGGTGCGGGTATCCGATGATCAGGGGCATGACTGGCTGGCAGCGCCCAGTGTCCGGGCCAGCTTGAACTGGGCCGCCCTTCTGCCCGGTCGCCAAGGCGTGTTGCGCCTGCAGGTGCAGGGCATGGATCTGGGCCTTGCCCGTTTGCCCGACGGGCGGCTTCGTCTATTGGGTCAGGTGCTGGGCGTGGACCGGGCGACCGATCAGGCGACCGTGCCGGGCTGGCTGCAATGGGTGTTGGCTCAACCCTTGATTGCCTTTCAGGATGCCACGGTGCATTGGGACGACCAATTGCGCGGCGCGCCTGAACTGGTGTTGCGTGATGCGCATGTCGTCTTGCGCCGCCAGGGGGCCGATGAATGGGGGCTGTCGCTGTCGGCTCGAGCGCCTCTGGCGGGGGATGCCCGTCTGGATATCAGAGTGGTGGCCGATGCCGCTGCGCTGATGCGGGGGAGGGCTGCGGACTGGCGGGGCTGGCTGCAGCTGTCCGGGGCGGGGGCGCGAGATTGGCGTCCTTGGGTCGATCTGCCGCAGGCCCTGGAACAGGGGCGGCTGGACGCGCAGTTCTGGGCCCGTGCCGGACAGCGTTCGCCGGAGCTGACGCTGTTGCTGGGCTTGCAGGCGGTGCGCTGGGGATCCCCGGATGCCGGCCCTCTGCAGGTGCAGGTGCCGCAGGCGGAACTCTGGCTGCAGGGCGGCTTGGATCAATGGCAGGCGCTGGCCCAGGGGGGCGACGCCCCGAATGGCCTGGCGTTTGATCTGCGCACCCAGGATATTCGCCTGACACAGCCGCAGTGGTTTGAGGCGCCGCTGGCGTTTGGCGCCGTGGCGGTCCGCGGCAGCGTGCAGCATGCCGGCCGGTGGGCTTTGGAGTTGCAGCGTCTGGATTGGCGCAACGCCGACATTGCGCTGCAGGGGGCGGGCCGTTGGGATAGCGGGGGGCTGGCCGGAACGGCGGATTTCCAGGGCACGATTGCACGCGCCCGCCTGGATGCCATCCACCGCTATCTGCCGCTTGAAGTCGATGCCGATGCGCGGGAATGGCTGTCCAAGGGTTTGCAGGCGGGAACGCTCTTCAATGGTCAATGGGTGTTGCGCGGGGATCTGGCCGACTTTCCCTTTGGCGAAAAGCCCCAGGCCGGGGATTTCCAGGTCAGGGGGGATTTCCGCGATGCGCGGATCGAGTTTGTACCGGATGCGCCCAAGGGGCAATCCTGGCCTTTGCTGCAGGACATGATCGGCACGGCGGACCTGCATCGCATGGATCTGCGCCTGAGCGCGTCGACTGCGCGGATGGAACCGGCGCCTGGGCAGGAGATCCGCCTGAGCGGATTGCGGGCCAGGATACCCGATCTCGAGCACGACGCTACCCTGCAGGTCTCGGGCCACAGCGCAGCGGATGGCGAGACATACATGAACCTGATCCGCCAGACGCCGCTGGCGCATCTGCTTGATGGCGTCTTTGACGAAGCATCGGCCGCCGGCGACTGGCAGGTGCCCTTGGCGCTGACGATCCCGCTTTTGCGCACAGACGACAGCCAGGTGCAAGGGCGTATCGATCTGCAGCAAGGGCGCTTGCAGTTTCTGCCGCAGGCGCCGCCCTTCGAGGCGATCGATGGCAGCCTGCATTTCAGCGAACAGGGTGTGCAGATCGCCCACCCCCTGACGGCCACCATCCTGGGTGGCGCGGTGCGGGTGCAGGGGGCGCTGGGAGGGGCGCAGGCGGCGGGTTTGTCTTTGCAGGGCCACATGACGGCCAAGGCCTTGGCGGCGTTTGTCGGTGTGCCGGGCATGAAGCGTCTGTCAGGGGCGCTGGATTATCGGGCGCAGTTGGCACAGCAGGGTGGCGCCTATGTCTTCAATCTGGACTCGGATACACGCGGCCTGGGTCTGGATTTTCCTGCCCCTCTGGCCAAGCCTGTCGAGCAGGCGCGATCCCTGCAGGTGCACTGGACCGATGCGGATGAGCAAGCCGATATTCTGGACGTGCGTCTGGGTGATCTGGTGGTCGTGGGCTTACGCCATGTCCGGCGGATGCGGCAGGGGCCCTATTTTCAGCAGGCCTTGGTCGGCGTGGGGCAGGCGGCCGATCCTGCCGAGCCGGGCTTGCGCTTGGCGTTGCGCTATCCCCTGATCGATCTGGATCTCTGGAACCGGATCGTGGATGAGTTTTCCATTCCCCGGCGTGGCCGTGCCGCTCGTGCAGCTGCCCGGCCATTGTGGCCGGATCTGTCTTTGCTCAGCGTCCAGGCGGATCAGCTGCGTCTGCAGCTTACGCGCCTGGATCATGCCGTGTTGCGCGTGACGCGCACGCCGGACGAGCAGTGGTCCCTGAATCTGCGTTCCGAGCAGACCACCGGCACCCTGAAGTGGCGGGAATTGGATGGCCGGGTGCAAGGTCCTTTGTCGGGGCGTTTTGCCCGCCTGAGCCTGGGGGATGATCCCAGGGATACGCAGTCGCTGCTGCCGGCCGATCCCGCAGCCGATGCCGCCAGCTTCGAAGATGATCTGGAGATCCCCGGCCTGATCCTGCAGGCCGATGATTTGCGCCTGTATGGCCGTGCCATGGGGGCTTTGTCTCTGGAGGGCGTGCGAGACAACGCGCACCATGTCTGGCAGATGAACCACCTGCGCATCGGGGATGAGGACGCCCGTCTGCAAGGCTCTGGCGCCTGGCGCTTGCGCGGCCCGGATCGGGGCTTGAGTCTGCAAGCAACGGTCAAGGCCCAGGACCTGGGGGCCTGGCTGTCTCGTGCGGGGTGGCCAGGCATGTTGTCGGGCGGGCAGGGGACGCTGAAGGGCGATTTCACCTGGCGTGACCTGCCGTGGCGGCATGACAAGGCCGACCTGAGCGGCAGTCTGCAGATCGAACTCGACAAGGGCCGTATCCTGAAGGTTGCGTCGCAAACCGGGAAATTGCTGGAAATCTTGTCCCTGCAGTCCATTGCACGCTTGAATCACCTGGATCAGGGCCTGGCGGGCCTGCCCAAGGACGGCTTCCCCTTTGATCAGCTGCGTGGCTCTCTGAGTCTGAGCCGGGGAGTCGTGCAGGCGCATGATTACAAGCTCATCGGCTCGGTCGGCACTGTGCTGTTGGAAGGCAGCACGAACATCCTCGACAAATCCCTGAATATGCAGGCGGTCATTGTGCCCAATCTGGACGTCAGCGGCGCCGCCCTGGCGGCGGGCATCGCCATCAATCCCTTGATCGGCCTGGGCGCCTTTGTCACCCAGTGGCTGCTGAAAACGCCGCTGGCCAAGGCCATGACGGTGCGCTATCAGGTCAAGGGGACCTGGAGTGAGCCCAAGATCACGGAAGTGCCGATTGATGCCGCGACCCAAGAGGCCAATGGGAAGTGAGGTGGCCAGGCTGCGCTGACGCCGTCAACGCAGTTGCCGGGTCTTCAGGTGCAGACTGGTTTCGGTTGCTGAAATGCCTTTGATCAGACGGATGCGCTCCAGCGCATCAGATAGCTGGGCGATGCTGGTGACCCGCAGTTCCGCCAGCAGATCCCAGCGGCCATTGGTGTCGTGCAGCGCCCAGACAGCAGGTTCGCCGGTCAGGTCGCGCACGATGCGCGACGTTTCATGGCCTTCGATGGCGATGCTCATCCAGGCGTTGATGTCCTGAGGCTGAGCGTCGGCCTGCACGCGCACGGTGTAGCCCAGGATGATGTGATCGCGTTCCATACGGGCGATGCGATTGCAGACGGTACCGCGCGATACCCCCAGTTTTTTGGCCAATGTGGCGACCGAGAGGCGGGCGTCGTTGCGTAGATAAGAGAGGATCTGGTGGTCGAGGGAGTCCATTCCGAACCTACTTCTGACATATTGATATCAACATCATACATTTTGTTCAAAAATCTATCGTTTTTTGTATGAAATTGATTATATGAATTGCCTCTCCTCTGAAGAATAATAGGTTCAGCCCGACCGGAAATCCTTCAGCCCCGTCCTCGAGCAAGCGGCATGTGCGGTGGATCGAACGACGGATGCGCATGGATTTCAAGATGCCGGACCAAGACACAATAATCAGACAGGAGGCGCATCATGGCATTGATGCTGACGACAAGCGACGTAGCCGTGCTGGTTGCTCGTATGAATATCCGCAGGACTCTGGACCTGCTGTCCCGATACATCCAAGATGATTTCGTGCGCTGGGAGTCTTTCGAAAAGATCGCCCGCCTGGCCAGCCATTCCACGGTCGGCGTGATCGAACTGATGCCGACGTCGGATGCGGACCGCTATTCCTTCAAGTTCGTCAACGGCCACCCCTCCAACCCTTCCCATGGCTTGCCCACCGTCATGGCGTTTGGCGCACTGGCGGAAGTCAGTACCGGCCGGCCCTTGCTGTTGAGTGAACTGACACTGACGACCGCGCTGCGTACGGCGGCCACGTCGGTCATGGCCGCCCGCGTCCTGGCGCGCAAAGAGGCCCGTACCATGGCACTGATCGGCAATGGCGCTCAAAGCGAATTCCAGGCGCTGGCTTTTCATCATCTGCTGGGCATCGATACGTTGCGGATCTATGACATTGATCCCGAGGCCAGCCATAAGCTGAAGCAGAATCTGGCGGGTGTCCAGGGCCTGGATGTCCAGTTGGCCCGTAGCACGCAGGATGCGGTGGCTGGGGTGGATATCATCACGACCGTCACGGCGGACAAGACCAATGCTTTGATCCTGACGCCCGATATGGTGCAGCCCGGTGTGCACGTCAATGCCGTTGGCGGGGACTGTCCGGGCAAGACCGAATTGCATGCCGATATTCTGTCGGGCGCCACGACGTTCGTGGAATTCGAGCCCCAGTCCCGGATCGAGGGAGAGATCCAGCAGATGCCCAGCGCTTATGCGGTGGTCCCGCTCTGGGAAGTGCTGACAGGACGGCGCCCCGGCCGCCGGTCCGATGCCGAGATCACGGTATTTGATTCCGTCGGCTTTGCGCTGGAAGATTTTTCCGCTTTGCGTTTCCTGTGGGATCAAGCGCGGGCATTGCAGATCGGCCGCGAGTTCGAGCTGGTGCCGCAAACCGGCAATCCCAAGGATCTGTTTGGCGCCATGCAGCGCCTGTCTGCCGGTACGGCGGCAGGCATGGAAAAGGCGGCGCTGGCCTGCCCGCATGAGGCCTGAGTCTACTAGGGAGATCAATGATGACAGGAAAGGTAGCCGCCCTGATCGGCGCACCGACGGATATCGGCGCAGGCGCCCGTGGCGCCTCGATGGGGCCGGAGGCGCTGCGCGTGGCCGGCCTGGAACGGGCGCTGATCCGGCAGGGTCTGAGCGTCGTCGATGCCGGCAATCTGAGCGGCCCGGGCAACCCTTGGCAACCACCACGGGATGGCTATCGTCATCTGCCCGAAGTGACACAGTGGAATCATGCGCTTTTTGATGCGGTGACGGCGCAGCTTCAGGCCGATCGCATCCCGATCATGCTGGGCGGAGACCACTGCCTGGGTGTTGGTTCGGTGGGCGCCGTCGCCCGTCATTGCCGCCGGATCGGGCGCCCCTTGCGGGTGTTCTGGCTGGATGCGCATACGGATTTCAATACGGCCAGCCTGACGCCCAGCGGAAACGTGCATGGCATGCCGGTTGCCTGTCTGTGTGGCTTTGGTCCGGATGGTCTGGTGGATCTGGGGGGGGCGGGCCCCGCCTTGCAGATCGGTGACCTGCGCATGATCGGCATCCGCAGCGTGGATCGCCAAGAACGTTTGTTTGTGCATGAACAGGGTCTGGACGTATACGACATGCGCCTGATCGACGAACTGGGCATGCAGGCAGTGATGCAGGCGGCTTTGGCCGGCCTGCCCGACGATGCCCATGTGCATGTCAGCTTTGATGTGGATTTCCTGGACCCCAGCTACGCCCCTGGCGTCGGTACCACCGTGCAGGGCGGGCCCACATGGCGCGAGGCTCAATTGTGCATGGAAATGCTGGCGGATACCGGTCGTGTCGCATCGCTGGACATTGTCGAACTGAATCCTGCTCTGGATGTCCGCAATGGCACCGCCAAAGTGGCGGTGCAGATGGTGGAAAGCCTTTTTGGCAAAAGCACTTTGGTGCGCGATCGGCTGCTACAGCCTTTACCCGGCCCCTGAGACGATCGATAGATCAGCATCAGGGGCGATTTTCTATAAAAAAACAGGAGACAAAACCCATGAAGAAACTGAAGATCTTTACTGCGTGGCTGGCACTGGCCTGTGGGCTGGGGCTGGGAGCCCCGGCGGGGGCTGAAACGTTGCGCATCGGCCTGGAGGCCGCCTATCCGCCCTTTAGCGCGCCCAGCGCCAATGGCGGATACGTGGGCTTCGACATCGATATTTCCAATGCCTTGTGCAAGCAGATGAAGGTCGAATGCGTATTCGTTGCCCAGGACTGGGACGGCATCATTCCGGCGCTGATGGCTCGCAAGTTCGATGCCATCATTTCGTCCATGGCCGTGACGGCGGAACGCGCCAAGCAGGTGGATTTCACTGAGCATTACTACCGTACGTCGATGTCGGTGGCGGTGCTGCGCGACTCCGAGCTGAAGAGCCTGGATGCGGCGGCGTTCAAGGACAAGGTGGTCGGCGCTCAGTCGTCCAGCACGCCTGGGATGTATGCCGAGGATGTTTACGGCAAGGCAGGGGCCGAGGTGCGTTTGTACCCGACCGCCGACGAAGCGGGCAGCGACTTGATCAGCGGTCGCCTGGACGCACTGGTGCATGATAAATATCCCCTGATCGAGTGGATGCGCAAGCACAGCCATGATTGTTGCAAGCTGCTGGGCGACTTGCCGGGGACGCAGGGGGATATCGCGATTGCGGTGCGCCAGGGTGACGATGCTTTGCGCGGCCGGCTGAATCAGGCGATTCAAGCGATTCGCGCCGATGGCTCTTATCAGCGGATCTCCCAGCGTTACTTCGGGCTGGATATCTACTGACCGGATGGGTGGCGCATGCCACCGTTTGCATTGTTCATCCACACGGAGCGGCCTGTTCGGGGCCGATGCTTCCATGCTTGATGTATTGCAATTGCTGTCCTGGGGAGAGAGCGGGTGGGGGGATGCGCTGTTGGCTGGCGCCTTGGTCACGATCCTGCTGGCGTTGTGCTGTGTGCCCTTCGGCTTCCCATTAGGGCTGCTGGTGGCGCTGGGCGCCCGGTCGCAGCGCTCGGCCGCCCGCTTGTCGGCCACCCTGTTTTCAACCGTGTTTCGCGGCTTGCCCGAGCTTCTGACGCTGTTTCTGGTCTATTACGGCAGCCAGATCGCGGCGGAACGGTTGATGCGGCATCTGGGTTATACCGGAGGCATTGCCGTCAATGCCTTCGTGGCTGGGGTGATCGCCTTCAGCCTGGTGCTGGCTGCTTTTTCCAGCGAGGTCTGGCTCGGCGCTTTCAAGGCTGTTCCGCAAGGGCAGAGTGAAGCGGCGCAGGCTTTGGGCTTGTCGCGCTGGAGCGCGCTGTGGCGGGTGACGTTTCCCCAGTTGATGCGGGTCGCTTTGCCTGGTTTGACGAACAATTGGCTGACCCTGCTGAAGGACACTTCGCTGGTATCGACCATTTCTTTGGCAGACATCATGCGCCAGACCAGTCTGGCCGTCACGGCGACCCGAGAACCTGTCTTGTTCTATGGCGCAGCCTGTGTGCTGTATCTGATCCTGTCGGCGGTGTCCGGCTTGCTGTTTTCCCGCGCTGAAAGTCGTTTTTCGCGCCATCTGCAAAAGAGCTGATCGCCATGGATGCAGCCAAGCATTTCTTATCGTACTTCCTGGACCCGTCTTTGCTGGATCTCTATGGTCTGCGCATGCTGACGGGTTTCTGGATCACCATGAAACTGGTCTTGCTGTCCTTCCTTCTAGGCTGGCTGCTGGGCTGGGTGTTGGTGTGGGGGCGCTTGTCGGCCCGGCGGCTGGTCCGCGGGTTCAGCAGTGGCTATATCTATTTTTTCCGCGGCTCCCCGCTGCTGGCTCAGCTGTTTCTGCTGTATTACGGGATGGGCGCTTTTCGCGGATTTTGGCAGTCGATCAACCTGTGGTGGTTTTTCCGCGATCCCTGGTGGTGCGCGCTGTTGGCCTTTACCTTGAATACAGCGGCCTATCAGGCAGAGATCTTTCGTGGCAGTCTGCTGGCGATTCCTGCAGGGCAAAGAGAGGCCTGCCGAGCGCTCAGCCTGGGGCGTGTGCGGACCTTTCTAAGCGTGATGCTGCCGCAGTCCATGCGGATCGCAATCGGGCCGCTGGGCAATGAAATGATTCTGCTGGTCAAGGCCAGCGCGATTGCTTCCCTGGTGACCGTGTATGACGTCATGGGCGTCACCAAACTGGCCTATTCCAGAAGTTTCAATTTTGAAATCTATCTTTGGGCCGCAGTGCTGTATTTGTGTGTTGTCGAGGTGTTGCGGCGGGTGCTGCTGATCATGGAGGGACGGTTGTCCCGCCACCTGGGCCGCTGAGGCCCGTTTACGGACTGACTCATCATGAATGCTCCAATCCAATCCCGTTATCTGCAAGACACCTTGCCGGCTGGCGATGTCCCTGTCGTCATCGATATCCAGGGTCTGAACAAATGGTATGGCGATTACCATGCCCTGCGAGACATCAACCTGCGGGTGCGCCAGGGGGATCGGATCGTTCTCTGCGGTCCGTCAGGCTCGGGGAAATCCTCTTTGATACGCTGCATCAATCAGCTGGAGACGGCTCAGCACGGACACATCGAGATCCTGGGGGCCAATATCGTGCAGACCGCACCCAAGGCGGCGCCGGTGTTGCAGGACGTCGGCATGGTATTTCAGCATTTCAATCTGTTCCCCCACCTGACGGTGCTGGACAATTGCACGCTGGCGCCCATGTCGGTGCGCGGCTTGCGGCGCCAGGGCGCGCAAGAGCGCGCCTGTCATTTTCTGGACAAGGTCGGCATGCGGGCGCACCTGTGCAAATACCCTGCACAGCTGTCCGGCGGTCAGCAGCAGCGGGTGGCGATTGCCCGCGCCCTGTGCATGGAGCCAAAAATCATTCTATTTGATGAGCCCACTGCTGCGTTGGATCCTGAAATGGTGAAAGAAGTTCTGGATGTGATGGTTCAGCTGGCTGAGAGCGGGGTGACGATGCTGTGCGTCACGCACGAGATGGGGTTCGCGCGCCAGGTGGCGGAGCGGGTGCTGTTTATGGATGAAGGATCCATCGTCGAAGACAATGAGCCGGAATTGTTTTTCACCCTGCCACGCAGTGATCGGGCAAGGGCCTTTTTGCAGCAGATTCTGGTGTGATACGGCGGCTCTGGCCATGAAAAAAGCCCCCTAAGGAGCTTTTTTCATGGCTGAGGCCATGGCGGCAGCCAGGACGCAGGTCAGTACACCCCTTGGGCCAGCATGGCGTCGGCGACTTTGACGAAGCCGGCGATGTTGGCGCCGTTCAGGTAGTTGACCTGTTGGCCTTCGGCGCCGTAGCGCACGCAATTCTGGTGGATGTCGCGCATGATGGCGTGCAGCTTGGCATCGACCTCGTCACGCGTCCAGTGCAGCCGTTGGGCATTCTGGCTCATTTCCAGACCCGATACCGCCACGCCGCCTGCATTGCTGGCCTTGCCGGGGGCGTACAGGACACCGGCCTCGATCAAGGCGTTGGCGGCCTCGATGCTGGAGGGCATGTTCGCGCCTTCGGCCACGCAGCGCACGCCATTGGCGATCAAGGTGCGGGCGTCTTCGATTTCCAGTTCGTTTTGCGTTGCGCAGGGCAGGGCGACGTCGACAGGCACATGCCAGGGGCGTTTGCCGATTTCGTACGTCAGGCCGAATTGCTTGGCGTATTCTTCGATGCAGCCGCGTTTTTCGGTTTTCAGTTCGATCAGGGCAGCCAGTTTTTCCGGCGTGAAGCCTTCAGGGTCGACAACGCAACCGTGCGAATCCGAGACCGTCACGACGCGCGCACCCAACTGCATGCATTTTTCAATGGCGTATTGAGCGACGTTGCCCGACCCGGAGACGGCGACTTTGTAGCCTTCCAGGGACTGGCCTGCATGCTTGAGCATTTCTTCCGCAAAGTAGACCACGCCGTAGCCGGTGGCTTCGGGGCGGATCAGGCTGCCGCCAAAGGACAGGCCTTTGCCGGTGAACACGCAGCCGCTCTGGTTGGACAGCTTTTTCATCATGCCGGCCATGAAACCGACTTCACGGGCGCCCACGCCGATATCGCCAGCGGGCACATCCGTGTCCGGGCCCAGGTGGCGGTAGAGTTCGATGATCAGAGCCTGGCAGAAGCGCATGACCTCGGCATCGGACTTGCCCTTGGGGTCGAAGTCGGAGCCGCCTTTTCCGCTGCCCATGGGCAGGGTGGTCAGGGCGTTCTTGAAGGTCTGTTCGAAGGCCAGGAATTTCAGGATCGACAGGTTCACCGATGGGTGAAAACGCATGCCGCCCTTGTAGGGGCCGATAGCCGAACTGTGCTGGACGCGAAAGCCGCGATTGACGCGGGTGCGGCCCGTGTCATCCATCCAGCAGACGCGGAATTGAAAGGCGCGCTCCGGTTCCACGATCCGCTCGAGCAGCGCCTGGCTGGCGTAGCGCGGGTTTTTCTGGATGAAGGGCCACAGGCTGTGCATGACTTCTTTGACAGCCTGCATGAATTCAGGTTGATGGGGGTCGCGTGCCTGCAGTTGGGTTAGAAATTGATCGACGGAAGGAAGACTCATCAAGGTGCTCGCTTATTTCTTCATCATGTCAAAAAATTCGGCGTTGTTTTTGGTTGCCCGGATTTTGTCCAGGATGAATTCCATGGCGTCGATCTCATCCATGTCATGGATGAATTTGCGTAGCACCCAGACTTTTTGTAAAAGTTCGGGTTTGATCAGGAGCTCTTCGCGTCGCGTGCCGGATTTGTTCAGGTTGATGGCTGGATAGATGCGTTTCTCGGCCAATCGCCGTTCCAGGTGCACTTCGGAGTTGCCGGTGCCCTTGAATTCTTCGTAAATGACTTCGTCCATGCGGCTGCCCGTTTCGATCAGGGCCGTGCCGATGATGGTGAGCGACCCGCCTTCTTCGAGGTTGCGCGCCGCGCCGAAAAAGCGTTTCGGTCGCTGCAGGGCGTTGGCGTCCACGCCGCCGGTCAGGACTTTGCCCGATGCCGGCACCACGGTGTTGTAGGCGCGTGCCAGGCGGGTGATGGAATCCAGCAGAATGACGACGTCTTTCTTCAGTTCGACCAGGCGCTTGGCCTTTTCGATGACCATTTCAGCAACCTGCACGTGGCGGGTGGCGGGTTCGTCGAAGGTCGATGCCACGACTTCGCCGCGCACGGTGCGCTGCATTTCAGTGACTTCTTCGGGGCGTTCGTCGACCAGCAGCACGATCATGACCGCGTCGGGGTAGTTCGTGGTGATGGCGTGCGCGATGTGCTGCATGATCACCGTCTTGCCCGATTTCGGGCTGGCGACGACCAGGGCGCGCTGGCCTTTGCCGATCGGGGCAAAGATGTCCATGATGCGGCCGGTGATGTTTTCCTTGCTCTTGATGTCGCGTTCCAAGACCATCGGATCGTCGGGGTGCAGCGGCGTCAGGTTCTCGAACATGATCCGGTGCTTGATGGTCTCCGGCAGCATGCCATTGACCTTGTCGACCTTGACCAGGGCGAAATAGCGCTCGCCGTCCTTGGGGATGCGGACTTCGCCTTCGATGGAGTCGCCGGTGTGCAGATTGAAGCGGCGGATCTGCGAGGGCGAGATGTAGATGTCGTCGGTGCTGGCCAGATAGGAGGTATCGGGCGAGCGCAGGAAGCCGAATCCGTCGGGCAGCACTTCCAGAACGCCATCGCCGAAGATCTGCTCGCCTTGTTTGGCGCGGCGCTTCATGATGGCAAACATCAGTTCCTGCTTGCGCAGCCGGTTGGCATTGTCGATGTCGAGTTCGGCAGCCATTTCCAGCAGCTGCGACACGTGCAGCGCTTTGAGTTCGTTCAGATGCATGGGGAGGAAGGAGAAGAAGGAATCGTCGGACGCTGTGCAGGTCCGGGACCGGGCCTGCACGCAATCACTGCGGGTGATGAAAAGGAATCAGAGAGATTCGTCGAGAAAAGCCTGAAGCTGCGTGCGGGACAGAGCGCCGACCTTGGTGGTGGCGACTTTGCCGTCCTTGAACAGCATCAGGGTAGGAATGCCGCGTATGCCATACTGGGCGGCGCTGTCGGGATTTTCGTCCACGTTCAGTTTGACGATGGTCACGCGGTCTTGGTATTTGGCGGCGGCTTCGTCGAGCAGCGGGGCGACCATTTTACAAGGGCCGCACCATTCGGCCCAGTAGTCGACCAGAACAGGTAATTCGGATTGGAGCACGTCGGCCTGGAAGGACGCATCGCTTACGTGCTTGATGGAGTCGCTCATAGTGCGGTTATTGTGCGCAAATGCTAGGAAAGGGAAGGCAAGGAGCCGGTGGAAATGCCGTCGCGCAGCGGGGCGCGTGAGGCCCTATGTCGCTAAGCATACCATTATCTCCGTAAAATGGTGACCTTTTTGATTGCCAACGGACGGACACCACAGTGAGCACAGCACGCTACGACGAGTCATCGATTCGCGTTCTGAAAGGGCTGGAGCCGGTACGCCAGCGCCCCGGGATGTACACGCGCACCGATAACCCGCTGCATATCATCCAGGAAGTCATCGACAACGCTGCAGACGAAGCGCTGGCCGGTTTCGGACACCGCATCGCGGTGACCTTGCACGCAGACGGCAGCCTGTCGGTGGAAGACGACGGGCGCGGCATTCCGGTGGGCGACCACCCGGAAGAGCATGCGCCGGTGGTCGAACTGGTCTTTACCCGCTTGCACGCGGGCGGCAAGTTCAACAAGGCTGATGGCGGCGCCTACGCCTTTTCCGGCGGCCTGCACGGCGTGGGGGTGTCGGTCACCAATGCGCTGTCCACCCGGCTGGAAGTCACCATCTGGCGCGATGGCGGCGAATATCGCATCGTCTTTGCCGATGGCGCGGTGATCGAGCCCCTGAGCCAGACGGGAACGGTCGGCAAGCGCCGGTCGGGCACCCGCGTCAGAGCCTGGCCGGACCCCCGCTATTTCGATCATGCGCAGGTGCCGCTGGGCGATCTGGAACACGCCCTGCGCAGCAAGGCGGTGCTGCTGCCGGGCACGCGCGTCACCTTGGCGACGGAAAAAACCGGCCAGCAGCGGGAATGGCACTACGAGACCGGCCTGAAGGGCTATCTGAGCGAAGCCTTGGGCGATGCGCCGACCTTGGTGCCCTTGTTTGCGGGTCAGCAATATGCGGCGGATGACGATGAGCAATACGCGCTGGGCGAGGGTGCGCAGTGGGTGGTGGCCTGGACCGAAGAAGGCCCGGTGGTGCGTGAATCCTATGTCAACCTGATCGCCACGACAGCGGGCGGGACGCATGAATCGGGCCTGCGTGAAGGCCTGTTCAATGCCGTGAAATCCTTTGCGGAATTGCACAATCTGCTGCCCAAGGGCATCCGTCTGCTGCCGGAAGATGTCTTCGCGCGCGCCAGCTTCATCCTGTCGGCCAAGGTGCTGGACCCGCAGTTTCAGGGCCAGATCAAGGAGCGCCTGAATAGCCGCGATGCCGTGCGGCTGGTGGGCGGATTCCTGCGCAATGCCCTGGAACTATGGCTGCATGCCAATGTCGAGTTCGGCAAGCGTCTGGCGGAGCTGGCGATCGGCCAGGCCCAGGCCCGCAGCCGCGCCGCGCGCAAGGTCGAAAAGCGCAAGGGGTCTGGCGTGGCTGTCTTGCCCGGCAAACTGACGGATTGCGAATCGACGGACGTGACGCGCACCGAGGTCTTTCTGGTCGAGGGCGATTCGGCGGGCGGTTCTGCCAAGATGGGGCGCGACAAGGAATTCCAGGCGATCCTGCCGTTGCGCGGCAAAATCCTGAACGCCTGGGAGGTCGAGCGCGATCGGCTGTTTGCCAACAATGAAATCCACGATATCTCGGTGGCCATCGGCGTCGATCCGCATGCTGCCGGCCAGGACGTCGACCTGTCGGGGCTGCGCTATGGGCGCATCTGTATTCTGTCGGATGCCGACGTCGATGGCGCCCATATCCAGGTCCTGTTGCTGACGCTGTTTCTGCGGCATTTTCCGCGCCTGATCGAGGCGGGTCATGTCTATATCGCGCGCCCGCCGCTGTTCCGGGTGGACGTGCCGGCGGCGGGCAAACGCCCGGCTCGCAAGCTGTATTGCCTGGATCAGGTCGAATTGGATGCCGTGCAGGAAAAACTGCGCGGCGAAGGCCTGCGCGAGGGTGTCTGGCGCATCAGCCGCTTCAAGGGGCTGGGGGAAATGAATGCTGAACAGTTGTGGGATACCACGCTGAACCCGGACACCCGTCGGTTGGCGCAGGTGCGTCATGGCGACGACGGACTGCCGGGTTCGGTGCAGATGTTCGACATGCTGATGGCGCGTGGCGAGGCCAACCAGCGGCGCACCTGGCTGGAAGAAAAAGGCAATCTGGCCGAAGTGGACGTTTAAGGAATGACGATGGATGCCAATACCCCGGATCTGCTGATGGCAGGGGATGATGAAAACCTGGTGCTGGCCCGCTATGCCGAACAGGCCTACCTGGACTATGCCGTATCGGTGGTGCGCGGCCGCGCCTTGCCGGAAATCTCGGACGGGCAGAAACCCGTGCAGCGCCGCATTCTGTACGCGATGGACGCCATGGGCCTGGGGCCGCAGTCGCGTCCGGTCAAGTCGGCGCGAGTGGTCGGCGATGTGCTGGGTAAATACCACCCGCACGGCGATCAGGCGGCCTACGACGCCATGGTGCGCATGGCGCAGGACTTCGTGCTGCGCTATCCGCTGGTCGATGGCCAGGGAAATTTCGGTTCGCGCGATGGCGACAATGCTGCCGCCATGCGCTATACCGAGGCGCGCCTGACACCGTTTTCCCGCCTGCTGCTCGACGAGCTGGACGAAGGCACGGTGGACTTTGCTCCCAACTACGATGGCAGCCAGCAGGAGCCGGTCTGCCTGCCCGGGCGCCTGCCCATCATGTTGCTGAACGGGGCGTCGGGCATTGCCGTGGGCATGGCGACTGAAATTCCTTCCCATAATCTGCGCGAAGTCGCCCAGGCCTGTGTGGCGCTGCTGCGCAAGCCTTCGCTGGCCGATGCCGATCTGTATGCGATGATTCCGGGACCGGATTTTCCGGGTGGCGGGCAGATCATCTCGTCTCCGGAAGACATTGCGCAGATTTATGCCAGCGGCCGAGGCAGCCTGAAGGCCCGCGCCCGTTGGCACTTCGAGGAGATGGCGCGGGGGCAGTGGCAGCTGGTCGTCACGGAATTGCCGCCGGGCGCGTCAGCCCAGAAAATCCTGGAAACCATCGAAGACCTGACCAACCCCAAGCCGCGCGCGGGCAAAAAATCGCTGTCGGCCGAACAGCAGCAGGCCAAGGCGCTGGTGCTGGGGCTGCTGGATGCCGTGCGCGACGAGTCGGGCAAACAGGCGCCGGTGCGGCTGGTGTTCGAGCCGAAATCCCGCAGCATCGATCGCGACGAGTTCGTCAATCTGCTGCTGGTGCGTACCGGCCTGGAAGGCAATGTATCGCTGAATCTGGTGTGTATCGATACGGATGGCCGGCCCGGCCAGCGCAGCTTGCGTCAGGTGCTGGAATCCTGGCTGGCCTTCCGGGCGCAGACCGTGACCCGGCGTACGCGCCATCGCCTGGACAAGGTGCAGGATCGCATCCATATCCTGGAAGGGCGCAGCATCGTCTATCTGAATGTGGACGAAGTCATCCGCACGATCCGCGAGGCCGATGACCCCCGGGCGGCGTTGATGGAACGCTTCTCGCTGTCCGAGCGTCAGGCCGACGACATCCTGGAAATGCGCCTGCGACAGCTGGCGCGTCTGGAAGGCATCCGCATTGAACAGGAACTGGCCGCCAAGCGCGAGGATGAGCAGGCGCTGCAGCATCTGCTGGACAACCCGGACGCTTTCCGGCGCCTGATCATCCGCGAGATCGAGGCCGATGCCAAGCAGTATGGCGATGACCGCCGCACCCTGATCGAAACCGCAGATCGCGCCGTGCTGGAAACCCAGGTGCTGGACGAGCCGGTGACGGTGATCATGTCGCAAAAGGGCTGGTTGCGGGTACGCCAGGGGCATGGGCACGACGTGGGGCAGTTCAGCTTCAAGACGGGCGATGCCCTGTACGATGCCGTGGAATGCCGCAGCACGCAGGAACTGACGGCGCTGTCCAATACCGGGCGCAGCTACAGCGTGGCGGTGGCCAGCTTGCCATCGGCGCGCGGCGACGGGCAGCCGGTCACCTCCATGCTGACGCTGGAGCCCGGCAGCCGGATTGTGCATATGTGGGTCGCCCCGCCCGAACAGCGTCTGCTGCTGGGCGTGGTGTCGGGTTATGGCTTCGTGGCGACGGGCGGCGACCTGTCTACCCGCCAGCACGCGGGCAAGCAGTTCGTCACCGTGGACAAGGGCGACGGGCTGCTCAAGCCTCTGCTGCTCAAGCCCGATGATCAGGCGGTCGCCCTGTTCAGCCAGAAAGGCAAGTTCCTGGTCGTGGCGCTGGATGAACTGAAGGCCCTGGCGGGCGGCGGCCGCGGCACCATCCTGATGGGGCTGGACGAGGGCGACAGCCTGGCGCAGTGGGCCGCCGTGGGGCCGGCCGGTGTCGTGTTGCGTGGGGTTTATCGCGCCCGGGATACCGAACTGACTTTGTCTATGGATGACCTGGCCATCTATGTGGGACGCCGCGCCCGCAAGGGCAAGCTGCTGGATGTGAAGATCAAGCAGCCCAGCCTGTGGTCGGGAAATTAAAGGATGCCGGCGGGGCTAAAATGAGGGATCGCCCACGTTTTCGGAATCCGTCATGAGTCTCAAGGTCTCGGTGCAGCCAGCCGGTCGGGATTTCACCGTCGAACCCGGGCAGACCATCCTGGATGCCGCTTTGGCTGCCGGCATGGTCCTGCCCTACAGCTGCCGCAATGGCACCTGCTCCACCTGCCGGGGGCGGGTGGTGTCGGGCAGCTACGAGGCCGGTCCGGCGCCGGACCGAATCCTCGATCCGGCCGACCGGGCGCAGGGCTACACCTTGCTGTGCCAGGCGCGGCCCACGACCGATGTGGTGATCGAGGCCGAAGAAGTCCGCATGCGCGGCGACGTCGTCGTGCGCAAAATGCCGGTGCGGGTGCAGGCCTTGACGCCGCTGGCGGGGGATGTCATGGAAGTCTCGCTGCAGCTGCCGTCGGCCGAGGCCTTTGCTTTCCAACCGGGCCAGTATCTGGATTTTCTGTTCAAGGACGGTCGTCGGCGCAGCTATTCCATGGCCTGCGCCCAGGCTCAGGACCATCGCGTGCAGTTGCACATGCGCCACATGCCGGGCGGGATGTTCACCGATCAGGTCTTCGGCCATACCGAGACCCCCCTGAAGGCCCGCGATATCTTGCGTATCGAAGGCCCCCTGGGGTCGTTTTTCTTGCGCGACGAGGACCGCCCCATCGTCTTTTTGGCCAGCGGGACGGGTTTCGCCCCCATCAAGGCCATGATCGAAAGCATGCTGATGCGCGGCGATCACCGCCCTGCCGTGCTGTACTGGGGCGGGCGGCGGCCTGCCGATCTGTATCAGGCGGATCTGGTGCGTGCCTGGCTGGGGCAGTGGCCGGCTTTCGGTTTTGTTCCAGTCATTTCCGATGCCGCACCCGAAGACCGCTGGGACGGCCGTTCGGGCTGGGTGCATCAGGCGGTCATGGCCGATTTCCCGGATCTGTCCGGTCATCAGGTCTACGCCTGCGGGGCGCCGGCCATGGTCGAAGCGGCGCGCCATGACTTTGTGCAGCAGCGTGCATTGCCGCCGGCGATGTTCTACGCCGATGCCTTTACCTCCGAGGCCGATCGCGCCGAGGTCCAGACATGAAAGTCGCCGTGTTCGGCGCCGGCATCATCGGGGTGTCCAGCGCCTGGTGGCTGGCACGGGCGGGTCACGAAGTCGAGGTCATCGAACGGCGTTCCGGGGTGGCGCTGGAAACCAGCCGCGCCAACGGCGGCCAGATTTCCGTCTGCTATGCCGAGCCCTGGGCCAGCATGCATATGCTGAAAAAAGTGTTGCGCTGGATCGGTCGGGCCGATGCGCCCTTGCGCGTCAGTCCGCGCCTGGATCCCCGTCAGTGGTTGTGGTGCGCGCGCTACTTGAATGAATGCCGTGCGCCGCGCTTTGCCGCGAATTTGCGGGCCATGGTGACGCTGGCGCAGTACAGCCGCGCGACCCTGCGTGAATTAAGAGCCGATCTGGGCATTGAATACGACCACCTGGAGCGCGGCATTCTGGCGTTTTACCGGGATCCGCGCGAATTCGAGTACGCGCGGACCAGTGCTGCGCAGATGCGCGAACTGGGGGTCGACCGCCGGATCGTGGATGCGGCGGAGGTCCTGCGCATCGAGCCTGCCTTGGCCGCTGCACGCGACCCTATCGTGGGGGGAGATTTCACAGCAGATGATGAATCCGGCGATGTGCATCTGTTCACTCGCGGGCTGGCTGAACAGGCGCAGGCGGCCGGTGTCACGTTCCGCTTCAATACGCGGGTCAGCCGTCTGGTGCTGGTCAACGGCCGCGTGTCGGTGGCCGAATTAGTCGAGCCGGATGGGTTTTTCCGGTCCTTGCAGGCAGATGCCTACGTGGTGGCCCTGGGCAGCTTCAGTCCGCAGTTGCTGGCGCCGCTGGGCGTGTCCTGCCCGGTCTGGCCGGCCAAGGGTTATTCCGCCACGTTTCGCCTGCGCGACCCTGCGGCTGCGCCGGTCGTCAGTCTGGTCGACCAGGAAGCCAAGATCGTCACCTCGCGCCTGGGGGATCATTTGCGGGTGGCGGGGACGGCAGAAATCGGCGGCTATTCGCGCGCACTGGATACGGGCCGTTGCAATCGGCTGGCGGAACATGCCCGGTCCCTGTTCCCAAGCGCCCTTGATTTTGATAATGTTCAGTTCTGGTCCGGCTTGCGGCCGACAACGCCATCCAATGTGCCGTTGATCGGCCGTTCGCGCATCCGTAACCTGTATTTGAATACGGGGCACGGCAGCTTGGGCTGGACCATGGGAGCCGGTTCCGGCAGGGTACTGGCCGATCTGGTTTCAGGGCGCACACCCGACATTCGATTTCCTTTTTTGGATTGACTGATTCATGATGAATTTCCTCTTAGGTTCCGGCGCCGGGCGTCCGGGGGTTCGTGCTGCCTGCGTGCTGGCGGCGGCTGCCGTGGCAGCGCCGGTCTGGGCGGCGACCGACGTGCCGGTGTGGGTCAGCCTGGACGGGCATAATGCCGATGCCTTCCAGTCTTTGGTCAAGGCCTACAACCGCAGCCAGTCCGATGTACAGGTCAAGGTCCGCACATTCGACACGCCCGAGGCCCTGAATCAGGCGCTGGACGCTGCCGCCGCTGCCAAATCCCTGCCGGCGCTGGCACAGATCGGCGACAGCCATACGCTGGAAGACATTTCCCAGCGCGCTTATGTGCAGCCCCTGTATGCCCTGGAAAAAACCGGTCCCCTGAAAGGCGTGCGCTGGTTCGTGTCGTCCGACAATGCCTTCATCCATGACCCTAAAGGCCGTCTGATGGCCTTCCCGGCGATGCTGGAAGTGCCGGTCATGTATTACAACCAGGATGCCTTCAAAAAAGCGGGCCTGGTGCCGGCCGCCCCGCAGCGCACCTGGATGGACTTGCAGGGTCAGCTGGTCAGCCTGGCCAACAACGGCTCGCGCAAGTGCCCGCTGACATCCGATCTGCCGGTATCGATCAATCTGGAAAATCTGGCTGCCGTCAACAATCAGTTGTACGCCAGCGCCGACAATGGCCTGAAGGCCAAGGGCCTGCCCAGCTTTTCCTTTGACGTCACCTATGTGCGCCATCTGTCCCTGATGATCAGCTGGGTGCGTTCGCAGATCATGGTGCGCCCGGATGCCGGCATGCAGTCCATCAGCCGTTTCGCCAAGGGCGAATGCGCCGTGATGATGTCGGGCTCCAGCCACATCGGCCAGTTCAATGACCAGCGCAAGCTGCAATATGCCGTCTCCGGCCTGCCGTACTACCCCGAAGTCACCAAAGTGCCGGGCAATCCCTTTGTCAGCGGCGCGGGGTTGTGGGTCATGAAAACCTCGAAGCCCGTGACAGACGCCACGGTCGCCTTCCTGGGCTGGATGGCGCAGCCCGCACAGGCTGCCGGCTGGTATCAGCAGACCGGCTATCTGCCCCTGACCCAGGCGGCGTTTGATGATACGCCGCCCAGCTACTACAAGGACCTGGGCCAATGGCGCAATCTGGTGGCCGTGTATGCAGGCCGCTCGGCCGTCACCGGCCAGGGTTTCCGGATCCACAACTATCCGGCCATCCGTTCGCGTTTCCAGCAGATTCTGACCTCGGCTCTGGATGGCCAACAACCGGCGGTGACCGCCTTGACGGCCGCGAGCGCAGAGGGCAATCGCCTGGCTCGCCAGCGCTAGGCAATCGCCGAGACACTTTTATCTGTTCGTACTTCCCAGTCTGGCGGCAGTTTCGCCGCCAGGCCACCATAGGCGCCTGATTCCCTGAATCCGGCGCCTTTTTCATTGCCGCATCCAGGGCCATTCTTGGAGAAACGGCATGATCAGGATCCTGGTTGCAGTGGGGTTGATGCTGGGGCTGGCAGGCTGCGCCACGACGGATGCGGCAGCGTGGTGGCATGCGTGGACGGAACCGGCGGTGGGGCGCTATCACTTCGATTGGCGCCTGTCCGGGGATACCGATCTGGCGCCTTTGCAGATTTTCGACGACGGGCGCGAGACCTGGTTGCAGTATCCGGCAGGCCAGGCCGCCGCCCCGGCCCTGTTTTCCCGCACGGCAGCGGGGGACCGCCTGCTGTCGTCGCGGCGTACGGGCGACTACCTGGTGGTGCGCGGGGTGCCGGATCATCTGCTGATGCGCGGCGGCTTGTTGCAGGCCGAAGCCCGCCGGGTGGCGGATGGCGCGCCGGATGCCCCTATGGGGGATGCGGTCGCCAAGGAAGCAGAGCGTCATACTGCCGCCCCTGCGGGGGGATCGTCCTTGGCGCTGACTCTAGCATCGCCGCTTGGCGTTGCTGGGGATCAGCCGCTGCCGGCCGCTGCGCCGCTTGCCGTACAGCAGGCGCGGCCTAAGGTTCCGCCGCCGGTCTCGCTGCCCTTCGGGGTCACGCCGGCTGATGGCAATGTGCGCCAGGCGCTGGCCCGTTGGGCTGGCTTGGCCGGATGGACATTCGAGGCCGAGCATTGGGCCGTGGATGTGGATATTCCGCTGGCGGGGTCTGCCGTGTTCGATGATGCCTTCCGTCCCGCCGTGCGCAACCTGCTGGCGGCGACCGAATTGGGTGACCGGCCGGTCCAGCCCTGTTTCTATGCCAATCGGGTCTTGCGCGTGGTGCCGCTGGCGCAGCGTTGCGACCGGACGCAAACGCCAGGAGGCGGATCATGAGCCCCCGCCTGATGGCCGTGTTGCTGGCGCTATCCCTGGCCTTGCCTGGTTGTGTCTTGCAGGAACGCCTGCGGCAGGCGGCGCAGCACTATCGACAGACAGACCGTGCGGTCGAGCAGGGACACGAACGCTTCGTCCCTCCTCTGGACGACCCGGACCGGCGGCGGGCGGCGCAAGACGTCGACAAACCGTGGGTGGCGGGGCAGTCTCAGCCCTTGGCCAGGGACCTGTCCCTGCCTGCGGCCTTGCGGGCGCGGGTGCGGACCACCCTGCTGTTTGCCGACGGCACCGATGATCTGCGGCGCATCGCCCGGCGGATTTCTACGGTGACTGGCATTCCTGTACATGTGCGCCCGGACGCGCTGCTGCCGCCTTGGCATTTCCTGCCGCGTCTAGCCCAGACGGCTGCTCAGGGGATGCCGCAGACGGATGCCGAGCAGTCCTTTGAACTGGCGGCCGCTCCGGCGCCGCTGCCGCACATCTTGGACCGTCTGTGCGCTCACCTGGGGGTGCGGTGGCGTTACGCCCAGGGGCGCATCGAGTTTTTTCGGACGGATACGCGGGTCTTCAATATCCGCGCCCTGACATTGGATGCCCGTGCGCAGGCCTCGCTGGGTCTGGGGGCGCGCCAAACGGACGGGGGGTTCATCAGCACGTCCAGCACGCAGCTGCATAGCGGCGATCAGGATGTGATGAAGACCGTCCGGGCGCGGATCGAACCCTTTTTGTCGCGGGCCGGCTTGCTGGTGGCCGAACCGGGGGCCGGCGCCACGATCGTCGTCACTGATATACCGGATGTCCTGGATCGGATCGGCGCTTACCTGGACCAGGAAAACCGCGCCCTGACCCGGCGGGTGCGCCTGATCTTCGAGGAATTGACGGTGGCGCTCAACGAGCAGGCGCAGGCCAGTCTGGATTGGAATGTGGTGTTCTCCGGCGCTCGACTGGCTGCCAGTCTGGCCGTGCCGGCTCTGTCCAGCGGAGGGTCCGCGGGTCGTCTGGGGTTGGGAGTGACACAGGGATCTCTGAGCGGCAGCGAGGCCGTCATCCAGGCGCTGGGAGAATCCGTGCGCCTGGTGCGTCGCAGCAGCGTGCCCATGCTTACGCTGAACCGCCGGCCAGTGACGCATGCAGTGCGCACGACGTTTTCCTATATCGACCGGGTCGAAACCACACCGCTGTCCGGGTCCAACGGCTTGGCAGTGCCGGCCGTGTCCGTCAAGCAAAAGGAAGAAACCGTGGGATCGCTGCTGACGCTTGTACCGGATGCCCAGGAAAACGGTCAGATCCTGCTGTCGCTGGCTTATGACAATACCGTGGCGCAGCCCCTGAAGACCGTCACCTTTGGTGATCGGGACAACCCTCTGCAACTGCAGCAACTGACGGTCGAGGGCAATGGGACGGTGCAGCAGCTGGCGCTGCAGCCGGGTCAGCCGCTGGTGGTCTCGGGCTTTGACCGGCAGCAGTCGGAAACCAGCGAACGGCGCCTGAATCCTGGTCTGCCCGCCATTCTGGGCGGCGGCGATCGCATCCATGCCCAGCGTCTGGCAACCGTGTTGATCATCACGGCCCAGGTCGAAGAAGGTCTGTGAATCATGTCGGCCGCACGTCTCGTCTGGGTGGATCGGATGCCGCTGGTCTTCGGGCTGGACTGGATGCCGGTGCTGGGCGACCCGGCGCTCGCCTGCGCACAGGCGCGCCGCGAAGGGGCTACGCATCAGGTGTTGTCGGGCAATCCGCCTGCCGCTTTGGGCTTGGCGCAGGGGCTGAAACCGCCTCAGGCATGCTGGTCGGCGGCGGATCTGTGGGCGAGGCGGCATCCTCAGGGCGCCATGGCCTGCGTCGTGCCGCTGGGTCCGCAGACCTGGCATGTCCTGGCCAGCCATGAAGGGGTCGTGCTGGCGCGAGCAGATCGCAGTTACCCGGATGCCGGTTTGGCGGATCAGGCGGTGGCTGCCTTGCGGCTGGCCTATCCCCGCCTGCAGGTATTGTCCTGTGCCGGCGCCGGAGACGATGTATTGCAGGATCTGGCTCGGCAGGCGCCGACGGCGCCGCCCTTGGTTCGTGTGCGCCGCCGGGGCGGCTGGCTGGGCATGTTGCTGCTGGCGCTGCTGGCGGGGGCAGGGTGGTGGGGGTGGGGCGTTGCAGGCGAAACGGCGCCGTCGGATCGTGTGCCGGATGACAGCCTGGCCTGGGAACAGGCGTTGGCGCGGGTATTGGCTCAGTGGCCCGTGCATGGTGAACAGGGGACGCGGACTCTGTTGCAAGCCTTGTATGGGCAGCCGGTGCGGGTGGCGGGCTGGGTGTTGCAGCAGGCCCAGTGCCAGCCTGCCGCAGGCCTGGGCGGCTGGCAGTGCCGCAGCGAATACCGGCGTCTGGATGCGCAGGCGGACAACCGTGGCCTGTTGCAGGCCGCGCCGGCAGGTTGGCGGCTTGATTTTCCGACGCTGGATCGCGCGCAGGCCTCGTGGACCCTGGCTTTGAGCGGACAGCCTGCCGATCCCGCCCGCTTGCCGGCCTCCCGGTTGGTGGCTCGCGATTGGGCCAGCGCCCTGCAAGCTGTGTTGCCCGCCTTTACCGCTTTGCGTCTCGAGGCGCCCCAGGCGGTAGTGGTGCCGCCGCCTCGGGATGAACACGGGCAGGTCTTGCCCCAGCCGTTGGATTTTCCCCGTGTGGCCAGCAGGGTGTTGAAAGTCGAAGGCCCATTGCGTTCCGGTGAACTGCTGGCGCCGCTGGCTCAGCCTGTGTCCTGGCGCAAGGCCTCTCTGTCACATGCGCCGGGGGCGCGTCCAGACCTGACAGCCAGCCGTTTGATCTTGCACCTGGAAGGATCCTTGTATGAAAACCGTGATTGATGTCCTGTGGCGCTGGATGTGGTGTTCCTGGAGATGGGCGTGTCTGGGCGGATGTTGGTGGGCGCCGCTGTCCTTGGCCCAGCCGGCGGCGGTCCCCGCTGTTCCCGTTCCACCGTCTGTGGAATCCTGGGAGACGCAATCCGTGCGTGAGCTGATGCAGCAGGACCTGCGCGAGGCCTTGCGGGCCGGGCCGTCAGCGTCGTCAGGGCGCGTCGCAGATCATCAGGCGAGGCCTTTGCTGGCGCCGCGCCTGGTGGCCCTGTACGGCGTCGGGCAGGCGCTCATGGCCGAAGTCCAGGTCGGGCAGCGAGCCTATCTGTACGTGCGCGGCCAGGCTTTTCCCGCCGGGTATGCCCAGGACCCGGGGGTGTATCAGCTGCGTGGCATGAATGGCGCTTGCGTACAGCTGGAACGTGGCGAAGACCGTCATTCCCTGTGCCTGCGCATGCTATTGAGCGAGGAGCGTCCATGAAAGCCTGGTCTTCTGTGTTGCGCGTGGCCGAACCCCTGATGCCTTTTGATCTGTCGGCTGCCGCCACGATTGATCATCCGGAACAATTGTCGGTCTTGCAGCCGCCGCTGCGGCGGGTGATGGCGCAGCAGTTCGGTGTTGAAACACTGGCAGACCGGATCTGTCCGGTCGAGCGGGCGGATGGCAGTATCACTGTACTGGCGCGGGCTGAATATGTGGGCGGCGATCAGGCAGATGCCCTGGTGCGGCGGATTCAATCGGCCGGCTGGTCCTTGTCCGATCCGGCGCGCTACGTGCTGCCGGCGGCGCTGTTGCTGGCCCTGTCACGCGATACCGGCGCTGTGATGCCTGCGGCGTCTGCCGCCGATCGAACCCCTACGGCGCTGGCGGGGGTGTTTCAGGATCTGGTGGAATGGGGAGTGCGTCAGCGGGCGACCGATCTGCATCTGAACGTCTATCGGGATGCGCCGGAATCCGAGGTCCGCTATACCGTATCGGGCCGCTACATTGCGCCAGAACGGTTCCGGCCCATGCCGACCGACCTGTTGCTGGATGTGCTGTCCGTCGCCTGGATGGACATTCGGGGCGGTAACGGGGCAGTCTTTGATCCCACGTTTGAGCAGCAGGGCAGCCTGTTGCGGCGCGTGGATGGCAGGGCCTATACCTTGCGGTGGGCGTCTTTGGCCGCCGATCGCGGCCCCAGCGTCTGTCTGCGATTTCTGTCGCGGGATGCGCAGGCGCGGGATACGGGGCTGGGCGCATTGGGCTATCGGCCGGATCAACTGGCCTGTTTTGATCGTGTCATGCGCTCCGAAGGCGGCGCCATTGTGCTGGCCGGCACGGTCGGTTCGGGCAAATCCACCACCTTGGCCGCGCTGATTCGAGGCTTGCCGGATCACCGCAAGGTGATCACATTGGAAGAGCCCGTGGAATACCGGATCGACCGGGCCGTGCAGAACACCATCGGCCGAGATCTGGATCAGCAGGCGCATGGGCGTTATGCCGCCAAATTGCGCACCCTGAAGCGTTCCGCCATGAGCGACGTGCTGCTGGGGGAAATCCGCGATGCGGAAAGCGGTCTGGCTTTCATGGATCTGAGCGGCTCGGGCGTCAATGTCTATACCACGGTGCATGCGCCGTCGGCACGCGCCATCGTGGACCGCTTGTCCTCTGCATTCATCGGTGTGCCACGCGACTTCCTGCACACGCCGGGCGTGCTGAAGCTGCTGGTGTTCCAGGCGCTATTGCCGCAATTGTGCGCTGCCTGCGCCCGGCCTGCCGATCCGGCGGAATTGCGGCGTCAGCATGCAGGGGCGGCTCAGGATTGGCGCCGCTGGCTGGATTGGATCGAGCAGCTCTGGGGCATACAGGCCGAGCAGCTGCGCATCCGTGATCCTGATGGTTGCGCCTGCTGCCGTTTACCGCAGTTGCCGGAACTGGCCGGTTACGACGGGCGGACCGTTGCCGCTGAACTGGTCGAGCCCGGCTTGCATCCCGGCGCCTTGGCGGCGGATGCCGGTTTTCTGCCTGATCCCGTTCATAGCGCGCTGGCGCATGCCATGCTCAAAGTCGGTGCGGGGCAGGTGGATCCGCGCGATGTCGAGGTGCGCTTCCTGGCTTTCGAGACCCTGCTGCTGCGCCGTCAGCAACGGGCAGAGGCGGCGTCATGCCCGGTGTAAACCTTCTCTCTCGGCAGTGGTCGGGCTGGCGTGATCGTCTCGACGCCTGGCGCTTCGCAGGCCAGCGGGCGGATTACTTTGAATATCTGCATGCAGTGCTGGCAGGCGCGCAGGGGCGCTTGACCCTGCGGGAGTTGTTTGATCGGGATGCGCAGCGCTATGGGCCCGGCACGGTACGAGGACGTTTGTCGGGCCGTTGGTCGGCCGCCTGCGAGGCCAGCGGCGGAGACCTGGACGCCACCTGGCGGGGCTGCCTGCCGGCTGATGAGCGTGCCTTGATCCGAGTCGCGCAGACCTTTGGCAATACTCGATTGCTGGCCTGTTTTCAGGCATTGGCGCGGCATCTGGACCTGCTGATCCGGACGCGGCAGCTGTTGTGGGCAACCCTGGGGGCTGCGGCAGCGGCCTTGCTGGTCGTCAGCGTGCTGCTGCTGGCGGTGCCGGTCTGGACCGTTCCTGCTTTACAGCAGGCTTTTCAGGGCCTGCCGCCTGCTTTCCAGGGTAGCTGGGCGCGGTCCCTTTTTACCGCTGCCCGGCAATTGCACGACTGGGGGTTTTTCGCGCCTTTGCTGGTAGCTGCTGTCTTGGCCGCTGTGCTATGGACGTTGCCGCATACCTGCGGCCCGTGGCGTCGACGATTGGATCGGATCGGGCCGTGGCGTTTGTACCGTCAGGTCCAGGCGCTGCGCCTGCTGGCCCTGGCATCCATTGTGCTGCAACCGGGGGCGGGCGGATCGTCCCAGCTGCGGCCGGTGATCCTGCTGTTTCTGGATGGCGCCAGCCCGTGGCTGCGGGCGCATCTGCAGCGGATGGTCTGGCGCATCGATCAGGGACTGACCGGCGCGGCCGCCTGGGATACCGGGCTGCTGGATCGCGAACTGTACTGGTATCTGGACGATATGGTCGCGGCGCAAGGGTTGTCAGCCGGATTCCAGGCAGCCCATGCGCGCATGGCCACAGTCTGGTTGGCCCGCATCGGGATCCAGGCTCAGGCCTTGCGCTGGCTGGCCTTGCTGTCGGGGGTGGTGATCGTGATGGGAATCGGTTTGTGGCATTACGCGGCAATCGACGAATTGCGTCGGGGCTGGATGATGTTTCACGCCGGCCAATAGGGGCGGGCGTTTTGTCGCCGGAATACGGCAAGGGGGCACTATGCAGGACACACAGCGACTATGGAATGAGGGCCGGGCTCAGGCGCGCAGGCGGGCGCAGCAGGGGTTCTCGCTCATCGAAGTCTCCATCGTGACGGCGATCGTGTTGCTGATTGCCGTGATCGGAATTCCCGCCATCGGCGGCTATGTGCTGGAAAACAAAGTGCCCAAGGTCGGCCAGGAACTGGCGCGTTTCGTGATGCACACGCGCGTCAATGCCGGGACTGCAGGCGACCCGCCCTATGCTGGTATCGGTACGGCGAATCTGGCGTCGATGGTGGCGGATTCGACCGTGTTGACGCGGGCCGGTGACGGAGCGATTCTGCATGGTCTGGGGGGCAGCGGCACGATCGAGGTAGAACCCGACGACGCCGGCGCCGGGTTCTTGCTGCGCCTGTTGCGGGTGAATCACGTTGCCTGCCCTTCGATCGCTTCGGTGCTGCAGCGGGTGGCCGATCGCATCACGGTCAGCGCCGGCGGCGGGGCGGCCCAGACGGTCAAGGACGACACCACGCCCTACAGCGCCTTGTCCGCGGAATCGGCATGCGCCAAGGGTGACACCAATCAGTTCGTGTTCTATGTGCGCTGATCGACACAGGCAGCGCGGCTCGCTGCTGCTGGAAGTCATGCTGGTGGCTGCCCTGAGTCTGGCGGCGGCGATCTGGGCCGGTCAGGAATGGGCGCAGCGGGCCAGGGTCATGCAGGCGCAGGCTTTGGCGGCGTGGATGGAGCCCGCCAGGGCAGCCGCTAAGGCCTATCTGCAGCGGCATGCCGCCGCTTTGCAGCAGGCGGTGGCGCCGCAGGATCTGGCTGCCCACGGCATTGCCGATTGGACAGCGCCCGACTGGGCGGAACTGCAGGCGGCAGGCTTGCTGCCCGAGGGGTGGCAGGACCATGGGCCCTTGCGTCAGACCTTGGCGTTGCGGGTATCGCGTGCAGGACACTGTCCGCAGTCACCCTGCCAGGTGCAGGCCCTGATCGGCACGCGTGGCGGCCTGCTGCGATCCGATGGCCGGGTGGACGATGCGCTGGTGGCGGAATGGCTGCTGGCGGCCCAGGGGCGCGGCCTGGTGCTGTGGCCGCATGATCCTCTGCATTTCAGAGGGGCAGGGCGCCGTGTGGCGCGGCCTGCCGATGGATTCTGGGAGCCGGGTGCAGTGGCGCTGGCCGCTGATGTGACGCGGGCGGTGGATGATGCTGCGCCCGGGGCGTCAGAGACAGAGACGGATTTCCTGCGTGTCCGTGATACCCGCAATCCGGATTTCCAAGGAGATGCCTCGGTCCTGGGCACGATCAGAAGCGGCGCCTGGGTGCGGGCCCAGGAAGGGCTGGTGATGGAACAAGGCTGGATCGGGAATAGCCCCTGTGCCGTGGATGGCGCGGTGGGCCGGGATGGTCGCTATGCGGGCCTGCTGATTTGTCGTCAGGGCGTCTGGCAGCAGTTGGCGCGTCCTGCAGGTGGCGGCTATATGGTTAATAGCCGCCAGGGATGTTCCAGTGTGACGGGACAGGCCACGACCAACCCCTTGACCGGTAGCTGCAATTGCTCTGCCGGCTATACCCGGGTCCAGGTCGCCGAAAGCGGCGCGTTGGCCGCTCCCGAAGGCCTGACCCAGGGGTTCGTCTGTCAGCCCAACAGCAACTGACCGTGCGTTTACTGGCCGTTCCAGGCGGCGATGACGGCGCGTTCTTCGTCGGTCATCTTCGTCAAGTTGGCCAGTGGCATGTACTTGTTGCCGACCACCTGCTTGATCTGTGCGGCATGCTGCAGGGTCTGCTCGTTGGTGTCCAGCAGGATCCCGGCAGGCGCTGCCGCGAAACCGGGCTGGGTGGGTTTGGCCGAGTGGCACTCCACGCAGCGGGCGGTGATGATGCCGTGTACCTGGTTGATGGTGACGGCGGCCTGGGCGGCTGTCGCAGCGCTGCCGGTCTGGCTGGGCGCTGGTGCAGCCGTGGGCGCCGGGGCGGCGATCCAGCCGATCAGGGCCAGCATGAGGATGCCGGCTGCCGGATAGCGCAGGTCGTTCTTGCCCGTGTGGCGCAGCACGAAATACTGGCGGATCACGGCGCCGGCAAAGATGAACAGCGACATGATGACCCAGGCGTATTCATTCGAATAGGTGAACGAATAGTGGTTGCTGAGCATCAGGAAGATCACCGGCAGCGTGAAATAGGTGTTGTGCACCGAACGCTGTTTGCCCCAGGCTCCGTCCAGAGGATTGGGTTTTTCACCGGCTTTCAGCGCCTTGACCATGCGGCGCTGGCCGGGAATGATCCAGAAAAACACGCCGGCCGACATGCAGGTGGCCATCAGGGCGCCGGTGATCAGGAATGCCGCGCGGCCCGGAAAGATCTGCGTCGTCAGCCAGGCTACGAACACCATCATCACGCCCACCGCCACGCTTAACCAGCCATCGTGGTTAACGGTCGGGCTGATGATGCGGCACAGACGCGAATACACGTTGTAGCCCACCACCAGAAACAGCACTGCCAGGATGCCGGCTTCGGTGCCGCTCATGTTGCGGGCCCATTCCCAGGGGCTGGACGGGTTGACCAGGTAGATGTCGGCTTTCAGCAGGTACAGCAGCATGAACAGGCCGAAACCCGACAGCCAGGTGGTGTAGGCCTTCCAGAACGACCAATGCAGGTCGTTGGGCAGTTCGGCCGGATTGGTCAGGTATTTTTGGTTGTGGTAGAAGCCGCCGCCGTGCACGGCCCACATTTCACCGTAGACGCCCAGCTTTTTGCTGTGTTCGCCCTTGGGGGCGTGCAGGCTCAGGTCCAGCATGACGAAATAGATCGATTCGCCGATCCAGGCGATGGCGGCGATGACGTGCAGCCAGCGCAGCAGCAGATTGCCGTATTCCAGGAAAAAGCCTTCCATGGCTAGGTCTCCTCTTGTTTTATTGGATGAATGTCGGGGGAAGGGCGGCGCTTAGCTGCCGCGATAGGTAGACCAGGTCCAGGGCGTCACGACCAGCGGCACGTGATAGTTCTGTTCCGGATGGGCGATGCCGAAACGCAGCACCACCACGTCCACGAAACGCGGTTCGGGCAGATCGATGCCCTTGGCCGCGAAGTAGTCCCCCGCATGGAAGACGAGCTCGTAAGCGCCTTTGATCAGGGCATCGCCGCTGAGTAAAGGCGCGTCACAGCGGCCATCATGATTGGTGGCTGTCTGTGCGAGCAGAATGCGGGTATCGCCGTCCAGGCGATAGAGTTCCAGGGCGACGCCCTGAGCCGGCACACCATGTACGGTGTCCAGGACATGGGTGGAAAGTTTTCCCATGAGATTGATCCCCGGTCAGTATCCTGCCAATCAGGCCCCCGGTATGGCCGTTCCGATACCAAGATATCGGTTCGCAAGGCGTCTGCGCGAAAACGTGAAGAGCCTTGGGGCAGGATGGTTTGCGTCGGCGCCGACCGGACTTCCGGAGCGTGTCCGGCAAGGCATCCGACATATTGTCAACAATTTGTGTTGACGATTCTCTCGTGATCCTCAATAATTGTCAACAATTTTTGTTGACCATGATTTGATGCCAAATCGCTCATTCCGATGCTCCAGTTGAAACCTTCTCGAGGCGTTTCGTCGGATCTGCAGGCCCCTCGGGCCTCTTCCCTGCGCAACCCGAAGACCGCCAGCAATCCATCCGAAGTCGATCGCGTCTACGGCGAGATCTTCGATGCCGCCATGGACCGCCGCCTGCTGCCGGGGGCCAAGCTGACCGAGGCTGCACTGTGCTCGATCTTTGATTGTTCGCGCAGCACCGTGCGCGCCGCCTTGGCGCAGCTGGCCTATGACAAGATCGTGCTGATCGAGCCCAATCGCGGGGCGCGGGTCTGGCAGGCCACCCCCAAGGAAGTGCGCGATGTTTTTGCCATGCGCCGCGCCCTGGAAGGCATCACCATCGATCAATTGGTGGCGCTGGATGACGTTGACCGGCGCTTGGCGCCGCTGGACGACATGGTGGCGCGGGAACAGCGGGCTTACGAGCAGGGCGACCGGATCAGCTGGATCCGGCTGTCCAATGCGTTTCACGTCGAGCTGGCCCGCCTGCTGGACAATCAGGTGTTGACGGACATGTTGTCGGGGCTGTGCGCCCGCACGACGCTGATCATTGCCTTGGGCGGCAGCCCCGAAGGCAGCGCTTGCTCGTATGTCGAGCACCGGGACATTCTGGACCAGCTCCGGCGGCGCGATGCGCAGGGGGCGAGAGCCGCCATGGATCATCATTTGCAGGACTGCGAACAGCGGATGGACACGCCCGAGGAAGGCGTCGCCGATCCCTGGTCGGCACTCAACGTGCGGCGCTGATGTGCGGCGTTGACACTCATTTTACCAGGAGACTTCCTATGACAGACCTTCATTATCCGCGTGATCTGGCCGGCTATGGCCGCACGCCTCCGCAGGCCAATTGGCCCGGCCAGGCCCGCGTGGCCGTCCAGTTCGTCATGAACTACGAGGAAGGCGGCGAAAACTGCGTGCTGAATGGCGATGCCGGATCGGAACAGTTTCTGTCGGAAATCATCGGCGCCGCCGCATACCCGGATCGCCACCTGTCGATGGAGTCCATCTATGAATACGGCTCGCGCGCCGGCGTCTGGCGCATCCTGAGGGAATTCGAGCGCCGCGGTCTGCCCTTGACCGTCTTTGGCGTCGGCATGGCGCTGGAGCGCAATCCTGAAGCGGCCCGCGCCTTTGTCGAACTGGGTCACGAAGTTGCTTGTCATGGCTACCGCTGGATCCATTACCAGAACGTGCCGGAGGCGGTCGAGCGCGAACATTTCCAGCGCTGCGTGGAGATCGTCACCCGGCTCTTGGGCCGCCACCCCGATGGCTGGTATACCGGTCGCGACAGCCCCAATACGCTGCGCATCGTGGCCGAGGAAGGCAAGTTCCTGTATGACGCCGATTACTACGGCGACGATCTGCCTTTCTGGACCGAAGTCGATCTGGGCAATGGCAAGACCCATCCGCAGCTGATCGTGCCCTACACCCTGGATACGAACGACATGCGCTTTGCCTCGCCGCAGGGCTTCAATACGGGCGATCATTTCTTCCACTACCTGCGCGATGCCTTCGATGTGCTGTATGCCGAAGGCGAGACCTCGCCCAAGATGCTGTCGGTGGGCCTGCATTGCCGCTTGACGGGCCGACCGGCGCGTTTTGCCGGCCTGCAGCGCTTCCTGGACCATATCCAGAAACATGATCGGGTATGGATCGCCACGCGGGCCGATATCGCCCGCCATTGGGCCAAGGAACATCCTTTCAAGGCAGTCTGATTTTTCTTTCCCCGCCGGACGATGTCCCGGCGCCCTACCGCCCGGGCATGGCCCGGACGGGTTTATTCTGAATCTCTGGAGTGCATCCCCATGGCTACACCCAATCTGCCAGTCGGCACCGTGATCGACGCCCCCGCGGTCGACCTGCCTGTTTTTGCCACCCGTCACCCGAATCTGGCCAGCGAAAAGCTGGGCGCAAAGGTCGTATCCTGCACGGACGAATTCTTCGCCAGCGCCTCGCGCATGCTGCAGGATTCCGAGCCCGTGTTCATCGTCGGCAAGTTCGACGACCATGGCAAATGGATGGATGGCTGGGAAACCCAGCGCCGCCGCAACGGCGGCAACGATACCGCCATCGTCAAGCTGGGTCTGCCGGGCGCGATCCGCGGCCTGGACATCAACACCAGCCATTTCACCGGTAATTTCCCGCCGGCGGCGTCCGTGCAGGCCGCCCATTGTGCAGGCGAGCCCGACGATAAGACCGAATGGGTCGAGATCGTGCCGGCCAAGTCCCTGCAGGGCAATTCCCATCATTTTGTGGAAATCGCCGACGAACGTGTCTGGACGCACCTGCGCCTGAATATCTTCCCGGACGGCGGCGTGGCGCGCTTGCGCGTGTACGGCCAGCCGGCCTGCAACTGGGACCAGCAAGATCCCAACGCTTTGTACGAAGTGTCGGCCCTGTCCAGCGGCGGGCGCATCGTGGGATACAACGATTCCCACTTCGGTTCGCCCATGCCGCTGTTGACCGCCGGCCGGGGGGTGAACATGGGCGATGGCTGGGAAACCCGCCGCCGCCGCGAACCGGGCAACGACTGGGTCATCATCGAGCTGGGCCATCCGGTCACGGTCGAGAAGATCGAGATCGACACTGCGCACTTCAAGGGCAATTATCCGGATCGGGTGTCTGTGCAAGGCGCGCTGGTCAAAGAATCCACCGATCAGTCGCTGGTGACGCAAGCCATGTTCTGGCCCGTCATCCTGGGCGAGCAGAAGACCGAGATGGACAAGCAGCATTTCTACGAAGGCGCTGCCCTGCAGCCGGTGGGACCGGTCTCTCATGTGCGGGTGAACATGTTCCCCGACGGCGGCATCAGCCGCGTCCGCATCTGGGGGCGTCTGGCCCGTTGATCGGCACAGGCGCCTGCGGGCGCCTGTTTTTTAGGAGATCGTGAATGAGCATGTCTGCGAATGCTGCCTTGCCCGCCCGCCTGAATGCCTGGGTGGACGAGCACTTTGATGAGCAAGTGGCGCTGTTGCAGCGCCTGGTGGGCATTCCCACCGATACGCCGCCAGGTGATACCGCCCCGCATGCCGAGGCGGTGGCCGCCACGCTGGAAGGCTGGGGCTGGCAGGTGGAACGCCATGCCGTGCCCGCCGATGAGATGCAGGCGTATGGCATGCGCAGCATCACCAATCTGATCGCGCGTCGCCAGTATGCGCCGGGCGGCCCGGTGATCGCCCTGAATGCGCATGGCGACGTGGTGCCGCCGGGTGACGGCTGGACCCATGATCCCTATGGCGGCGAAATCGTCGACGGCCGCCTGTATGGCCGGGCATCGGCGGTGTCCAAGAGCGATTTCACCACCTATCTGCATGCCGTGCGGGCGCTGGAAGCCAGCGGCGCCTCCCTGAAGGGCGCGGTGGAACTGCACTTTACCTATGATGAAGAATTTGGCGGCTTGAAAGGCCCCGGCTGGCTGCTGGATCACGGCTTGAGCAAACCGGATTACGTGGTGTGCGCCAGTTTCAGCTATGCAGTGGTCACGGCGCACAATGGCTGCCTGCAGTTTGAGGTCACGGTCAACGGCAAGGCTACGCACGGATCGGCGCCCAAGACCGGCCATGACGCCTTGCAGGCCGCCAGTCGTATTCTGGCGGAAATCTATCGCCAGGCGGCGGCGCTGGACGAGATCCATTCCGGCATCGACGGTATTACGAATCCAACCATGATCGTCGGCCGGGTCGAGGGCGGCACCAATACCAATGTGGTGCCGGGGCAGGTGGTGCTGAAGATGGATCGCCGCCTGATTCCCGAAGAGGATCCCGAGCAGGTCGAGGCGCAGGTGCGTCAGTTCATCCAGTCGGCGGTTCAGGGGTTGCCGGGCATCACGGTCGATATCCGCCGCCTGCTGCTGGCCCGCGCCTTGCGCCCTCTGCCGGGTCATGAAAAATTGGTGGCCAGCCTGCAGCGGCATGCTCAGGCGGTATTTGGCGAGGCCATTCCTGCGGTGGGCACGCCCTTGTATGCTGATGCCCGTCTGTATGCAGAACATGGCATTCCCACCGTCATGTACGGGGCCGGGCCGCGCACGGTGCTGGAATCCCGGGCCAAACAGGCCGACGAGCACGTGGTGCTGGCCGATCTGAAGGGGGCGACGCAGGTAGTAGCAGGCATGCTGGCGGATTTCCTGGCGGCCTGAGCCGCAGCCCCCGGCGTGGCTGCCTGTGCTGTAATAGGGGCTTGCCGGGGGTTGTGAACATGAATGAACAGGCTGCGCTGGAAGCGCGTATCGTCGAACTGGAACTGAAGGCGACGTATGCCGACGACCTGCTGGATCAATTGAACCAGCAGGTATTCCGGCAGCAGCAGCAGATCGAAGCCCTGGCCCGCGAACTGCAGGGTCTTCGTCAGCAGCGCGGCCCGGATGGGCCTGCCGGTGCGCCTCATCCGCAGGATGAGCGTCCCCCCCATTATTGATGCCGCCCGGCTGTAGCCGGGGCGGTGTTGTCAGCGATTGCGCCGGTGCGCCGGCTCAGCCCAGGAGTCCCTCAAGCCATGAATCAACCTTCTGAATACGTGCCTCCCAAAGTCTGGACCTGGGAGAAACCCAGCGGCGGGCGTTTTGCCAGCATCAACCGCCCGGTGTCCGGGGCGACGCACGATCAAACCTTGCCGGTGGGACAGCACCCCCTGCAGTTGTATTCCCAAGGCACGCCCAATGGCATCAAGGCCACGATCATGCTCGAAGAGCTCCTGGCGGCCGGTCATGTCGGGGCCGAGTACGACGCCTGGCTGATCCAGATTGGCGAGGGCGATCAGTTTGGCAGCGGCTTTGTCGAGGTGAATCCGAATTCCAAGATTCCCGCACTGGTGGATCGCAGCGGGGTATCGCCCATCCGGGTGTTCGAATCCGGCGCGATCCTGCTGCATCTGGCGGAAAAATTCGGCGCGTTTCTGCCTGCCGATCCGGCAGGCCGCGCGGAATGCCTGTCCTGGCTATTCTGGCAGGTGGGCAGCGCCCCCTACGTGGGCGGCGGTCTGGGCCATTTTTATGCGTATGCGCCGTTCAAGATCGAGTACGCCATCAATCGTTTCGCCATGGAAGCCAAGCGGCAGCTGGATGTGCTGGATCAGCGTCTGGCGCAGCATGCATTCGTCGCGGGGGATGACTACACCATTGCGGATATCGCGATCTGGCCCTGGTACGGCGGGCTGGTGTTGGGGCAGGTCTATGGCGTGTCGGAATTTCTGTCGGCGCAGGACTACCAGCATGTGTTGCGCTGGGCGAATCAGATCGCGCAGCGCCCCGCCGTGCAGCGCGGGCGCTTGGTCAATCGCACCGCTGAAGGCAATCTGCGCGAGCGGCATGCCGCGGCGGACTTCGATGGCCTGATTTAGCGGCCTCTTGGGTGCGGCGGGCCGGGTATCAGACGGAGGGTTCTGGCGCCTGGCGGATGGCGCGGGATCTGTCGATGGCCATAGAGAGCATCAGGATGGCGAAGCCGCCCAGCGCCAGCCCGGTCCCCACCCAGCCCGGCGAAGTCCAGCCGTAGCCGCCGGCAATCGCCATGCCGCCCAGCAGCGGTCCCAGGGCATTGGCGAAGTTGAAGGCGGAATGGTTCAGCGCGGCCGCCAGCCCCTGGGCATGCCGCGCCACATCCATCAGGCGGGTTTGCAGCACCGTGCCCAGCGCGCCGCCGAAGCCGATGAAAAACACATTCAGAGAGATCGACCAGATGTGGTCAGCCGCCAGGGGGAACAGCGCAGTCATGGCGGCGCTCCAGAGCAGCAGGCCGGCGGCGGTCGGCAGCAGGGCCTTGTCCGCCAGCCAGGGGATCAGGATGTTGCCCACGGTCAGCCCCACGCCGAAGATCCCCAGCACCAGCGGCACGGTTTCCGGCGACACATGGGTGACTTCCAGCAGGACGTCGGCCAGATAGGTGTAGACCGCGAACATGCCGCCGAATCCAATGGCGCCCACCGCCAGGGTCAGCCAGACTTGCAGGTGCTTGAGCGCGCCCAGTTCACGCCAGGGGCTGGCGCCGGCTTCGGGCGGGCTGTAAGGGGCCAATCGCGCCACCAGCGCCATGGTCAGCAGGCCGGACGCGGCGACCAGGCCGAAACCCCAACGCCAGGTCAGCGCGTGTCCCAGCCAGTTGGCAAACGGCACGCCGATGATGGTGGCCACCGTCAGGCCCAGAAACATGCGGCCGACAGCCTGATTGCGCCGGCCATGCGGCACCAGCGATACCGCCACCAGAGAGCCGATGCCGAAATAGGCGCCGTGCGGCAAGCCGCTCAGAAAGCGCAGCACCAGCAGGGATTCATAGTTGGGCGCAAAAGCGCACAAGGCATTGAACAGGGAAAACATGCCCATCAGCCAGATCAGCAGCGTGCGCCGCGCGATGCGGGCGGCCAGCACGGTCAAGAGCGGCGCGCCGACCACCACCCCCAGCGCATAAGCGCTGATGACGTGGCCGGCAGTGGGCGCATCGATCCCCAGGTCCTGTGCAAAATACGGCAGCAGGCTCATGGTGGCGAATTCGGTTGTGCCGATCGCGAAGGCGCCGATGGCCAGCGCCAGAATGACCAAGCCGGGCGAAGCAGGCGCCCGGCGGTGTGGCAAAGAGGATGGGGACATGGAGTCGAGGAAGAAAATCCTTCAGATGTGCAGTGTACTTCATTGGTGAAAACCCTGATATGGATTCCTGCTGCGTCTGGATTAGGCTTTCGGCTCCCCATCCCATCAGTGCCTGGATCGTCATGCAATTCACCACCATCGGCGCAGCCATCGTCGACATCGTTGTTTCTCATGTGCAGCCCATGCGGGGCGCCAAGCAGGATGTGGACCATATCGGTCTATATGCCGGGGGCGGGGCGGTCAATGCTGCGCTGAACGTGGCGGCGCTGGGCGCGCAGGTGACGGTCCATGCGTGCGTAGGGCGCGACCTGGAAGGCGGCCTGATCCGCGATCTGCTGCAGCGTCATGGCATCCGTGCCGCCATTCCGGATCACACGCTGCCGACCGGCAAGGCCGTGGTCATGGTGGATGATACGGGCGCCGCACGGGCGTATGCGCAACGCGGCGCCAGTACTTGGGTGGGCGAGCAAGGTTTCGACGGTCTGCAGCAGGCCGATGTCGTCTATGTGACCGGCTTGTCTCTGGCATCCCAGGCGTGGCTGCAAGAAGCCCTGGCAGGCATGGCGGATCGATCCTTTCGTCTGGTCGTGACCCCCGGCGCCCGGCAGTTATCCGATCCTGCCGCCCTGCATGGCTTGTGGGATCAGGCGGACTTGTTATGCGTCAATGCCCGCGAAGCGGCGAAACTGAGCGGCGGCGATACGCTGCAGACCGATGCGCCGCCGCCCGATGTGGCGCAGGCTTTGGCGCGCCGGCTGATCCGGCGCCCGGGGCAGTCCATCCTGGTCACGTTGGGGGCGGGCGGAGCCTTGTTCTTCGATGGCGAGCAGGGGCATTTCCATGCGGCCAGAACCGTGGATGCCGTATCCACCATCGGCGCCGGCGATGCCTTTGCCTCGGCGTTCGTCCATGCCTGGGCGGATGGCGCGCTGCCCCAGGCAGCCCTGGCCGCCGCGACCGACAGCGCTGCGCAGATCATCCAGATCGTGCCTGCCAACCAGGCGGGACCATTGCGCGCCTGAGCCGGTCGCCGGAGGCGCGCTGGACCCGGCGCGGCAATCGCCGCAGGCCGGGCCGGATTTCAGATGGGTTTTATATAACCAGGAGTTTGATAGGTATCGCTGGCGGCCAGATCGAATCTGGGACAATGAATGCCTGTTCCGTTCTCTATCCTGGTTCCCACAATGAACATCCTGTCTGCCTTTTTCGGTGGTGCGGTCTTGACCCTGGCTGCGACCAGCAGCGCCTGGGCGGCTCAACCGCTGCTGACCCCGCCTGAACTGAATGCCTTGCATCAGCAGTCTTCGGTGCGCGTGATCGACATCCGCCCGGCTGAAGCCTATGCGGCTGGTCACATCCCAGGCGCAGTGTCGGCTCCCTATGCGCAGTGGCGCGGCCCGGCGAACAATCCTGGCCAGTTGCCGCCGGTGGACCGCCTGACCCAGCTGGTGCAGACGCTGGGAGTGGATCAGAGCGTCCATGCGGTGGTCGTGTTCTCGGGGGCCGACAGTACGGATTTCGGCGCTTCGGCGCGTGTCTACTGGACATTGAAATATCTGGGCCTGAAAGACCTGTCGGTGCTCAATGGCGGGGTGAAGGCCTGGGCGGATGCCAATCTGCCGCAAGACCAGATCACGCCGACGGTGACGGCCAGCGCCTTCCAGGCGCAGTTGGACGAGGCAATCCTGGCGACCACAGATCAGGTCGCCGCCCAAGTCGGCAATCCTCAGACCCGCTTGGTCGATGCGCGGCCACTGGACTTCTATCTGGGCAAGGTCAAAGCCCCCACTGCCCAGGTGCCGGGCACCATCCAGGGCGCTGTCAATGTGGAAAACGGGCGCTGGTTCAAACCCGGCACGTCGATTTTCGTATCCCTGGATCAGGCGCGCCAGATCGCGGCTGAACTGTTGCCGGGCGAGCAGGCGGCAGAAACGATTTCCTTTTGCAATACCGGCCATTGGGCGGCGACCGACTGGTTCGCTCTGTCGGAAGTGGTGGGTGTGAAAAATGTGCGGCTGTATCCGGAATCTCTGGCCGAATGGTCTCAAGACGCATCCCGGCCGATGAGCAATGTGCCGGGTCGCGGCAGCCAGATCCTGGATAAGGTCAAGGGCTTGTTCGGTTAAGCAGGCGACTATTCCATGATAAAGCGGATTCCCTTGGCGGCGGTCATCGCCGCCTTTCTGATCTTTCTGGCCTGGTCGGTGGCCTTGCGTCAGGCGCTGCTGTTTCTGGTCGGCATCGGCCTGGGCGCCGTGTTGGCTGGCGCGCGTTTCGGTTTCACGACCGGTTGGCGGCGGCTCATCGAGCAGCGCGACCCGTCAGGGGTGCTGGCGCAGCTGGTGCTGCTGGCGATTGCCGCGGCAGTGTCAATGCCCCTGCTGGCTGCCTATCCGACGGATCTGGGGGCGGCGCTGGGGCCGCCCAGCGTCAGCCTGATTGTCGGGGCTTTTGTATTTGGCGCCTGCATGCAGGTGGCCGATGGCTGCGGTTCCGGCACGCTGTACAAGGCCGGGCTGGGTATTCCCATGAACATGGCGATCTTGCCGCTGTTTGCCATTGGCAGTTTTCTGGGGTCGGCGACGCTGGATCAATGGCTGTCCTTGGGTGCTTTGCCGCCTTATGGTCTGGTGACGCATGTCGGTGCGCCCACGGCCTTGTTGTTGACGCTGGCAGGACTGGCGCTGGTCGGTTGGGGGGTGACGCGCTGGACCGGGCGCGCTGCCCGTTGGTGGGATCGTAAATTGCTGGTGGGCGCCGTGCTGCTGGCGCTGCTGGCCGTGTTGAATCTGGTGATCGCCGGTCAACCTTGGGGCATCGTCTATGGCTTTGGTCTATGGGCCGCCAAGCTGGCCGCTGCGACGAATCTGTTTGATCCGGCCGCCAACGCCTTCTGGAGCGAACCCGTCAATACCGCCACGCTGACCCAATCCGTTTTTCTGGATGTCACCTCGATCACCAATATCGGTATTTTGGCCGGCGCCTTGTGGATCGCAGCCGGCAAACCGCGCGCCGCCGCACGGCCCATGACGGCCAGCCAGTGGATGATCGGTTTGGGGGCTGGATTATTGCTGGGCTATAGCTCTCGGCTGGCGTTCGGTTGCAATATCGGCGCCATGGTCAGCGGCATTTCGACCGGCAGCCTGCATGGCTGGATCTGGGTGCCCATGGCCTTTCTGGGTTCGCTGATCGGTGTGCGGGTGCGCCGCCGGTTTGCATTTTGATCAGGGGCGGCAGATGAAGACCCGATTTCTAGCCCTTGCTTTCTGGTTGCTGCTGGTGGGGTTTTTCGCCTGGGATTGGGCCAGCAGCGCTCCGATCAATGTTCGCGCTGAGCCGCCGCTGATCGCCGCCGGGTCAGGGGTGGCCCCCAGCGGCGGGCATTGCGCTTCGACATTCTGATTTTTGCGGCGGATGTCAGCGGGGCGCCTGCGTCCCTGCTGGCGCCGAGGACAGCGCGTTGAGCGGAATCTTCAGGTAGGACGTGCCGTTGTCTTCGGCGGGCGGCAGCTGTCCGGCGCGGATATTGACCTGCAGCGCCGGCAGGATCAGCGTCGGCGCGTCCAGCGTGGCATCCCGCGCCTGACGCAGCGCCACGAAAGCATCTTCCGTGATCCCGTCGCGCACATGAATATTGTGCGCCTTGTGCTGCGCCACGCTGCTTTCCCAGGCGGCAGGGCGGGTATCCGGCGGATAGTCGTGGCAGGCGAACAGCCGGGTCGCGTCCGGCAGCGCCAGGAGGCGCTGGATGGACCGGTACAGGGTTCGCGCATCGCCCCCGGGAAAATCGGTGCGCGCCGTGCCCACATCGGGCATGAACAGCGTGTCGCCGGTAAAGACGGCATCCCCTGCCTGATAGGCCATGTCCGCAGGCGTATGGCCCGGCACGAACAGCGCACGTGCCTGCAGTGTGCCGATCATGAAGGTGTCGCCATCGGCAAACAGCTGATCGAATTGGCTGCCATCGGCCTGGAAGTCAGCCCCCAGGTTATAGAGCTTTTTGAATACCCCCTGCACTTGGCGGATGGATGCGCCGATGGCGATATGGCCCCCCGCGCGCTGGCGCAGATAGGCCGCCGCCGACAGGTGGTCGGCATGCGCATGGGTTTCCAGTATCCATTGCTGAGTCAGTTGCTGATCGTGTAGATAGCCGAGGATCCGATCAGCAGATGAGGTATCGGTGCGCCCGGATGCCGGTGCGTAGTCCAGCACAGGATCGATGACCGCCGCCATCCGGCTGACGGGATCGGACAGCACATAACTGACGGTGCCCGTGACGGGATCGAAAAATGGCTGGATGGATGGGGACACGGCAGTTTCCTTTGTTTTTCAGGCGGCGGAGCGGGATAAGCGCGTCCTTCCGATGATAGCTGGCTGGCAAACAATATATTGATCAATATTATATTTAATGATATATTGTTATGCAAGATCCATTGCTTGAATCCACCATGTCCCCTGATGTTCTAGATCCTGATCGCCTGCGGGCCGCCGCCGCCCTGGCGGTGGCCGACCTGAAGGTCCTGGCCAATCCCGAACGCCTGTTGCTGCTGTGCCAGCTGTCCCAAGGAGAGCGCAGCGTGGGCGAACTGGAAACCTTGTTGGGGATTCATCAGCCGACCTTGTCCCAGCAGCTGGGGGTGTTGCGGTCCGAAGGCGTAGTCGTCACGCGCCGCAGCGGCAAGCAGGTTTTCTACCGCGTCGCTCAGCCGCAGATGCTGCAGGTGCTGGCGGCGCTCTATGCAATTTATTGTCCGGCAGGAACACACCATGATTGATTGGCATGCCTTTACGCCCTGGTCCGCCTTGATCGGGGGGGTGATGATCGGTGGGGCGGCGGCCCTGTTCATTTTGCTCAATGGCCGCATTGCAGGCATCAGCGGGGTGCTGGGCGGCCTGCTGCGGGCAGGCGCCGGGGATCGCGGTTGGCGGGTAGCTTTCGTGGCCGGCCTGATGGCGGCGCCCTGGCTGGCGCAGACGTCGGGTCATGCGGTCCGGATCCAGATTGATGCGGAAGTCGGGACGCTGATTGTCGCCGGCCTATTGGTCGGCCTGGGTACCCGTTATGCGGGCGGCTGCACTTCCGGGCATGGCGTATGCGGCCTGTCGCGTCTGTCGCCGCGATCGCTGGTGGCGACGGTCTGCTTCATCGGCGCCGGCATGGTGACTGTGGCCGTAGTGCGTCGTTTTCTGGGACTGTAAGGATCGCATCATGACAATTTTCACCGCATTTCTGGCCGGCTTGGTCTTTGGCATCGGTTTGTTGGTGTCGGGCATGGCGGAACCGGCCAAGGTCATCGGTTTCCTGGACATTGCCGGGGCCTGGGACCCGTCTCTGGTCTTGGTGATGGGCGGCGCCGTGATGGCCGGCCTGCTGGCGTTCCGGCTGGCCGGTCGGCGGGCGACGACCTACCTGGGCTTGCCGCTGGCTTTGCCTGCCGTCCGTCATATCGATGGCCGTCTGGTGGGCGGCAGTCTGGTGTTCGGCATCGGCTGGGGGCTGGTCGGCCTGTGTCCTGGTCCAGCCCTGGTCGATTTGGGGGCGGGGCGTTGGCAGGCGGCCGTGTTCGTCGCCGCCATGTTGACAGGCATGGGGCTCTTTCAGTGGCTGGAACGATCCCGAGGCTGATGGACGGAGCCTGATCGCTGTCCAGGCAGCATGCGGATCAGCGTGTTGTCACGCAAGATGTAGTGGTGCGCCAGAGCGGCAGCGGCGTGCAGGCCGATCAGGAAATAGCCGATATTGCCGATGATTTCGTGGATATCCTGCAGGTTGCGGCCCAGCGCCTTGTCCGGCGTGATCAGTGCGGGCCATTCCCACGCAAAGAAAGGCACGGGCTTGTCTTGGGCGCTGAGCGTCAGCCAGCCCAGCAGCGGCATCAGGATCAGAAAGGCATACAGAGTCAGGTGCATGGCGCGCGCCAGCCGGTGTTGCCAGTCGGAGAGGATCGGGGTGATCGGTGGAATGGCCGAGACGTTGCGGATGGACAGCCGGATGAAGGTCAGGCAGAACACCGTCAGGCCGGCCATGGCATGCCATGATTTCATGGCGTCATGCAGTGGATTGCTTTTGGGAACCAGGCCGCGCAGTTCGATCAGTGCGTAGATTGCGATCAGCAGGATCAGCGTCAACCAATGCGCCGCCATCATCAGACGGCTGTAGCGGTCATTCGATGGGTTCATGATCCGTCCTTGCGTGGCGACAAGACGGTGACATGATACGCGGCGCCAGATGAATGGCGGATGAATAAGGGGTGTCTTGGCCCGGAGAGGCGGGCAGGCATCAAAAAAGCCCCGGCGATGAATCGCATGGGGCTTGATTGAGATGATCTTATGGTGCCGGCTAGAGGAGTCGAACCCCCGACCTTCTCATTACGAATGAGCTGCTCTACCAACTGAGCTAAGCCGGCCATGGCGGTTATGGTGAATCGCCATCGTCTGGCAGGGTTAAACCCCACCAAAGCCAGCTATTATACATGGAATTTTTTCAACTACTGAGGGGCTTTCATGAGCATGATTCCGGGTCTGATGATTGCGGCGGCCGCGCTGCCCTATGTTGCCGCCATTGCGGCTAAGGCGGGGGGACGGCGCTTCGACAACAACGACCCCAGGCCGTGGCTGGCGGCGCAGCAGGGCTGGCGGGCGCGAGCCAATGCCGCTCAGGCCAATCTGTTCGAGGGCCTGCCGTTTTTTTACGCCGCCGTGTTGTATGCCTTGTACGCCAATGTGCCGGCGAACCGGCTGGTCGGCCTGATGGGCGTCTGGATCGCGCTGCGGGTGCTGTTTGTCCTGGCCTATATGCTGGGGCGCGGGACGGTACGCTCGCTGATCTGGGCGGCGGCGCTGATCGTCAATATCACGATCATCCTGTCCTGATGGCGTGCCTGGATCAGGCGGGCCTAGTCCTAGGCCTAGTCCTGATCCGGCGCGCTGCGGCCTGAAGCAGCTGCATCATCCTGCGGGCGGCTGTTCTGGATCGCGGCCACGGCATCGGGAAACAAGCCCCAGCAAGCCATGAACAGGGCCGCAAACAGCGGGCCGATGACAAAGCCGTTCAGGCCGAATACCGACAGGCCGCCCAGGGTGGAAATCAGGACCACGTAATCGGGCAGTTTGGTGTCCTTGCCCACTAGAATAGGGCGCAGCAGGTTGTCGATCAGGCCGATCACCATGATGCCGAATACAGTCAGCGTAATGCCTTGCCACCAGGCGCCGGTCACCAGGAAATAGATGGCTACCGGCACCCAGATCAGCGATGCGCCCACGGCGGGCAGCAGCGACAGAAAGGCCATCAACACACCCCAGAACAAGGCGCCCTGGATGCCCAGAAAGGTGAACATCAGGCCGCCCAGCAAGCCCTGGGTGGCGGCGATCACGATATTGCCTTTGACGGTAGCCCGGACGACGGTGGCGAATTTCTGGAAGAGCTTGTGACGGTGGTCGTCCTGCAGCGGGATCAGCTGCATGAGAGACGGCACCAGTGATGTGCTGTCTCGCAGCAGAAAGAACAGCAGATACAGCATCACGCCCAGTCCGACCACGAACTGAAAGGTGTTCTGGCCGATGTTGACAGCCTGCTTGGCCAGGAACTGACTGGCTTGCAAGGCGCCGGCCGACAGCTTTTCGCGGATGCTGAGCAGATCACCCACCCCTAAGGAATTCAGCCAGCCGTGCACCGAGGGCGGCAAGGCGGCCACGATCTGCTCGTAGTATTGGCCCAGGTTCAGCTGCCCGGTATTGATGCGGGTGTATAGGCCCGCGACCTCGTTGGCCAGGGCGCCCGCGATGAACAGCAGGGGCAGAATCACCATCAAGGTAATACACAGCACGGTCAGAAAGGACGCCAGGCCGGGGCGTTCGCCGCCCAGCAGGCGCAGCAGCCAGCGGTGCAGGGGGCTGAAGATCACCGCCAGCACGCCGCCCCAGAAAATAGCCGCGTAAAACGGTATCAGAATGCTGATGAACGCGATCGAGACGGCGGTCAGCAGCAGCAGAAAGCTGCGGAAATGAAGCGTGTTGGTATGCATGGATGTCGGTGTGACGGTTGGGTCAGTGCCGCCGGGCGTTGCGGATGCGGTAGGCGATGGCGCCGATGATAATGGCTGCTACCGGCATGCTGGTCAGCAGGGCGGAATGCGGCGACCAGTCGAAACCCAGTGTCAGGATGCCCTGATACAGCAGTTTGAACAGGCTGAACAGATAGTAGCTGATGGCGATGATGGACAGGCCCTCGACTGCCCTCTGGATCTTGATCTGGGTATCGGCGCGGGTGCTCAGGCTTTGCAGGATCTTGCTGTTCTGCTCTTCCATTTCGACCTGGACCCGAGCCTGCAGCAGATTGCCCAGATGGGCCACGGCGCTGCCGATGCGCGTCAGGCGTTTGTCGGTCGATTCGCAGTAGCGGACGGTCGGACGAAAGCGCTGGGCGATGAAGGTGCCCAGTTGCTGGCAGTCGCCGGTGCGGCTTTCATGCAGTTCGGCGATGCGCTCGAAGACCAGTTGAGCATAGGCTTCGGTGGCGCTGAAGCGCAGGCGGGTGCGGGCGCGGGTCTGAGTCACGCGAGCCGATAGCCGCGTGATGCGTTTCAACAGCGCCCGGATGTCGTCGGCTTCGGCCAGGGCGTTGTCGTCCGACAGCGCCACCAGTTCGATTTCATATTGCCGCAGTTCGCTGCCCAGCATGCGCGCGACGGGCAGGGTCATGGACGCCATCAGGCGATAGGTTTCGATTTCCAGCAGGCGGCGCACCATCCGGCCCAGGCGCCGGCCGTCCAATTGACGGTTGAGCACCAGCATGCGGTTCAAGCCGTTGCCGTTCAGGCGCAGGTCGCTCCAGACCGTAGCCTTGCCGTCGTCCAGATCGGACCCGACCGGGTCGTGAAAACCGTAGGCGTCCAGGTCGCCGCGCCAGGATGTTTCCGACTCCACACAGATCTGGTCGGCGTTGATGATCAGTTCGCTATGGGTTTCTGCAACCTCGGCCAGCACGGCGGGCAAGGCGGGCCAGGGACTGGCGCTCGCGCCGGGACTGACCAGGGTCAGCGTCAGAAATTCAGTATGCCGTTCCCATTTCAGATGAGCGTCGCCCACCGGGAATTCGCCCTGGGGCAGGGTCGGATCGGCCAGGGCAACGTGGCGGTTGCACAGCGTGCGGATAATGGTCTGCGCAGCATCGCTCTCGTCCAGAATAGCCAGGTGAAAGACCTGGGCGGGCGCGTCGAAATACATCGAGGGTCGAGCGTGTAGTTCGTTGTGCAGAGTATTGCGTTGCAGGTGCATGCGGCTTCAGTCCGAACGGTGAAGTCTAAAGAGATTCAGTGTATCCAAAAACCGCATGAAAAACGCCGCAGCGACATGCTGCGGCGTTGAATATGGCTGATCAGGGCCTTGTGATGATTCAGGATTTGGTTTGCGGCATCGTGTGTTTCTTGGCGGACGAGTGAGCTTTCTTGGCCTTGTGCTGTGCTTTGGCTTTATGGGCCGGGGCGGTTTTCGCAGTCGCCTGGGCCGTAGCCTGAGCGGGGGCGCCTGCTGCGGTATTGGCAGCAAAAACCGGCGCGGCCATAGCGAGGCCGAGAGCGGCCACGGAGCAGGCCGTCAAGTAGGCAATGCGGGAACGTGTCGTCATGACATGAACTCCAGAGGGTGCCCGGGAGCACCTTTGCATCCGGGCGGGCAGATCGATCCACCTGATGCTCAGATCATGGCGTAGGGAAATGGTTCGCGTCCGACATGAAGATTTACCATGTTGACGGTCGGCTGAATGCCGGCGCTGCCGGCATGCCCGAACGTTGCTGGAACTGGCCTGTACACCGGGGTGGGTCGTGGGCAGGCCCTTCAGCCGGCGGCCTGTGCGGCGAGGGGGTATAGGACAGTCGCATCCGCCTGAACGACAGCTCCCCGCGTCAGGCTGGCGGCGTCCACGTGGCCCGGCCCCATGATATGAAAGACCGGGATTGCTCGGGCGATCAGATAGTCGCTGACAATGCGACGGTGGCAGCGCCACCAGACGGCTTCCGAACACATGATGGCGCAGCGCTGTGCGTGCGCCAGGCTGATCAACGTGTCCAGTCCCTGGCGGAATTCATCTGTCAGCGCATAGTCGGCGTAGTGGTGAAAACTGTCGTTTTCCCAGAAGCCGTTCACCGCAGGCGATGTGGTTTTTGATTTGCCGCGCAGTCCGCCCAGCGCGGCCAGATGTTCGTAATCGATGCCGTAGGGAATCAGTGAGTCGGGCAGGGTGTCGCGATTGAACTGCGGGTTGGTGCGCGAGCGCGGCACCGTGCGGATGTCCACCAGCCGTTCGATCCCCGACGCTTGCAGCAGAGCCGCAAAGGCCGGCAGGTCGTGGGTGGAATGGCCGATGGTGTAGATGGGTGACATCGCCTTTGTCCGGGAATTCGATGGATTCATAGTAGTCCTTCGTCCCGGCATCGGCTCGGTCCATGATGGGCGGACTGACACCGCCCATCATGGACTGCTCAGTCGAAAATTTCGTGCCAGAACGATTTGTGCTTGCGGTGGCCGTCGTATCGGCGGGAGTCTTCGTAGCGAGGCTGTGGCGGATGTCCCGCTTGAGCAGCGGGCCGCGCCGTGGCTGCGGATTCGCTGGCGCTGCGCTCGATCAGCTTGTCGAGCTCGCCGCGATCCAGCCAGACCCCGCGGCAATTGGGGCAGTAGTCGATTTCGATATTCTGGCGCGAGGACATGGCGAGGTCTGTGTTCGTGCAGACTGGGCATTTCATGGGCAATGGCTCCGAGGGTGGGTGGATAGGATTGGACCGTTCAGTTTGTAGTAAGTTTCAGTGTCTGTCGATATTGTTATAAATGCACATTTATAAGATAATTGTGCATATAGAACCAATTAAAGATCGCCATGACAGCCCTGCTCAAGACCTCTCCGGCCCCGGATGCCGTTCTGGCCAAGGCCGTATTGCGGGCGGGGGATCAGCTGGGTTTGCGCCAGGTCCAATTGGCGGCAGTGCTGGGCATGCATCGCACCGCTGTCAGTCGCATGAAAACCGCGCAATCTCTGGACCCTGACTCCAAACAGGGGGAAATCGCCCTGCTGTTGATCCGGATAGCGCGCGCCTTGTTCGCCCTGGCGGGCGGGGATGCCGTATGGATCCGGCATTTCATGCAGTCCCCGAATACCGTCACGGGCGGAGTGCCCGCCGAACAGATTCGCACCATCCAGGGCTTGATGACGGTGCTGCGCTTTGTCGATGCACTGCGGGGCAAGATTTGATCTGGGCGGCATGCGATGGGCCGCACCAGATTCAACCGATCCGGGGCGTCTTGTATCGCTTGGTTGAAAGCCAGGAACAGATCGCCACCCTGGGTTATGTGGACACCCTGGAAGAGCAGGCGGTCCTGGAATCCCTGCTAGAGGCGTCCAAACCCGTCTGGCCTGTTGGCGGCGACCGTTATCACTATCTGCTGCGGTCCCCTTTCCGGTATCCCCCTTTGCCCTGGGGATCGCGGTTCGGGGCGCGGCACGAACCGGGGCTGCTGTATGGCGGCTTGAGCCAGCAGACGACCTTGGCTGAATCCGCCTATTACCGCTTCATTTTTCGCCAGTCCATGGCGGGGCCTGCCCCCAAAGACGTGCTGATCAGTCAACATACCTTGTTCACGGCTGCTTATCGCACGGATCATGGCCTGCTGCTGCAGGCGCCGCCGTTTGATCGCTACGGCACGTCTCTGATGCATCCGTCCGACTACACCGCAACCCAGCAGTTGGGGGCGGATATGCGCGGGGCCGGCGTCCAGGCTTTTGAATACGCATCCGCTCGCGATCCCGCGCATCAGTCTTGTGTCGGGCTGTTCACCCACCAGGCGCTGGCGGGCGTCAAGCCCCTGACGTTGGCGCCATGGCTGTGCGAATTGCGCGAGCAGGAGGTCGCCTTCAAACCGCTGGCCGGCTCGTCAGTGGTGACCTACCGTTTGGATGACTTCCTGGTGGGGAGCGCCTTGCCCCGGCCCGCCTGATCCCCTATTGTGTGACTCTGACTGCAGCAAGGAAACCGCATGGACAAGATCCGGCTCGACAAGTGGCTTTGGGCCGCCCGTTTCTACAAGACCCGCAGCCTGGCTGCGCATGAAATTGGCGCAGGGCGCATCCAGGTCAATGATCAGATCGTCGCCAAACCCGCGCGGGAGGTGACTGCGGGCGACCGGATCCGGGTGCGCAAGACCGGGCTGGACATCGAGGTCGAGGTCCGGGCGGTCAGCGGCGTGCGTGGCCCTGCGCCCCAGGCAGCCTTGTTGTACCAAGAGACCCCCGTCAGCATCACGGCCCGTGAACAGGCGGCGGAACAGCGCCGCCTGGCGCCGGAGCCTGCGCAGGATTTGACAGCGGGCCGTCCCACCAAACGGGATCGCAGGCTGATCGACCAGGTACGAGGGCGGTAGGCTTAGGGTAAACGCACCCGAGACCCTATACTGGGCTTGCCTCGCAAGGCTGTGCAGTGTCCTGGACAATACCTTCTGGAGTGATCGCTATGTACAAACGCATTCTGGTACCGCTTGATGGTTCACCGTTTTCGGAAGAAGTGATTCCCTATGCGGCTGGCTTGGCGGCCGTGCATGGCACGGAGCTGATGCTGCTGCGTATTGTCGGTAAAGCGTCTGACGAAGCGGATGCCAGGGATTACATTAATTCGATTGCATCCGCTCATGGCGTCCGCGGCCTGTGTGTGCTGGATACGGGTGATGCGGCCCGGGCGATTCTCAAAGAAGCAGCCAGTCAGCCAGCCACTTTGCTGGCGATGACCTCGCGCGGGCATTCCGGCTTGATGGAGATCATGCTAGGCAGCGTGACCCGGCGTGTCGTGCGCGGCGCCGAGGGGCCGGTGCTGGTGTATCGTCCGACCGGAGGCAGGACGGCAGCCTCTGAAAAGATAACGCTGCGCAGCGTAGTCGTGCCTTTGGATGGCAGCCAGTTGCCAGAGGTCATGGCCCATGATGCCGCCAGGTTTGCCCAGTGGGCCGATGCCGGACTGGAAGTCGTCAGCGCAGTTCAGCCCGTCAATGCTGCGCAGGTGGGCGAGGGACCCAGCCAGGAAATGCCGATGCTGGAATCCGGCTATGTGCATTCCCAGGCCACTGAACTCGCCAAGCAGCACGGCGTGAGCGTCGACTGGGATGTGCTGCATGGCGAACCGGTGCAGGCGATTGTCGATCATGTGGCCCATCGCAGCGGCGTCATCCTGGCGATGGTCACCCGGCGCCAGGACGCGCTCGAAGCCGCTTTGCTGGGCAGCGTGACCTCGGGATGCCTGCGCAGGGCCGGCGTACCGATCCTGATGCGCTTTCCCTGAGCACGAAGAGGCCGGCAATTGTGCGGTCTCGAAAAATTATGCTATAGTTTCGCTTCTTTGCGATTCCCCGATAGCTCAGTCGGTAGAGCGACGGACTGTTAATCCGCAGGTCCCAGGTTCGAGCCCTGGTCGGGGAG
>NZ_JAUCCV010000002.1:0-703954 GCF_034675905.1 Castellaniella sp. | reverse complement strand
TCCATGGCGTTCTCTTGGTCCAAGACCTAGCAGATGGGGATGGCGGCGCTGAAGTTCAAGGGATGCCGGGGATGTTCCGATCCGGCAGGGGATATGAAAACAGCTCCTGCCCCTCAGGGGGCAAGAGCTGTCCGTCAAGCGTCCGGTGCGTCTGGAATGCTCAGTCGCCGTAGAGCTTTTGCCGCATTTCGCGGCGTTCTTGAGCTTCCAGCGAGAGCGTGGCCGTGGGCCGCGCCAGCAGGCGGGCGATGCCGATGGGTTCGCCGGTTTCTTCACACCAGCCGTATTCCCCGGCATCGATGCGGGAGATGGATTGCTGGACCTTTTTCAGCAGTTTCCGTTCGCGGTCCCGGGTACGCAGTTCCAGTGCGTGTTCTTCCTCGATGGTGGCGCGGTCGGCCGGGTCGGGGACATATTGGGTTTCACGCAGGTTTTCAGTGGTGGCGCCCGCATTGGTCAGGATTTCATGTTCGAGCTGGTGCAGGCGATCTCGGAAGAAGGCAAGCTGGGCGGCATTCATGTAGTCCTGTTCGGGCATCGCCAACAGTTCTTTTTCTGTCATGGTCTTGGGCGCGGATTTGGCGCTGGATTTGCTAGCCATGTTGTGTCCTTCCTTATTATGAGCCGGGGCCTGTCGTCCGCATCCCGAAAGTACAGCGGGGCAGCGTGGGGTGGGCGGTCAGGCCAGGCATTGTTCGAGCCCCTGAGTAAAGATGTCCTGAGGCAGTTTACGGCCGATGAACACCAGCCGGGTATTCGGTTTTTCACTGGCTTTCCAGGGGGCGCCGGGTTCGGCGCCCATCATCATGTGCACGCCCTGGAAGATCATGCGGCGGTTGATGCCCTTGATATAGAGGATGCCTTTGTAGCGCAGCAGGTCGGGGCCATAGACCTGGACGATGCCGCCCAGGAAGTCTTCCAGGCGCTCTGGATCAAAAGCCCGCTTGGATCGGAACACAAAGGCGCCGATGTCGTCGCTGTGATGGGCGTGGTGATGGTCATGGTGGTCATGCGTGCAGCCCGAGCCGCAGACATGGTCGTCTTCGTCATGATCGTGCTTGTGATCATGATCATGATCGTGGCCGTGGTGATCGTGGACTTCTTCTTCCGCCAGGAAGGCGGGGTCGATATTCAGGATCGCGTCCAGATCAAAGCCGCTGACGTCCAGCAGCGTATGCAGGTCGGTTTCGCCAAAATGCACGGGCGTGATCGAAGCGCGGGGATTGATGCGCACCAGACGGCTGCGCAGGGCTTCGTAGTCGGCCTCGTTGACCAGGTCTTTCTTGGAAATCAGGATGCGGTCGGCGAAGCCGACCTGGCGCTGCGCTTCTTCCTGGCGGTCCAGGGCGGCCATGCCGTGTTTGGCATCGACCACCGTGATGACGGCGTCCAGCCGATAGGTCTCGGCGATGTCGTCATCCATGAAAAAGGTCTGGCATACCGGCCCGGGGTTGGCCATGCCGGTGGTTTCGATGATGACGCGATCAAACCGGATGCCGCCATCTTTGCGGCGGGCGGCCAGATCGTGCAGGGTGCGGATCAGGTCGCCGCGCACCGTGCAGCAGACGCAGCCGTTGCTCAGTTCGACGATCTGCTCGTCGCGGTCTTGCACCAGCAGATCGTTGTCGATGTTTTCCTCGCCGAATTCGTTTTCGATAACGGCGATGCGCTGGCCATGGAATTCCGTCAGGATGCGGCGCAAGAGGGTGGTTTTGCCCGCCCCCAGAAATCCCGTCAGCACGGTGACGGGGATCATGGAATCAGGTGTTTGGGCAGGATTGGCAGCGTTCATGAATGACCTCGGATGCGATGCGCTGTCCCGGTGATGCCGTCTGCCGGAATGTCATACCGGCTTTGCGGTCCTTGTCAAGGGGTTCGAGCGATCAGCATGCGATTACATCATAGGCCGGGGTTTAGGGCAAACTTGATCGGGAACAAGCGCCGATTGGGCTGAGGCCTCAGCGCGTCCGGGTGGATGTGCGCGTCGCCTGGGCGGCCAGACGCCTGCCCCAGCGGGTGTGGGGCTGCGTCAGGGCGGCGATCATCGCCAGGATGCCCAGGGTCAGCAGTCCGCGCAGTACCAGGATCACCCAGATGTTGGCGCCCAGGGCCAGAATCAATAGAGTGTCTTCGATCAGCGCATGACATAGTGATAGCCAGGACAGGGCCAGCAGGCGCGTGCGGGGGCTGAAGTCCTCGCGCTCCGCGGCGTCGATGATCAGGGCGCCGCCATAGGCCAGGCCCAGCAGCACGCCCACGGTCGTCAGGGGGGCGGCGCGTTCTTCCAGACCGGACAGGCGCAGCACCGGGGTCAGCAGGCGGGTCACCAGGCGAGTGAAGCCCAGTCGTTCCAGCAAATCCAGCAGAATTACCATGCCGATGATCACGACCAGCACCAGCAGCAAGGATTGCAGCGTGGACAGCAGCCAGGTAATGACATCCGGCGGTCCCTGCGTCAGGCTTGCATCCTGGCCCATCCAGGCAAACGACACCGGGTCCTGCAGCAAGCCCAGCGCCTGGCATGTCCACGTTACGGCGGCGCCATACAGAATACCGACCACCAGCCGCAGTCCACCCGTGACCAGGGCGCTGGCGCCCGCGCGGCGGACGACGGATTGTTCGGTGGGGACATTGTGGGCGAACAGCATCATGGCGCCCAAGGCGCTGATCTGGGCCACGTTCATCTGCAGGCTGTCTGACAGCGCGGCCATCGAGGCCATGCCGCCGTAAATATTGGTGATGACCGTGGTGACCCAGATGATGCCGGCTTGCGGAGGCAGGCCCAGCAGGGCCATGGCGGGCGCCAGGGCTTCGCCCGCCAGCCGCACCAGGCCTACACGGTCTGCTATATAGACAATGACCATGACCGGCACCATGATGCGGGCGATGGTCATGAACATACGCGTGCTGCGCTGGCGGATGGTATTCAGATAGTGAAGCATCGTGAGACGGCCTCGGTGAACGAGACGCCGACTTTACAGGGAATAGTCCCTGATTGCCATGCAGCCGTCCTGCCTCTATTCTGGAAGCCTTCGAGATTCTTTATCTATATGTGGAACCCCATGACGCCTGCCGAGGACCTGGACCAGATCGATCGACTCATCCTGACGCATCTGCAGCAGGATGGCCGTATCAGCAACCAAGAACTCGCCCAGCGGGTCGATCTGTCGCCCAGCCCCTGCCTGCGGCGGGTCAAGCGTCTGGAAGAGCAGGGTTATATCCGCCGCTATGTTGCGCTGGCCGACCCGGAACGGCTGGGCCTGGGCTTGCTGGCCTATATATCCGTCCGTCTGGACAAAACCCACCGCGCCGAACACAGCGCGATCTCCGGTTTTGCCAAGGACGTGCAAGGCTGGCCCGAAGTCATGCAGTGCTATGCCATGTCCGGCGACATGGACTATCTGTTGCGCGTACAGGTGCCGGACCTGTCCGCCTTCTCACGCTTTGCCATGGATACGCTGATGCGCCACCCTGCCGTCGTGGATATCCGCAGCAGTTTCGCCTTGCAATCCATCAAAGAGACCACCGAACTGCCGGTCTCGCTATAAATTTTCCAAACGATTTGCGCACGTTTAAAAAAGCGTGCTATAGTTCGGTCTCTTCGCCGCTGGGCACCCAGGGTTAACCCTGAAATCCTCTGGTTTTAATCAGAGGCAAGCCAAGCAGAAGTCATTGATTTGTAGGTGAAAAGCCCGATTGATGACCGATGTTGGTGACGAAGATCCGGCTTCGGTTGGATGCAGTCAGGTTTGACATTGAAATGCAGATGTGTTTTAATGGCAGGCTCGACGAGAGGATGAAGATCTTCTGGTCAGATTGCTGGAAGGGTAGAGATTTCACCGGTTTACCGATGTTGATTTTCCCCCGACAGCGATTTGACAAGAACAAAAAACTTCTTCATAATCTCGTTTCTCTGCTTCACGCAGATTTGTTCTTTAAAAACTTAACAGCCGATAAGTGTGGGCGCTTGATAACAGGCAGCACAGCCCGGCAGTACGCTGATTCTCACGAATCGCGCATTGTTCGGAAATGCACACATGTTATACCAAGTGCTCACATAGATAGAAATGAAGAAGTAAGGTTTAAACCAAACTTAGTCATTTCTTTTGAGTGATGCATAGCGAACGTAGCTTTCCGTCCCTTCGGGGACAAGAAACTACGATTACAGGAATTAAACTGAAGAGTTTGATCCTGGCTCAGATTGAACGCTAGCGGGATGCTTTACACATGCAAGTCGAACGGCAGCACGAGAAAGCTTGCTTTCTTGGTGGCGAGTGGCGAACGGGTGAGTAATATATCGGAACGTGCCCAGTAGCGGGGGATAACTGGCCGAAAGGTCAGCTAATACCGCATACGCCCTACGGGGGAAAGGGGGGGATCGCAAGACCTCTCACTATTGGAGCGGCCGATATCAGATTAGCTAGTTGGTGGGGTAAAGGCCTACCAAGGCGACGATCTGTAGCTGGTTTGAGAGGACGACCAGCCACACTGGGACTGAGACACGGCCCAGACTCCTACGGGAGGCAGCAGTGGGGAATTTTGGACAATGGGGGAAACCCTGATCCAGCCATCCCGCGTGTGCGATGAAGGCCTTCGGGTTGTAAAGCACTTTTGGCAGGGAAGAAACGGCCTGGGATAATACCTTGGGCTAATGACGGTACCTGCAGAATAAGCACCGGCTAACTACGTGCCAGCAGCCGCGGTAATACGTAGGGTGCAAGCGTTAATCGGAATTACTGGGCGTAAAGCGTGCGCAGGCGGTTCGGAAAGAAAGGTGTGAAATCCCAGGGCTTAACCTTGGAACTGCACTTTTAACTACCGGGCTAGAGTACGTCAGAGGGGGGTAGAATTCCACGTGTAGCAGTGAAATGCGTAGAGATGTGGAGGAATACCGATGGCGAAGGCAGCCCCCTGGGATGATACTGACGCTCATGCACGAAAGCGTGGGGAGCAAACAGGATTAGATACCCTGGTAGTCCACGCCCTAAACGATGTCAACTAGCTGTTGGGGTTTATTAACCTTAGTAGCGCAGCTAACGCGTGAAGTTGACCGCCTGGGGAGTACGGTCGCAAGATTAAAACTCAAAGGAATTGACGGGGACCCGCACAAGCGGTGGATGATGTGGATTAATTCGATGCAACGCGAAAAACCTTACCTACCCTTGACATGTCTGGAATCCTTAAGAGATTAGGGAGTGCTCGCAAGAGAACCGGAACACAGGTGCTGCATGGCTGTCGTCAGCTCGTGTCGTGAGATGTTGGGTTAAGTCCCGCAACGAGCGCAACCCTTGCCATTAGTTGCTACATTTAGTTGAGCACTCTAATGGGACTGCCGGTGACAAACCGGAGGAAGGTGGGGATGACGTCAAGTCCTCATGGCCCTTATGGGTAGGGCTTCACACGTCATACAATGGTCGGGACAGAGGGATGCCAAGCCGCGAGGTGGAGCCAATCTCAGAAACCCGATCGTAGTCCGGATCGCAGTCTGCAACTCGACTGCGTGAAGTCGGAATCGCTAGTAATCGCGGATCAGCATGTCGCGGTGAATACGTTCCCGGGTCTTGTACACACCGCCCGTCACACCATGGGAGTGGGTTTCACCAGAAGTAGGTAGCCTAACCGCAAGGAGGGCGCTTACCACGGTGGGATTCATGACTGGGGTGAAGTCGTAACAAGGTAGCCGTATCGGAAGGTGCGGCTGGATCACCTCCTTTAAGAGCAAGCTTGTGTGCTTGTTGTTGTAGCGTCCACGCTTATCGGCTGTTGGTAGTACATGGTCTGAAGTCCAGGCCTGCAGTCACGCAGACTTAAGGGGTCAGTAGCTCAGTCGGTTAGAGCACCGTCTTGATAAGGCGGGGGTCGATGGTTCGAATCCATCTTGACCCACCACGGTTTTGCCGCCGGGCCGCCCCAAGGCAAAAGCGCCCCCTCGGGGGGCAGCAAGCCGCAGGCGCAGCGTGGGGGCATTTTCAGCGATAAGGCTGAAAACGGGGGATTAGCTCAGCTGGGAGAGCACCTGCTTTGCAAGCAGGGGGTCGTCGGTTCGATCCCGTCATCCTCCACCATTGCGGTGGGTCTGATGTGAATGCGGCAGGTGGACACGATCGATCAGTCAAGAATGTCTTGGGGCCTGTTATCAGGTGTTCAGGGCATTGCTGACTGAATGAACATCTTCGGGTGTTCAGGCAGTAGAAGTACCATGTTCTTTAACAATCTGGAAGAAGCACAACAATGTAAATATCATGAATCGACTTTATTGTCGATGATGGGTAATTTACGGGTTGTGATTGCAAAATCAATTGTTCAAATGTTCTTAAGATTCAAACAGAAGAAAATCCTATGGATTGGATTCTGGTTGGCCTTTAATGGAATTGAACGGCACAAACACGCGAAACTCATATTCCTATAACCTGCAAAGTTATAGGATCAAGCGAATAAGTGCATATGGTGGATGCCTTGGCGATTACAGGCGACGAAGGACGTTGTAGCCTGCGAAAAGCTGCGGGGAGCTGGCAAACAAGCTTTGATCCGCAGATGTCCGAATGGGGAAACCCACAGCAGCGATGCTGTACCGTACACTGAATACATAGGTGTACGGGGCGAACCGGGTGAACTGAAACATCTCAGTAGCTCGAGGAAAAGAAATCAACCGAGATTCCGGTAGTAGCGGCGAGCGAAACCGGATGAGCCTTGACGATTTAGCACTTCAATTAGTCGAATGATCTGGAAAGGTCAGCCGTAGCATGGTGATAGCCCTGTAGACGAAAATTGGAATGTGGAACTAAGCGTCAGACAAGTAGGGCGGGACACGTGAAATCCTGTCTGAACATGGGGGGACCATCCTCCAAGGCTAAATACTCGTAATCGACCGATAGTGAACCAGTACCGTGAGGGAAAGGCGAAAAGAACCCCGGAAGGGGAGTGAAATAGATCCTGAAACCGTATGCATACAAACAGTAGGAGCCTCCTTGTGGGGTGACTGCGTACCTTTTGTATAATGGGTCAGCGACTTACATTCAGTGGCAAGCTTAACCGAATAGGGAAGGCGTAGCGAAAGCGAGTCCGAATAGGGCGATTCAGTCGCTGGGTGTAGACCCGAAACCAGGCGATCTATCCATGGTCAGGTTGAAGGCACGGTAACACGTGCTGGAGGACCGAACCCACTAATGTTGAAAAATTAGGGGATGAACTGTGGATAGGGGTGAAAGGCTAAACAAGCCTGGAGATAGCTGGTTCTCTCCGAAAACTATTTAGGTAGTGCCTCACATGATTACTGCCGGGGGTAGAGCACTGTTATAGCTAGGGGGTCATGGCGACTTACCAACCTATGGCAAACTCCGAATACCGGCAAGTACAGTGTGGGAGACAGAGCACCGGGTGCTAACGTCCGGACTCAAGAGGGAAACAACCCAGACCGCCAGCTAAGGTCCCTAAAACGGGCTAAGTGGGAAACGAAGTGGGAAGGCATAGACAGTCAGGAGGTTGGCTTAGAAGCAGCCACCCTTTAAAGAAAGCGTAATAGCTCACTGATCGAGTCGTCCTGCGCGGAAGATGTAACGGGGCTCAAGCCAGTTACCGAAGCTGCGGGTGTGCAATTTATTGCACGCGGTAGGAGAGCGTTCTGTAAGCCTGCGAAGGCAGATCGAGAGGTCTGCTGGAGGTATCAGAAGTGCGAATGCTGACATGAGTAGCGATAAAGGGGGTGAAAAGCCCCCTCGCCGTAAGTCCAAGGTTTCCTGCGCAACGTTCATCGGCGCAGGGTGAGTCGGCCCCTAAGGCGAGGCAGAGATGCGTAGCTGATGGGAAGCTGGTTAATATTCCAGCACCGTCGTGAGATGCGATGGGGGGACGGATGGCTGCAAGATCATCGGGGTGTTGGATGTCCCCGTTGCTGCATCATAGAAGGCGCTTAGGTAAATCCGGGCGCGTAATTCAAGGGTGTGGCTGGACAGAGACTTAGGTCTCTGGACTGATCGGAAGTTGTCCCAGGAAAAGCCTCTAAGCTTCAGTCTCACGAGACCGTACCGCAAACCGACACAGGTGGACGGGATGAATATTCCAAGGCGCTTGAGAGAACTCAGGAGAAGGAACTCGGCAAATTGATACCGTAACTTCGGGAGAAGGTATGCCCTTGTAGTGTGAAGCGCCTGCGCGCTGAGCATGAAGGGGCCGCAGTGAATCGGTGGCTGCGACTGTTTATTAAAAACACAGCACTCTGCCAAGACGAAAGTCGACGTATAGGGTGTGACGCCTGCCCGGTGCCGGAAGGTTAAGTGATGGGGTGCAAGCTCTTGATCGAAGCCCCGGTAAACGGCGGCCGTAACTATAACGGTCCTAAGGTAGCGAAATTCCTTGTCGGGTAAGTTCCGACCTGCACGAATGGCGTAACGATGGCCACACTGTCTCCTCCTGAGACTCAGCGAAGTTGAAATGTTTGTGATGATGCAATCTACCCGCGGCTAGACGGAAAGACCCCATGAACCTTTACTGTAGCTTTGCATTGGATTGTGAACCGGCCTGTGTAGGATAGGTGGGAGGCGTTGAAACTGTGTCGCTAGATGCAGTGGAGCCAACCTTGAAATACCACCCTGGTCTGTTTGCGGTTCTAACCTTGGCCCGTTATCCGGGTTGGGGACAGTGCATGGTGGGCAGTTTGACTGGGGCGGTCTCCTCCTAAAGTGTAACGGAGGAGTACGAAGGTACGCTAGGTACGGTCGGAAATCGTGCTGATAGTGCAATGGCATAAGCGTGCTTGACTGTGAGACTGACAAGTCGAACAGGTGCGAAAGCAGGTCATAGTGATCCGGTGGTTCTGTATGGAAGGGCCATCGCTCAACGGATAAAAGGTACTCTGGGGATAACAGGCTGATACCGCCCAAGAGTTCATATCGACGGCGGTGTTTGGCACCTCGATGTCGGCTCATCTCATCCTGGGGCTGTAGCCGGTCCCAAGGGTATGGCTGTTCGCCATTTAAAGAGGTACGTGAGCTGGGTTTAAAACGTCGTGAGACAGTTTGGTCCCTATCTGCCGTGGGCGTTGGATACTTGACGGAGCCTGCTCCTAGTACGAGAGGACCGGAGTGGACGTACCGCTGGTGTATCGGTTGTCATGCCAATGGCATTGCCGAGTAGCTATGTACGGAAGAGATAAGCGCTGAAGGCATCTAAGCGCGAAACTCGTCTGAAGATTAGGTATCCCGGGGGCTTGACCCCCCTAAAGGGTCGTCCGAGACCAGGACGTTGATAGGCTGGGTGTGGAAGCGCAGTAATGCGTGCAGCTAACCAGTACTAATTGCCCGTGCGGCTTGATCCTATAACCTTGCAGGTTGGCCAATTGGCTGACTCCAAGCGAATAGAGGATCGTGTGTACGCCGATTTAATTGAAACGCCAAGAACAACCCAAACCGTGTGCCGCAAATCTGCTACAATGCAGCCCGTCCCAAAGACGGCGCATCAACAGCAGCATCGCTGCCACGTGTGCTTCTTCCAAATTGGTGGTCCAGTCCCAGACTGAACCACAACCAGTTATGCTTGACGACCATAGCAAGGTGGCCCCACTCCTTCCCTTCCCGAACAGGACAGTGAAACGCCTTCGCGCCGATGATAGTGGGTGGACACCTGTGAAAGTAGGTCATCGTCAGGCTTCTATACCGCAAAGCCCCTGCAGATATCCTCTGCAGGGGCTTTGTCCTTTGATGCGCCGGAAGGCTTTAGCCTCAGAAAAACAGTTAGAATGAAATCTACTTGAACAGCGGCGCGCCGGCGCCCCAGCAGGAGGTTTCATGACACAAGATGACGATACCCCCGGGACCGACAAAGGGCTGACGCAACGCCAGCTCATTCATTTGATGTATGCCTTGTTCGCGGCGGGGATTCTGTCAGCGGGAATTCTGGGGGCTGCGGCGATTGCCGCTGTCGTCCTGGCTTACCTGAAACGCGGCGATATGGTGGGGACGGTCTATGCCGGCCACATCGACTGGATCATCCGTACGTTCTGGTGGGGTTTGCTGTGGTTGGCGCTCAGTGCCGTCGCCACCGTGATCTTCATCGGCTTCGCCACGGGCGTGATCGCCATGATCTGGATCATCTATCGCCTGGCCAAGGGCTGGCTGGCGCATTGTGCGGGGGAAACCCCCCTGCCTGGTCTGTAGGCGGACGGCAGGACTAGCGACCGGTCGGATTGGATATCTGCCCGGCGCGGGTGATCGTGGGATCACCCGCCGTCAGGCCCTGGCGGGTCTGACGCGAATTCAACTTATTTCAGATGTTGGCTGACCAGCTTGGTCAGTTCGAACATCGACACCTGATCTTTGCCGAACAGAGGGCGCAGTTTGGCGTCCGCATTGATGTTGCGACGGTTTGCAGGGTCTTGCAGGTCGTGCTTCTTGATGTAGTCCCAAATGCGCTTGGTCACTTCGGTGCGGGGGACGGCGTCGTTGCCGATAACCGCAGCCAGGGTGGCGCTGGGCGTCAGGGGCTTCATGAAAGCCGCATTGGGCTTGCGCCCGGACTTTTCGGTGGTTGCCATGAATACAGGCTCCTACTTGATTGAGTGAATAGCCCCCGAAGCTTACCGCGTGTTTCCCCCAAAGACAAAGCAAAGCAGTGAAAAATATTTAAGGAACTCAGCCAGTGACTCAAGACACGACTTCGCCTGGGCTGCCCTCAGGCGCCGCAGCCGGCCCTCAGAGCCATGTGATGCAGCCCCACCAGGGCGGCGGCCCCAGGACTTTGACGCTGATCCGTCCTGACGATTGGCATCTGCATCTGCGCGACGGGGCCGTGCTGCAAAGCGTGGTTCTGGATTCCGCCCGGCAGTTCGGTCGTGCCATCATCATGCCGAACCTGAAGCCTCCCGTGGTGACGACGGTGGATGCGCAAGCCTATCGGGGCCGGATACTGGCGGCGCTGCGGCAGGCGGGGGCGCCGGAAGACAGCTTCGAGCCGCTGATGACCTTGTATCTGACCGACAGGACCGCACCCGATGAAATCCGCCGTGCGCGGGACTCGGGGTTTATCCACGGGGTGAAGCTGTATCCCGCCGGTGCGACGACGCATTCGGATGCCGGCGTGACGGATCTGTTGAAGCATTGCTGCGCCACGCTGGACGCCATGCAGGACTGTGGCATGCCCTTGCTGGTGCATGGAGAGGTCACGGACCCCGATGTCGATCTGTTCGACCGCGAGGCGGTCTTCATTGATCGGGTGATGCGGCCCTTGCGGCAGGCCTACCCGGCTCTGAAGGTCGTTTTCGAGCACCTGACGACGGCTGAGGGGGTGGCCTATGTGCGCGAGGCGCCCGGGCCGGTGGCGGCCACGATCACGGCCCACCATCTGCTGTACAACCGCAACGCCTTGTTCAAAGGCGGCTTGCGTCCGCACTGGTATTGCCTGCCGGTGCTCAAGCGCGAACGTCATCGTCTGGCGCTGCTGGATGCCGCGACCAGCGGCGAGGCGCGTTTCTTTCTGGGCACCGATAGCGCCCCGCACCCCAAGGGGGCGAAAGAGCAGGATTGCGGCTGTGCGGGCTGCTACACCGCCCGCCATGCCATGGCGCTGTATGCAACGGCATTTGATGCAGCGGGCCGTCTGGATCGCCTGGAGGCCTTCGCCAGCCTGAATGGGCCGGCTTTCTATGGCTTGCCGCCTAATGCAGCCACGCTGACGCTGGAGCAGGTGGCGGAGCAGATTCCGGCCACCCTGCCTTTGGCAGACGCCGAGGTCGTGCCGCTGGCGGCGGGGGAATCCCTGGCGTGGCGGCTGCGCGCCTAATCGCCGCGCTTGTCTTCCAGCGAGGTCCAGCGCTCGAACAGCGCGTCCATCTGTTCTGAGAGCGTTTGCAGGGCCTGCTGGATGCGCTCGGCTTCGTCTGCGCCGTCGCGGTACAGGTCCGGTGCGGACAAGGCAGCAGCCAGTTGCGCCTGTTCGGCTTCCAGCGCAGCGATCTGATCCGGCAATCCGGCCAGCTCGTCGGCCTCCCAGGGGGCCAGACGGCTCTTGCGCGTTTTGGCAGACGCATCGCCGGCAGCGGATGGCGCGCCGGGTTTGGCAGCAGCCGTGTCGGCCAGGGCGGTCTTGCGGGTATCGTCCGCCGGCGCCGGTGTGTTGCGCGGACGCTGAGCTTCCCATTCGGCATAGCCGCCCACGTATTCCTGCCAGTGTCCCCGGCCTTCAGCCGCGATGGTCTGGGTGACGACATTGTCCAGAAAGCTGCGGTCGTGGCTGACCAGCAGGACCGTGCCTGCATAGTCCTGCAGCAGGCTTTCAAGCAGTTCCAGGGTATCGATGTCCAGGTCGTTGGTGGGCTCGTCCAGCACCAGGATGTTATGGGCCTGGGCGAACATGCGGGCCAGGGCCAGGCGGGCGCGTTCACCGCCCGACAGACTGCTGACGGGGGAATGGGCGCGGGCGGCGGGGAACAGGAAGTCTTCCAGGTAGCTCATGACGTGCTTGCGCTGGCCGCCGATCTCCACCCATTCGCTGCCCGGGCTGATGGTGTCTGCCAGCGTGGCGGATTCATCCAGGCGGTCGCGCATCTGGTCAAAATAGCCGATGGATAGATTGGTGCCCAGGCGCACGGTTCCCTGGTCCGGCTGCAGTTCCCCCAGCAGGATGCGCAGCAGCGTGGTTTTGCCGGCGCCGTTGGGGCCGATCAGGCCGATCCGGTCGCCGCGCAGGATCAGGGTGCTGAAGTCGCGAATCAGCGGCTCGCCGCCGAAACCGTGCGTGACCTGTTGCAGTTCGGCCACCTGCTTGCCAGATCGTTGGCCGTCCGCCAGAGAAAAGCGGACCTGGCCCTGCTGGTCCCGGCGGGCGGTGCGTTCGCGGCGCAGGGCCTCCAGGCGTCGCACGCGGCCCTCGTTGCGGGTGCGGCGGGCCTCGACGCCTTTGCGGATCCAGACTTCTTCCTGGGACAGCATTTTGTCGAAGCGGGCATTGGCTTGCTGTTCGGCTTCCAGCCATTGGGCCTTGCGGGCCTGCCAGGCGGAAAAATTTCCCGGAAAGCTGAGCAGCTGGCCGCGGTCCAGCTCGATGATGCGGGTGGCCACGGCGTCCAGAAAGCGACGGTCGTGGGTGATCAGCACGATGGTCAGGCGGGAAGCGGCCAGCAGGCCTTCCAGCCAAGCGATGCCGTTGAAGTCCAAGTGGTTGGTGGGTTCATCCAGCAAGAGCAGGTCGGGTTCCTCGACCAGGGCGCGGGCCAGAGCGACCCGTTTGCGGGTGCCGCCCGACAGGCCTGCAATCAGCAGATCGGGATCCAGGCCCAGCGTGTCGATCAGGGATGCGGCGCGCGCGCCGCGCGCCCAGTCTTCAGAGGCCAGCATGTCGCCCTGGAGCACCTGCTGGACCGTCTGGTCTTCCGGCAGGATGGGCTCTTGTTCGACGGTAGCGATGCGCAGGCCCTTTTGCCGGCGGATCTCGCCGTCGTCCAGCTGGGTGCGACCGTCCAGAATGCGCAGCAGAGAGGATTTGCCCGCGCCATTGCGGCCGATCAGGCCAATGCGTTCGCCCTGCAGCAAGGCCAGATCGGCATGGTCGAGCAAGGGATGGTGGCCATAGGCCAGCTGAGCCTGGGTCAGGGCAAGAATCGTATCGGGCATGGAATCGGTGCGAACGTCGGGGAAATCGGAGTCGAGCCGGGCGTTGGTCAGAAAGCCGTCATATCGCCAGGGGTCAGGCTCTATTGTCGCAGTTTGAGGCGGCCATTGCCCGGGCATCGGTCTGCATGCAGCGGGCCTCGGGCTTGCCGTACAATGCCGGGGCGGGGCAGATCGGGCAATCGCGGTGTCTAGGCATCGAGGAAGGTCCGGACTCCATCGGGCGCGATAGCGGCTAACGGCCGTCCGGCGACCCCTACGGGGCAAGCTGAGGAATAGGGCCACAGAGACGAGTCTGCTACGCGGGTGCTGCTTTCGGGCGGCACTCCGGTACGGCGACTCCGTACTGCCTGTCGGCTTGTCCGCACAGGGCGTGGCAGGGTGAAACGCGGCAACCTCTATCGGGAGCAACATCAAATAGGCATGCGCCGGCTTCGTGCCGACAGGGCGGCCCGCCCGAGCATGCGGGTAGATGGCTAGAGCAGTCCAGCAATGGCCTGCCCAGAGGAATGATTGCCCGCCGGGGCGACCCGGCGTACAAAATCCGGCCTACAGATCTGTTCCGCTTCTTTTTTGCCGCAGCGCCATGAGGGCGTCCGTATAGGGAATTATGCGCATACGGACGCTGCGCACGCTGTGATACTCTGAAGCACCTTTCGAACCGACGGCCTGTGCGGATGCACTCGCCAGGTACGCCGGCCGGATTCCTTGTGGAAATCCAGCAGGAGACATCGGTGACAGATTCGACAGCAACGTCCCTGTCGGGGACGGACGCCAATCAGCAACATCCGCTGCTTGAAGTCCGTGATCTGGCGAAAAGCTTTGGCGGCCTGCGGGCCGTGGATCATTGTTCCTTCCAGGTGGAACGCGGCACCATCACCGGCTTGATCGGTCCCAATGGCGCGGGCAAGACCACCGTATTCAACCTGATCACCGGCTTCATTCCGCCCGATTCAGGGCGTATTTTGCTGGATGGCCAGGATATCGCTCATCTGCGCCCCGACCAGATATTCGCTCGCGGCCTGTGCCGCACTTTCCAGATCCCACGCGAACACGGCACCATGAGCGTCCTGGAAAACCTGTTGCTGGTGCCGCCGGGGCAATCGGGCGAACGCTGGTGGAACGCGATGTTCCGTCCGGGGCAGGTGCAGGCCGAAGAATCCCGCCATCTGCACAAGGCGCGCGAAGTCCTGGAATATCTGCAGCTGACCCATGTTCAACATGAATATGCGGCCAATTTATCCGGCGGCCAGAAAAAGCTGCTGGAAATGGGGCGGATGCTGATGGCCGATCCGCAGATCATTTTGCTGGACGAACCCGCTGCCGGGGTCAATCGCACTCTATTGCAAAGCATCATTGCCAATATCCAGTCTCTGGTCCGGGACCGCGGCATTACGTTCCTGCTGATCGAGCACGATATGAACATGGTCATGAGTCTTTGCGATCCGGTGGTCGTCATGAGCGAAGGCCGCAAGCTGGCCGAGGGCGATCCCGCCTCCGTGCGCAACAATCAGGCGGTGCTGGAAGCTTATCTGGGGGGGCAATATGCCGCTGCTGCAGGTTGATGCCGTCACGGCAGGGTACGGAGACACCGAGATCCTGCGCGGCCTGTCACTCGTCGTCGAGGCCGATGAGGTCGTATCCATCATCGGCCCCAACGGGGCCGGTAAATCCACATTGATGAAGACCGTGTTCGGCCTGCTGCACCCACGTCAGGGGTCGATACACTTCGATGGTCATGACATCACCCAGGTGGCGCCGCACCGGATCGTGCGCCTGGGCATGTGCTATGTGCCCCAGGTCGCCAATGTCTTCACGTCGCTGACCGTGGAAGAAAACCTGGAAATGGGGGCGTTCCCCTTGGGGGCGGCCGATCTCAGTCAGCACAAGGATCGTGTCTACGACATGTTTCCAAAGCTGCGCCAGCGCCGGCGGCAGCTGGCCGGCAAGATGTCGGGCGGCGAAAGGCAGATGGTGGCGATGGGCAGCGCCTTGATGATGAATCCCAAATTGCTGCTGCTCGATGAGCCGACCGCTGCTTTGTCTCCCAAACTCGTCGATGAAATTTTTGAACGCATTGCGCGCATCAACGAGGCCGGCATCGGCGTCCTGATGGTCGAACAAAATGCCCGGCAGTCCCTGAGCATGGCGCATCGCGGCTATGTCCTGGCCAATGGCGAAAACCGTCACGAGGGTTCCGGGCGCGACCTGCTCGACGACCCCAATGTCGGGCGTCTCTATCTTGGGGGGTGATTCGATGGTCGATACAGCACAATCCGCAGTACCCGGCATATCCCCGGAAGATACCGATACCGCCGTCGTCGATGCGCGCGACTCCGGCGGCGCGCGCAGCAGCCGTTTTGTCGGAGGCGTCCTGGCGCTGGTCCTGGCGGGCATGTGGATCGCCGGCTGGCTCTCGGGCACCAGCGCCCAGGAAATGTTGTCCCTGACGGCATGGGGGGTGATGCTGGGCGGCATCATCGCCCTGGGGGGCATCGGCCTGACTCTGTGCTACGGGGTTTTGAAATTTCCCAATTTCGCTCACGGCGAATTCCTGACGCTGGGGGCTTATGTCACCTATGGGATGGTGCTGGTCCTGCCGCAGTCCAATCCGATCTGGCGGTTTTCCTTTGGATGGGAATTGCTGATCGGGCTGTTGTTGGCGGCCGTCGTCACGGCTGCGGTGGCGATTGTGATCGACCGCTGGCTGTATCGCCCCTTGCGCAGACACCAGTCGCCGCTGGTGTTGCTGGCCATGGCGTCGCTGGGCATGGAATTCCTGCTGCGCGGCATCGTCTATCTGATCTGGGGATCGGATTTCCACTTTTACTATTCGGGGAGATCCAACCCGGCCCTGTCCCTGCCCCTGGGATTGCGCTTGCAGGCCGACCAGCTATTCGTTTTTGCCCTGGCGCTGGTCCTGGTGGTGCTGCTGTATTGGATGTTGACGCGCACGCGCATCGGCAAGGCCATGCGGGCGACCGCCGACAACCCGGACCTGGCTCAGGTGCGCGGCATCAATACGGAACAGGTCATCGCCTGGACCTGGGCCATCGGCGCCGGCCTGGCGGCCGTCGGCGGCGTCATGTACGGCCTGGCGTCGCAGATGCGCCCGGACATGGGTTTCGTCTTGTTGTTGCCGCTGTTTGCCGCCGTCATCATGGGCGGGATCGGCAGCGCCTGGGGGGCCTTGGTGGGCGCCATCATCATCGGCATCGCCATGCAGCTGACCTCCGCCTTCCTGAATCCGGCCTACGGACCTGCGGTCGCCTTCGTCCTGATGGTGCTGGTGCTGCTGATGCGGCCCCAGGGCCTGTTCGCTCAACGCTAGGAGCACGCGTCATGGACTCTCTGCATCTGCTAAAAGCCTGCTTCCTGCTGGTCCCCGCTTTTTTGCTGGGATGCCTGCTGTTTTCCCATTGGCGTTGGCCGGTGCGGCTGCTGGCGGCGCTGGCCCTGGGGTGTGTCCTGGCGTTCGGCATTGCCGGGTGGCTGCCGGGCATCATGGATTACCTGGTGTCGTTCAGCATCATGGCGATCATCTACTCGATTCTGTCCTTGGGTCTGAACGCGCAATGGGGATATAACGGCCATCTGAATTTCGGGATTGCGGGTTTCTTCGCCGTGGGGGCGTTCACCATGGCCTTGTTCGTCATGTCGCCGCCGGCCGGGGCGATGGCGGCGTATGCGCAGCAATGGTTCGGTCTGGACGCTCCTTTCCTGGTAGGGGTGGCGGCGGCCGGCATCATGGCAGGGGTCGTGGGCTATCTGATCGCCCAGCCGATTTTGCATCTGCGCGCCGACTTTCTGGCGATCGCCACCCTGGGTATCGCCGAGATCATCCGGCTGATCTTTCAGAATGAGCGCTGGCTGGCCAATGGACCGCAACCGCTGTCGGGCATCACCCAGCCCCTGACCTGCGTCTTTGATGCGGACGGCTGCAGCTGGCTGCCTGCCTTCGTGGGCCAGGCGCTGTCGGCCATGCAGCCCAGAGACTACAGCTATCTATACCTGGTGATCGTCACGCTATGCTTGGCAGTGGTGTATATCGTCCTGGAAGCCATGGTGCGATCCCCCTGGGGGCGGGCGCTGCGCGCAGTCCGCGACGAGGAAGACTCCGCCGCCATGAACGGCAAGCACGTCAAATCCCTGCGGGTGCAGTCCTTTGTGCTGGGCGCCGTGGTCATCGGTGTGGCAGGCGCCTTGTATGCGCCTTATATGGTGACGATCGACTACAGCCACTTCAAACCCTTGTTCGCGACTTTCCTGGTCTGGGTGATGCTTATGCTGGGGGGCAGCGGCAACAACAAGGGGGCCATTCTGGGGGCTTTCGTCATCTGGGCCGTCTGGAGCGGCACGGGCTTCGTCACGGATTACCTGCAGGTCGCCCTGCAGGGGGTCGCGCCCGATGTCGCTTCCCGCATGGCCTTCCTGCGCTGGGCGTTCGTCGGCTTGCTGCTGGCGTTGATCGTGCTGTATCGGCCACAAGGCATCCTGCCCGAGAAAAAACGCGTGTCCCGGTTCCTGAAGGACGTGCCCGAGGATTGATCGTCACCCCGCCTTGCGGAAAGTGAAATTGATGCGCTGGCTGCCCAGCAGCGCATGAGGTTCGTCTTTGAGCGGCAGCACGCCGTGATAGCGCAGCCGGTCGACCCCGCCCCATACTGTCACGTCGCCGTGATGCAGCGGTACCTTGACGGTGGGGGCGTTGCGCGCATGGCCGCCGAACAGAAACCTTGCCGGCATCCCCAGCGAGACGGACACAATGGGCGCGTCGTAGTCGCGTTCATTCTTGTCCTGATGCAATGAAAGCCGGTTGCCGGGCAGGTACCGATTGATCAGGCAGGCATCGGGTTCGAAATCGTCGAAACCCGCAGCCGTTGCCGCCCTGTTCGCCAGCCTGGCGAATACCTCTGGCATGATCGGCCAAGGGGCGCCCGTGTCGGGGTCGATGCGGGTATAGCGGTAGCCGCGCCGGTCGCTGGTCCATCCCTGGGCGCCACAGTTTGTCAGCGCCACCGACATGGTGAAGCCGCCGGGCGTCACCATCAGCCGAAACGGCGACTGCTGGCAGATGATGTCCAGGGCGGGTATAAGCGCTGGCACATCCGGCAGGGCGAATCCGCGCAGCACGATGGCGGCAGGCCCCAGGCGCTGATCCAGATTCTGTTCTGTGGCCTCGAAAAGATCGAGCGTATGCATGCTGGTTCCGTGTCGCGAAGCGTCAAGACCAAAGGAAAAGGTCTGAATCCGGTGAGAGATCGGATTCAGACCCTGGCCTCTTGGCGCCCGCCGCCCGATGGCTTTGGTTCAGCTCATGGTGCGGCGGGCTGTGTTGCAGAACGCCTTCAGGCGGCGGGGATGTCTTTGGCAGCCACCATCTTGACGGTCTCGATCTTGTCGCCGGTGTATTTCCAGATGTTGACTGGCGTGATGACGTCGCCGTTCTTGTCGAAATCGCAAGGGCCGGCCACCCCGTTGTAGTTGATCTTTTTCTTGTCCTTCAGCGCTTGCAGCATGGCAGTGACCCGGGCCTGGTCGCCGCCGTCGATCATATCCCCAGGGGGGTTGGCGACCTTGCGCAATTCGTCGCGCAGGACCGTGCCGGTGATCTTCGACGCGTCGCTGGCTCCGCCGGCGACGGCTGCCGCCATGGCCAGCCCCGCCACCATGCCGGCATCATAGGAGCAGGTGGTGAACGGCGGGAAGTGGTCGTATTTGTAGGTTTCCAGGAAGGTCTTGGAGAAATCCTTGTAGGACTGCGTGCTGGTGTCTTCGCCGGGGGCCGTGCCATAGAGGCCGTCCATGTTTTGCACGCCGACTTCCTTGATGATGTCGACGCTGGCGTTGCCATCGGTGAATTGCCATTTGGTGAAGCTGAAGGTATCGCGGGATTCTTTGCAGATCGCGATGGTGTGCGCCGGGTAGCTGACGATCAGCAGCAGATCGGGTTTGTCCTTCAGCGCCTGGGACAGCATGGATTTATAGGTGGGCTGGACTTCTTCGGGGTGGGGGACCTGTGCCAGGACCGTGCCGCCGCGTTTTTGGAAGGCATTGGCGAAGGCGTGGGACAGACCCTGTCCGTAGGGGTTGTTGATATAGATGGTGGAGACGCGTTTGAATTTGTAGTTGGGATCGATTTCGCCGTTGACGAACTGGGCGGCCACGACCCCCTGCATGGCATCGGATGCGCTGGTGCGAAACAGCAGATCGGCCTTGGCGTCGGCAGGCAGTACGCTGACCAGCGGCGAAGTCGTGCCGTTGCCGATCTGCAGCACGCCGGACGGGATGGAGACAGACGTGGCGATGGCGACGGTGACCCCGCTGGACCAGCCGTTGATGATGACTGGCGTGTGCTGGGTGTCGACCATTTGCCGGGCTGCCTGAACGCCGACGGTGGGCAGCGTCGCGCTATCGGCCGTGACGTGATTGGCGATGATGGGGCCGCCGAAGACTTCTTTGGCCGCCGTGTTGATCTGGTTGACCGCCAGTCCGACCGCGTCGCGGTAATAGGGGCCGAATTCAGCTGCAGAGCCTGTCATGGGCAGGACCTGCCCCAGATTGATGGCGGGCGGTGCGCCCGCAGCCAGGGCGCGGGAAAACGGCAAGGTGTTGCTAAGTACCAGCGTGCCGCCGGCGGCCCCCAGCGTGAACAGGAACTGGCGGCGGGATGCGGGGTGGGACGGGTGATCCGACATGAGGGAACTCCTTTTGGTTGGCTAGCACAAGTCAGGCAAACACGAAGAAGGCTCGGATGCTTTCGAGTCTGGCACCTGGGGTGCCGATACAGCAGCTCTCGGGAGAGCCTTGTTTCATTACATCGGCTGGCCTGTTGCATGTCAATCGGGGATTGGCGCAGGTTTTTGATACCACCGGGCCGGCATTGAATCGCCCCTTGCTCATAAAGGACATTCAGTTTGTTTTGCAATGTATTGATTTTTCAGATGTTTATTTCTGGGGAAAATGTCGATAACAGTTGTAAGTGCTTGTTGTCATTGAATAAGTTTGGATTTTCTCCTTGACCGGTGGAATGGTATCCCGTAGAGTGGGGCAAAGTAGCTTTTTGTGTCATGAAGTGGGAGGGCGCCCCCCGTGTTTCAGGGAAGCAGTGCGTTGACGTTGGATGCCAAGGGACGGATGTCGATTCCGGCCCGGTATCGTGACGTCTTGCTGACCGAAGAGCAAGGGCGCCTGACCCTGACGCGCCACCCTGACGGGTGTCTGATGCTGTATCCGCGCGCCACCTGGGAAATCAAACGCGCCCAGATCGCTGCCTTGCCAGCGGTCGCCCGGCCTTTGCAGCGATTGCTGCTGGGCAGTGCTCAGGACGTGGATATGGACAGCGCCGGCCGCATTCTGGTGGCCCCCGAACTGCGCGATGCCGCAGGTTTTGTGCGCGAAGTCATGTTGCTGGGTCTGGGCTCGCATTTCGAACTGTGGGATCGCGTGCAATGGGAAGCTCGCAGCCTGCAGGACGTCGGCCAGCTGGATCCTGCGATCCTTGAGCAGATTTCTTTCTGAGTCCGGCCCATGGCGTATTCCCACCGTACCGTTCTGCTGGAACCGGCCATCGACGCATTGTTGAGCCCGGCGTTCGGTCGCGGTGCGGATATGGCGAACGTCCCGGCGCTGGATGGGGTGTATGTCGATGGCACGTTCGGTCGCGGCGGTCATAGCCGTCTGCTGCTGCAGCGCTTGGCGCCGCAGGGCCGCCTGCTGGTCTTCGACAAGGATCCCGCCGCCATCGCCGCCGCCCGGGAATTGAGCCAGGCGGATGCGCGCGTCGAAGTCGTGCATGACGGCTTTGCCACATTAGCGGAACAACTCGACCGCCTGTCCATTCCCGCGGTTGACGGCGTCCTGCTGGACTTGGGCGTGTCGTCGCCGCAGATCGATGATGCGACGCGAGGGTTTTCATTCATGCGCGACGGTCCGCTGGACATGCGCATGGACACGACGCGGGGGCAGACAGCCGCCGACTGGCTGGCTCAGGCCGACCAGGATCAGATCAAGGAGGTCATAGCAGATTATGGCGAAGAACGGTTTGCTTTCCAGATTGCAAAGGCGATTGTTGCGGGCCGCCAATCCCGGGCGCTGCGCACCACGGGCGAATTGGCCCAGCTTGTCGCCGGTGTCGTCCGCACGCGCGAAAAGGGTCAACATCCGGCCACACGGACCTTTCAAGCTATACGGATTCACATCAATGCGGAACTTGAGGAGCTCGCGCACGCCCTCCCGGCCGCTTTAAGCCATTTGCGACCAGGGGGGCGGCTGGCGGTGATCAGCTTCCATTCCCTGGAAGACCGCATGGTCAAACAGTGCCTGGCGGCGGCCGCGCGGCCCGGTCAGGCGCAGGCGCGCTTGCCGATTCCCGAAAAGGACATGCCCAAGCCTTGGGTCAAGCTGCTGGGCCGCGTCCAGGCGGATGAGGCCGAGGTGCGGGATAACGCACGCTCTCGCTCTGCCGTGCTGCGGGCTGCACAGCGCACGGGTGAACCCCTGTCGTTTGCGCAGGCGGCGGCTCTGGTGCGCTTGCCCGGGCAGGGTCCTGCCCGGCGGGGCGGGAGGGCGGCTCGATGATCCGCGCCGTCCTGTTCCTGGCCCTGCTGCTGATGGCATCAGCGATTTCTCTGGTGACGGTACGCTTTCAGGCGCGTGAGCTGTTCGTGGCGTCCGAGCGGCTGAAGTCCCAGGCGCATGAACTGGACACGGAATGGCGTCGCCTGCAGCTGGAGCGCGCCGAGCTGGCCCGTAACGCCCGGATCGATTCGCTGGCGCGTACCGAGCTGCATCTGATCCCGGTGACGCCGGATCGCACGATCTATCTGCAGGAAGCTCCGGCTGAGACATCGGCGGCGGGGGGGCGGCCATGAAGCGCTTCGGCTTCCATGAAAGCCCCGTTCTGTCCACGCGTCCGGCCTTCTGGCGGGCGCGTCTGGTCATCATCGTGCTGATGCTGGGTTTCGTGGCGCTGGCGGCGAAGGCCTTGAACGTGCAGATTCTGTCCAATGAGTTTCTGCAGCGTCAGGGGGAACGCCGCTACGAGCGCACGCTGGTGCTGCCGGCGTCCCGGGGCAAGATTTTTGATCGGAGCGGCTCGGTCGTGGTGGCTTCCAGCGTGCCTGCCCGCTCCATCTGGGTGATTCCCGAAGATTTCCATAAAGCCTCGGGTGAGCAGGTCGATGCCTTGGCCAAGCTGCTGGGCATGAAAGCCGCCGATATCCGCCAGCGCACGCGTGACGAGGACAAGAATTTCGTCTACCTGCAGCGCCAGGTGGCCTTGGGCCTCGCAGAGCAGATCCGCAGCCTCAAGATTCCGGGTGTGCAGCAGTTGCCCGAGACGCGCCGTTATTACCCCGAAGGCGAAGTCATGGCGCATATCGTCGGCTTCACAAATATCGAGGACCGAGGCATCGAGGGCGTCGAGCTGGCCTTCAACGACCGGCTGTCCGGGCAGCCGGGATCGCGGCGCGTCATCAAGGACAGGCTGGGGCGGGTTGTCGAGGACGTGCAGGCCGTGGTGCCGCCGGTCGACGGGCAGAACCTGCAGCTGTCCATCGATGCCGGCATTCAGTTCGATACCTATACCGCCTTGAAAGCCGCGCTGGAGCTGCATCGGGCGCGCGCGGGCGCGGCGATCGTGCTGGATGTCCGGACGGGCGAGATTCTGTCGATGGTCAACCTGCCATCCTATGACCCGAACGATAATGCGCAGCGTACCGGACAGGCCCTGCGCAATCGGGTCATGACCGACACCTTCGAGCCCGGCTCCATCATGAAGCCGTTCACGGCGTCGCTGGCGCTGGACGAAGGCAAGATCACCACTCGCACGCGATTCGATACCGGCAATGGCCGTTATCGCTATCAGGGCGCCCTGATTTCCGACGTCGGGCATTACGGGGTGTTGGACGTAGGCGGCATCATCCAGCATTCCAGCAATGTGGGCATGACCATGATTTCGGAACTGCTCGATTCGCAGGCGATGTGGACGAAATTTTCCGAATTGGGCTTTGGCCGGGTGCCGCAGGCGAACTTTCCAGGCATGGCATCGGGACGGCTGCGTCCCTGGCAACGCTGGCGTCCCATCGAGCGGGCCACCATGGCGTATGGCTACGGCCTGTCCGTGTCCTTGATCCAGGTGGCGCATGCCTATACGGCGTTCGCTCGCAACGGCGATATGGTGTCTTTGTCTTTGTTGCGGCGCGAGGGCCAGCCCACCAGCGTCCAGGTGTATTCCCCGCAGGTGGCGCAGGTGATGCGCGGCATGCTGGAAGCCGCCGCGGGGCCGGATGGCGCCCGCAAGGCACAGGTGCAAGGCTACCGGGTAGCGGGCAAGAGCGGCACGGCCCGCAAGATCGTTGACGGTCAGTACAGCAAGACCAAATACCGGGGATCTTTCGTGGGATTCGCGCCGGTGTCCGATCCTCGTATTGTGGTGGCCGTCTCGATCGATGAGCCCAGCGCCGGGGGGTATTATGGCGGCGCTGTGGCCGCACCCGTATTTTCCGATATTGTTTCCAGTACCCTGCGCCGTCTTGGGGTGCGGCCCGATGCGCCGGTGGATTCCCTGGTGGCTGTGGCGGATCAGGGAGGGCGCACACCATGAATACGATAGATATCCTGACCTGGCTGGACGAGCGGGTCGAACGCCGGGCGGATCTGTGCCTGGATTCCCGGCAGATTCAGCCGGGTGATGTGTTTTTCGCCTGCCCCGGCATTGCCGCCGATGGGCGGGCCTATATGGAACAGGCCGTGGCAGCTGGCGCTGCCGCCATCGTCTGCGCCGCCGGCGGGCGGCAGACATCTCCGGACGGGGCGCCTGTCCTGATGGTGGATGACCTGAACGCCTTGCTGGGCGAGATCGCGCATCTTTGGTATGGCCGCCCGTCCGATGCCCTGACGGTGATCGCCGTGACGGGCACCAACGGCAAGACATCCACCGCCCGGTGGCTGGCCGACGCCCTGAATGCCGAGGGCATGCCTTGCGGCACGATCGGCACGCTGGGTGTTTCCCTGGCGGATGGCCGCAGCCTGGGCGGCGTGCTGACAACGCCCGATGTGCTGACCTTGCACCGTAGCCTGGCTGCGATTGTGCGGGCAGGCGCCATGGCGGCCGCCATCGAGGCCTCGTCCATCGGCATCGATCAGGGGCGCTTGGACGGCGTGCGTATCCAGGTGGCGGGCTTCACCAACCTGACGCGTGATCATCTGGATTATCACGGCACGCTCGAGCGCTACAAGCAGGCCAAATTCGCCTTGTTTGCGCGGCCCGGTCTGCGCAGCGCCGTCATCAATGCCGACGATGCCGCTGGGGCGGAGCTGCTGGCGCAGACTGCGCCTTCCGGTCATCGGGTAGCTTACAGCCTGCAGGCCGGTGCGACGGCAGCCTTTCGCGCCGAGGACATCCAGCATGGGGCCGATGGCCTGGTCTTCAATCTGGTGACGCCCGATGGCCGCGCCCAGATACTGACCCATCTGGTGGGTGAACACAATATTTCCAATCTGTTGCTGGTGGCGGGGGTGTTGCGTGAGTTGGGCTGGGGCCTGAGCCGCATCGCTCGCGCCTTGGCCGTGCTGCACCCCGTTGCCGGACGTCTGCAGGTGGTATCGGCTGTCGACAACGGCAGTGCGGCCCGCCCTCAGCCTCTGGTGGTGGTGGATTATGCGCACACGCCTGACGCCCTGGAACGGGTGTTGGCGGCGTTGCGGCCGGTGGCGCAGGAGCGCGGCGGCCGTTTGTGGTGCGTGTTCGGTTGCGGCGGTGATCGCGACACCGGCAAGCGGCCCTTGATGGGTGCTGCGGCGGCCCGGCTGGCCGACACGGTCGTGGTGACGACGGACAATCCGCGCACGGAAATACCCGACGCCATCATCGATGCCATCGTGGCGGGCATGCCTGCGCGGCCGCAGGTTCAGGCGGATCGGGCCAAGGCCATCCTGGATGCCATCTGGCGGGCAGGCGAGCGCGACGTGGTGCTGCTGGCCGGCAAGGGACACGAGACCTATCAGGAGGTCCAGCATGTGCGCAGCCCCTTCGATGATCGGGAGTGGGCGCGTTTTGCACTGAGCTGGCAGCAGGATCAGACGCTGTCCACCGACACGCGCAATCTGCCCGCTGGCGCCTTGTTCCTGGCCTTGCGAGGCGAGCGTTTCGACGGGCATGATCATCTGGACGCTGCCGCTCGGGCGGGCGCCCGTGCCGCGTTGGTGGCGGCGCCCGTGCCGGGGGCGGCATTGCCGCAGATCGTGCTGGGCGACACGCATCAGGCGCTGATCCGGGCCGCCACGGTGTGGCGCAGCCTGTTCGATATTCCGGTGATTGCCGTGACCGGCAGCAATGGCAAGACCACCACCAAGGAAATGATCAGCGCCATTCTGGCTGCCTGGTGGGGTGAGGGCGGGCGTTTGGCCACCCAGGGCAATTTCAATAACGAGATCGGCGTGCCACTGACGGTGCTGCATCTGCGCAGTAGCCACCGCGCCGCCGTGCTGGAACTGGGGATGAACCACCCGGGCGAAATCCCCGTGTTGGCAGCCATTGCCCAGCCTACCGTGGCGTTGGTGAACAATGCCCAGCGCGAACATCAGGAATTCATGAATTCGGTCGATGCTGTGGCCCGTGAAAACGGCGCCGTGCTGCAGGCCTTGCCGCCGGATGGCCTGGCTGTTTTTCCGGCCGATGAGGTCTATGGCGATCTGTGGCAGGAACTGGCGGGCGAACGGTCGGTGCGGCGTTTCGGGTTTGTCGAGTCGGCGGATGTGCATGCATCGCAGATCCGCGCCGGGACGGACCAGACGGAGTTTCGTCTGCATGTGGGGCGCGACACGGTTGCCGTCACGCTGCATGCGCCGGGACGGCACAATCTGCGCAATGCCTTGGCCGCGGCGGCTTGCGCCGGCGCTGCCGGCGCCCCGCTGGCCGCCATCGCGACAGGCTTGGCGGCGTTTGCCCCGGTCGGCGGTCGGATGCGGCCGGAAGTGCTGGCGGATGGATTTCAGCTGATCGACGATACCTACAATGCCAACCCGGATTCCGTGCGGGCCGCGATCGATGTGCTGGCGGGACTGGATGGTCGGCGCATTCTGGTGCTGGGCGATATGGGCGAGGTCGGCGATCAGGGGCCGGCCATGCATGCCGAAGTCGGTGACTATGCCCGGCAGTGCGGGGTGGATGTGCTGCTGACGTTGGGGCCCGCCTGTCGCGAGGCTGTCCGGGCCTTTGGCGCGCAGGCGCAGGCGTTCGACGCGCTGGAAATTTTGCTGCCTGTACTGCTGGCCGCCCGGCCAGCGCATATTCTGGTCAAGGGTTCGCGCAGCATGCGCATGGAACGGGTCGTGCAGGCCCTGCATGCCAATGGCGCGGCCGGGGAGGGCGATCATGCTGCTTGAACTGGCGCGCTGGCTGGCGGACCATCACTTCCGCGCGTTCGGGGTGGTGGAATACATCACCTTCCGGGCCTTGCTGGCATCGGCGACGGCGCTGGCCATCGGCCTGCTGGCCGGTCCCTGGCTGATCCGCCGTCTGACGGCCATGAAGATCGGCCAGGCGGTGCGCAGTTATGGCCCGCAGACGCATCTGCAGAAAAACGGCACGCCGACCATGGGCGGCGCCCTGATCTTGATCGGCATCGGCATCAGCACGCTGTTGTGGGCCGACTGGACCAATCGTTTCGTCTGGGTCGTGTTGCTGGTGACGTTCGGCTTTGGCTGGATCGGGTGGGCGGACGACTATCGCAAGGTCGTGCATCACGACCCTGAAGGCATGCCGGCCCGTCAGAAATTTTTCTGGCAGGCCCTGATCGGCGCGGTGGCGGCGGTGTATCTCAGCTTTGCTGTGGCGGTGCCGGCCAATACCGACTTGTGGCCCTTGTTCCGCGACTGGGTGCTCAGCGGGTTTTCGATGCCGCTGCCGGCTCGTGCCGATCTGATCGTGCCCTTCTTCAAGACCGTCAGCTATCCGCTGGGGGTGTTCGGCTTTGTGGCCCTGACCTGGCTGGTGATCGTGGGTACCAGCAATGCCGTCAACCTGACCGACGGCCTGGATGGCCTGGCCATCATGCCCACTGTGATGATCGGTTCGGCGCTGGGGATTTTTGCCTACGTCGTGGGGCGGGTGGATTATTCCAAATACCTGCTGTTCCCTTACATCCCGGGGGCGTCCGAGCTGATGGTGCTGTGCGCCGCCATTGCCGGCGCCGGCCTGGCCTTTTTGTGGTTCAACGCCTATCCCGCCCAGGTCTTCATGGGGGATGTGGGCGCGTTGGCGCTGGGCGGCGCTCTGGGCACCATCGCCGTGATCGTGCGCCAGGAAATCGTGCTGTTCATCATGGGAGGGGTGTTCGTGGTCGAGACCCTGTCGGTGATGTTGCAGGTCAGTTGGTTCAAATACACCAAAAAACGATACGGGGAAGGGCGACGGATCTTTCGCATGGCGCCGCTGCATCATCATTTCGAAGTCAGCGGCTGGAAGGAAACCCAAGTGGTGGTGCGCTTCTGGATCATCACCATGATGCTGGTCCTGATCGGGCTGTCGAGCCTGAAACTGCGATGACTGTCCAATACCAGTTCCCCTCCCTGCGCCGCGACGGCCTGACCCTGATTCTGGGGTTGGGAGAAACCGGCGTGGCCGCTGCGCGCTGGTGCGCGGCCCAAGGGGCGCCGCTGCGGGTGCTGGATACGCGCGACGAACCGGGTGGCTTGGCGGCCCTGCGGGATAGCGGGATAGCCGCCGACCTGCATCTGGGGCCGCAGGCCCTGCAGGAAACGGCGCTGGATGGCGTGCTGACCCTGGTGCTCAGCCCCGGATTGAATCCGCATGAGGCCCCGATTGCCGGGTTGTTGGAAGCGGCCCGCGCCCGCGGCATCGAGGTTCTGGGTGAAATCGAACTCTTTGCCAGGGCGCTGGCGGATCTGCGTCCGCAGGGCTATGCGCCCGTCGTGCTGGCTGTCACCGGCACCAATGGCAAGACCACGGTGACATCGCTGACGCGCCATCTGGCGCAAGGCTGCGGGCGGCGCGTGCGCGCGGCGGGCAATATCAGCCCGGCGGCGTTGGACAGCCTGCTGGATGCCCTGCAGACGGATGATCTGCCTGATGTCTGGGTTTTGGAGTTGTCCAGTTTTCAGCTGGAAGCCACCACTTCGCTGGCGGCCGATGCTGCCGTGGTGCTGAACATCACCCAGGATCATCTGGACTGGCATGGTTCCATGAGCGCTTATGCGGCAGCCAAGGCGCGGATCTTGACGATGGCGCGGGTGCGCATCGTCAATCGTGCTGATGCGCGGGTGCGGACAATGGTTCAGGATCTGGGCGATCTCGATGTACGCAGCTTTGGCCCTGACGCCCCCGTACTGGCGGGCGACCTGGGGTTGCAGACGCAGCATGACCTGAGCTGGCTGGCGGCGGCGCCCATGGCCGAGCCGGAGCCTGAACCGGTCGCGCCGCGCCGCAAGACGCAGGCGGCTGTTGAACCGGCGCGCCGCCCCCAGGGAACGGCGCAGGCGCTGATGCCAGCCGACGCCTTGCAGATCCGCGGGCAGCATAATGCGCTCAACGCCCTGGCCGCCTTGGCGCTGGGGGCGGCAGCCGGCCTGGATTGGGCTCGCATGCTGCACGCCTTGCGTGACTATCGGGGCGAAGCCCATCGGACTGAATTCATCCAGTCCATTGCCGGCGTGGATTTCATCGACGACAGCAAAGGCACCAATGTCGGCGCGACGCTTGCCGCCTTGCAGGGCCTGGGCCGTCCGGTCGTGCTGATTGCCGGAGGACTGGGCAAGGGTCAGGATTTCTCGCCCTTGGCAGCGGCAGTTCGGGCGCATGCGCGCGCGGTCTTGTTGATCGGTCAGGACGGCCCTGTCATCGGGCAGGCGCTGGCCGGGTGCGCGGTGCCGCTGGTGCCGTGCCAGACCCTGGAGCAGGCCGTGCGTGAAGGCCTGGAGCTGGCTCGTCCGGGCGACGCCGTGCTGCTGTCACCGGCTTGCGCCAGCATGGATATGTTCCGCAACTACGCGCATCGCAGCGCCTGCTTCATCAAGGCAGTGCGAGAACTGGATGAGTCTGGACGCGAGGCAGTCCCTGCGGACTGCCCTGCACCGGGCGAGTCCGGGCAGCATGCAGGCCGCGAGGTGGATGGCGATCAAGGAGAGGCGGCATGAGCGTGTTGGCCGACCTTAGCGCCAGTCTGAACGCCGTGCGTCCGGGCCGCACGACCATGCCGACCGTGGACGCCAGCTTGATCGTCGCGGTCAGCGCCTTGGTGCTGTTCGGCTTGTTGATGGTGTATTCCGCCTCGATTGCGCTGGCTGACGGGCCGCGCTACGAAAGCTATGGCCGGTTCTATTTTGTCGGCCGCCATGCGGTCTTCATCATGGTCGGCCTGATGGCTGCGCTGTTTACCGCCAGCATCCCGATGAAGGTCTGGCAGAAACTGGCCTTGCCCTTGTTTGCGCTGGCCTTGCTGCTGTTGCTGGTGGTGCTGGTGCCAGGCATCGGGCGCGAGGTCAATGGCGCGCGCCGCTGGCTGGCCTTGGGGCCGCTGAATTTCCAGCCTTCGGAATTGATGAAATTCGCCGTGACGCTGTATGCGGCGGACTATGTGATGCGCAAACAGGCGCATCTGCAGGGGTTCTGGCGCGGCTTTCTGCCCATGGCCATGGCGTTGGCGCTGGTCGGCCTGCTGCTGCTGATGGAGCCTGACCTGGGCGCATTCATCGTCATCGGAGCGATTGCCGTCGGGGTGCTGTTCATCGGCGGCATCAACCTGAAATTGTTTTCTACACTGCTGGCGGCGGTGATGTCGTGCTTTTTGCTGCTGATCTGGATGTCGCCCTGGCGCCGGGAACGCCTGTTCGTGTATCTGGACCCCTGGAATCCCGACAATGCCTATGGCAGCGCGTACCAGCTGTCCCATTCCCTGATCGCCCTGGGGCGCGGCGAATGGTTTGGCGTCGGTTTGGGCGCCAGCATCGAAAAATTGCATTATCTGCCTGAAGCCCATACTGACTTCATCGTGGCCGTGATCGGTGAAGAACTCGGATTTGTCGGGGTGATGTGCCTGGTCGCCGTGTTCGTCTTTATCGTGTTGCGCGGCTTTGAAATCGCCCGCAAGGCCATGGTGCTGGATCGCGTGTTCGACGGCCTGGCCGCCCAAGGGGTCGCGTTGTGGATGGGGGTGCAGGCCTTCATCAACGTCGGGGTATGTCTGGGTCTGCTGCCGACCAAGGGTCTGACGCTGCCCTTGGTCAGTTATGGCGGTTCGGGGATTGTGCTGAATCTGGTGGCGATCGCCCTGTTGTTGCGCGTGGATTACGAAACACGCTGCATGATGCGAGGGAAACGGCGATGACGCAGCCTGTGATCCTCATCATGGCCGGCGGCACAGGCGGGCACATCATGCCGGGTCTGGCCGTGGCCAATGCGCTGCGGGCCCAGGGCTGGCAGGTACTGTGGCTGGGCAATCCGGATCGCATGGAAGGGCGTCTGGTACCCGCTCAGGAGATTGAATTGCTGCCCCTGCATTTTGGCGGCGTGCGCGGCAAGGGCCTGTTGGCGTTGCTGAAACTGCCGTTCACCCTGGCGGCGGCTTGCCTGCAGGTGCGCCGGCTGTTGCGCCAGCGCCGTCCCGACGTGGTGTTGGGCATGGGCGGCTATGCCGCCGTGCCGGGAGGGCTGGTGGCCCGATTCAGCGGCATCCCCCTGGTGATCCATGAACAGAACGCCGTGGCAGGGACGGCCAACCGCTTGCTGGCGCGCCTGGCGGGCCGGGTCTTGACCGGCTTTCCCGGCGTCTTGCCCGACGCCTTGATGGTGGGCAATCCGGTGCGTCAGGCCCTGTTGTCGGTCGCCCCGACTGCGCAGCGCTATGCCGTCCGTCAGGGACCGCTGCGCCTGCTGGTGCTGGGCGGCAGCCTGGGGGCGGCCCGTATCAATGAATTGATCCCTGAGGCGCTGGCGGCCATGCCGGCGGACCAGCGCCCGCAGGTCCATCATCAGGCGGGCGAACGCCATGCGGAGCACGTCCGTCAGCATTACGCGCGTCTGGATGTGCAGGCGGATGTATCCGCCTTCATCGAGGATATGGCGCACGCCTTGGCCGAGGCGGATCTGGTGATCTGCCGCGCCGGCGCCATGACGGTGGCCGAAGTCGCCGCCGTGGGCGTGGCGGCCCTGTTCATCCCGCTGCCCCATGCCATCGACGATCACCAGACGGCCAATGCCCGGTATCTGTCGGCGTGCGGGGGCGGCTGGATGATGCCCCAGGCAGATCTGGATGCAGTCCGTCTGGCAGGCTGGCTGGCCGAACGCCAGCGCCCGGAACTGGCCGCCGTCGCGGCCCACGCCCACGAACACGCGAGTTTGAACGCTACGCAGCTGATTGCCGAAGCCTGCGTCCATACCAAAGAGGAATCGGCATGAAGCATCGCATCCGGAATATTCACTTTGTCGGCATCGGGGGCTCCGGGATGAGCGGCATTGCCGAGGTCCTGCTGAACCTGGGCTATTCCATCAGCGGCTCCGACGTCCAGGAAACGGCCGTCACCCGCCGTTTGGCGTCTTTGGGCGCGCGCATCAGCATCGGTCATGCGGCCGAGCATATCCAGGGCGCCGGCGCCATCGTCACGTCGACGGCCATTCATGCCGACAACCCCGAAGTCCTGGCCGCGCGCGCCGCGCGCATCCCCGTGGTGCCCCGCGCCCTGATGCTGGCCGAGCTGATGCGCCTGAAACGCGGCATCGCCGTGGCCGGCACGCATGGCAAGACGACCACCACCAGCCTGGTGGCCAGCGTGCTGGCGGCCGGCGGCCTGGACCCGACCTTCGTGATCGGCGGGCGTTTGAATGCCGCCGACGCCAATGCCCGCCTGGGCCAGGGGGAATACATCGTCGTCGAGGCCGATGAATCCGATGCATCCTTCCTGAATCTCCTGCCGGTGATGGCGGTCATCACCAATATCGACCTTGACCATATGGATACCTATGGTCATGACGTTGCACGGCTCAAGAGCGCGTTTGTCGAGTTCACGCAGCGCCTGCCGTTCTACGGCAGCGCGGTGTTGTGCCTGGATGATTCGAACGTGCGCGAGATCATTCCCTTCGTCTCGCGGCCCGTCACCACCTATGGCATCGAGTCACCCGCCCAGGTGCGGGCGCACGATATCCGTGCCGAGGGCACGACGATGGCCTTTACCGTGGAACGCCAGAGCCTGCACGGCGCCTTGCCGCCGCTGGCGGTGCGTTTGAATCTGCCGGGGCGGCACAATGTGCTCAATGCCCTGGCGACGATCGCCGTGGCCACCGAACTGGGCGTGCCCGATGCCGATATCGTCGAGTCCCTGGGGCAGTTCCGGGGCGTTGGGCGACGCTTCACGCAGATCGGCAATTTTCCCGTGTCGGCCCGCAACGGCGGTGGCGCCTATGCCGTCGTCGATGACTACGGTCACCACCCGGTGGAAATGGCGGCCACGCTGGCCGCTGCCCGAGGGGCCTGGCCGGATCGCCGTGTGGTGCTGGCGTTTCAGCCGCACCGCTACACCCGCACACGCGACTGCTTCGAGGATTTCGTCCAGGTGCTCAGCCAAGCGGATGCCGTGCTGCTGACCGAGGTCTATCCGGCGGGCGAAACGCCGCTGATCGCCGCCGATGGCCGGGCGCTGGCGCGCGGCCTGCGCGTGGCCGGCAAGGTCGAGCCGGTCTTTGTCGAGCAGGTGGCCGATATGGCTGCCGCCATCCAGGACTTCGCCCGAGATGGCGACGTCGTGATCATCATGGGGGCCGGGTCCATCAGCCGGGTGCCCGCGCAACTGGGGAGCCCGCTATGAGCAGCCAGTCATTCGGTCGGGTCGGGGTGCTGTATGGCGGCTTGTCCGGCGAACGGGAAGTCTCTTTGATGTCGGGGGCGGGCGTATGCGCGGCCCTGCGTGAATCTGGCATCGATGCGCATCTGTTCGATACCGGGCGCCAGAGCCTGGCGGACCTGGCCGCCGCCGGCTTTGAACGGGTCTTCATCGCCTTGCATGGCCGTTTTGGCGAAGACGGCACCATCCAGGGCGCGTTGGAGCTGCTGGGCATCCCCTATACCGGCAGCGGGCTGCTGGCGTCCAGCCTGGCGATGGACAAGATCGCCACCAAGCGGCTGTGGCTGCAGCATGGTTTGCCCACGCCGCAGTTCGCAGTGCTGGACTGTCAGGCCGACCCTACTGTGCTGGCCCGGGAACTGGGGCTGCCCCTGATCGTCAAGCCGCCTCACGAAGGCTCCACGCTGGGTGTGACGCGCGTGCAGTCGGTCGAGCAGTTGCCGCAGGCCCTGGCGCTGGCGTGTGAGCTTGATGATCGTGTGCTGGCAGAGCAATTCGTCCAGGGGCGTGAGCTGACGGTGCCCATCCTGGGCAGCGGCGACGATGCGCATGCCTTGCCGGTCATCGAAATCATCGCACCCCAGGGCAATTACGACTACGAACATAAATACGTATCCAACGACACGCGCTATGTCTGCCCGGCAGACCTGCCCGACGCGCTGAGCCGTCAGATACGGGACCTGTCAGTCCAGGCCTACCGCGTGCTGGGCTGCGAGGGTTGGGGCCGGGCCGATCTGATGCTGGACGCACAGAACCGGCCCTGGTTGCTGGAAATGAATACGTCTCCGGGCATGACCAGTCATTCGCTGGTGCCGATGGGGGCCAAGGCGCAGGGCATGAGCTATGCCCAGCTGTGTGTGGCGATTCTGGCGACGGCGCGCTGCAAAGTGCGCCGGCCGGCAGCCGACTAGGGAGAGCCAACTGTGTTTGCGGACGCCCGTCTGACCAATCTGATTGCCAATCTGCTGGCTTTGCTGGCGGTATTGGCAATGGTCGTGGGCGCCCTGACCTGGGTGGTCCGACGTCCTTATTTTTCGATTCAGCAGATCCAGCTGGCCCCGATGGCCGATGCCAGCTTGCAGTACATCAGTCCCACCAGCCTGCAGACTGCATTGGCGGGGCAGGTGCGGGGCAATTTCTTCTTGCTGAATCTGGACCAGGTGCGCCGCCGCATCGAGACCGTGCCCTGGGTGCGGCATGCGTCGATTCGCCGTGTCTGGCCTTCCACGTTGCTGGTGCGTATCGAAGAACAGCAGCCCCTGGCGCTTTGGAATGAAAACCAGATGATCAATACCTGGGGCGAGTCTTTCACGGCCAACCCCGGCGAGTTGCCGGACGATCTGCATTTGCCCCAGTTGAATGGGCCGGGCAATTCCGAGCGTCTGGTGGTGCAGCGTTATGCCGAGATCGCCCGCTGGTTTGCCCCCCTGGGCCTGAGCGTGCGCGAGGCCACGCTGTCGCCTCGCTACGCCTGGGAAGTGTCCTTGTCCGACGGCGTGAGATTGACGCTGGGGCGCGATCCGGCCGCCGACGTCGCCGATCCGCATGGCCGCTCGGGCGCGTTGCCCTTTGCCGCTCGTATTGAACGTTTTGTCCAGGCCTGGCCGGCGTTGTCCCGGCGTCTGGGCGACCGAATGATCGCCAGCGCCGATTTGCGCTATCCGAATGGATTCGCCATCACGCTGGCCCCTGAAACCGCAGCTTCTTCCCAACCGTCCAAACCATGACCCGTGACATCAAAGACCTGATCGTTGCACTCGATATCGGCACCAGCAAGGTGGTAGCCGTCGTGGCAGAGATCTTGCCGGACGGCGGATTCGAAGTGCTTGGCCTGGGCCAGCACGAATCCGAGGGCATGCGTAAAGGCGTCGTCGTCAACATCGAGTCCACCGTCAATTCCATCCAGCGGGCGCTCGAAGAAGCCGAACTGATGGCCGACTGCAAGATCCGCGAGGTCTATACCGGCATCGCCGGCAGCCACATCACCAGCTTCAATTCCAGCGGCATGGTCGCGGTCAAGGACAAGGAAGTCACCGCCACCGACGTGGCGCGCGTGATCGAAACCGCCAAGGCGGTGAACATCCCCACGGATCAGCAGGTGCTGCATGTGCTGACCCAGGAATTCATCGTCGATGCCCAGGAAGACATCCGCGAGCCCATCGGCATGAGCGGCATGCGCCTGGAAGTCCGCGTGCACATCGTCACCGGGGCGGTCAGCGCCGCCCAGAACATCGTCAAGTGCGTGCGCCGCTGCGGTCTGGAAGTGCAGGATCTGATCCTGCAGCCGCTGGCATCCAGCCTGTCGTGCCTGACCGCCGACGAAAAGGAATTGGGCGTGGTGCTGGTGGATATCGGCGGCGGCACCACTGATATCGCCATCTATACGGGCGGCGCGATCCGTCATACCTCGGTCATTCCCATTGCGGGCGATCAGGTCACCAGCGACATCGCCGCCATGCTGCGCACGCCGACGCCGGATGCCGAAGAGATCAAGCTGCGCTACGGCGTGGCCAAGCAGGTGCTGGTCGATGCCGAGGAAATGATTGAAGTGCCGGGCCTGGGGGATCGCCCCAATCGCAGCGTCAAGCGCCAGGCGCTGGGCGCGGTGATCGAGCCGCGCATGGAAGAGCTGTTCGGATTCGTGCAGCAGGTGGTGCGCGAATCCGGCTACGAGGAATTGCTGTCGTCCGGGGTCGTGCTGACCGGCGGGACGGCGCTCATGCCGGGCATGGTCGAACTGGCCGAGGATGTGTTCCTCAAGCCGGTGCGGGTGGCCGTGCCCATGTATGAAGGCAGTCTGGCCGACGTGATGCGCAACCCGCGTTTCTCGACGGTCATGGGTTTGTTGACCGAGGCCCGCATGCAGCGGGCGCGCGGTCGCAAAGTAGCGCAACAGAAAGGGACGGTGAAGTCCATTCTGACGCGCATGAAGGAATGGTTCATGAACTGACCTTTCGGGGCGGTCATGAATCATCAGGGGATTGTTCTGTTTTTCCGTATGTGAGGGAGTCAACCATGATGAATTTTGAAATGCTGGATACCAGCAGAAACGGGACGGTGATCAAGGTGGTCGGCGTCGGCGGGGCGGGCGGCAACGCCGTGGCCCATATGATCCATTCAGGCGTCCAGGGCGTGGAGTTCATCTGCGCCAACACGGACTCTCAGGCCTTGCTGGCCAGCGAGGCCCCCGTGCAGATCCGTCTGGGCCGCTCCGGCCTGGGCGCAGGCGCCAAGCCCGACCAGGGCCGCACGGCGGCCGAGACGGCCCGCGAGGAAATCCGCGCGGCTCTGAATGGCGCCCACATGGTGTTCATCACCGCCGGAATGGGCGGGGGCACCGGCACGGGAGCTGGCCCGGTCGTGGCCGAAGTCGCCAAGGAATTGGGGATCCTGACGGTGGGTGTCGTCACCAAACCGTTCGTGTTCGAAGGCAACAAGCGCATGCGCCTGGCCGAGGAAGGCATCCGCGAACTGTCCCGCCACGTGCATTCTCTGGTCGTGGTGCTGAACGAAAACCTGTACGAGCTGATGGACGAGGACGCCACCCAGGAAGACTGCTTCCAGGCGGCCGATGACGTGCTGCACAATGCGTGCGCCGGGATCGCCGAGATCATCAATGTCGAAGGCAATGTCAACGTCGACTTCGAAGACGTCAAGACCATCATGGGCGAGCAAGGGCAAGCCATGATGGGCACGTCCGTGGCAGGCGGCGCGGATCGCGCGCGGATCGCAGCCGAACAGGCCATTGCCTGCCCGCTGCTGGAAGGCGTCGATCTGCATGGCGCGCGCGGCATCCTGGTGAACATCACGGCCAGCCGCTCGCTGAAGATGCGCGAAACCCGCGAGATCATGGACACCATCCGCAGCTATGCTTCGGAAGACGCTACCGTGATCTTCGGTACGGCCTATGACGAGTCCATGGGCGAGAACCTGCGGGTGACGGTCGTGGCGACCGGCCTGGGCGCGGCCATCACCAAGCCGACGCTGGTGCCGCATCCTGTCGAAGCCCAGCGTACCGGCACCGACAATCAGCCGGTGCACATGGGGCATGATTTTTCGGGGACGGACGTACCGTCGGTCATCCGCAATCCGCGCTCCAATGCCTCGGCTCAGGTTCGGGCCCTGGAAGGCGCAGGCATGGATCATTTCGACATCCCTGCTTTCCTGCGTAAACAGGCTGACTGATCGCTCTTTGATCTGACAGTCTGTCACCTCACATCGCGGCTGCCGTCATGCAGGTCGCGGCGCCTGGCGCACTCTCCCCTTCCCCTGGGGGCGGGTGCGCCTTCGCTTGCCTTATGCATCCTGATGGATACAGTTGCTGGCAATAAAAGTCGTGGAAAACCCGTAGACCCGTTACAATAAGAAGATTATTCACGCCTGTGGCCTGTCTGTCTGTGCGACGACCGCCGCCGATCACAAAGATCCCATGCTCTTACAGCGCACCATCAAGCAATCGATTTCCACCAAAGGCGTGGGCCTGCATTCCGGCCGCCGCGTGGAAATCACCTTGCGCCCGGCCGAGCCCAATACCGGGATCGTTTTCCATCGCGTCGATCTACCCGAAGTCGTCGATCTGCCCGCGCGCGCCGACGCCGTGGGCGACACGCGCATGGCCTCGGTGCTGCAGCAGGGATCGGTCCGCGTGTCCACAGTCGAACACCTGATGTCCGCCTTGGCTGGCCTGGGGGTGGACAATCTGCACATCGACCTGGATGCTGAAGAAGTGCCCATCATGGATGGCAGCGCCGGCACCTTTGTCTATCTGCTGCGCAGCGCCGGCCTGCAGGAACAGGCGGCGCCCAAACAGTTCATCCGGGTCCTGAAACCCGTCGAAATCCTTGAGGGCGAAGGCCCCGCCGCCAAATGGGCGCGCCTGGAACCCTACGATGGTTTCGCCCTGTCGTTCGCCATCGATTTCCGCCATCCGGCCATCAATTCCACGGCCAACCGGGCCGAAGTCGATTTCGCCCGTGATTCCTACGTCAAGGCCATCGCCCGTGCGCGCACCTTCGGGTTCGCCAGCGAGGTCGAAGCCTTGCGCTCCATGGGGCTGGCGCGGGGCGGCAGTCTGGACAACGCCATCGTCATGGACGAATACCGCGTGCTCAATACCGATGGCTTGCGCTATGACGACGAATTCGTCAAACATAAAATCCTCGATGCTATCGGGGATCTGTATCTGGCCGGCAAGCCCCTGGTGGCGCGCTATGTGGCCTGCAAGTCGGGCCATGGCCTGAACAATCAACTGGTGCGGGCTTTGCTGGCGCAGCAGGATTGCTGGGAGCTGGTCAGCTACGATTCGCCGGAAACCGCGCCGGCGGCCTATACCCGCGACTGGCAGTTCGCCTGATTGTTTCGGCGGGCGCACCGCACTCCTGGAAGTCAGCGGCGATGATGCTGCAGCAATCGCGCGATGGCGTCAGCCAGCGGGCTGGGGCTTAGCTGTTGCTGCAAGGCCTCAAACGACTGCAGGGCTTGTTCATTCAGGGGCAGTGTTTCCCTGATGGGCTTTTGTGTCTCGTACCGACCCATGGCGGCGTCGATTCGCACGACAATGGCATCGATCGGCCAGCCGGCGTCCCGCAGCTGGCGTGCCGTGCCGTCTGTCAGCTGGCGCAAGCGGGCGGCGTGCGCCGGGCTGGGAACCATGACGGTGATTTGCTGTCCATCTACACGAGCTACCTGGATACGACGCCCCAGGGCGGGCGGCAGAATGCGGGCCAGCGCCGTCTGCAGGGCCAGCAATTCGTGCGCTGTCTGCAGCAGGCGCGCGCCTTGCGGGTGGTGGCTCAGCCAGTCCATGGCCGGAACCCCGTGGGAACGACTGCGGTGGTGCGAGGCCGATGACATGAAGGAAAGAATGGATGAAAAAATGGATCGAAGCATCACGAGCGGTAAGCCCGCCTGGACATTCTAGCGTGCGGCTGGCAAAAGCCGGTGGGCTGTTGTTGGCCTTGGTCCTGGCGGCCTGGGGCGGGGCGCAGTGGCAGGCGCGGCAGGCGCCGACGCTGGATGCCGATCAGCGCCAAGCGCTGGACGCCCGGCTGCAGCAGGAATCCGCCACGCTGCAAGGCAGTATTGCCGGGCTGGCCGGCAAGGTCGGCGAGCTGCAGGGCCGGGTCCTGGTGATGGAGGTCGTGCGCCGCCGGATTGCGGCCGCCGCCGGTCTGGGCTACAGCGCGCCGGAACTGGCGCCCGCAGCCGATGGCCAGCCGCAGGCCGATGCTTCGCAGGTGCTGGACGATATTCCCGAGCAGGACGTCGTATTGCCATCGGCGGGGTCGGCCGAGCAGCTGGGCCGCCATATCGACGCGCTGGGCCAGCGGCTGGCGACCCAGGAAGACGCCTATACCCTGGTCGATGCGGCGCTGTCCCGTCAGGCCGGGTTTCAGGCCAGTCTCCCGACACTGTCGCCGGTGGATTATCCGGCGCTCAGTTCCTCATTTGGCTGGCGGCGCAATCCGGTCAGCGGGCGCCGCCGCATGCATGAAGGGCTGGATTTCGTGGCGCCTCGCGGGGCGCCGATCCGTGCGGCTTCCGGCGGGCTGGTGGTGCGTTCGGGCGCGCAGCGCGGCTACGGCAAGATGGTCGAAATCGATCACGGCAACGGTTTGCGCACGCGGTATGCGCATGCCTCCAGCCTGCTGGTCAAAGCAGGCGATATCGTGCGCCAGGGAGATCTGATCGCCAAGGTGGGCAGTACCGGCCGCTCCACGGGGGCGCATCTCCATTTCGAAATCCGCATGGCCGATTATCCGCTGGACCCGACATTATTCATCCGGACGGGCGGGCAGCCGCTGGAGGCATCGGGATCGGTCAAGCTGGCCGCTGCGGATGCCGGCCCCAAAGCGGGTGACCCCCAGCTGCGTTAAACTGCATCGTTTACCTGCGGTCACTGTTCAGTGACCGTACCTGACAATCTTCCGGTTGCCAGCTTAGGTTGATCCTGAGCTGGGCCTCAGCGACGACACACTATGGTTTCTCTGCTCAAAAAAATTATTGGCAGCCGCAACGACAGGCTGCTGAAGCAGTACCGCAAGCAGGTCGCACAGATCAATGCGCTCGAGCCTTCTCTGCAAGCCCTGTCCGACGAGGACCTGCAGGCCAAGACCGCTGAATTCCGCCAGCGTATCGCTGACGGCAAGTCTCTGAATTCCCTGCTGCCCGAAGCCTTTGCCGTGGTGCGCGAGGCCAGCAAGCGCGTCTTTGGCATGCGCCATTTCGATGTGCAGATGTTGGGGGCCATCGCGTTGCACAACGGCCAGATCGCTGAAATGCGCACTGGCGAGGGCAAGACGCTGATGGCGACCCTGGCGGTCTACCTGAATGCGCTGCCGGGTCGCGGCGTGCATGTCGTCACCGTCAATGACTATCTGGCCCGGCGTGATGCCGACTGGATGGGGCGCTTGTACAGTTTCCTGGGCATGAGCACCGGGGTGGTGGTTCCCCAGCAGGAAAACGAGGAAAAGCGCGCCGCCTACCAGGCCGATATCACCTACGGCACGAATAACGAGTACGGCTTCGATTACCTGCGCGACAATATGGAATTCCGCCCGGAAGACCGCCGTCAACGCAATCTGGCCTATGCCATCGTCGACGAAGTCGACTCGATCCTGATCGACGAGGCGCGCACGCCGCTGATCATTTCCGGTCAGGCGGAAGACAATACCGAACTCTATGTCCGCATGAATGCGGTGCCGCCCCTGCTGACCCGCATGGTGGAAGAGCCTAAGCCGCACGAGCCCGAGCCCGAAGGCGATTTCTGGGTCGATGAAAAGGCTCAGCAGGTCCATCTGTCCGAAGACGGTCAGATCAAGGCCGAGCAGATCATGATCCAGCAGGGCATTCTGCCGGAAGGCGAATCCCTGTACGATCCGCGCCATATTTCTCTGATGCATCACCTGCTGGTGGCGTTGCGCGCCCACAATCTGTTCCATCTGGATCAGCAGTACGTGGTGCAAAACGGCGAAGTCGTCATCGTGGACGAATTCACCGGCCGTCTGATGGCCGGACGCCGCTGGTCCGACGGCCTGCATCAGGCTGTCGAATCCAAAGAAGGCGTACGCATCCAGAACGAAAACCAGACGCTGGCGTCGATCACCTTCCAGAACTATTTCCGCATGTACGACAAGCTGTCGGGCATGACGGGGACGGCCGATACCGAAGCCTACGAATTCCAGGAAATCTACGGCCTGGAAACCGTCATCATCCCGACCAACCGGCCCATGGCCCGCGATGATCAGAATGATCAGGTCTTCAAGACCGATGCGGAAAAATACCAGGCGATTCTGGCGGACATCGTCGACTGCCACAAACGCGGCCAGCCGGTGCTGGTCGGTACGACCAGTATCGAAAATTCCGAACTGCTGTCCAATGCCCTGACGAAAGACGGTCTGCCGCATAGCGTGCTGAATGCAAAACAGCACGCCCGCGAGGCCGAAATCGTGGCCGAAGCCGGCAAGCCGGGGCATATCACGATCGCCACGAACATGGCCGGGCGCGGTACCGACATCGTGTTGGGCGGCAGCGTGGACAAGCAGGTGGATCTGGTGCGCGCCGACCCGGATCTCAGCCCAGAGGAAAAAGACGCCCGCATCGCGACGATCCGCGCCGAATGGGCGCCCGCCAACGCCGCCGTGAAGGCCGCCGGGGGGCTGCGCATCATCGGGACGGAACGTCACGAGTCGCGCCGTATCGACAATCAGCTGCGCGGCCGCGCCGGGCGCCAGGGCGATCCCGGGTCTTCGCGCTTCTATCTGTCGCTGGACGATTCGCTGATGCGTATTTTCGCCGGCGACCGGGTGCGTGCCATCATGGAGCGCCTGCGCCTGCCGGAAGGCGAGCCGATCGAGGCCCGCATGGTGTCGCGTTCGATCGAGTCGGCGCAGCGCAAGGTCGAGGGCCGCAACTTCGATATCCGCAAACAATTGCTGGAATACGACGACGTAGCCAACGATCAGCGCAAGGTGCTCTACGGGCAGCGCAACGAGGTCCTGGAATCGGCCTCGGTGGCCGATACGATCGCCAATCTGCTCGAAGCGGAAATCACCGCTGTGTTCCGCCGCTACATTCCAGAGGAAACGATGGAAGAGCAGTGGGATGTTCCCGGCCTGCAGACGACGCTGGAATCGGATTGGGCGATTCTGATGCCATTGGCGGACATGCTGGAAAAGGAACCCAATCTGACGGACGATGATCTGTTGGAACGGGTGCTGGCCGAGTCCAAGCGTCTGTACGATGAAAAGGTGACGCTGGTGGGTCGCGAGGGCTGGGAGCCGTTCGAGCGGTCGGTGCTGCTGCAGGCATTGGACAGCAACTGGCGTTCGCACCTGGCGTCTCTGGACCATCTGCGTCAGGGGATCCATCTGCGAGGCTATGCGCAAGTGGATCCGAAACAGGCCTACAAGCGCGAGGCGTTCACCCTGTTTTCCGACATGCTGGACCGGGTCCGCAATGAAACAGTCCGGGTGCTGATGACGGTGCGCATCCAGTCGGCGGAGCAGGTGGAAATCGAAGAGCCCGCGTCTCCGGCACTGGAAAACGTGCGCTATCACCATGCGGACTATGATGCGGCGCTGCGCGGGGATGACCCGGGCCTGGATCAGGCCGGCGCGTCGTCGGGCGGCGTTCCTGCCGGGGCGGTGCCTCGGGTGGGGCGCAACGATCCTTGTCCTTGCGGCAGCGGAAAGAAATACAAGCACTGCCACGGCAAATTGGCGTGATGTGTAAAAAGGCCGGGATGGGATCCCGGCCTTTTTGTATGCGGCATCGGTTGGGCTTGTGTGAACACTCGGTGACGTCCTGGGGCGGTTCCGAGTGAGCGGCGCGGCATTCCAGGTGGCGCACGGCTGGGATATGTCAACGCAGCGGGATCATCACAGCAAAAACACCGTCGCCAATCCCAGGAACAGAAAGAAGCCCAGGGAATCCGTGGCGAAGGTCAGCAGCACCGACGACCCCATGGCCGGGTCCTTGCCGAAACGGTCGCGCAGCAGCGGGATCAGCACGCCCAGGGCGGCGCCGATCAGCATATTGCCGACCATGGCCGCCATCATCACGGCTGCGATGGCGTAGGATTCTGAAATCATCCAGGCGAACGAGGCAGCGACCAGGCTGCCGCAGGCGCCGACCAGAAACGTGACCTGCAGTTCGCGTTTGACCAGTTGCCAGATATTGGCGCCGGTCACGCGGCCGGTGGCCATGGCGCGGATGATCATGGTCATGGTCTGATTGCCTGAATTGCCGCCGATCCCGGCCACGATGGACATCAGGAAAGCCAGAATCACGATGTGGCTGACTGTGTCCTCGAAGCGCGAAGCCACCAGCGATGCGATCGAGGCCGTGCACAGATTGACCAGCAGCCAGGGCGCACGGTTGCGCAGCGCCGACAGGACGGGGGCGAAGATGTCCTCTTCCTGCAAGCCGGCGCGGGACAGTTCCTGTTCCTGCGAGTCTTCCTGCAGCACGTCCACCACTTCATCGATGGTCACGCGGCCGATCAGGCGGCCTTGTTCGTCCACCACAGGGGCGGATACCAGGTCATAGCGTTCGAAGGCGCTGGCGGCGTCAGCGTCGGAATCCAGGGGATTCAGGCTGAGCACGTCCGGTTCCATGACCGCATTGACCAGGGTATCGGGTTCGCTGAGCAGCAGGCGCGACAGCGACAGGGTGCCGCGCAACTGGTCGGTGCGGTCCACGACGAAGATCTGGTCGGTGTGGTCGGGCAGTTCGTGCAGGCGGCGCAGGTAGCGCAGCACGACTTCCAGGGTGATGTCTTCACGCACCCGCACCATGTCGAAGTCCATGATGGCCCCGACGGTGTCTTCGGGGTAGCCCATGGCGGCGATCAGCTGGGCGCGTTCGGCGTCGGTCAGGCCTTTCTGCACCTCGGCGATGACATCGGGCGGCAGGTCCGGCGCCAGGTCGGCGATCTCGTCGGCATCCATGTTGCCGGTGGCCGCGATCAGGTCCTCGTGGTCCATGGACTGGATCAGCGATTCGCGGACCCAGTCTTCGACCTCGAGCAGTACGTCGGCGTCGTATTCCTGGCTGACCAGCTGCCAGATGGCCTGGCGCTGCGTGACCGGCAGGGACTCCAGAATGAAGGCGATGTCGGCCGGGTGCAGCGCGTTGATGATCAGCCGGATTTCGTCTTCGTGCTGGCGTTGCAGCATGCCTTCCAGCAGGTTGGAGCCGTCTTCGTCCTCGGTGTCGTGCTGGCGCTGGGCGAGCGTGTCCACGACCTCCTGGCGTTTCAGGATGGATTGCAGTTCCTGCAGGGCCAGTTGGGCGTCTTCCGGGTCCAGGCGGCGCGGGATGACGACGGGGGCGGTGGGATCGAGAGCCGGCTGCTCAGCCATGGAGTCCGGGCCCTCAGATTGGAGGCAGGGGCCGGCTGTGGCGGCTTTCGTCGGTGGCCACGTAGGTCAGGGTCGCCTCGGTGACTTTGACGACCTCGGCCTCCAGGCGCTGGCGTTCGGCGTAGACCTCGACCGATACTGTGACCGAGGTACGGCCCGTATGGGTGATGGTGGCGTAAAAACTGAGCAGATCGCCGACGAAGACGGGTTGTTTGAAGGTGAACGCGTTGACGGCGACGGTGGCGACGCGCCCTGCCGCCCGGCGGGTGGCGGGAATGGATCCGGCGATGTCGACCTGGGCCATGATCCAGCCGCCGAATACGTCGCCGTGGATGTTGGCATCGGCCGGCATGGGCATGACGCGCAGCACGGCGGGGGGATGATTCGGGGGCAGGGTGGTAGACATGGCGTCCTCGGCGGGTGGGGGCGGCGCGGGTGTGCGACCTGATACCGCGCGTATTTTACGGCATGCGCATGCGCCGGGCCGTGCGCTTATGCGGCAGTCAGATAGCGGTGCGTCAGCAGCACCCAGTAGGCGGCGCCCAGCGGGATGAGTTTGTCGTTGAAGTCGTAGCTGCCATTGTGCAGATTGCAGGGACCCAGTCCGTGCCCGGCGCTGCGGTGATCGCCGTCGCCGTTGCCGATCCAGATGTAGCAGCCTGGGCGGGCCTGCAGCATGAAGGCGAAATCCTCGGCGCCCATGGAGGGGCGTACGGCCGTGCGCACGTGGTCGGCGCCCACCAGATCGTTCAGCACCTGAATGCTGAGCGCCGTTTCCGCCGGATGGTTGATCGTCGCGGGGTATTCGCGGCTGAACTGGAAGTCGGCCGTGCAGCGCAGGGCCGCTGCCAGGTGTTGCGTGATATCGCGCATCCGCGATTCGATCAGGTCCAGTACTGAGGTGGACAGCGTGCGCACCGTGCCGCGCAGCACGGCCTGATCGGGGATGACATTGTCGGCCGAGCCGGCATGGATCTGGGTGACGCTGATGACGCCGGCGTCCAGGGGGTCTTGGTCGCGCGTCAGGATGGTCTGGAAGGCCATGGTCAGCTGGGCGGCGGCGACGACCGGGTCTACGCCCAGGTGCGGCATCGCGCCGTGGGCGCCGCGCCCCTGCAGGATGATTTCAAAGCGGTTGCTGGACGCCATGATCGGGCCCGGAGTCAGGCCGAACGTGCCCACCGGCAGCCCCGGCCAGTTGTGCATGCCAAAGACCGCGTCCATGGGGAACCGGTCAAACAGGCCGTCTTCGATCATGTGGCGGGCGCCGCCGCCGCCTTCTTCGGCAGGCTGGAAGATCACCTGTACGGCGCCGGGGAAGTCCCGGTGCTGCGCCAGATAGCGGGCTGCCGCCAGCAGCATGGCCGTGTGCCCGTCATGGCCGCAGGCATGCATGACGCCGGGGTTGCGGCTGGCATGGGCAAAGGTATTGGCCTCGGGCATGGGCAAGGCGTCCATGTCGGCCCGCAGGCCGATGGAGCGCCCGGTTTGCGTGCCGGCGATGCGGCCGACGACGCCGGTTTGCCCCAGGCCGCGGTGGGTTTCGATCCCCCAGGATTCCAGCAGCTGGGCGACGGTATCGGCAGTGCGGATCTCCTGAAAGGCCAGTTCGGGCCAGGCATGGATGGACCGCCGGATGTCGGTCATGTCAGGCAGCCAGCTGCCCAGTGTGTCAAGGATCGCTTGTTTCATAGGTGTCGGGTGATGAGTGCGTCCAGGGCCAGGGCGATGTGAGGATTGGCGGCGACGACGTAGCCGCCTTGAGGCCAGGGATCCTGGCGGCGCAGGTCTTCGCAGACGCCGCCGGCGGCGCGGACCAGTACCGTGCCTGCGGCCACGTCCCAGGGGGCCAGGCCCATTTCCCAGTAGCCATCGTAGCGCCCGCAGGCGGTCCAGGCCAGATCCAGGGATGCCGCCCCCAGGCGCCGCACGCCGCGTGTCTGGTGCATGGCGTCCAGAAAACCGGGCATGTATTGCGGTTCGAATGAAAAGTCGCGGAAAGGAAAGCCGGTGGCCAGGACGGACTGGTCCAGCGATTCGGTCTGGGAGCACCGGATGCGCCGGCCATTGAGCCAGGCCCCGATGCCGTGCAGGGCGGTGAACAGTTCCTGGCGGTTCGGGTCGTAGACCACGCCGATCAGCGGAGTATCCTGCGGCAGGGGGGTGCGACCATCAGGGCGGCAGCCGGCATGGCCGATCAGGGCGATCGAGACGGCATAATGCGGGATGCCGCTGAGAAAATTGGTCGTGCCGTCCAGCGGATCGATGCACCAGGTCGCCTGGCTGCCAGGTTGACCGCCGGATTCTTCGGCGATGATGCCGATGTCCGGGGCGCGTTCCTGCAGGATGGCGATGATGGCCTGTTCGGCCTCGCGGTCGGCCTGCGAAACCAGGTCGTTGCGCTGTTTGGTGTCGATGATCAGATCGGCGCGGTGCAGGGCGTGGTTTTGTAGAATGGCCGCCGCGGTATGGGCGGCCGTGACGGCTGCGTCCAGATAGTCGGCCGACAGGAGATGCGGTGTCAACATGTCAGTATCGTTCCTGTGCTGCGCACACGCGGCCGCCAGCCGGCCTGCATGGCGTGTATTTCATTGTACGTGAGCATCGAGAGAGTGTCCCCGCATGTCAGGCCCTTATGAAAAGCTGATTCCCGCGCAATGGAGCGAGGATGCGGACGGCGTCCCGCTCAGCGAACGCTATGGCGACGTGTATTACGGCGCAGCAGGGCCGTTGGGGCAGGCCCGGCACGTATTTTTACAGGGCAATGGCTTGCCGCAGCGCTGGCAGGGACGCGATGCTTTCACCATCTGCGAGACCGGTTTCGGCCTGGGGCAGAATTTCCTGGCCGCCTGGCAGGCCTGGCATGACGACCCGCAGCGCAGCGCGCGTTTGCATTATCTGGCCTTCGAGGCACATCCCTTTCGTCTGCCGGACCTGCGCCGCGCCTGGGCGCGTCTGCCGGATGCGGTACAGCCGCTGGCCGATGAACTGGCGGCCTGCTGGCCGGCGCTGACGCCGGGAGCGCATCGCCTGGATCTGGCGGATGGGCGTCTGAGCCTGACCTTGTGGTTCGGGGATATCCGGCGGACGGCCCGGCAGGCTCAGGCTATCGCCGATGCCTTTTTTCTGGATGGTTTTGCGCCCCGGCTCAATCCCGATATGTGGTCGCCCACCGTATTCAGTCAATTGCGGCGACTGGCCCGGATGGGAGCGACGGCGGCGACCTGGTGCGTGGCCGGGCAGATGCGGCGGGATTTGCGGGATGCCGGCTTTCTGGTCCGGAAAGCGCCCGGTCTGGCAGGTAAGCGCGAAATCACGGTAGCGGTGCTGCGCCCTAATCTGGGAGCGCCGCTGCAGCGCTGGCGTCGGCAGACCGTGGCGGTCGTGGGGGCGGGGCTGGCCGGGGCCGGTGTGGCGCATGCGCTGGCCTTGCGTGGGCACGATATCCAGGTCTGGGACCCGTTCTGTGCGCTGGATGTCGACCCCTCCGTGCGGCGGCTCGGTGCGGCGGCTCTGGTGCCCGCCTTGAGTCCTGATGACGACACACGGTCCCGTCTGAGTCGTGCCGGTCTGGAGCGCGCCTGGGCGCGCTGGCAGGCATTGGGTGGGGATGCCCAACCTGATGCCTGTGGCGCCCTGGTCTGCGCGCAGGCGGATGAGCAAGCTGGCTTGCAGCAGCAGGCATTGGCGCGTTTGCAGTTGCCCGGCAGTTGGGTGCGCTGGCTGGATGCCGATGCCGCGGGCCAGCAGGCGGGTGTGCCGGTGCGCCATGGCGGCTTGTGGTTTCCTCGCGCGTTGCAGGTGTGTCCTGGCGCGCTGACCGCCGCCTTGCTGTCACAGCATGGCATCACGCGTCATGCTGTGCGGGTGGGCGGTGTGCAGGCCGCCGCCGAAGGCGGCTGGCGATTGCTGGCCGATGACGGCAGGGTGCTGGGGACGGCGGATCAGTTGGTGCTGGCCAATGCCCGCCATGCCGCATTGCTGCTGGAAGGGCTCGTATCCTTGGCGGACTGGCCGGTGTTTGCGGGAATGACAGCCATCGCGGGGCAGGTCAGCCTGTATCCGTCATCGTCCGAGCGCAGACTGCCATCGTGTATCCTGTCGGGCAATGGCTACTGCCTGCCGCCGCGCCATGGTTGGGCGGTGGCGGGCAGTACGTACCGATCTGGCGCTGCCGATAGTGTGGCTGACCAGAGCGGCCATCACGACATTCTGGAACGGCTTGGCGCCTGGTTGCCGGCAGGCGCGGTGCCGTGGCTGGGGCGCGCCGCGCCGCAGGGGTGGGCAGGATGGCGGGCGGCGACGCGGGATCATCTGCCGATTGTCGATGCCGTCCCGGCCTTGCCGGGGCTCTGGCTGGCCTGTGCCTATGGGTCGCGCGGCCTGAGCTGGTCGGCCCTGGCCGGGGATCTGATCGGTGCGCGTCTGGATCAGGAACCCTGGCCGATCGAGCATGAACTGCAGCATCGGATTCGGCTGCGCTGAGGCCGTCCGATCATGCCGGAACGATCAAAATACCCGAAAACCAGGGATAATCAGCGGTTTTCAGACCTAAATGACGATCGGATTTTATTTTATGGCGTAAATCCGTCAGAATAATATCTTTTACAAGACTCATGTGGGCGAATGCCCAGAGGATCACGCTGTGTCGCCCACCATCGAATTGGCGGACCAACTGTTCGAGACTGGCCCGGTCACCACGACGTCGTCCTACGTCGAATGGGCCTACCATTCTGACGAATGGTGTTTGCGCATTGAAGCCCACGCGCCCGGCGTGTTCCGCCTGCGCTGCGGACCACGCGCCTGGCTGGAGCCCGGCAAACCTACGTTGCGGATGCAACGTCAGGCCGATATGTTGTTGGCTCGCCAAGAGGCGGTCGGTGAACTCGACTGCCAGTCGCCCGAGCCTGGGGCGTGGCGCCTGACCCAGGGGGATGCCTGCCTGGACATTCGCGGGGCCGAGCCTGCCATCCAGCTGCTGCGCCAGGATCATTGCGTGGCGCGCGTCCGGATGTCGTCCCGCCCTGCTGCGCAAGGCGATGGGGAACCCGTCTGGTCGCTTGAATGGTCTCTGGCCGAGACCGAGGGCCTGTTCGGTCTGGGTGAAACCCAGGGAGATCAGGACCGGCGCGGTTGCCGTCTGGTGTCCGATGCGCCGGTGGATCGTGTGTTGCCCTTGGTCTGGAGCCCTCTGGGCTGGGGGGTATTCGCCAATACCCTGGATCGGGTCGAACATGACCTGCAAACATCTGCGCACTACCGTGTGCAGGTGCGCGGCGCGGGCCTGGATCTGTTCCTGTTCGTGGGGGATCCGTCCGAAATTCTGAATCAATATACGGCGCTGACCGGGCGTGCCGGGCAGCCCAACCTCTGGCCCATGGGCGTCTGGCTGGATCAGGCGGCAGGGCAGTCGGTTGAGCACAGCCTGCAGCAGATTCGCAGCCTGCGGGCGCAGGGACTGGCGCTGGACGCCCTGCGGTTGGCGGATCCCGCCATTGTCGGGTTTCAGTCCGACAAGCCGGTATTCGAGTGGTCGGATCGTGTTCCGGACTGGCGTGCGCTGGCCGCCGCCGCCGGATCCATGGATGTGCATCTGGCCGGCAGCGTGGTCCCCGGCGTATTGCAGGGCACGGTCCTGTTCGATGAATGGGAAGACCGCGGCTGGCTGTTATGCGATGCGGATGGGGCCGCCTGGGTTTATCCCGGCACGCCGGCCTCCGGCGGCCAGCCTTTTGGTCTGCTGGACCTGACCCATAAGGACGCTCGCCGCTTGTGGGCCGAACGCTATCAACAGGCGCTGGAAGACGGCCTGGAAGCCCCCGTCTGTCAGGCCCAGTTTGATTTTCCGCCTGATGTCGAGGCCCGTGGCGGCGAAACCGGCGCCGTGTTGCGCACCGCCTATCCGCACCTGGCGCGTCAGGCGCTGTTCGATGCCGTGGCCGGGCCGCGCACTCCCCAAGAAGGCGTGATGCTCAGCCGCGACCTGTTCCCGGGCGTACAGCGTTTCGCCTGGCAACAGGGGCCGGACGTGGACAATAGCTGGGATGGTTATGCCCGGACCCTGCGGGCGGCCTTGTCCGTCGGCAATAGCGGCGTGGCGGTCCAGACCCATGGTCTGGGTTGCGCGGCGCGGCCGGCTTCGACGATGTCGGCAGAACTTTACCTGCGCTGGCTGGCCATGGGGGTGTTTTCCGCCAACTTCAGCTTCCAGGGGCTCCCTGATCTGATGCCGGATGCCTTTGATACCGATACCCGGGCCGTGATCAAGCATTGGCTGCAGTGGCGCTATCGTTTGTTGCCCTATGTGGCCGGCATTATTGATGATGCTGTGCGCACCGGCTTGCCCGTGCAGCGTTCCATGGCTCAGGCTTATCCCGCCGATCCGGACGCCCATGTCTGGGATACCCAGTATCTGCTGGGGCCGGCGCTGCTGGTGGCGCCCGTCATGCAGCCCGGCGGGGAAACCGAAGTCTACCTGCCCAAGGGCGACGCTTGGTGGGATCTGAGCACCGGCTGGCGCTACGAGGGCGGCACGTGCTGGACGGTGCGAGCCGGCCTGGATGCGCTGCCGGTGTTTGGCCGCGAGGGGCACATGCTGTGTCTGGGGCCCGTTGCCCAGCATACGGGGGAAATCAATTCCGCCCGCATCCTGGAAGAGGTCTGGATGTTCGGCATGCCCGAACACAATCCGGTCGTCATGCGTAACAAGATTCGCGTCATGCAGATGCAGGGGTCCAGCTATATCAAAGGGCTGGAAGGCTTGAAAATCCTGCCGTCCGCAGGCCTGGAGGTCAAGCGGCGCGGTGCGGAAGTGCGTATTTCACGAGCTCGATGATGTCGTGATCGGTACGTCGACGCAGAATGCCGGCTTGAAGGCCGGGTTCTCGTTGACACCGTCGCGGCAGTACCCACGAGGGTTGCACAGCACCCGGGTGCCGCGCACGGCGTAGTCGAAGCTATCGTGCGTGTGGCCGTGAATCCATAGACAGGATCGGCCCATCAGCCCGGTGCAATCAGAGACGAAACCTGCGCTGACTAAAGAATCTTCAAAGCGGGGATGGACACTGCGCAGGCTGGGTGCGTGGTGGGTGATCACCACCGTAGGCCCGTCGAACGGCTCGTCCAGAGCGGCATCCAGCCAGTCGTATTGCTGGCGAAACAGCGCCGCCGCGTCCTGGGGCGTGAAGCGCGATCCGTCGCCATTTTTGATGACCTGGAAATCCCGCATGAATTGACTGGTCTGCTCCATGGCCTGGTCGCGCTGATCGGTGCCGAACAGTTCGAAATCCGTCCAGAGCGTCACCCCGAGGAAGCGCACCCCCTTGATGACAAGGGCGCGTTGGTCCAGCAATTCGACCCCGTATTGCATGGCTGCCTGTGCCAGTTGCGCCCGCACGCCGGGGATGTCTCCCCCGTAGAATTCGTGATTGCCCGGCACGTACAGCACCGGGCGGGGGATTTGCCCGGCCCATTGCATCGCTGCCTGAGGGCGGGCGATATCCCCGGCCAGGATCGTGGCGTCGGCCTGGATGTCGGGCAAGACCAGACCCTGCATGCTGAGGTGCAGGTCGGAGACAATATGCAGCCGCAGAGTTGCTGAACCCTCAGAATCTGACATGACAATGATGTTTTCTGTCGAGCCGCTTGACGAGATTTTCATAAGATGTCAAAATTTAATGCTTATGTTGGGTCGTTAGCTCAGTCGGTAGAGCACCGGACTTTTAATCCGTTGGTCGCGCGTTCGAACCGCGCACGACCCACCATGCTTCCCCTGCAATGCCCAGGTCTCGCCTGGGCATTGTTGTCTTTGCCGCCAGGATGTCTGGCTGCCCCCTGTTTCCGCATTCTGCGACGCAAACCCCAGCCTGTGAATCCGTGTTTATGCGCATGCCGATAGTCTGTTCGGCTGCGGTGCGTGGGTTGCCGTGTGGCTAGGGGGTGGCGGCGTCATCCGCCCAGCGAGCCTTGAAGACCAGAATATCCGGCAGACAGCGTTCAAAGGCCTCGATCAGCGCGGGATCGAAATGGCGGCCGCTTTGCTCGCGGATGTAGTGCATGGCATCGTCCACGGACCAGGCGGATTTATAGGGGCGCACGCTGGTCAGGGCGTCAAAGACGTCCGCCAGGGCCACGATGCGCGCCGCCAAGGGGATGGCCTCGCCCGCCAAGCCGTCGGGATAGCCGCTGCCATCCCATTTTTCGTGGTGTCGCAGGGCGATGGTCGCGGCCAGCCGCAGCAGGCCGGAAGGATGGTCGCCGATGATGCGGGCGCCGATGGCGGGATGCTGGCGCATGATGGCCCATTCGGCGGGGTCCAGCTTGCCGGGTTTAAGCAGCACGCTGTCCGGGATGCCGATCTTGCCCACGTCGTGCATGGGCGCAGCATGCAGCAGTTCGTCAGCGGCCTCGTCGCTGTAGCCGATCTCGCGGGCCAGGCGCCAGGCGTAGTGGCTCATGCGCACGATATGCAGGCCGGTTTCATTGTCCCGGTATTCGGCAGCGGCTCCTAGGCAGCGGATGATCTGCAGACGGGTTTCCCGGACTTCGGTGGCCTGGACCAGGGACAGGTGCGTACGTACGCGAGCCTGGACGATGGGTGGGCTGAAGGGCTTGGTGATGTAGTCCACAGCGCCCAGTTCGAGGCCCTTGTGTTCGTCGGCGGCGTCGTTGAGCGCAGTGACGAAGATGATCGGAATCGACTGGGTGCCGGCGTCGTTTTTTAGTATCGCGCAGACGTCATAACCCGACATGCCGGGCATCATGATGTCCAGCAGGATCAGGTCGGGCCGGTCTGTTTGCAGCAGGGCCAGTGCCGCAGGGCCGTCTTTGGCGAACAGCAAGCGATAGTCGGCCTGCAAGGTGTGGCGCAGGACCTGCAGGTTGGTGGGTTCATCATCGACCAGCAGCAGGGTGCGCCGGGTATCGGTATGGGCATTCATGACGGTATCTTTTCATCCAGCCAGGCTTGCAACAGGGCGCTGGCGCGAGCGAAGTCGAACGCGTCGGCGGCGTGGCGCAGGGCAGTGGCCTGCGCCTGCTGACCATCTGCCGTCAGGCCTGCGCAGACCGTCTCGAGCGCTGCATCGTCCAGTTCGTGCCGGGTCAGGACAGCCTGTAGTGCGGTGACGGCGCCCAGGAGATCTTGGCAGACGGGCTGTGCGGGGATGTCGTTGGTCGTGGCGGGCCGGGCTGCCAGGGCGGATCGGGCTTCCTGGCGCGCCGCCAGCACCAGGGCTGGCAAGGCGGATAGCCGGGACGGGACGTCGTTCGTGGCGCCGGCGCGGATCTGGTCTTCCAGGTCGCCGGCGTAACGCGACAGGGCCTGCAATCCCAGATTGCCTGCCGCGCCGCGCAGTCCATGCAGACTGAAGCACAGGGTTTCCGGATCGGCATTGTGCGTCTCTAGGGCGGCCAGGGGGTGATGGTCCAGGAAGTCGTCCAGAAAAGCCAGGATGCGTTCGGCCAGCCGGGTGCGGTCTCCCCATAGCGCGATACCGCGATCCCAGTCGATGGGCGCGCCGGTCATCGGGGGCGTCGCCGGGGATTCGGCGGAGGCAGCCGGGTGTCGGTGTGACAGCACACGGGCGATTTCTTTGAACAGGCGCGCAGCATCCAGCGGCTTGACGGCAAAGCCATCCATGCCGGCCTGTTCGGCCTGCTGCCGGTCGTGGGCCATGACACTGGCGGTCAGGGCGATGATCGGGGTGGGGGTGAGTGCGCGGCTGCGCTCATGTTGGCGGATCAGGCGGGTGGCCTGCAGGCCATCGGTGCCGGGCATATGGACGTCCATCAGCACCACGTCGAAGGTCCCCGCCAGGAATTTATCGACCGCTTCCTTACCGTCGCGTGCGGAGGTGACCTGGTGGCCCTGCGCTTGCAGCGTGAGGGTCAATAGCTCCAGATTGAGGTCCACGTCATCGGCGATCAGGCACCGGAGAGGCGGCAAAGCCAGCAGTTCGGCGGCCGGCACGGCGGCGGGCGCTTTGCCCAGCGGTAGCGGCAGGCAGATAGAGAATGTGCTGCCCTGGCCAGGCGTGCTGTCGACCTCGATGCGCCCGCCCATGGATTGCACCAGTTGCCGTGCAATGGTCGTCCCCAGCCCGGTGCCGCCAAAGCGTCTGCTGATGGAGGCGTCAGCCTGGGTAAACGGGTTGAAGATCGCGCGGATCTGGTCAGCCGTCATGCCGATGCCGGTGTCGCGGACGTGGATGTGCACCGTGCCGGGCTCGTAGGAAAAATGAATGTCGACGCCGCCGGTTTCGGTGAACTTGATGGCATTGCCCACCAGATTGGTCAGGATCTGCAGCAGTCGCAGCGTATCGCCCTGGAAGTATTCCGGCATGTCCGCCGGGTAATGGATCGTCAGGCTCAGGCTGCGGGCCTGGGCGCTCAGGCGCAACGAGGATTCGATCTGCTGCGCCAGCGCCTTCAGGGAAAAATCCCGGTTTTCCAGCGCCATCTGGCCGTGTTCCAGTTTGGTTGTGTCCAGGATGTCGTTGATCAGCCGCAGCAAGGTGCGCGATGACTGGCCGATCGTGTTCAGATGGCTGCGCTGGGTGGCGCTCAGGTCGGTCTGCTGCAGCAGTTCGGCAAAGCCGATGATGGAATTCATCGGTGTGCGGATTTCGTGGCTCATGTTGGCCAGAAACCGGCTCTTGGCGGCGGCGGCCTGTTCCGCTCGCTGGGCGGTTTCGCGCAGGGATGCTTCCAGCGCCTGCCGGTCGCTGATGTCGGTCAGTATCCCCACGTACAGCGGATCGCCGCCGACCATGGCTACCCGACCGACGGCCAGGCGCACCGGCATTTGGCTGCCGTCCTTGCGCCGGCCCGTGACTTCGCGCCCGGAGCCGATGATGTGGGCTTCTCCGGTGTCGCGGTAGCGGCGCAGATACCCGTCGTGTTCGGAATGGTAGGGCTCGGGCATCAGCATCTTGACGTTGCGGCCGATGACCTCGCCGGCCGTGTAGCCGAACAGGCGTTCGGCCGACGGGCTGAATTCCTGCACGGTGCCGTAGCCGTCGATGGTGATGATGGCGTCCACCGCCGTGTCGACGATGGCACGCAGGCGGGATTTGCTGAGATCGACCTGGCGGTACAGTTCGCGGGTGTGGATCAGGCCGTTCAGGGCGGCCACCAGCACGCCGATGGTGATGGTCAGGGACGACAGGGCCAGCGCGCCGTAGGCTGCATCCACGCGGATGGTATGGTCGGCCAGGCCGGGTTCGCCCAGGAAGCGCACGGCCGCCATGCCGGTGTAGTGCATGCCGGCGATGGCGACTCCCATGATGCCGCCGCTCAGGACAAAGCGCAGGCGGGCGTCCAGCCGGGTCTGCTGCAGCCCGAAGCGGATCCACAGGGCCAGCATAGCCAGGATCACGGCCACCAGAATGGACAGTGCGAACAGCGCCGGGTCGTAGCGCATGGCCAGCGGGGTCACCATGGCCATCATGCCGGTGTAATGCATCAGGCCGATGCCGGCCCCCATCAGGGCGCCGCTGATGGTCAGCAAGCCAGGCGACAGATGCGATCGCGACAACATGTACAGGGCCAGCCAGGATGCGGCCCAACCGGGCAGCAGCGACAGCAGGGTCAGATTCAGGTCGTAGCGCACCGGGGCCGGCAGCGTGAAGGCCAGCATGCCGATGAAATGCATGGCCCAGATGCCGCCGCCCAGGGCGATGCCGCCCATGCCGATGGCGATGTGGCGGTATGCGCGGTTCTGTGTGTTCAGGGCGATGTGCGCGGTATGCAAGGCCATCAAAGACAGGCAGACCGGCACCAGGACGGACAGAAAGACCAGGCCGGCCTGGTAGCTGCCCTGGACGAAGTTCGTCCCGTCGGCGGCTGTCAGGAAAAAGGAATCCATCATCATGAGGTCACGCAGTAGATCGGTAGCTGGCGTCAGCATCGGTTTACGGCAGCAATGGTTGAAACTTCAATTGAGATCGGATGAGGCGGTCACCTCTCCACCGAAACCATCAGACCGTTGCCTGGGTGAAATGTAATATACAGTAAACTTCCTTTCTGTTATTTCATTTGTAGTAGTTTTTCCGGCTAATGAACCTACGGTCTTTGCGGGTATCGTTGATCCTGCCGTATGTATTGCTGATCGCCTTGGCCGCCGCTGCCTTAGGGGGTGTTTCTTATTGGGCTGCCAGTCGCAATATCGGTCTGTTCTCGGATCAGTACATGCGGGCGGTGGCATCGCGTATCGTGCAGGCGGTCCACTTTCATGTCCATGGATCTGCTTCGGTTCTTGAGGCTGCTTTTCCGGAAGGCGTGCCTGTTCAGGCCGATCTTTCCTCGGACCTGGATAATTTGCGCACGCGGTTCTGGGTGGCGACCTCCATGTTCACCAACCCGAACAACTATGTCTATTACGGAAACCAGGCGGGACAGAGCATTGCGCTCAAGCGCCTGAGCGAAAAGACGGTTGAGCTGCGACTGAAACTACGGCCCGAATTGCATCGCCTGTACTATCGCTACCAGGGGATCAGCGGCAAACCGCGCCTGGTTGAAGAGGAGCCTGGCCTGTTCGATCCGCGTGAGCGCATCTGGTATCAGCTGGCGCAGCAGACCAGCGGCCAGATCTGGACGACTGTCTATATCGATTTTTCATCGCGGGATCTGGTGGTGACTCGTGCGCAGAGAGTCCTGGGAAAGGATGGCCGTTTCCGGGGGGTAGTCGCCACCGATGTGTCCCTGCGGGAAATCAACCGTTTTATTTCAAGTCTGGAGATCGGCGATCAGGGGCGGGCGTTCGTGATCGAGCGTGATGGCAAGCTGATCGCTGCGACGGGGTTCAATAATCTGGGCCTCAGCGTCGAGGGCAAACCGATGCGCGTCAGCGCTGCCAATAGCGATGATCCCGTCATCCAGGCGGCCTACGAAGGCATCTCCCGGATGGTTGGGCAAGCCCAGGCGAATTCCAAATTGGATGACAACCGTGAATACCGGACGCAGGTGCGAGATAGCCGGGGTGACATCATTACCGTGGCCGCTCGGCGGGTGGTGGATGATGCTGGCATGGATTGGCTGGCGATCGTGGCGATTCCGCGTGACGCCATTTTTACGGGGATCCGCCAGCAGTTCGGCGTGGCCCTGGGCATTGGCCTGCTGGCCGTCCTGCTGACCATCCTGATCGGCACCCGCATCTTTGGTCGCATCGCCCACGAGGTCATTTCTCTGTCTCGGGCCGTCGATCGCATCCGGTCGGGGGACGCCTCTGTCGCCATTGCCACCCGGCGTCGGGATGAGCTGGGTGATCTGGCTCGTAACTTTAGTGCAATGCAGGTCGATCTGTTCACTGACTGTCTGACAGGTGTGGCGAACCGCATGGCGCTCGACAGTCTGTTGGCCCGGCTGATCACGGATCGCCGCAAGGCGCCCTTCGCGGTCTTTTTCATTGATTTGAACGACTTCAAGCCGCTTAACGACGAGTTCGGCCACGATAATGGCGATCGGGCCCTGATCGAGGTCGCCGCTCGGATCAAGGCAGGCCTGCGGTCTCAGGATATGGTGGCCCGGCTGGGGGGCGATGAGTTCGTCGTCGTGGCCAAGGGGATATCCTCTGCGGATGCGGTCAATGATTTGAGGTGCAAGCTGCAGGCATGTGTCGAGATGCCCTTGCAGACGCTGGAGGGCGTCGCTTCGGGCCGCGTGATCCAGCTGGGTTCTGCGATCGGAGCCGCGTGCTGGCCGAGTGATGCACAGGATGCAGAAGCCTTGATCAGGTTTGCGGATGCCGAGATGTATCGCGATAAGTCCGCCAAGAGGCAGCGCTGATGGGCTGTTTATAGTTTTTTGTTATATGCTACGCAGTTAACTCTGTGGATCGGCATGGTAAATTCCCGCTTCAGGGCTTGCTCACAGCGCCCCGTCCTGCTGATCCAGGGCGTCATTTTTTTAAGCATTTCCGTATCTTGATCGATCTCGAGAACATTCGTAAGACCTTTGAATCGGCCGGCCGCTCGGTACATGCGCTGGCCGATGTCAATCTGAATATCCGCGAAGGCGAAGTCTTCGGGATCATCGGCCGTTCGGGCGCGGGCAAAAGCACGCTCATCCGCATGCTGAACCTGCTGGAGCGGCCCACCGAAGGCGTTGTGCGCGTCGATGGTCACGACATCACTGCATATTCCGAAGCGCAGCTGCGCGAATACCGGCGCAGCGTAGGCATGGTGTTTCAGCATTTCAATCTGCTGCGGTCCCGCACCGTGATGGATAACGTCTGTTTTCCGCTGCGCCTGTCAGGCATGTCGCGGGCGGACTGTGCGGTGCGCGCCCGCGAGGTCCTGAATCTGGTCGGCCTGTCCGATCATGCGCATAAATATCCCGGCCAGCTGTCGGGCGGGCAGCAGCAGCGGGTGGGGATCGCGCGCGCCTTGGCCAGCAAGCCGCGTCTGCTGCTGTGCGACGAAGCGACATCCGCCCTGGACCCGGAAACCACGCAATCCATTTTGCGGCTGCTGGGCGACATCAATCAGCGTCTGGGACTGACCATCGTGCTGATCACGCACAGCATGGATGTGATCCGGGCGGTTTGCGACCGGGTCGCCGTGATCGAGGCCGGACAGATCGTTGAATCCGGCCAGGTGCTGGAAGTCTTTTTGCATCCGCGGCACGATGCCACGCGTTCTTTGCTGTCTGAAAGCGGCCTGGATGGCGGCGAGGGCTGGCGAGCCATGGCCGAAGGCCTGTCGGGACGCTTGCTGCGGCTCAGCTTCCGGGGGGATGCCACGGGGACGCCTTTGTTAAGCCGCCTGAGCCGTGATCTGCATCTGGATCTCAGCATCCTGCAGGGGTCGGTAGGGCGCATCAAAGACACGCCCTACGGGCAGCTGATTGTGGCGGCGCAGGGGGCGGATGCCGATCTGGACGGCCTGGGGGCCGTGCTGGATCAGGCCGGTGTTCACTACGAGGTGCTGCGGACATGATGGCCAATGTGGACTGGTGGCTGATCGGCGAGGCCACGATCGACACCCTGCTGATGACAGGTTTTTCCCTGCTGTTCACGATATTGATCGGCTTGCCGGTCGGTGTGCTGCTGTTTCTGACCAGCCCGGGGCAGATGATGAACCACCGGGGCATTTATCAAAGCACGGCGTTCATCGTCAATGTGTTGCGGTCGGTGCCGTTCCTGATTTTGCTGATCGTGATGATTCCCATGTCGCGCCTGCTGGTCGGCACGGCGCTGGGCGTGCAAGGCTCGATCCCGCCGCTGGTCGCCAGCGCGGCGCCGTTTTTCGCGCGGCTGGTTGAAAACGTATTGCGGGAACTCGACCCTGGCGTCAGCGAGGCATGCCGGTCCATGGGAGCGACGTCGCGCCAGACCGTGCTGTGGGCTTTGCTGCCGGAAGCCACCACTGGCATCCTGGCGGCGGTCGTGGTGACGGCCATCACCCTGGTGGGCTATTCCGCCATGTCGGGCGTGATCGGCGGCGGCGGTCTGGGCGATCTGGCCGTGCGTTACGGCTATCAGCGCTATCAAGGCGACGTGATGGCGGTGACGGTGGTGGTGCTGGTCATCATGGTGCAAGTGTTTCAGGTGCTGGGCGACCGTTGGGTGGCCCGGTTGAATCGAAAGTAGTCATATTCATCAGGCGATTTTTCAGGAGATCTTTCATGTTGAAGAAATTTGCACCGGCGCTGGCGCTGGTTCTGCCGCTGGCGTTTGCTGTTCCGGCCCATGCAGCCAAGCTGTCCGTGGCGGCTACGCCCGTTCCCCATGCCGAACTGCTGGAACTCGTCAAACCCGACTTGGCCAAGGAAGGCGTGGATCTGGATATCAAGGTCTTTACCGACTACGTGCAGCCCAATCTGCAAGTCGCCGACAAGCAGATCGACGTCAACTTCTTTCAGCATCAGCCGTATCTCACTTCCTTCAACAAGGAACACGACACGAAACTGGTGTCGGTCGGCGCCGTGCACGTCGAACCTTTCGGCGGCTATTCGCAAAAAATCAAGGACATCAAGGACCTGAAGGATGGCGCCCAGGTCGCCATTCCCAATGATCCGTCCAACGGCGCCCGCGCCCTGCTGCTGTTGCAAAAACAGGGCCTGATCCAGTTGAAAGACCCCAGCAACATTCTGGCGACAGCGCGTGACGTGTCGGACAATCCCAAGCACCTGAAATTCCGCGAACTGGAGGCCGCCACGTTGCCGCGCGTGCTGCCCGATGTGGATCTGGCCCTGATCAACACCAACTATGCGCTGGAAGCCGGTCTGAACCCGATCAAGGACGCTTTGTTCATCGAGGACAAGGATTCCCCCTATGCCAATCTGGTCGTGACCCGCGCGGATCGCAAAGATGACCCCGCCGTGCGCAAGCTGGTCGAGGCGCTGCAGTCCGCCAAGGTGCGCGATTACATTCTGACCCAATACAAGGGCGCCATCGTGCCGGCATTCTGATCGCCGCAAGGGTGTGGGAAATCCCCTGGAAAGGCTAGGGGATTTCCCGAAAATCGCTGAAAGGCCCGGGGTTTTTGCCGTTTCGGAGGCGGAAATTCCGGGCCTTTCAGTTAACATGAACGCCTGGCGCAGCCTGCGGGCTGCCCTGGAATCATCCCACAAGGAGACCTAGATGATGTTGCCCAAATCCCTGAAAGCCGCCCTGCTGGGGCTGGCCTTTACCCTCGCTCTGCCGACCGCTCAGGCGGCTGACAAGGAACTCGTCGTCGCTACCGATACCGCCTTTGTGCCTTTCGAATTCAAGCAGGACGGCAAATACACCGGGTTCGACGTTCAACTGTGGGAAGCCATCGCCAAGCAGGCCAATCTGAAATACCGCCTGCAGCCCATGGATTTCAACGGCATCATCCCGGGTCTGCAGACGCGCAACATCGATGTGGCGCTGGCGGGCATCACCATCCGTCCGGATCGCGCCAAGGTCATCGATTTTTCCGACCCCTACTATGAATCCGGTCTGGCCATTCTGGTCGCCAAGGACAGTCCGATCAAGACTGCCAAAGACCTGGAAAACAAGACCGTGGCCGTCAAAATCGGCACCGCGACGGTTGACTACATGAAGGCCAACGTGCCGTCGGCCAAACTCAAGCTCTTCCCGAACATCGACAACGCTTTCCTGGAATTGGCGACAGGGCGCGTGGATGCCGTGGTGCACGATACGCCCAACGTCCAGTACTACGCGAAAACAGCCGGTCAAGACAAGGTCAAGGTCGTGGGTTCTCTGAAAAGCGGCGACTTCTACGGCATCGCTTTCCCGAAGGACAGCAAGCTGGTCCCGGTCGTCAACAAGGCGCTGGCCGACCTGAAGGCCAACGGCTCCTACGACAAGCTGTACGAAACCTGGTTCGGCAAAAAGCCGGACTGATCGGGACGCATCGTGACATTTGAATGGTCTGCAATCTGGGCTGCCTGGCCCGATCTGATGGCCGGCGCCTGGATGACCGTGCAAATCACGGTGATGGGTCTGGTGGGGGGGGCGATCATCGGCGGCTTGTCCGGCGTGGTCGTCACCTATGTGCCGGTGCCGATCACGCGCCGGTCACTGACCTGGAGCGCGGTGGCGCTGGTCGTGCTCTATGGCCTGTTGCGGCTGGCGTCCTGGCTGGGCGACGGCCCGCTGGCGGGGGTGCCCGACGCCGTATGGTGGGCTGTGCAACTGCTGGTGCTGGCGCTGCTGGTCTGGCGCTTCCTGGCCTGGGTGCCGTTGGCGCTGTCCGTGGTGTCCCAGATCTATATCCTGCTGATGCGCGGCACGCCGATCGTGGTGCAGGTGATGTTCATCTATTTCGCCCTGCCGCTGCTGGTCAATCTGCGCATCGACGGCTTTACGGCAGCGACGGTCACCCTGATGATCAATTCGGGGGCCTATATCGCTGAAATCGTGCGCGGCGGTCTGTTGTCAGTGCCGAAAGGCCTGCAAGAAGCCGGCCAGGCCATGGGCTTGCCCTTCTACAAGATCCTGACGCGTATCATCGGCCCGGTGGCCCTGCGGCGCATGATTCCCACCATGGGCAATCAGTGCATCATCAGTCTCAAGGACTCTTCCCTGTTCATTGTGATCGGCGTCGCCGAGCTGACGCGCCGGGGGCAGGAAATCATCGCCGGTAATTTCCGTGCGGTGGAAATCTGGGGGGCGGTCGCAGTGATCTATCTGATCATGACCGGCTTCATTGCCCTGGCGCTCAAGTTCATTGAACACAGGACCCGCATCGTATGAGCATCGTGGAATTCAAGAACGTCACCAAACGCTTTGGTGACAATGTGGTGCTCGACGGCATCGACCTGTCCATAGAATCCGGCGAAGTCGTGGTGGTGGTCGGGCCGTCCGGCTCCGGCAAGTCCACCTTTCTGCGCTGCATCAATGTGCTGGAAACAATCCAGGGCGGCGATATCGTGGTCAATGGGCTCAGTGTGCTGGGGACGGTATCGCAGGTGCGTGAATTGCGCCGCGAAGCCGGCATGGTGTTCCAGCAGTTCAATCTGTTTCCGCAGCTGACGGCGCTGGAAAACGTGATGTTCGGCCCTTTGCATACCCGGGGCGCTCCCAAAGCGCAGGCACGGCAGCAGGCGCAGGAATTGCTGGAAAAGGTAGGGCTGGCCGATCGCGCCGGCCATTATCCCGGTCAGTTGTCAGGCGGTCAGCAGCAGCGCGTGGCCATCGCCCGTGCGCTGGCCATCAAGCCCATGCTGATGTTGTTTGACGAACCGACTTCGGCGCTGGATCCGGAACTGCGCCATGAAGTCCTGCGGGTCATGCAGGACGTTGCCGAGGAAGGCATGACCATGATCGTGGTCACGCATGAAATGGAATTCGCCCGCAAGGTCGGCAGCCGTCTGATCTTCATGGATCAGGGCAAGATCGCCGAGGACGGCATGCCTGAAGTCTTGCTCAATAATCCGCCCAGCCAGCGGCTGAAGGATTTTCTGCAGCACGTGTCCTGATGGATCGAGGCGGGTTCGCCCGCCTGTCCATTCCGTTCCGGGCTGCGATACCCGCGTTTATTTTGCCGCCGTGACCCGGAAGGTGCGCGTGGCGACGACCTTGTCCGATCCCTCGCCCATGATCTGGATCGTCACCTGATGCAGCCGGTAGGCTTTGGGCAATTCTGTCTGGCCGTTGATGACGGTGTAGCGCCCCATGTCCAGGGGTTGCGAGCCCAAGCCCACATAGGCGGTATTGCCGTTGGGATAGGTGCCGATGCCGATCAGCTTGACCTCGCCGCGCAGATTGGCAACCTGGGTGTCGCCGTCGACAGGGTCCTGGATCAGCAGCACCTGATAATGCAGGCCGTCATCCTGCAGCGTCATGTCGGCGCTGCGGATGCCGGGCGAGGTGCCGCGCGGGTCGGGCGGAATGGCGGCAATCAGGCCAGCGACGCCGGCCTGCATGTCGGCGGCATGCTTGCGCAGCTGTTCCACCTGGGCGTTCTGTTCTTTTTGCGCAGCTTGCGCTTGATCCAGATCCTGGCGCAGCGCCTTGGATTCGGTATTCATGCGCTGGTTTTCCAGGTTGGCCGTGTTCAGATCCATACGCAGCTGTTCGGACTGCTCGACCGTCAGGCGCTGCGGGCCATAACTGCGTTGCAGAAACAGGACGCCGCCAGCCCCCAGCACGATGCCGGTGATCAGCAGCAGCAGCCAGCGGGGAATGCCGCGGCTGCGGCGGGTATAGCCATAAGGGGTAGGTTTGAACGTGGGGCGGTTGGAACCGAGAGACATAAGGAAATTCCTGAAGCGGCAAGGCGCGGAGCAGGGCACCAAAGTTCGTTAGCATAAACGGTTTGTCGCCGTCTTCACCAAGCGGTCTACAGACGGTTGCGAATTGCCAGAACTGGATAGAAGGCGCCTGAATCGAAAGGTTGGCACATGGTCAACCTGATCCGCCTGCCATTTTAACAGCCTGCCGGGCCCTGTCTCAGGGCTTGGTCCAGGACCTGCAGGCGCTCGGGAGTGCCGACGTCGGTCCAGCGGCCCGTATGGTGCGAACCCTGCACGGCGTTTTGGGCCATGGCCTGGCGCAGCAGCGGCGCCAGGGGGGCGGGGCGGCCGGGGGGCAGGGCGGTGAACAGCACCGGACGGTACAGGCCGACGCCGGCAAACGTCAGGGCGCTGGGGCCGGTCTCCGGTAGAGTGACCCGGCCATCGGTCTGCAGGTGAAAGTCGCCGTCGGGGTGATGGGCCGGATTGTCGACCAGCAGAATGTGGGCCAGCGTGCCGGCAGGCAGTTGCTCAGCCCAGCGGCCGGCCTGAGCAGGATCCCAGTCACACCAGATATCGCCGTTGATGACCAGAAAGGGCTGGTCCTGAAAAAACGGCAGCGCTCGGGCGATGCCGCCAGCGGTTTCCAGGGCGGGGGATTCAGCCGAATAGCACAGGCGCACCCCCCAGTAGCTGCCGTCCCCCAGCGCGGTTTCGATCTGCGCGCCCAGCCAGGCATGGTTGATCAGGATATCGGTGATGCCGGCGCGGGCCAGGCGCTGCAGGTGCCAGGCGATCAACGTCTGGCCGCCGACGGACAGCAGCGGTTTGGGGCAGGCGTCGGTCAGCGGGCGCATGCGTTCGCCGCGTCCTGCCGCCAGGATCATGGCGCGCATCAGAACGAATATCCGTTTTTCTGCGGCACCTGCTCGACCTGATCCAGCAGGCGCAACAAGGGATGAAAGACGGTGTAGCGCCCAGCCACCTGGCGCACATAGGCCTGTACCCGGGGGATGTGATCCAGGTAGTGATGCTTGCCGTCCCGGTGGGACAGGCGGGCGAAGACCCCCAGAATGCGCAGATTGCGCTGCAGGCCCATCCATTCGTACTGCTGATGGAATTCGGCGAAATCGGCGGGCACCGGCATGCCGGCGGTTCTGGCGTATTCCCAATAGCGGATGGCCCAGTCCAGCTGCTGCGGTTCGTCCCAGGTGGTGCGGGCGTCCATGACCAGCGAGGCGACGTCATAGCTGATGGGGCCGCGCAGTGCGTCCTGGAAGTCGATGATGCCGGGAATGAAGTTCGGCGCGCCAGGGCCGATCATGAGATTGGGAGAATGGAAATCGCGGTGTACGAACACCTGGGCCTGATCGGCTGCCTGACGGGCCAGCACGGCAAAAGTCCTGTCCAGCATGGCCTGGGTGTCGGCGCTTGGCGTATGGCCCAGGTGCGTCTGCAGATACCATTGAGGGAAAAGCGCCAGTTCCTGCAGCAGGCGGGCCTGGTCGTACGCCGGCAGGTCATCGGTCGGGCATTGCTGCAGCCGCACCAGCGCCCGCAGGACGCCGCGCATATGCTGTTGCCAGACGGCATCGTCCTGACAGAAGCCGGCCTGGATAGCCTCGTGGAAGGTCTGTCGGCCCAGGTCGGACAAGAGCAGAAATCCCTGGTCGATATCCTGGGCCAGGATGGCCGGCACATGCAAGCCGCTGGCCGCCAGCTGTTGGGCGATCGCGACGAAAGGCCGGCAATCCTCGTGGGGCGGGGGAGCATCCATGACGATCAGCGTACCTTCGGCCGCCTGCAGGCGAAAGTAGCGGCGAAAACTGGCGTCCCCGGAGACGGGCGTGAGCGTGTCGGGTCGCAGGCCCAAGGGGGCGGCGTGGGCGTCCAGCCAATGGCGCAAGGCTGTCAGGCGGGCGTCCGGGGTGCGGGTGTCGGTCATGTAGGGGATCGTGGCAATGAAAATGGCGGATCACACGCGGATGGCGTGGCTTCTCTATAATACTGGGTCGCTGATCGCTATGGTGCGTTGGTCGGCCATTTCTCATTTCACCCTAGAGGGCCCGGTCTTCGTGCATTGGATCAGCCGCATCATCCTCCTGAGTGCCGCCTTGTCGGCGCCGGCATTGGCTGCAGACACCCCTGTCCCAGCTGGCGAATTGCGCATGGTGGACAGCCTGCGCCTGCATCCGGTCCCGCAGGAAGACGCCTTGCCGTCCTTTTTGATCGGTGACGACATTTCACGGGATGCCCAGGGGCGGGTCACGCTGCAGGGGAACGCCCAAGTCCGCCGCCTGGATGGGGTGCTGAAGGGCGATCGCATCGATTACGACCAGACGAGCGGCGATACGGAAGTCCGTGGCAACGGCCTGCTGATGCGCGATGGCAATATCGTGCGGGGGCCGCACCTGCGCTTCAATACCCGGACCAGCCAGGGCAGCGTCGAGGCCCCGCGATTCTGGCTGGGGGCGTCGGCCGGCCAAGGACAGGCCAAGCAGGCCGACATCCTGAGCCGCCAGCACATGCGCCTGACCGATGTGCGCTACACCGGCTGGTCGGGGCCGGATCCCGCGTGGACTATCGACGCCAGCCGCGTCGATCTGTATCTGGACGAAAACGAAGGCGCCGCCCGCAACGGGGTGCTGCGCTTCAAGGGCGTCCCCATTCTGTATTCGCCCTACCTGACCTTCCCGCTGGGGCGGGATCGCAAGAGCGGCTTTCTGACCCCCACCTATGGCACATCGTCCAATGCCGGGATCGAACTGACCACTCCGTATTATCTGAATCTGGCGCCCAATTACGACGCTACCCTGTTCCCGCGCTACATGAGCAAGCGCGGCCTGCTGCTGGGCACGGAATTCCGCCATCTGGGCGAATCGTCGCATTCCGAGCTGTTTGGCGCCTACATCATGCGTGACCGCCAGACCGGAGACAAGCGCTGGATGTATTCGGTGCAGCATACCCAGAATCTGGGGCATGGCTTACAGGCCTCTCTGGATGCCCGCAAGGTCTCGGACGATGATTACTTCCGGGATTTTTCCTCGTTCGGCCTGACCGACGCCGCCATTACCTATATGCCCAGCCAGGCGCTGCTGAACTGGTCAGGGGGGCCGCATTTCAGCGGGTCGCTGCAGTTCTATCGTTACCAGACGCTGCAGGACAGTACGGGTTCGTTTCTGGCGCCGCCTTACGATAAGCTGCCGGAACTCCATTTCCGGGCCCAGCATTACGGCTGGAACGGCTTTGACGTGGTGTCGGACAACTACGCCACCCGTTTCGTCGCGCCCATCTATCGCGGGAATGCTTTCCCGGATGAATCCGGCAAACGCCTGATGCCTAACGGCACCCGCATGACGTCGTATACCTCGATCGCGCGGCCGTTCATCCTGCCTGGCGCCTACCTGACCCCCAAGGTCGGCATGCACATGAGCCAGTACAGCACCGATTGGTTCTACGGCGAGATCCAGGGGCTGCCCCCGGAATTGATGGGACAACCCCGTGTGCAGACGCGGGTGCTGCCGATCGCCTCGGTGGATGCCGGCCTGACGCTGGAGCGTGATTCGTCCTGGTTCGGCAAGGCGGCGGTGCAGACGCTGGAGCCTCGCCTGTACTACCTGTATGTGCCTTATCGGGATCAATCCGGGCTGCCGGTGTTCGATACGGGCATGGCGTCCTTCAGCTACCAACAGGCCTTCGATGAAAATATCTTCAGTGGCGGCTGGGACCGCATCGCCAATGCCAATCAGTTGACGGCCGGTTTGACGACCCGCTGGCTGGACGCCGATACGGGCTTCGAGCGCTTGTCCTTGTCGGCCGCTCAGCGCTTTTATTTCGATGACCAGCAAGTCACGCTGCCCAGCCAGACGCCGCGCAAGGCCACGGAATCCGATTACCTGCTGGGGGCCAAGGCAGCTTTGACCGATCGTTTTTCGGTCTTTTTCGATGGTCAGTTTGATCACGACACCCAAAAACGCAACCGCCTCAGCGCCGGCATGCGCTGGGCGCCCAAGCGCCTGGCGACGATGTCACTGTCCTATCGCTACGAACGCGATCCCAATCTGTACACCGACCCTTATCAGATCTTGCCGGCAGGCGCCGAGCAGCAGTCGCGTGAACAGGTCAGCTTCAGCAGCCAATGGCCGCTGGCCCGACGGTGGTTCGGGGTGGGTCGCTATGATTATTCTCTGGCCGAAAAGCGCAATACCCAATCCATCGTCGGCCTGGAATACCGGGGTGATGGCGGCTGGGCTGCGCGTGCGGTGCTGCAACGCTATGCGGTATCAGCGGAAAAAACCAATACAGCGCTCTTCCTGCAGCTGGAACTCACCGGCCTGGGCTCACTCGGTACCGATCCCATGTCCATGTTGTCCGAACGGATTACGGGGTATCAGTCCGTGACTCCTCCCACACCTGAAAAAACTGTTTTCGAGAGGTATGAATGATGTCTGGCTCGCGTCATCCCGCCGGTGCGCTTTTCCTGGCTCTGCTGCTGGGCAGTAGCGCCCTGGCGCCGCTGGCCCAGGCGGCCGGCAAAACCCGTCCTGCCGCTGCGCCGGCGCCAAGTGAACAGTTTGTGGATGGGATCGCCGCTATCGTCAACAAGCAGGTCATCACGCTGGGGCAGTTGGCCGACAAGCAGGCCCAGGTGCGCCGCCAGATGCAGCAACAGCAGATTCCCGTACCCGAAGACGCTGTCTTCAAGCGTCAGGTGCTGCAGCAGATGATCAATGCAGCCTTGCAGGATCAGGAAGCCCAGCGGCAGGGCATTCGTATCTCCGACGCCCAGGTCGATCATGCCATCCAGACGGTGGCGCAACGCAACCGTCTGACCGTCGAGCAGCTGAAAAAGGAAATTCTGAGCAGCGGCATGAGCTGGGATCAGTATCGCGTCGAACTGCGCTCGCAGATCCAGGACGACACACTGCGCCAACGCTCGGTCGAGGATCGCATCAGCATCAGCGATAGCGACATCGATGCCTTCCTGCAGACGGTGGGTGACCGGCCTGTGCCGCAACAGCAAGCGCCGTCGCAGCCGCAGCCTGAAACGCCGCCTGTGCCTGCCACGGCGCCGTCCGGTCCTGAACTGGTCGAACTGGCTCAGATCCTGATCGAGGTGCCGGATTACGCCGCCAATGCCGTGGTGGACGAAAAACGCCAGCAGGCCGAAGCCATCTTGCGCAAGCTGAAATCCGGTGCGGACTTTGCCGGCCTGGCTGCAGCAGCTTCCAACGGGCCGCAAGCCTTGGAAGGCGGCAATATGGGCATCCGGCCCCTGAAAGACTGGCCTGACCTGTTTGCGCGGGCCGTCGCTGAGGTGCCCGCAGGCGGGGTCACTGGCGTGCTCCAGAGCGGTCGCGGTTTTCATATCCTGAAGGTGTTGCGCCGGGGTTATGCCCAGCGCCCGGCGCCTGCTAAGGCGGCCGCCGCACGGTCCACTCCCGCACCGGCAGCCGCACCGGCCCAGACGCCGTCCGGCCCCATGATGGTGACGCAGACCCACGCGCGGCATATCCTCATCAAGACCTCCAAGGTCGTCAGCGACGACAAGGCCCGCAGCACGCTGGAAAGCCTGCGCCAGCGGATCGAGCATGGCGAATCCTTTGCTGAGTTGGCCAAGCGCTATTCGCAGGATGCTTCGGCGCCGCAGGGCGGCGACCTGGGCTGGCTCAATCCGGGCGAGACCGTGCCGGCTTTCGAGCAGGTCATGAATACCTTACAGAACGGCCAGGTCAGCGAACCGGTCAAATCGCCGTTCGGCTGGCACCTGATCCAGGTCGAGGATCGGCGCAGCAAGAACATGGAACAGGAGTTCCGCCGCATGCAGGCTCGCCGCGAACTGATGGAACGCCGCATCGGCCCGGCCTACGAAGATTGGCTGGATCAGCTGCGCAGCCAGGCCTATATCGACAACCGGCTGGAACATACGCGCAGCGGCGCTCAGTAATCATCACCATGGCGCATCAGGCACGCAAACGTTTCGGCCAGCACTTCTTGCACGATGCATCCGTCGTGGATGCCATCGTGCGGGCCGTCGATCCCCAGGCTGACGATTACATGGTGGAAATCGGCCCCGGGCTTTCCGCCCTGACCGCGCCGCTGCTGGATCGTGTGAAGCGCTTGATGGCCGTGGAACTGGACCGCGATCTGGCTCAGCGCCTGCGGGCGCGATGGGGGGCCGACCGCCTGCACCTCATCGAAGCGGATGCCTTGACGGTAGATTTTTCGGATCTGATGGGTAGTACCGGCGGGCCTGCCGCTGCATCTGCCGCGCCCAGCCTGCGCGTCGTCGGCAATCTGCCCTACAACATTTCTACGCCATTGTTGTTTCATCTGATGCAATGGGCGGATCAGGTGCAGGACCAGCATTTCATGCTGCAACGAGAAGTCATCGACCGCATGGTGGCGCGGCCCGGCGACAGCCAGTACGGACGTCTGTCGGTCATGTTGCAGGCGCGCTACCGGATGGTGCACTTATTCGATGTGCCGCCGGATGCTTTTGATCCGCCGCCCAAGGTCATGTCCGCCATTGTGCGCATGCGCCCGCTGGCCGCTGCCGACTGGCGCCAGCCGGTCAACGCTGCGGTGTTTGATCGTGTGGTGGCGCGGGTGTTTGAACATCGGCGCAAAATGATCCGCGGCAGCCTGGGCGACTGGGTGAATCATCTGGACTGGGATGCCTTGGGGATTGCCAGCACCGTGCGGCCCCAGGAATTATCCGTGACGCAATTCCTGGATATGGCCGATGCACTGGCGGCTGCCGGGGTAGCCTGAAGGGTATCAGTCCTGGCGATCGTGGCGCTGGATCAGTTCGATCTTGTAGCCGTCCGGATCCTGAACGAAGGCAATGACCGTCGATCCGTGTTTCATGGGGCCTGCTTCGCGCACGACCAGACCGCCGCGCGTCTTGATGGTGGCGCAGGTGTCGTAGGCGTCTTCGACTTCGATGGCGATGTGGCCGTAACCGGTCCCTAGTTCGTAGGCGTCCGTATCCCAGTTGTGGGTCAATTCGATCACGGCGCCCTCGGTTTCGTCCTGGTAGCCGACGAAGGCCAGGGTGAAGCGGCCTTCCGGGTAGTCCTTGCGGCGCAGCAACCGCATTCCCAGTGTGTCGGTATAGAACATCAGGGAACGATCCAGGTTGCTGACGCGCAGCATGGTATGTAGTAGTCGCATGGTGAATCCTTAGCGGAATGGTGCCTCTATCATACGCATATCGGGAATCCTAACGCACTACGTAGACAGCGCATTCCGCCCGCTGCATGACCTTGCGGCTGATGGAGCCCAGGTGCAGCGCCTGCAGGTCGCCCAGCCCGCGGGCGCCGACGGCGATCATGCTGGCGTCTGCCGCCGCGGACAGGATCGCCTGGTCGGCAGCGCCTTCGCTGATGATCTGCTCGATCTTCAGGGCAGGGTAGCGCTGGCGGACCTGTTCGGCCGCCTGCCGGGCGATGGTCTGGGCCTGTTGTTCGGTATCGGCGACGATTTGCTGATAGACGGGGTCGTCATGCCCCGGGTGGTCCGTCTGGGGCGCGCCTTCGGACTTTTCCGCCAGAGGGTTCAAGGATGTGGCCAGCGACCATAGATTCCAGTTGGGACGCTTCCAGGCGACGACGATACGCAGGAAGGAACCCGTGTCCGCCGCCAGGCGCGCGGCTTCTTGCAGGGCGCGCACCCCATATGCGGAGCCATCCACCCCAGCTACCACCGGGTATTCCATGGAAGGCAGCGGGCGGGGTGATCGACGGATCACGGCGACGGGGCAGTTGGCGTGGTGGGTGACTTTGAAGGCGACCGAGCCCAGGATGATATCGGGCAGCACGCCTCGGGCCCGGTGGCCGATGACCAGGAGAGAGGCGTGTTCGGCGCTTTCAATGAGAGCGTTGGCGGCATCGCCGGGACGGCCTTCGGCCTGGATGTCGAGGTCGGCGATCTGCCGGGCCTGATCGGCGCCGGATTCCGCCGTGTGCTGCGCTTGGCGCAGGTACATTTCCTGGATGCCGGGGCGTGCCAGCTCGACGCTGCTCTGGTCGACTTCGGTGGCAGAGACGATCAACAGCGAACACTGCCGCCGCTGCGCGACGCGCGCCGCCCACTGCAGTGCGAAATCACTTTCCCGGCTGGCGTCGTAACCCACCACAACCTGTTGATTGTTGTGCTCCGCATTCATATCGTCACCTGTTGGCCGTGTGAGTGAGGGGACTGCAGCAAAACCTTACCCTACATTCCAGATGGCGTAAATGCCGCTATCGGCGCCGCAGGCTTCATGGTACCTTTTGAGCAATTGTCGTGAGGCAGGCAAGGTCGTCACGATCGATAACCATGACGGGAAGATCAGCCATGAGCGCATCTGATATCCATCAGCGTATCTCCGGCACGACGGGCTTGTTGTCCGAGGCGGACTATGCGATCAACGATCGCGACGCCAGGCTCTTCAACGAGGATCTGGCCCCCGTGCCGGCCTCGAAGCGGACCTGGGGGGCGCTGGAAATCTTCAATGTCTGGACCAACGACGTGCAGTCGCTGGCGGGCTACACCCTGGCGGCCAGCCTGTTCATCACGGCGGGCATCAGCGGGTGGCTGGTATTTCTGGCCATCATCGTCGCCAGCGTCGTGGTGATGTTCCTGGTCAATCTGTCCGGCAAGCCCAGCGTGCGCTATGGCATCCCCTATGCGGTGATCGCGCGCACCAATATGGGCGTGCTGGGGGCGCGGTTTCCCGCCTTGCTGCGTGGCATCGTGGGCATGTTCTGGTTCGGCGCCCAGACGTATTTCGCCTCTACCGCCGTGGCCCTGGCCATCAATGTGCTGTTTCCCCACCATTCGGCCGTCACGTTCCTGTCCCTGACGTGGGTGGGCTGGCTGTCGATCATCATCGTGACCGTTTTCCAGCTGGTGATTTTTTCCCGAGGCATCGGCTGGATCTCGCGCTTCCTGAATTTTGCCGGGCCGGCGGTGTATGTCGTGATGATCATGCTGCTGATCTTCCTGTGGGTCGAGGCGGGCGATGAATTGATCAGCGGGGTCGGTTCCTTGTTCCAGTCGGAACTCAGCGGTTGGGCGGCGGTGTCATCCTTTGTGGGGGTGGTCGGTACCATGGTGGCGTATTTTGCGGCTGTCGTCGTGAATTACGGCGATTTTTCCAGATTCACCGGCTCCTTGTCGCAGATGCGCCGGGGCAATTTCTACGGTTTGCCGGTATCGCTTACCTTGTTTACGTTCCTGGCTTTGTTCATCACGGCCGGGTCTTATATCGCCTTGCAGCATGGCGGCGGCGAACCGCTGACCAACCCGGCGGACATCGTCGGCCTGGTCGGCAACACCTACCTGACGCTGATTGCGGCGGTTACCTTTTTCGTAGCGACGGTCGGCATCAATCTGGTGGCCAATTTTGTTCCGCCCGCCTACGATCTGGCCAATCTGTGGCCGTCCAGGATTTCCTTTCGGATCGGCGGCTACATCACCGCCACGGTCGGCCTGATCATCTCTGTGCTGTGGGTCGCGGTGATCGCGCCCATGGGGTTCGACAAATTCGTTGATACGCTGGGCGCTGTATTGGCCCCCTTATATGGCTTGCTGGTGTGCGATTACTACATCCTGCGCAAAGGCCGCCTGTATGTCGCCGATATGTTCACCATGTCCGAGAAAAGCGTGTACCACTTCACCAACGGCTGGAATTACCGGGCCCTGTTCGCCGTCGGCGCCGCCGCCGTCTTTTCCATGGCGACGGTCTGGGTGCCCATCGTGGGGGAAACACTGGGCGGTTTCGGCTGGATCATCGGCGCTTTCCTGGGCGGATTTTTCCATTGGCTGGCGATGCGCGGCCGCGTCGTGATCGATCCCCCTGCCGCGGATGCTGCTGCCGTCTAGAACAGGGGCAGGCTGGCCGGGTGATGCTGCGCCAGGGCGTCCCGGGCCTGCTTGAAGTCCGGGCATAGCGCTTCGACCTCGCGCCAGAAGGCGGGGCCGTGATTCATTTCCTTCAGATGCGCGACCTCGTGCGCAACCACGTAGTCGATCAGTGCGGGCGGCAGATGGATCAGCCGCCAGTTCAAATGGATGCGGCGCTGGCTGGTGCAGGATCCCCAGCGGCCTTGCGCGCCGGAGAGTCTCCAGCTGTCGATCTGCTGGCCTGCCCGGTCCAGTGCGTCGCGCAGACGGCATTCAAAGTCTTCGGTGGCACGGGCCTGCAGCCAGGCCTGGGCGCGCTCCTGGATGCGGCTTGTCTCTGTGTCGCCAGGCAGGGGCAGGCGCAGGCAATCGCCTGCTGCGGGGTGGCGGCTATCGCCGTCGAACCAGGCATCCTGGGCGCCGTCCAATTGCAGGGCAATCATGACGCCCAGATAGGGGATGCGCCCGCCGGCGCGCCATTGCGTGTCTTGCAGCGCCAGCAAGGTCAGGCGTTCCTGGCTGGACTTGAGTTTGTCGCGGATCCAGCGGGATTTTTCGTGGATGACCTCCTCGATCTGTGTCCGTGTGGCCCAGGAGGGCGCCTGGATCAGCAGACGGGCATCGCGGATGGTCAGGCCGATGGTGCGGCGGCGGGAACGCCGCAGCGCATAGTCCAGGGGGCCGTCGGGCAGATGCAGCGCATGGCGCCGATAGCCTGGCATTTCCGGGGCGGGGGTGCTGCGGTTCGGCGGGCTGATACGAGGCGCGATGTCAGGGCTCGTATCAGCTGTAGGAACCGTTGGCGCGGTGGTGCGGGCGCCGGGGACCTGCGAGTCGAACAGGCTGAGCTGGCGCGGTTCACCGCTTGGCATAGCGTTCCGGATTCAGGACCCGCATCTCGGCCTCGATCCAGTCGCGCACGGCGCCGTTCAGGGAAACCGGGTTGTGCTGCGTCGGGTCCAGTGGCGGGCCGAAAGAGACCGTCACCAGGCCGGGAGTTTTCAGAAAAGCGTTGCGCGGCCAGCGTTCGCCCGCATTGTGGGCCACCGGGATGACCGGCACGCCTGTTTTGCAGGCCAGCAGGGCGCCGCCTTGCTTGTAGCGTCCGACTTCGCCGGGGGCGACCCGGGTGCCTTCGGGAAACAGCACCGGCCAGCGCCCTTCCTGCAGCCGTTGGCTGCCGATGCGTACCACCTGATCAAAGGATTCCCGGCCCTTGGCCCGATCGATGGGAATCATGCTGAGCAGCGCCAGGCTCCAGCCGAAAAACGGCACGTGATGCAGTTCTTTTTTGTAGACGAACACCACGTCGCGGGGCAGTTTGACGGCGAAATACAGGGTTTCCCAAGCCGACTGGTGTTTGGACAGGATGATGGCAGGGCCCTTGGGCAGGTGTTCCGTGCCCTGCGTCCGGTATCGGATGCCCAGTATCCAGCGGGCGCCCCACAGGGCCAGGCGCGGCCAGCCCAAGGTCAAGCGGTAGCGCCAGACCAGGGGCAGCGGCGCCCACAGGACGCAGCACAGGGCGTAGGGAATCACGGTGATGACCAGAAAGGCCATGTAGCACGCGGAGCGCAGGAAAATCATGGGTTTGCCTTGATCAATGCATCGGCGACGGCGGCCAGGTCGTCGCGGACCTCGGTGCCGACGGGCAGTTCCCCGCTGGTGCCGGCTGTTTCCCAGGTCTTGCGGCCCTTGCCGGTCAGGACCAGCCACGGAGCGCAGCCGACGGCAGCGGCTGCCTGCAGGTCGCGCAGGCTGTCGCCCACCAGGGGAATGCCGTCCAGGTGGATATCCAGGCGGCGTCCGATGTCATGCAGCATGCCGGGTTGGGGCTTACGGCAGGCGCAGCCGTCTTCGGGGCCGTGGGGGCAGAAGAAGATGGCGTCGATGCGCCCGCCTGCGTCCGCCGCCGCTTGGCGCATCCGGGTGTGGATGGCGCCCAGGGTTTCCATGGAAAACAGGCCGCGCGCTACGCCGGACTGGTTGCTGGCGATGACGACCCGCCAGCCAGCCTGGCTGAGCCGGCCGATCGCTTCCAGACTGCCGGGAATGGGGATCCATTCGTCGGGCGATTTGATGTAGGCGTCGCTGTCTTCATTGATGACGCCGTCGCGGTCCAGGATGATGAGCTTCACTGGGCCAGCCTGGACAGATCGGCGACCTGGTTCATCAGGTCATGCAGGGATTTCAGCAAAGCCAGGCGGTTGCCGCGGATACGCGGGTCTTCGGCCATCACCATGACGTCGGTGAAAAAGCGGTCGACCGCGGTGCGGGCCTGGGCCAGGATAGCCAGGCTGGCGGTGAAGTCGCCCGCCTGCAAGGCCGCCTGCGCCTGCGGCGTCAGTTGTGTGATGGCATCGGCCAGCTGCTGTTCCGCAGGCTCGGACAATAGGCTGCGATCAAAGTCGGGCAGGGCGCCATCCGCCTTTTTCAGCAGATTGCTGACGCGTTTGTTGGCGGCTGCCAGGGATTCGGCTTCCGGCAGGGCGGCGAATTCCATGCAGGCCCGCACGCGGGCGGCGACCTGGTGCACTGGCGGGCGCAGCGCCAGGACGGCGTCGATGGCTGCCCGGTCACACGTGGCCGCCAGCTGATTGCGATAACGTTCGTAGACAAATTCCAGCACCGCATCGACCGTGCCGCGCGCCAGTTGTCCGGGGCCGAAGTTGGCGGCGGCCTGTTCCAGCAGCTCGGCCAAGCGGGCCGGGGAATCCTGGTTGGCCTGCAGCCAGCCGCCGGCCACGAGCTGTTCGTAGGCGCTGATCAGGCCTAGCGCCGCGCGGCGCAGGCCATAGGGATCGCGTTCGCCGGTAGGCGCCAGACCGATGCCCCAGATGCCGATCAGGGTCTCGGCGCGTTCAGCCATGAACAGCACGGCGGCGATCAAGGTGTCGGCCTGGACGGGTTCGTCCAGGCGGATGCGGTACTGATCGCGCAAGGCGCGCGCGACCTCGGGGGGCTCGCCGTCGTGCTGGGCGTAGTAGGCGCCCATGATGCCTTGCAGTTCGGGGAATTCTCCCACCATCAGCGTACCCAGGTCGGCATGGGCCAGCATGGCGGCACGGGCGGCGACCAGCGGCTGCCCGCCCAGCAGAGGGGCCAGCCAGCGCGCTACCTTGCGGACCCGTTCTGTGCGTTCCAGCTGGGAGCCCAGCTTGTTGTGGTAGACGCTGTGCGCCAGATCGGCGACGCGGTCGGCCAGCGGGGTCTTGAGGTCGGTCTGGTAGAAGAACTGTGCGTCAGCCAGGCGAGGGCGCACCACACGCTGGTTGCCCTGGATGATGTGGACAGGGTCCTGAGGCTGCATATTGCTGACGATCAGGAAGCGGTGGGTCAAGGCCCCGGTCGCCGGATCGAACAGCGGGAAGTATTTCTGGTTCAGCCGCATGGTCAGGATCAGGCATTCCGGCGGTACAGCCAGAAAGGCTTCCTCGAAGGCGCCGACATAGACGGTGGGCCATTCCACCAGTGCGGTGACTTCGTCCAGCAGCGCATCGACTTCGGGGGTCGTGCCGATGGTGGCGTCCAAGGCGGCGGAGGCTTCCGCCAGCTGCCGGGCGATGCGTTCGCGACGTTGAGCGAACGCGGGAATGACATGGCCTGTGTTGCCCAGGACGGCCGCCCAATCATCGGCGGATGTGATCGTCAGGGGTTCCTGGCACAGGAAGCGGTGTCCGCGTGTGATGCGGTCTGCCTGCAGGCCCAGGATATGCACCGGGACGACGGCATCGCCCCACAGCGCCAGCAGATGGTGGGCCGGCCGTACGAACTTGACGTTGGTATGCCCGTCGTTCAGTTGATACTGCATGACCTTGGGGATGGGCAGGTGGGTGACCGCGTGATCCAGCGCCTGTTGCAGGCCGTCGGCCAGCACGGCGCCGGGGGCCGTCCCCTCGGCGTAGAGCACATCCTGTTTGCCGTCGTGGCGGCGCACCAGATCGGCCGGGGTCAGGTGGGATAGGTTTTTGGCCTGCAGTTTTTTGGACAGGGCCGGAGTCGCGGCCCCTTGCTCGTCCAGCCCGATGGCGGCGGGCATCAGTTTTTCGCTGTAGGATTGATCCGGGGCCTGACCCAGGACCGCGCTGAAATAGGCGGCCAGGCGGCGCGGCGTGGCGTAGACGGCGCAGGTGCAGGATGGCGCCAGCAGGTGCCGGTCCTGCAGGGTTTTCCGGATGTGCTCGGCAAAGGCGTTACCCAGGGCGTTCAGCGCTTTGGGCGGCAGTTCTTCGGTGAGCAGCTCGATGATCAGGGGGCTCGTGTTCATGCCTGGGCCTCCAGCATGGGAAAGCCCAGCCGTTCGCGGGATTCGTAGTAGGCCTGTGCCACGGCGCGTGACAGGTTGCGGATGCGGCCGATGTAGGCGGCGCGTTCCGTGACGCTGATGGCCCCCCGGGCGTCCAGCAGATTGAACGTGTGGGCGGCCTTCAGGGTGGCCTCGTAGGCGGGCAGGGCCAGCGGGACTTCGATCAGGCGCTTGGCCTCGGTCTCGTAGTCGTTGAAGTGGGTGAACAGCATGGGCGTGGCGGCGTATTCGAAATTGTAGGTGGACTGTTCGACCTCGTTCTGGTGGAACACGTCGCGGTAGTGGACGCAGCGGCCATCGGGCGCTTGCGTCCAGACCAGGTCGTAGACGGATTCCACCCCTTGTAGATACATGGCCAGGCGTTCCAGCCCGTAGGTGATTTCGCCCATCGTGGGATTGCAGTCCAGGCCGCCGACCTGCTGAAAATAGGTGAACTGGGTGACTTCCATCCCATTGAGCCAGACCTCCCAGCCCAAGCCCCAGGCGCCCAGCGTGGGGTTTTCCCAGTCGTCTTCGACGAAGCGGATGTCGTGTTGCTGCGGATCGATGCCGACGGCTTTCAGGGACCCTATGTACAGGTCCAGGATGTTCAGCGGGGCCGGTTTCAGGACCACCTGGAACTGATAATAATGCTGCAGCCGGTTCGGGTTATCGCCGTAGCGCCCGTCTTTGGGGCGCCGGGATGGCTGGACGTACGCCGCCCGCCAGGGTTCCGGGCCGATGGCGCGCAGAAACGTGGCGGTGTGGGACGTGCCGGCCCCGACTTCCATGTCGTAGGGCTGCAGCAGGGTGCAGCCCTGCCGGTCCCAATATTGCTGGAGCGATAAAATCAGTTGTTGGAATGTGAGCATGACGTGGCGGGTGACCCGCAAGGTTTGTATCCGAAACTCGGGTACAGTGCGGACTGCACCCGAAACGGCCATTTTATCCACTTTGTCGGAGAACACATGAGCGAGTGTCTGGAAGTCCGGCGACAGGGCGATATCCTGGTCCTGAGCCTGAACCGGCCGCAGGCGCGAAATGCGGTCAATCTGGAAACGGCGCGAGCCCTGGCGGCGGCGCTCGATATGCTGGACGGCGACCCGCAATTGCGCCTGGGCATCCTGACCGGGTCGGGCGGCCATTTTTGCGCGGGCATGGATCTGAAGGCCTTTGCCGCCAGCGGTCAGCGCCCCTATGTGGGGAATCGCGGCTTTGGCGGATTGTGCGAACGCCCGCCGGAAAAACCCCTGATTGCCGCCGTCGAGGGCTATGCCCTGGCGGGCGGCTGCGAACTGGCGCTGGCCTGCGACCTGATCGTGGCGGCCCGTGATGCGACGTTCGGCCTGCCCGAGGTCAAGCGCGGGCTGGTGCCGGGGTCCGGCGGCATGCTGCGCCTGCCTTCGCGCATTCCCTACCACGTCGCCATGGAAGCCGTCCTGACGGGCGATCTGTTCCCGGCGGACCGCTTTCATCAGCTGGGCCTGGTCAACCGCCTGGCGGAACCGGGCGGCGCGTTGGATGCCGCCCTGGCCCTGGCGCGGACGATCGCCGCCAACGGCCCGCTGGCGGTGCGCACGGCCAAAGCCGTCATCTCACAATCGCGCAACTGGCGCGCAGACGACATGTTCGATCTGCAGCGCCCACGCATTGCCCATATCTTTACATCCGAGGACGCGCGCGAAGGCGCGACTGCGTTCGCCGAAAAACGACCACCGGTCTGGAAGGGAAAATAATGACCACCATCACCGAACACGATCTGATCCAATCCATCGAAGATGCCGTCCAGTTCATCAGCATCTATCATCCGCTGGATTACATCCAGCATCTGGCCCGCGCCTACGAGGTCGAGGAAAGCCCCGCTGCGCGCGACGCCATCGCTCAGATATTGACCAATTCGCGCCTGTGCGCCGAAGGCCACCGGCCTATCTGCCAGGACACCGGCATCGTCAATGTGTTCCTGAAGGTCGGCATGGACGTGCGTTTCGATACGCGCCGCAGCTTGCAGGAACTCTGCGACGAGGGCGTGCGCCGGGGATACACCAATCCCGACAATCCGCTGCGGGCCTCGGTGCTGGATGATCCCTTGTTCACCCGCCGCAACACCCGCGACAACACCCCCTGTGTGCTGCAGGTGGAACTGGTCCCCGGCGATACGGTGGACGTGCAGGTGGCCGCCAAGGGCGGCGGCTCGGAAAACAAGACCAAGTTCGCCATGCTCAACCCCAGCGATTCACTGGTGGATTGGGTGTTGAAGACCGTGCCGGTCATGGGCGCGGGCTGGTGTCCGCCGGGCATGCTGGGCATCGGCGTGGGCGGCACGGCGGAAAAAGCCATGCTCATGGCCAAGCAGTCCCTGATGCAGGACATCGATATGTATGAACTGCTGCAGCGCGGGCCGCAAAACAAGCTCGAAGAACTGCGCATCGATCTGTACCGGAAGGTCAATGCCCTGGGCATCGGCGCCCAGGGCCTGGGCGGCCTGACGACGGTGCTGGACGTGAAGATCATGACCTGTGCCACCCATGCGGCGTCCAAGCCGGTCGCCATGATTCCCAACTGCGCCGCCACGCGCCACGTGCATTTCGTGCTGGACGGCAGCGGGCCGGCTGCCCTGCAGCCGCCGGCGCTGTCCGCATGGCCCGAAGTCCACTGGAAGCCCGACTACAAAGCCTCGCGCCAGGTCGATCTGGATACCCTGACCAAAGAAGACGTCGCTTCCTGGAAACCAGGCGAGCGCCTGCTGTTGTCCGGCCATATCCTGACCGGCCGTGATGCCGCCCACAAGCGCATCCAGGACATGCTGGCCCGAGGCGAATCCTTGCCGGTCGATTTCGCCGGGCGGGTGATCTACTACGTCGGGCCGGTCGATCCGGTGCGCGACGAGGTTGTCGGCCCCGCCGGCCCCACCACGTCCACGCGCATGGACAAGTTTACCGATATGATGTTGGGAAAGACCGGTTTGCTGGCCATGATCGGCAAGGCCGAACGCGGCCCCGAGGCCATCGAATCCATTCGGCAGCACGGTTCGGCCTACCTGATGGCCGTGGGCGGTTCCGCCTACCTGGTGTCCAAGGCCATCCGCTCCGCCCGGGTGGTGGGCTTTGAAGACCTGGGCATGGAAGCCATCTATGAATTCCGGGTGCAGGACATGCCGGTCACGGTGGCGGTGGATTCCCAAGGGGTGTCCGTGCACACGACCGGTCCTCGGGAATGGCAGCAGCGGATTGCCGCTCGCGTGGTCGCCGCCGGGGCTTGAACGGGTTTTTTCTTCATGACACAGGGGGATGCTATGCATGACACTTTGATGCGCAGTGCGCTGTTCGTGCCGGCCAACCGACCGGATCGCTTTCCCAAGGCCATCGCCAGCGGCGCGGATGTCGTCATCGTCGACCTGGAAGACTCCGTGGCGCCTGATGATAAATCCACCGCGCGGGATGCCTTGGTCCGTTACGCGGCCGAACATCCCCAGGATCGTTTGTGGGTGCGGATCAACGATGGCTCGACGCCTTGGTTCGACGACGATCTGGCCATGTGCCGTGAACTGTCCGCCGTGGCCGGCATCGTGCTGCCCAAGGCCCAGGCGGCAGAGCACGTCTACACGGTCTCCGGCGCCGGCAAGCCCTTGATCCCGGCCATCGAGTCCGCCCAGGGCCTGCGGGTGCTGGACGATATCGCCGGCGCCAACGGGGTAGTGCGCCTGACGTTCGGAATCCTGGACCTGATGGTGGAATTCGGCACCCGGCCGCGCACAGAAGGCGCCCAGCGGATCCTGGATCAGGTGCGCTTCCAGATTTTGCAGGCCAGCCGCATGCACGGGCTGGCCGATCCGGTCGATACGATCTACGCCGACTTTTCTGATCTCGAGGGCCTGGAACGTACCGCCGTGCTGGCCCGCGACATGGGATTCGGCGGCATGCTGTGCATTCATCCCAAGCAGGTGCCGGTCGTGCATCAGGTGTATCAGCCGCTGCCCGAGGAACTCGATTGGGCGCAGCGCGTGGTCGATCATGCGGACAGTACCGGGGAATATGCGTTCCGCCTGGATGGCCGCATGGTGGATCTGCCGGTGATCGAAAGCGCCCGGCGCGTGCTGGAACGCGGCAATCTGTACCGGATGCGCTCGGCATGAGGGCGTATCTGGACCTGGTGCAGTCGATTTTTGATCAGGGATCCTGGCAGGACAACCGCACGGGGGTGCGCACGCTCAGCCTGCCCGGCGCCTGCCTGCGTTTCGACTTGAGCAAAGGCTTCCCGGCTGTCACGACCAAGCGCTTGGCGTTCAAGTCGGCCATCGGCGAGCTGGTCGGGTTTTTGCGGGCGGCCGACAGCGCGGCGGATTTTCGCGCCCTGGGCTGCCGCGTCTGGGATCAGAACGCCAATGAAAACCAGGCCTGGCTGGCCAGCCCCTGGCGCGACGGTCCCGATGATCTGGGGCCCGTCTATGGCGTGCAGTGGCGCCAGTGGCCGGCCTACAAGCTGATCGACCTGGATCAACCGCGTAGCGCCGCGCAGATGATCGATGCGCAGGCGCGCGGCTACCGGCAGGTCGGCGTGGTGGCAGACCCTGCTGGCAACGGCAAGGCCCGCCAGGCTGTGCTGTACAAGGCAGTGGACCAGTTGCGGCAGTGCCTGGACACCCTGATGAACGACCCCGGCAGCCGCCGTATTCTGTTTCATGGCTGGAACTGGGCGCAGATCGAAGAAATGGCCTTGCCGCCGTGCCATCTGCTGTACCAGTTTCTAGCCAACCCGACGACGCGTGAACTATCCCTGTGCCTGTACATCCGCAGCAATGACGTCGGTCTGGGGACGCCCTTCAATCTGACCGAAGGCGCTGCCCTGACGCATCTGATGGCCAAGCTGACGGGCTATACGCCACGCTGGTTCACGTATTTCATCGGCGATGCGCATATCTATGAGACGCATGTCGACATGCTGCGCGAACAGCTGCGCCGCGATCCGTACCCGGCGCCGCAATTGCGCCTGTCGGACCGCATCCCCGCCTATGCCGACACCGGCGTCTATGCGCCGGAATGGCTGGATCGCGTGGAGCCCGGCGACTTCGTACTGGAAGGCTATCGGCACCACCCGCCGCTGACGGCGCCGATGGCGGTGTAGCGCCTGTCAGGCGGCGATGATCTCTACTGAATGTGTGATCGTCGCCGTCTTTTCCAGCATGGCCACGGCGGAACAATATTTCGTGTGCGACAGTTCCACCGCGCGTTCGACGGCAGCGGCAGGCAGATCCCGGCCCGTGACCTGAAAGGCGAAATGGATGCGGGTGAAAACTTTGGGTTCCGTATCGGCGCGTTCAGCGGTCAGCTTGACCCGGCAGCCGGTGATGGCATGGCGGCCGCGCTTCAGGATCAGCACGACATCGTAGGCGGCGCAGCCGCCGGCGCCGGTCAGGACAGTCTCCATCGGGCGTGCCGCCAGATTCTGGCCGCCGCCATCCGGGGCGCCATCCATCGCCAGGACGTGTCCGCTGCCGGTGCGTGAAATGAACAGCATGCCATCCGGGCCTTGCCAGTCGAGGGTGCATTCCATGATCGTGTGTTTCCTAGGGTTTTCCCTGATTATGTTGCTATGACAGTCATCGTCAGAACGGTCGGAAACCCTTGCTCCGTATGGGGGTTTATCCTTCTTGATCTAAACCGTAGATTTATCATAAATCAAAACTAACGCTACAATTGTCGGCTGCCGAGCCCCGGATTTTATCCGCGCTCGAGCGTCAATTGTCCTTCACTGGAAGCGCTGTGGATACCGTCACCGTACTACTTCTGACCTTTATCATGTCCGTGACCGGGCTGGGTATTTTTATCTGGTCCCTGCGACGGAACATGTTCGACGACAACCCTGCGGCTGCGGGGGTGATCTTTTCAACCGGCGAAATCGGCCACGTTGAAGACCCTTCCGCCACGCCCGAACAGCGGGCTGGCTTGCAGCAGGTCGTCACCGACGGCGGCAAGGCCGTCATCGACCCCTCGCTGGCTGAAAAGCTCAAGGCGGAACTGACCGAGCGCATGGAGGCTGACCAGTCCACCGCCTATGTGACCTTCGTCTTCCTGGCCTGTGCCATCGTCTGGCTGGTCGCTGCATCGACCTTTGGTCTGATCAGCTCGATCAAGCTGCACAGCCCAGAATTCCTGACGGACTACGCCTGGCTGACCTTTGGCCGCACCCGGACGCTGCACCTGAATATGGTGGCCTACGGCTGGTGCCCGATGGCCGCTTTCGGGATTGCCATCTGGGTGTTGCCGCGTCTGCTGAAAACCCGCCTGTACGGCGGTCGTTTCGCGCTGCTGGGCTGCATGTTGTGGAATGCCGGCCTGATTGCAGGCCTGGGCGCGATTGCTGCAGGCATCAACGACGGCCTGGAATGGCTGGAAATCCCCTGGCAGGTCAGTATCCTGCTGGTGATCGGCGGTTCGCTGATCGCCCTGCCGCTGGTGTTCACGCTGCGTAACCGCAAGGTCGATCATCTGTATGTTTCGATCTGGTACATGGGCGCCGCGCTGTTCTGGTTCCCGGTGCTGTATCTGGTCGGTAAAGTCCCCGGTGTCCACTTCGGTGTCGAGCAGGCCACCATGAACTGGTGGTTCGGCCATAACGTGCTGGGTCTGTACTACACCCCGATCGCCCTGGCCTCGGTGTACTACTTCCTGCCCAAGATCATCGGTCGCCCGATCCAGTCCTACAACCTGTCCCTGATCGGTTTCTGGGCGCTGGCGTTCTTTTACGGCCAGGTCGGCGGTCACCACCTGGTGGGCGGCCCGGTGCCGCACTGGCTGGTGTCGCTGTCCATCGTCCAGTCGATGATGATGATCATCCCGGTGCTGGCCTTTTCGGTGAACCAGCATTTGACGATGCGCGGCCATTTCAAGACCATGTACTACTCGCCTACGCTGCGCTTCATCGTGCTGGGCGCCATGATGTATACGGTCAGTTCCTTCGAAGGCTCCTTCGAGGCCCTGCGCAGCGTCAGCCGCGTGGCGCACTTCACGCACTTCACCGTGGCGCACGCCCACCTGGGGCTGTATGCCTTCTTCTCCATCGTCATGTTCGGCGCCATCTATTTCGTGATGCCGCGCGTCATGTCCTGGGAATGGCCGCATCCGAAGCTCATCATCGTGCACTTCTGGCTGGTGTTCATCGGCATGATGGTCTACATCATCGGCCTGTCCATCGGCGGCTGGCTGCAAGGCCTGGCCATGCTGGATGCCGCCCGGCCCTTCATGGATTCTGTGCTGGTCACGATGCCGTATCTGGAAGCTCGCACGCTGGGCGGCACCCTGATGACGCTGGGTCACCTGGTCTTTGCCGTGCACTTCGTGCAGATGGCGCTGCGCTATGGCCGAAACCGCGTGGGTCCCGCCTTGTTGCATAAACGTAAGTCTCAGCCTGAAATTCAGGCGATTGCAGGTGCCTGATCATGGAAAGCGAATACAAACTTCTTAGCGGGGCGATGGTGACGCTGGCCCTGGCCACGGCCACGCTGGTCGTGCTGCCCTACATGCAGTTGTCGGATGTGCAGCCTTCGCCGGGCCTGAAGCCCTATACCGAACAGCAATTGCGTGGCCGCCAGGTCTATATCGAGATGGGCTGCGTCTACTGCCACTCGCAGCAGCCGCGCAGCCAGTCCATGGCGCCGGATTTCCAGCGAGGCTGGGGACGCGCATCGGTGGCGGGCGATTATTACTACGATCATCCGCATCTGCTGGGTACCATGCGGACCGGCCCGGATCTGTTCAATATCGGCGCGCGCCAGCCCAGCGTAGACTGGAACCTGGGTCACCTGTACGAACCCCGCGCCTATACCCCGCACAGCAATATGCCGGCCTTCCCCTTCCTGTTCAAGCTCAAGGACAAGGCCGAAGCGGGCGACAAGGTCGTCAACCTGCCGCCCAGCTATGCGCCGGCTGATGGCAAGGTCGTCGTGGCCACACAGGAAGCGCTGGACTTGGTTGATTACCTGATCGGCCTGGACCATACCTACCCGGTCAATCCCGATGCCCAGCTGCCGACGCTACCGGAACAGCCCGCTGAAGGAGCGACGAAATGAGCAACAAATTCACCCAACAGCGCCGTGAACAGCCCGAACCCGTTGAAGGCAGTCGGCCGATTCCCAAAATCGTGCTGGGCGTCATCGGCACGCTGCTGATCTGGGCGCTCTGGTACCTGTACACCGCCTACTCGCCCATGCCGCCTTCGGTGGGCGATGGTCGCGTCATGGCCGACTTTGCCGTGCCCGCCAGGGCCGATGGCGGGCAGCTGTACACCGCCAATTGCGTGGCCTGTCACCAGGCCAGCGGCGCTGGGGTGCCGGGGGTATTTCCGCCGTTGTCCAAGTCCGAATGGGTGGATGCGGCCGATCCCGGCATCATGGTGCGTATCGTTTTGCATGGCATCCATGGCCCGCTGACTGTCGAAGGCGTCAAATACAACGGTGAAATGCCGCACTTCCAGGACAAATTCTCTGACGAGGAAGTGGCCGCCATCGTCAATCACGTGCGCACCAGCTTCGGCAATTCGGCATCGACCACAGACGCACAGCTCGTCGCCAAGGTCCGTGCCGATTCCAAGGACCAGACCACGCCCTGGAAGGGCGACGAGGATCTGCGTCCGCTGCTGGAAAAGAAATAAGCGGGTAGGCGGCGCATGCGGTGGGTGTTGTCCCTGGTGCTGGCCCTGGCGGCGGGCATCGGGGTTCTTTACAGTCTGACGGACGGCTTTACCGTTTTGACGGCGGAGGCCGCGCGCCGTCAGGCGATTGCGGCGCAGCCTCGTGAGCTTCCCGCCGTGCAGGTGCTCGACGATACGGGCAGCCTGGAATCTTTCAAGCGCAATCTGCAGGACGATGGCCGGGTGGCCATCGTCAATTTTTTCTATACGCGCTGTATCGCCCTGTGCCTGGCGCAGGGGTCGCTGACCGAACGCCTGCAGCAGGCGATCGAGGCGGAAGGGCTGCAGCACCAGTTGCGCCTGATCAGCCTCAGCTTCGATCCCCGGGACCAGGCCGATGATTTGTCCCGCTATGCCGTGCGCATGGGCGCTGATCGCAAGATCTGGCAATTCATGACCCTGAAGGATGCCGAGCAGCGCAGTGCGCTGTTGGATCTTTTCGGCATCATGGTGGTCCCGGCCCCCCTGGGAGAGTTCGAGCACAACGCCGCCTTTCATGTGGTGACGCCCGATGGGCGCCTGGTGCGCATCGTGGATCTGGATGATCCCGGTGTCGCCTTGAAGGTCGCCAAGTCCCTGATGACGGCAGTCAAGGAGACGCCATGAACCGCGCGCCATCTGTCGGTTGGGCGTCTCTGGCGGCGGCTGTCCTCTGCCTGGGGGTGGCGCTGATCTGGCATGATGCGTTGACAGCGCTGATGAGTCTGCACATGGTGGTGCAGATACCGCTATTGGTGGCTGGCGGCGTGTTTGCCGAGCAGGCATGGCATGCATGGCGGGCCTCTGCCACTGGGCAAAAACAGGATGCGCCGGTGACATCCGGCGCTCAGGCCGCACCTCTGTGGCAGCCGACCTCTGGCCGCCTCATCCGCTGGTCGTATAACGCCTATGGCATGCCGGGCCTGTTGCTGGTCAGCCTGGTGGGGGCGGGGTGGATGATTCCCAAGGCACTGGATGATGCCCTGGTGGATTGGCGGGTTGCCGCGTTTAAGTATCTGGGTCTGCCTGTATGCGGCTGGCTGCTGCGAGCCTCCGTGCGGCGGGCCAATGTGGTGATCAAGCTCTTTTTTCTGGGTAATTTTTGCTGGATGAGCGCCATTGTCGGCATGGTGTATCTGGACCAGCCGATCCGTCTGTGCAACGCCTATCTGCAGGACGATCAGGACTGGGCTGGCCGGGGGCTGATCGCTCTGGCCATCGTGTTACCCTCGTGCTGGCTGCTGGCGGCAGTGAAGCCGGTCTGGCGCTTCTTGAACCGATAGAGGACTTTCATGACCCTGACGAATTCCCTGGAATCCGGCCGCTGGCAACGTCGCGCCGGCCCCCTGGACGCCTTGTTGTCCGAAGTCGGCCAGGCGCTGCAAGTGCTCGATGGTACGGTATCCCATGACCGGCCTTATCCGGCAGGGCCGGCGACGGCGGGTGATCCGGTGCTGTCTGCTGACGAAGCCCGTCACGCCGCCGGGCTGATGCGGGTCAACCATGTGGGCGAAATCTGCGCTCAGGCCTTATATCGGGGGCAGGCGCTGGGGTGTCAGGATGGTTCCGTGCGCGCCGTGCTGTTGCAGGCGGCCGCCGAGGAAACCGACCATCTGGCCTGGTGCCGCCAGCGCCTGGATGAATTGCAAAGCCGCCCCAGTCTGCTCAACCCCTTGTGGTATGTCGGCGCCTTCAGTCTGGGGCTGGCGGCCAGCCGGGCCGGGGTGCCGTACAACCTGGGTTTCATGGCGGAAACCGAGCGCCAGGTCGAAGAACACCTGAACGGTCATCTGGATACCTTGCCCGGGCAGGATGATCGTTCGCGTCAGGTCGTCACACAGATGCGGGACGACGAGATCGGCCATCGCACCACGGCGGAAAACCATGGCGCCGTTCCTTTGCCGGCCCCGATCCGTGGGGTGATGCGCTTGATGTCGCGCCTCATGACGACGACGGCCTACCGGATCTAGCGCGTCTGCGCCTGTGTGCAGCAGAGGCGGACAGGTAATGCACCTAGGATTACCCTTGTTTGTGTGTAAAAAGCAACGAACCTATGGCCGTTATCTATTGACATAAAATAAATCTTGCATCGCAGCAAAGGATGCTTATATACTTTGCTTATCGGATGTCGAGACGTGATTGCAGCGGGAAAACCCCTAATCACGGATGGCTCAGGTCCATGACCTTAGCAGCCCGGCATGCCACGGTTGTCTCCTCCACCCTCCTCCTTTGGTGGATTTAGCCCAGGATCTTCGGATCTTGGGCTTTTTTTTGTTCCTGCGCAGCGTGGGGGCTTCTTTTGCCGCCGGGCCGCTCCCCAGGCAAAAGCGCCCCCTTGGTGGGGGGCAGCAAGCGGGCGTCAGCCTGCGCAGCGTGGGGGTTTCTTTTGCCGCCGGGCCGCCCCCAGGCAAAAGCGCCCCCTTGGGGGGCAGCAAGCGGGCGTCAGCCTGCGCAGCGTGGGGGCACAACCTTCCCCGCCTATTGCAGGAAAGGAATCTGGGTGAAGGCCTGCAGGACGACGGCATTGACCAGATCCACAAAGAACGCGCCGATCAGCGGCACGATCAGATAGGCTTTGTACGATGGGCCGAAGCGGTCAGTGACGGCCTGCATGTTGGCGATGGCGGTAGGGGTAGCGCCCATGCCAAAGCCGCAATGTCCTGCGGCAATCACGGCGGCGTCATAGTTCGCCCCCATGAAACGGTAGGTGATCCAGGCGGCATACAGCATCATGGCCACAACTTGCACGGCAAGAATGATCGTCACTGGCCCAGCCAGATCGGCCAATTCCCACAGGCGCAGGCTGACCAGCGCGATGGCCAGGAACAGCGATAGGGATGTATTGCCAAAGACGTCGATGGCGCGGTCGAACATCTCGAAGCGGAACGCATGGGTCAATATGTTGCGGATCACGACTCCGCTTCCCAGCGCCCAGATGAAGGTCGGCAGCTCTAGAGCCGTGCCGCGGGTCCACTGGCTGAGCAGATCGGCGCTGATCAGGCAGGCGGCGAACATGGCCAGGGTCTCGATGACGGCATACGAGGTAATCAGGCGGGGCTGATCGAACAGCTCGAAGGTCAAGCGCTTTCCTTCTTCGCTTTGGCTGGCCTGTTCGTGGCGCGGCTGTCCTGAAATGGTATCGATATTCGTGCGCTCGTACGCTTGCGGCAATGGTTTACGGTCCTGTCGGCGAATCAGGTAGCGGGCGACCGGCCCGCCGATCAGGCCGCCGAATACCAGGCCGAAAGTGGCCGTGGCAACGCCCAGCGAAGTAGCGCCCGTGATGCCGTATTGGGTCTCCAGCACAGGCCCCCAGGCGGCAGCCGTGCCGTGACCTCCGGTCAGGGTGATCGAACCGATAACCAGGCCGATCAAGGGCTTGAGCCCCAGCAGCGCCGCCAGGCCGACACCGATGACGTCCTGCAGCACGATGAAGAGAGATACCAGAACCAGCAGCATGACAAGGGGCCTGCCGCCTTCCTTCAGTCGTGTGAAATCCGCACTCAGGCCGATAGAAGCGAAGAACATCAGCATGAAGGTGGTTTGCAGGTCGCTATTGAGCGTGAGTTGCAAGCCGGTGGTGGCGTTGAGCAGCGTGATGACGAACGCCGCCAGCAGGCCCCCGGCGACCGGCTCTGGGATGTTGAACGTGGACAGCAGCTTGATGCGAAAGACCAGCCAGTGCCCCAAGAGCATGACGGCAGCGGCGATGATGAGCGTGTAGTAGCTGTTGAGGGCGATTTCCATAAGGCCTCCGGGTGCGACGGCGCGGGCTGTGAGAACGCAAGCCGGAGCAGATTGTAATTCCTGCCTGGCGACTCTGGATTTGCTCTTTCGGCGTCTTACCGATCGTGCCAGGCGCCCAGACGTTGCGACAGGCGATCCGCCAGCTTGCGAATGGCTTGCCCGGCGCGGGCTTCCAGATCAGGACTGATTTCCAGCGAACGGATGCTGACCGCCACCCCGGCAACGGCCTCGGGGTGATGCGAATCGAATACCGGCGCACCGAAGCAATACATGCCTTCGCGCACCCCTTCGATATCGGTGGAATACTGCCGCTGGCGGATCTGCTGCAGTTCTGCGATCAAGGCAGTTGTATCGCGTGCGCCTCGTTCGGTCAGGGGGGCGGGCCAGCCGCCGGGCACGCTGTTCATCAGCTTGCGCACGCTGGCGTCCGGCAAAGTGCTGAGCATGGCCAGCCCCGTGGCGGCGTAGACCGCAGGCAGCCGCATGCCGGCGTGAAACGTCAGGCCCAGCGGATGTTTGCCGTTGCGGCAGGCGATGTAGACGACCTCGGCGCCGTCGCGCACCGACAAGGTGATGGTTTCTTCCGGCAGTATCCGCATGTCATCCCAGGAAGCAAAGAATTCCTGTGTGATGTCCAGCCGCGCCATGAAGGCATTGGCCCACATCATCACGTGCGGTCCCAGCGCCATCTGGCCGCCATCCAGCCGGGTGATCAGATTCAGTTGTTCCAGTGTGACGCATAAGCCGTGCAGGCTGCTTTTGGGCAATTGCAGGGTCTTGGCCAGTTCGGCCAGGCTCATGGGGCTGTTGGTGCGAGCCAACAAATCCAGGACGGCGGAGGCGCGGGCAACGGCAGGCGCCGGAATTTTATCGCTGGTCATGGCGGTAGGGCGGAAACGTGCAGACAGGGCAGGGTGCTGACCGGTGTGCAGACATCGGTGCGCAGTGCGGTGATCTTAGGATGGATTGACGTTCGGCAGATCTGGCCGCTATGATCTAGTCGTTCATTATGTCAAACAACGTTCATTATATCGAACGATCATTTGGAGCACAAGCATGTTGGCACTGAAAAAACCGGATCTGCTGCGTCAGCAGGCCTATCTCAATGGTCAGTGGTGTGATGCGGATTCGGCTGAGACTTTCCCGGTCAGCAACCCCGCCACTGGCGAGGTCCTGGGGGTGGCGCCTTGCATGGGCGCCGCTGAAACCCGCCGCGCCATCGAGGGTGCGCAGGCGGCCTGGGCCGGGTGGCGCGCGATGACCGCCAAAGAGCGCGCGGTCATCCTGCGGCGCTGGTTTGATCTGATGACGGCCCATGCTCAGGACCTGGCGCTGATCATGACGGCCGAACAGGGCAAACCCCTGAGTGAGTCCCGGGGGGAAATCACCTATGGGGCCGCCTTTCTGGAATGGTTCGCCGAAGAAGGCAAGCGCGCCTATGGGGATGTCATTCCGACGTTTGCCAAAGACCGCCGCCTGATCGTCACCAAGGAACCCATCGGCGTCTGCGCAGCCATCACGCCTTGGAATTTTCCGTCGTCCATGATCACGCGCAAGGCCGGGGCTGCATTGGCCGCTGGTTGTCCGCTGGTCGTCAAACCGGCCGAACAAACGCCTTTCTCGGCCTTGGCCTTGGCCGTGCTGGCCGAGGAAGCGGGGGTGCCTGCGGGTGTGTTCTCCGTTGTGACGGGCGATGCCGTCGCTATCGGTGGTGAAATGACGTCCAGCACTCTGGTGCGCAAGCTGTCCTTTACCGGCTCGACTGAGGTCGGCCGCCTGTTGATGCGCCAGTGCTCGCCGTCAATCAAGAAGCTGTCCCTGGAATTGGGTGGCAATGCGCCTTTTATCGTTTTCGATGATGCGGATCTGGATGCCGCCGTCGAGGGCGCTATTGCCAGCAAATACCGCAATGCCGGGCAGACCTGCGTGTGCACCAATCGCTTTTATGTGCAGGATTCCGTCTATGACGCCTTCAGCCAGAAATTGGTGCAGGCGGTCGGCAAGCTGCGGGTCGGCAATGGCATGGAAGACGGCGTCACTCAGGGGCCATTGATCGATGCCGATGCGGTCGCCAAGGTCCAGGAACATATTGCAGACGCGGTCGCACACGGGGGACGTATCCTGACGGGCGGGCAGCCGCATGCGCTGGGGCAGACCTTTTTCCAGCCCACTGTGTTGGCGGATGCGCAGCCCACGATGAAGTTCGCCCGCGAGGAAACCTTTGGTCCGCTGGCGCCCTTGTTCCGCTTCAGCGATGATGCCGACGTCATCCGCATGGCCAACGATACGGAATACGGTCTGGCGGCCTATTTCTACAGCCGCGATATCGGCCGGATATGGCGCGTGGCCGAGGCTCTGGAATACGGTATGGTGGGCGTCAATACCGGCCTGCTGTCCAACGAGGCCGTTCCGTTCGGCGGCGTCAAGCAGTCCGGTCTGGGCCGCGAAGGCTCGCACTATGGTTTGGATGACTATCTGGTCGTCAAATACCTGTGCATGGCGATCAGCTGACGTCGGATTGCATCTGGCGGACCAGCGCTCCCGTCCGGGAGGGTAGATCTGTCAGATGCTTTTGTTGCATGTGTATCTTTGTCACAACGGCATAAGTTACAAATATCGCCGATAATCTCGTTTTGTCTATTCGGGATTGCCTTGAACGCCTCCAGTTTGTCCGCTTCGCTCAGCTGGCCTCTGATCGGGATCGTGGCTTTCATGGTGGGTGGGCTGATCGTGGTCTCTGAACGCTGGCATGGCCGGTATACCGGGGATACCGATCTGCACAAACCCCAGGCCATGCACAAGCGCGCCGCGCCCAGAGTCGGCGGCTTGGCCGTGGTGGCGGGCAGTCTGGCCGGCCTGCTGGTGTTGGGGCCGCACAATATGACCCTGACCTGGCTGTGGCCTGCCTTGTTCGTGGCGGCGCTGCCGGTGTTCGTGGCAGGTTTGCTGGAAGACATCACCAAGGAAATCGGCTCCGGCAAACGCCTGTTGGCGGCGTTCGTGTCGGCCGGCATCGCCTGGTGGCTGCTGGGCGGGGTATCGCGCGTGGGCCTGTCATGGGCGGACATGATCCTGTCCAACTGGCCGATCATTTCCCTGTTGTTTACCATGGTGGCCGTCGGAGGCTGCACCCACGCCTTGAACATCGTGGACGGCATGAATGGGCTGGCGGGCATGATCGCCACCTTGATGTCGGTTTCGCTGGCGCTGGTCGCTTTGCAGGTGCAAGACATCCCTATTTTCCTGATTGCCACGGCGCTGGCGTCCGCCACGATGGGCTTTCTGGTCTGGAACTTTCCGTTTGGCCGCGTGTTCCTGGGGGATGGCGGGGCGTATTTTCTGGGGTTCATGTTGGCGGAACTGGCGGTGCAGCTGGTCGTGCGCAACCCCGGGGTGTCGCCTTTCTATGCCTTGGCCGTGCTCTTCTATCCCGTCTTCGAGACCCTGTTTTCCATCTGGCGGCGCAAGTTCAAGCGTGGTGTGCCGGTGGATCAGCCGGATGCGCTGCATCTGCATCAGTTGGTGTTCCGGCGTTTGGTCCGGGTTACTTTCAGCCGCGACCGGCGCCATGCGCTGCCGGCTTTGTGCAACGCCATGACGTCGCCCTATCTGTGGGTGCTGGCGCTGATCGGATTGGTGCCCGCTACCCTGTGGTGGGACAACGCCTGGATGCTGTGCCTCAGCATGGGGGTGTTCGCGGGCGTCTACATCTGGCTATACATTCGTCTGGCGACCTGGCGTCGCCCGCGCTGGCTGTTGCTGCCGTCCTTGGGGCGGCATGGGCGGCGTGATTAAAATCCTTTCTTAATATTGTTTCGATCGTTACGGCAAAGAAGCCGGGGAGAATTTCATGAACATTCAGGACGTCCGTCTGGCCGTTGTTGGCCTGGGTTATGTCGGTCTGCCGCTGGCTGTCGAATTCGGCAAGCAGCGCGACGTACTGGGGTTTGACATCAATGCCCGGCGCATCGACGAACTGCGTGCCGGTCGCGATCACACCCTGGAAGTGTCGGGACCGGAACTGGCCGAGGCCAGTCGCCTGCATTATTCCAGCGATCCGGCGGAACTGGCGACGGCCAATGTGTTCATCGTGACGGTGCCCACGCCGATCGACCAGTACAAGCAGCCGGACCTGACGCCGCTGGAACGCGCCAGCGAGACCATCGGCCGCGTCCTGAAGCGCGGCGATACCGTGATCTACGAATCGACGGTGTATCCGGGCGCAACCGAAGAGGTCTGCGTCCCGGTGCTGGAACGGACCTCGGGCCTGAAATTCAACGTCGATTTCTATGCGGGCTATAGCCCCGAACGCATCAATCCGGGTGACAAGCAGCACCGCGTGTCCACGATCCGCAAGGTGACCTCAGGATCAACGCCGGAAATCGCCGAGCTGGTCGATGCCCTGTACCGGCAGATCATCACGGCGGGCACGCACAAGGCCTCGTCCATCAAGGTCGCCGAAGCCGCCAAGGTCATCGAGAATACTCAGCGCGACGTGAACATCGCGCTCATCAACGAATTGGCGCTGATCTTCAATCGTCTGGGCATCGATACGCTGGACGTGCTGCAGGCAGCCGGCACCAAGTGGAATTTCCTGCCGTTTCGGCCCGGTCTGGTCGGCGGCCACTGCATCGGCGTGGACCCCTACTACCTGACGCACAAGGCCCAGTCCATCGGCTATCACCCGGAAATCATCCTGGCTGGTCGGCGACTGAATGATTCCATGGGCGGCTATGTCGTCTCGCAGTTGATCAAGGCCATGACCAAGCGCCGCATCCAGGTGCAGGGGTCCCATGTACTGGTCATGGGGCTGACCTTCAAGGAAAACTGCCCCGATCTGCGCAATACCCGGATCGTGGACATCGTGCGCGAATTGGGCGAATACAACATCGACGTGGATGTCTACGATCCGTGGGTCGAGCCGGCCGAGGCGCAGCATGAATACGGCATCACGCCGGTCTCCAAGCCCACGCCGGGCGCCTATGACGGCATCATCCTGGCGGTGGCGCACGAGCAGTTCGCCGCCATGGGCGCGGCGGCCTTGCGGGCGCTGGGCAAGCCTGAACATATCCTGTACGACCTGAAATACGTGCTGGATGCCGCCGAATCCGATCTGCGTCTATAAAGAAGATTGCCATGAGCACCCATTTCCAGACCTTGCAAACCGAATTGCAGGCGCATCCTCGTACCTGGCTGGTCACGGGCTGCGCCGGTTTCATCGGGTCGAACCTGCTGGAAGCCTTGCTGAAGCTGAACCAGACCGTGGTCGGGCTGGATAATTTTTCCACAGGCTATCAGCACAATCTGGATGAAGTGCGGTCCCAGGTATCCGCGGATCAGTGGGCGCGCTTTCGTTTCATCGAAGGGGACATCCGCGATCTGGAGACCTGCCGCCAGGCTGCCGAAGGCGTGCAGCACGTACTGCATCAGGCCGCGCTGGGTTCCGTGCCCCGGTCGTTGAAAGATCCGCTGACCACCAATGCGGTCAATGTCGGCGGCCAGCTCAATATGCTGCTTGCAGCGCGTGACGCCCAGGTGCAGTCCTTTGTGTATGCGGCGTCCAGTTCCACCTATGGCGATCATCCGGGTCTGCCCAAGGTCGAGGACCGCATCGGCAAGCCCTTGTCCCCCTACGCCGTGACGAAATTCGTCAATGAGCTGTATGCGGACGTCTTTGCCAGGGCCTATGGCTTTCAGGCAGTGGGGTTGCGGTATTTCAATGTCTTCGGCAGACGCCAGGACCCCGACGGCGCCTATGCCGCCGTGATCCCGAAATGGGTGTCGGCCATGATCCGCGACCAGGAAGTCACCATCAACGGCGACGGCGAAACCAGCCGTGATTTCTGCTACATCGACAACGTCGTGCAGGCCAATCTGCTGGCGTCGATGGCCCAGGGCGAAGGCGTCAACCAGGTCTATAACGTGGCCTTCAACGCCCGAACCAGCCTGAATCAGCTGTTCGCCTATCTGCGCGATATCCTGGGTCGTAACGGCGTGTCCTACGGGCGCGAGCCGCGCTACGGAGATTTCCGCGCGGGTGACGTGCGCCATTCCCAGGCCGACGTCAGCAAGGCCCGTACCCTGCTGGGTTACGAGCCGCAGTTCGACATCCTGGGCGGTCTGGAGATCGCCATGCCCTGGTACATCCAGTTCTTGCGTTGATTGCTTTCCTGACGCGTCGGCTGGCGGCGCTGCACGCCGATCATCGGCGGATCGCCCTGGGGGCCGCCCGGGTGGCCTTCTTCCTGTTGATAGGCAAGGCGGTCGGGGCGTTCAAGGAAATGGCCGTGGCCTACCGCTACGGCATCAGCGATGTGGTGGATGCCTATCAATTCACCTTGACCCTGGCCAACTGGCTGCCTGTGACCTTGGTGGGGGCCTGCTCGGTCGTGCTGATTCCGGCGCTGGTGCGCAGCCGCCGGGGCGATGCCTGCCAGCATGGCCGTTTTCTGGGCGAACTGCTGGCCTGGACCCTGGGGCTGGGCGCCGTGATCGCGCTGCTGCTGGTGTTTGCCTGGCCCTGGGTGTTGCAGGTGGCGGGCCAGGGCCTGTCGCCCGCCGTGCAGGACATGAGCCGTCTGTTGATTCTGGGGTTTGCGCCGGCGGCGCTGTTCACGGTCTGGACGGGCCTGAGCGCCGCCTGTCTGCGGGCGCATGAGCGGCACATCAATACGCTGCTGGACAGTGTGCCGGCGCTGATGATCCTGATCTGGGTGCTGGCGGCCCCCGCCGGAGCCGGCGTGATGCCCTTGTTGTGGGGGACGGTGCTGGGCTATGCCCTGCAGTCGTTCTGGCAGCATCGGCTGGCGCGGCGGGCGGATGACGTGCCCGTGCGGGTGCGGCTGAGCCGGCAAGCGCCGCAGTGGTCCAGCCTGGCGGCTGCCGCCGGCATCATGCTGGTCGGGCAGCTGGCCATGAGCTTCGTCGGTCCTATCGACCAGTACACGGCTGCGCAGCTGGGGCAAAATGCCAATGCAACGCTGGGCTATGCCGCGCGCCTGCTGTCGCTGATGATCGGCCTGGGGGCCGCGTCGGTCGGCCGGGCAGCCCTGCCGGTGCTGGCCGATGTGCAAAGCCGGGGAGATGCCGCGCATGCGCGGACGATGGCCTTGAAATGGTCCTGTGTCATGTTGGGTCTGGGCGCGGTCGCAGTGCTGCTGGGCTGGTGGCTGGCGCCCTGGTTTGTGTCGCTGCTGTTCGAACGCGGCGCCTTCACCGCGCAGGATACGGTCGCGGTGGCGCAGGTGCTGCGCTGGGGTTTGCTGCAGCTGCCTTTCTTTTTCGGCGTGTTGATTCTGGTGCAGCTGTTGGCCAGCCAGAATCGCTACGGTTGGATGGCGGCGATCGCCGTGCTGAACTTTTTGATCAAGGCAGGCATGAATGCTGTCCTGGCCCCCCGCATGGGGGTCGAGGGCATCATGCTGGCGACCAGTCTGATGTACGCCCTGTCGTATGCGGCCTATCTGGTCCTGGCCTTGCGGATGCGGCCAGGTCTGAAACCTGGCAAGGAAGTGAAGGGATGACGCAACCCCGTACGGATCTGATGATCGTGATTCATTCCCTGCGTGGCGGCGGCGCCGAACGGGTGGCTGTCGATATGGCCGCCTACTGGCAGTCGCGCGGGTATCGGGTCGACCTTGTGACCCAGACAGCGGCGGATCAGGATGCCTATCCGATCCCGGCGGGCGTGGACCGCCATGCCTTGGGCCTGGCCGCTGACAGCGCCGGGCCGCTGGGCGCCGTCTGGGGCAATGGCCGGCGATTCTGGGCCTTGCGGCGGCTGGTGCGCCGCCAGCGACCCGCTGTCATCCTGGGCATGATGACGCGCGGCTCCGTGCTGGGGGTGCTGGCCGCCAGAGGCGCCGACAGCCGGGTCATCGCCACGGAACACACGCATCCCCCCACATTGCCGCTGCCGGCCGCCTGGCAGCGCTTGCGCCGCTGGACGTATCCGCGCGCCGATGCCGTCATTGCCCTGACGCGGGGAACCGCCCAATGGCTGGACGAATATGTGCCCGGCGTGCGCGCCCAAGTGATTCCCAATGCCGTGCATTGGCCATTGGCCGACGAGGAACCCCGGGTCGATCCCCCGCGTGCGCCCGGCCGGCATCGCCTGCTGGCCGTGGGCCGTTTGCATCCGGTCAAGGGCTTCGATTGTTTGCTGCGGGCTTTTGCGGATCTGACCCTCATGTGTGATGACTGGGATCTGACCATCCTGGGCGAAGGCGCCGAGCGCGCTGCGCTGGAATCTCTGCGTGATGCGTTGGGCCTGCAGGATCGGGTCAGTCTGCCTGGCCGGGTCGGCAATATGGCGGCCTGGTATCAGGCGTCGGACCTGTATGTGCTCAGTTCCCAGGCAGAAGGCTTGTCCAACACCTTGTTGGAAGCCATGGCCAGCGGCCTGCCTTGCGTGGCATTCGACTGCGAAAACGGCCCGCGTGAAATCATCCGCGACGGGATCGATGGCGTGCTGGTGCGGCCGGTGCAGGATCCGCAGGCATTGGCTGCGCAGTTGTGCGCCCTGATGAAGGACGCCGACTTGCGGGCGCAATACGCAGGCCGGGCGACGGATGTACGGGATCGTTTCAGCACGGCGCGCATCATGGCCTTGTGGGAACAGGTTTTCCAGGGTCAGGAGGGCTGCTGAATGCGCATCTTGTTTCTGGTCAGCTCCATGCATGGCGGCGGGGCGGAACGGGTGGCGGCGACGCTGGCCAATGCCTGGACGCGACGGGGCGACGAGGTCACTCTGGTGTGCTGCTATTCGGGCCGGGGGCGCTGCCTGCAGCATCTGGAGCCGGAGGTGCGGTTGTTGTGGCTGGCGGACCAGCTGCGCGGGCCCGCCTGGCTGCGACCGCTCACCAAGATTCTGGCGCTGCGGCGGCTGGCGCGTCGTCTCCAGCCGGATCGCGTGCTGTCTTTTCTGACGAACGTGAATATCACCACGTTGCTGGCCACGCGGGGCCTGGGGCTGCCGGTGGTGGTCAGCGAACGTACCGACCCGGCGCATAGCGTGAATCTCGAGTCCGTGTTGCGCTGGCTGCGCCGCCGGACCTACCCCTGGGCGCATCGGGTGATCGTGCAGACACAGCAAAGCGTGCCGCACCTGTTGCAGGTGGCGCCCGGTGTCAGCCGGATCGCAGCGATTCCGAATCCGCTGCCGGACGGTCTGCCAGCCATGCGGGCGGCGGAACCGGCCGCAGGTCGGCGCCGCCTGGTGGCATTGGGCCGCTTCAATCCGGTCAAGCAATTCGATCGTCTGATCGAAGTCTTTGCCGGGTTGGCCGATGAGTGTCCGGATTGGGATCTGTGGATCTGGGGCGATGGCGCCCAACGGGCGGCTTGCCTGCAGCGCGTCGCAACGCTGGGCCTGGAGGCACGGATCCATCTGCCGGGCTTCAGCCAGACGCCTTGGGAAGACCTGGCGACGGGGCACGGTTTTGTGCTGAATTCCCGCGTCGAGGGTTTTCCCAATGCCTTGCTGGAGGCTATGGCCTTGGGCCTGCCTTGCGTGGCGACGGATTGTCCGTCCGGTCCGGCTGAATTGACGCAGGCGGGGCAGGTGGCGACACTGGTGCCATCAGGCAATGAACCCGCGCTGGCACAGGCGTTGCGGCAGCTGATGCAGGCATCCGCATCAGACCGGGAAGCATTAGGTCGGGCGGGCGCTGCGTCGGTGCGCGCTCGCTATGGTCTGGATGCCGTGATGCAGGCGTGGGATGCCGCCTGGAGGGATCGGATACCGGAAGGTCATGAGAAATATGGAAAATAGCGCAATGAAGACAGGACGGGCCCCGCTGCAAGTCCTGCACATTATTTCCGGCCTGCTGCATGGCGGTGCAGAAACCGTGCTGCAGCGTCTGACGACGGCCCCCGGCGCGCAAGTGCGCCATACGGTGGTATCGATGCGCGGCGAAGGCGTCATGGGCGCATCGCTGCGGGATGCGGGCGTCGAGGTGATCTCCCTGGAGATGCAGGGCGTCTGGGGATCTCTGCGCGGCGTGTGGCGTCTGTACCGCCTGTTGCGCAGCCGCCGTCCCGACGTGGTCCAGACCTGGATGTATCACGCGGACCTGATCGGCGGCTTGCTGGCCCGCCTGGCGGGCATCCGGGCGGTGGCCTGGGGGGTGCGCAATTCCGGCGTCAGCCTGGCCGAAAGCAGCCGTTCATCGCGCTTCGCGGCCTGGTGCTGCGCCCGGGTGTCGGGGTGGGCGCCGGGTGTCATCGTGGCGTGCGCGCATCGCGCTGCCCAGGTGCATCGCGGCTGGGGCTATCAGTCGGATCGCGTCTTGGTGATCCCCAATGGTTATGATCTGTCCGTCTGGCATCCGGATGCGGCGGCGCGGCAGGCATGGCGCGCGCAGTGGCAAGTGCCGGAAGATGCCGTCCTGTTGGGTTGTGTCGCCCGCTGGAATCCGCTGAAGGATCATGGCAATCTGCTGGCCGCCCTGGCTTTGTGCGTGCGGGAGCAGCCAGAGTTGCGCTGTGTCTTGATCGGCCTGGGCATGTCGCGGGACAACGCAGAATTGATCGACCAGGCGCGCCATTACGGGCTGCTGGATCATCTGATTTTTCTGGGGCGGCGCGATGACGTGCCCGCTCTGATGCCGGCGCTGGACGTCCATGTCCTGTCCAGCAAGGCCGAAGGCTTTCCCAATGTGGTGTCCGAAGCCATGGCGGCAGGGGTTGCCTGCGCTGTGACGGATGTGGGGGATGCCGCCGAGATCGTGGGGGAATACGGCTGGGTGGCTCCGCCCCAGGATGCCGTTGCCTTGGCGCGGGCTATCGATCAGGCCATCGCTGCTGTCGGCAGTCCCGCCTGGTCTCAGCGCCGCGATCAGGCGCGGGATTCCGTGGCCCGCCGCTACAGTCTGCAGACGATGGTGGATCGCTACGAGACCGTCTGGCGCCGCCTGGCAGCCGACTTCCCGACTCCAGCTGGACGCCATGCGGGCAAGGTGTCTGCGGCATCCGCCTCGGTCTTGCGCGCTACGGAGGATGCCGCGGCCGCAGATCGTCCGTCGACCGCTCGTCCCCGGCTGCTGTTCTTCATCACCAATCCAGCCTTTCTGGTCTCCCACCGGCTGCCGGTGGCGATCGCGGCGCGGGACGCCGGCTACGAGGTGCACGTGGCGTCTATGGGCGGGCCGGCGGTCGCCGAACTGGAGGCTGCCGGATTCATCCATCATCGCCTGCCCTTGTCACGCACCAGTATGCGGCCTTGGACCGAGGCCCGCAGTCTCTGGGCCATCTGGCGCTTGTTTCGCCAGGTGCGGCCTGATCTGGTGCATGCCGTGACCTTGAAGTCCGTGCTGTACGGCGGCATCGCCAGCCGCCTGTCAGGCGTGCCTGCGTATGTGGCCGCGATTTCGGGCTTGGGCTATGTCTTCATCCAGGGAGCAGGGGCTCGGGGCATGTTGAAACGCCTCGCGCTGATCCTGTACCGCTTGGCGCTGGGTCATGCCAACAGCCGGGTGATTTTCCAGAATCCCTCTGATCGTGACGTGCTGGTGCAGGCGGGCGCTGTGCGGCCGGCGCAGGTGCTGCTGCTGCGAGGGTCGGGGGTGGATCTGGATCGTTTCATGCCGGCCCCCTGGCCCGATGGCCCGGTGACGGTCGCCATGGCCAGCCGTTTGCTGCAGGACAAAGGCGTGCGTGAATTTGTCGAGGCTGCGCGTCTGTCGGCTGCTCGCGGCGAATCCGTATGTTGGCGGCTGGCCGGCAGCCTGGATCCGGAAAATCCGGCGTCGATCCGAGCCGATGAGCTGCAGGCGTGGCAGGCCGAAGGTGTGATCGATTATGTGGGGGAATGCGCCGACGTAGCGGGTTTCTATGCGCAGGCGCATCTGGTGGCCTTGCCTTCGTACCGCGAAGGCTTGCCCAAATCCTTGATCGAAGCAGCGGCCTGCGGTCGCCCGGTCATCACCACGGATGTCCCGGGGTGCCGGGATGTCATCGAACCGGATGTCAGCGGCCTGCTGGTCCCGGCTCGGGATGCGCGGGCTTTGGCCGATGCCGTCAGCCGCTTGGCGGCGGATGCCGGTTTGCGGGATCGCATGGGCGCAGCAGGCCGCGCCCTGGCCGAACGCGATTTCGGCCTGGCAGGCATCGTGCAGGCGCATCTGGCGGTTTACGCCGATTTGCTGCCGTCCGGCGCCAGCGGTTCGTAGCGGGACGCCTGGTGCTGGCTTAGAACGGCAATTCCCGCCCCGGCAGCAGTGTATGGATCGCGTGGCGGAATTCCGCCTGGATCCGCGCCAGGGCTTCGGGGGTATCGCCCTCGAAGCGCAGCACGACGACCGGCGTGGTGTTGGACGCGCGGGCCAGGCCAAAGCCATCCGCGTATTCGGCGCGGATGCCATCGATGGTGATGCGGTCCCGGGCCGTCGGAAAATGGCCTTCGGTTTGCAGGCGTTGCACAAAGGCATGCGGTTCGCCTTCGGCCATGGGCAGCTTCAGTTCGGGGGTGGACAGGCCTTGCGGCAGGGATTCCAGCAACTGGCCGGGATCGGCGCTGCGCGCCAGGATTTCCAGCAAGCGCGCGCCGGCGTAGAGCCCATCGTCGAAACCGTACCAGCGTTCCTTGAAGAACAGGTGACCGCTCATTTCGCCGGCCAGGGGCGCACCGGTTTCCGCCAGGCGGGCCTTGATCAGGGAATGGCCGGTCTGGGACATCAGCGGGACGCCGCCGGCGTCGCGGATGGCCTGCCCCAGGTGGCGGCTGCATTTCACGTCGAAAATGATGGCGGACCCGGGTTCGCGCTGCAGGATGTCGCGGGCGAACAGGATCAGCTGGCGGTCGGGCCAGATGATCTGGCCGGATCGGGTGACGACGCCCAGGCGGTCGGCATCGCCGTCAAAGGCCAGTCCGATGTCGCAGTCGGTGCGTTTCAGGTGGTCGATCAGGTCCTGCAGATTCTTGGGTTCGGCGGGGTCCGGGTGATGGTTGGGGAAATGGCCATCCACCGTGCAGAAGAGTTCGTCCACCGTGCATCCCAGGGCGCGGAACAGGCGCCCGGCCGCCACGGCGCCGACGCCGTTGCCGCAGTCGATTGCGATGTGCAAAGGCCGCGCCAACTGGACATGATCGGTGATGCGCCGGATGTAGGTGTCGATCAGGTTCTGTGATTCGGACCGCCCCGGCGTCGTGTCTTGCGACGGCTGAATATCGCGCATGCAGGCATGCAGGGCCTGGATGTCTTCGCCGTGCAGGGTGCGCCCTCCCATCATCATCTTGAAGCCGTTGTAGTCGGGTGGATTGTGACTGCCCGTGATGGCCACACCCGAACCGCAGCCGGTCAGGTGGGCGGCAAAGTACACCAGCGGCGTATGCACCAGGCCCAGGTCCACGGTGTCGATGCCGCCCGCGTGCAAGCCGGCCTGCAGGGCCGCTGACAAGCCGGGGCTGCTGATCCGGCCATCGTGGCCGACCACCAGGCTGCGCACGTTTTCCAGGCGGGCCTGCGCGGCCAACGCCAGGCCCAGGGCGTAGGCGAAACCATCGTTCAACTGGTCGGGGACCGTCCCCCGGATGTCATAGGCCTTGAAAACGGATGCGGGCAGGGAATCTGACACGGCGGATCTCGAATAAGAATGAGGGATGAGCGGCAGTCAGCGTGCGGAAGGACCAGGCCGGGCATGTCCGGCTGCCAGCATCGTCCATTATCGCCGATTACAATGAATGCCTCTTGGCGCAGCTTACGGGATTTTCAGTTCATGGATCATCTGGATGCTTTGCGGGCGACGGTGGGCGCGCCGCATGTCTTGACCGGGGCGGATGCCCTGTCCTACGAGGTCGATTGGCGCGAACGCTACCACGGGCGGGCCCTGGCCGTGGTGCGGCCAGGCAGCACGGACGAAGTCGCCGCCGTCGTGCGGTATTGCGCACAGGCCCGGATCCCGGTCATTCCCCAGGGCGGCAATACCGGCTTGTGCGGCGGCGCCACCCCCGACGATGCAGGCAGCGCCGTGATCCTGTCCCTGCAGCGGCTGAATCGGGTGCGCGGCATCGATACGGACAATGACACGATGGATGTTGAAGCCGGCTGCATCCTGCAGGCCGTGCAGCAGGCGGCCTTCGATGCCGGGCGCTTGTTTCCGCTTAGCCTGGCGGCGGAAGGCAGTTGCACCATCGGCGGCAATCTGGCGACCAATGCCGGGGGCACGCAGGTGCTGCGCTACGGCAACATGCGTGAACTGACCCTGGGGCTGGAAGTCGTGACAGCCCAGGGCGACATCTGGCATGGCCTGCGCGGCTTGCGCAAGGACAATACCGGCTACAACCTGCGCGACCTGTATATCGGCAGCGAGGGGACGCTGGGGGTGATCACCGCCGCCACGCTGAAACTGCATCCCTTGCCGGTCGCGCGCTGTACGGCCTTGCTGGCGCTGGATTCCATCGAATCCGCCATTGTCATGCTGGGGCGGGCGCGGGCGGGCCTGGGGGCGTCGCTGACCGGCTTCGAACTGATGGCGGGCGATTGTCTGCAGGACGTGGTGCGCTGTTTCCCGCAACAGCGCTTGCCCTTCGAAGGGGTCTCGGCGACATTGCCCTGGTATGCCCTGCTGGAATTATCCGACAGCGAGTCCGAATTGCATGCCCGCGAACGTTTCGAGGTCGTGATCGGCGACGCCATAGAGGCCGGCTGCGTGCTGGATGCGGTGATTGCAGAATCCATGGCGCAAAGCCATGCCCTGTGGCATCTGCGGGAAAGCATCCCCTTGGCCGAAAAGGAATCCGGCAAAAGCATCAAGCATGACGTCTCGATTCCGGTGTCGCGCATGGCGGAATTCGTGCTGGGCGCCAATGCCGCCTTGCAGGCGGCTTTCCCTGGTATCCGGAACGTGATCTTCGGCCATCTGGGCGACGGTAATCTGCACTACAACGTGGCGCGCGGCGCCGACTGGGCCGAAGGCCAGTTGCTGGCGCACCAGGATGACGTATATGCCTTGGTGCACCAGCGGGTGCATGCCGTGGGCGGGTCCATCAGTGCGGAACATGGGGTGGGGCAGCTGAAACGCGATGCGCTGCCGCAGTTCAAGGACCCGATCGAGATGGCGCTGATGCATCGCGTCAAATCCGCGCTGGACCCGCTGGGCATCATGAATCCCGGCAAAGTCCTGGCCTGAACACAGTCTGATACCGGGGCAATTCCGCTCTCTGGGCCTGTGCCCGCCTGCTGCGCCGGGCTCGGGTATCATGGCGCCGTTTTCCACCTTCTCGGAGTTCTTTACATGACGATCCAACGCATCGAACCCGGCGTCCGCATGAGCGGCGCCGTCGTCCATGGCAATACCGTGTACCTGTCCGGGCAGACCGGGACGGGTAGCGACGTCCAGGCTCAGGCGCGCTCGGCCCTGGCCAAGGTCGACGAGCTGCTGGCCAAGGCCGGCAGCCATAAGTCCAAGATTCTGCAAGCGACGATCTGGCTGCGTGACATGGCGGATTTCGCCGCCATGAACCCGGTCTGGGAAGCCTGGATCGATCCGGCCAACCCCCCGGCCCGTGCGACGGGCGAAGCGCGCCTGGCGGCGTCCGACCTGAAGTTTGAGGTCATCATCGTCGCTGCGCTGGACTGACGCGTCTTCGGCTGGCCGGCTGCCTGTCTCAGCGGGTCTGGCAGTGCGGGCAGAAATACGTCGCCCGCTGCCCTTGCACGATGCGGCGGATAGGACCGGCGCAGCGCGGGCAGGGCAGGCCGTCGCGGTCATAGACGGCGGCGTGCAGTGTGAAATAGGCGCCCGGCGTGCCTTGCGCGTTGACGTAGTCGCGCAGGGTGCTGCCGCCTGACTCCAGTGCTTGGCTCAGCGTCTGCAGGATGGCCTCGTGCAGCCGGGCGCAGCGTGGCCGCGACACACGGCTGCCCGGTGTGCGCGGGTCGATGCCTGCCAGGTACAGCGATTCCGAGGCATAGATATTGCCGACGCCCACCACGATGCGTCCACCCAGCAGCAATTGCTTGATGGACTGGCGGCGCCCGTGGACGCCCGCATGCAGGCTGTCGGGGGTGAAGTCAGGGCCAAAGGGCTCGCAGCCCAGACTGGCCAGCAGAGGATGCGCTTCCAGCGGGCCGGCAATCAGTGGGTGCCACAGCACGGCGCCGAAGCGGCGCGGATCGTGCAGCAGGAAGCGGGCGTCGTCGAACACCCATTCCACGTGATCGTGTTTGCGCAAAGGTTCGTCCATCGCCACCCGTCGCAGGGACCCGGACATGCCCAGATGCACGATCTGGACACCGTGCGCAAACCGGATCAGCAGATATTTTCCCCGCCGTTCGCAGGCCAGTACCGGTGCATCCCGCAGCAGCGCGGGCAGGTCCGGGGGCACCGGCCAGCGCAGCCGGGATTCGTGCACGATGAGTTGCCGCAGGATGCGTCCGGGCATGATCGTGGCAATTCCACGACGCGTTGTTTCGACTTCTGGCAGTTCAGGCATGGCAGGGTGATAACATCCTCTTTCGATGAAGCAATTTTGCCACCAGACGCGGGCGTTTCTCGCGTTGCGGCCCTGGTTACCGCCGATGAGAATTTCCGCCTTTGTATTGCCCGTGGTGCTGGTGCTGGTCGCCGCGCACGAGACTGCCTGGGCTGCACCGCCGGTTCCTGCGCCGGCGGATTCGGTCGAAACCATCCGTTTGCGCCCCGGTGAGCCGCCAGCTGTCAGCCTGACGCCTGAACTACTGTATCGCATTCTGGTGGCTGAACTGGCCGCCCAGCGCGGGCAATACGAAGATGCCGCCCAGGAACTGCTCGGCCTGGCGCGTGATACCCTGGATCCCAGATTGGGGCAGCGGGCCTTTCAGATGGCCATGACAGGGCGCAACCTGACTTTGGCGCTGCAGTCCGCCCGTGAATGGGCCCAACTTGACCCGGACAATCCGGAAGCCGTCGCCGCTTCGCTGGCGCTGTCGGCGTCCAGCGGCCAGACCGATGGCCTGGCCCGCACGCTGGCCCGCCGGATCGACGCTGCCGATGACAAGGATCAGGCCATTGTCCAGGCGGTGGGCATCGTCTCCAAGATGACCGACAAGCGTCTGGCGCTGGATGTGCTGGACAAGGCGTTGACGGGGGTCGTCAAGACTTCGTCGCTGGCCCATCTGGCTTTGGCGGATACGGCATGGTCGGCCGGCGAACCCCGGCGGGCCGTGGATGAGGCCTATCAGGCGCAGGCGCTGGACCCGGATTCTTCGGATGCCGCCCAGCGGGTGCTGGAATATGGCCTGCGGGTCGAACCTCGCCAAGCGATCGGGGATACCTATGCCTATCTGGCCAAGCACCCGGATCAACGAGCCCTGCAGTTGCTGCTGGTCAGCCGGCTGACAGGGCAGGGGCAGTTCGACGAGGCCCTGAAATTACTGGATTCGATGCGCAAGCAGACGCCTGAAGACTTCGATCTGTTGTATACGGAATCCGAGGTCAATGCGCGGGCGGGCCGCTACGACGCCGCCAAGGCGCTCTTGGGCGAGTACATCACGATCCAGCAGCAGCGGCGCAGGGCAACGGCCGATGGCGCCACCAGCGCCCAGGCTGATGTGTCCGACGCCCGTCTGTTGCTGGTGCAGATTGCTGAACGCCAAGGCGATCTGAAAGAAGCCATCCGGCAATTGCGCAGCATCGATGAACCCAATCTGCAGTTTCAGGCGCGAACCCATGAAGCCGTCCTGTATGGCCGCCAAGGCGATCTGGCCAAGGCGCGCGCCACGCTGGATGCCATCAAGCCTGCCGACCGTCGTGAGCGCACTGTCGTGCGCCTGACGCTGGCGACCATCTATCGGGACGCGGGCCGCACGGATCAGGCCGTCGAGGCGCTGAAGGCGGCCGATCTGGAGATGCCGGACACGCCGGAAGTCAAATACGAGCTGGGCATGTTGTTGCACCAGCAGGGGAAAACCGCCGACTTCGAATCCCTGATGCGTCAGGTCATCGTGCTGGATCCCGATAATGCCAATGCCTACAATTCCCTGGGCTACACCTACGTCGAGGAAAACCGCCGCCTGCCCGAGGCGCGTGACCTGCTGGAACGGGCGCTGGAACTGGACCCCGACAATGCCTATATCCTGGACAGCGTGGGCTGGTATCTGTTCCGCACCCGGGATTATCAGGGCGCGCTGGAATATCTGCGGCGGTCCTACGACCAATTGCAGGCTGCCGATGTCGCCGCGCATCTGGGCGAAACCTTATGGATGCTCAAACGCCGCGACGAAGCCAGGCGCATCTGGACGGAAGGCCGCAAGGCCGACCCTGATAACGACGCGCTGAAGGCTACCTTGCAGCGTCTGGGGGTTCAGTTGCCGTGACCAGGGTGCGCGTCGTGGGGCGTCTGTTGACCATGCTGGGGCTGGCCGTCCTGCTGGCGGCCTGCGCAGCGCCCGCCCGTATTGGCGGGCAGGGTCCGGCTTTTGAACGCGTCGGCCGCTTTGCCGTGAACCTGCAGCCGGTGGCCCAGCCGCCGTACGCGGCGCAGGGCGGGTTTTCCTGGCGCGATGATGGGCGCACCTTGCAACTGGATCTCAGCAATCCTTTGGGCAGCGTCTTGGCGCGAATCCGGGTGGATGCCGGCGTCTCTGTGCTGGAACGCGCCGATGGCAGCCGGGAATCCGCGCCGTCGCCCGATGCCTTGCTGGCCCAGGTGTGGGGACACCCCATGCCGGTGGCCGGTTTGCGGTACTGGGTCCGGGGGCAGCTCGAACCCGGTCAGGCCGCCAGCGGCGTCCAGCACGACGAGCAGGGCCGCTTGACCGCCCTGCAGCAGCACGGCTGGGACGTCCGCCTGTCGGCGTATGACGACGATCAGGGGCCGTTGCGCGTGCGCCTGTCTCGTCAGGACGATCAGGGTCAGTGGCGGCTGCAGCTGGTCATGGATCGTCCGTGACGCCGCCGGATCGCGCATGGACGGCAGCGTCCGGCGAACGTGGTCCGGGGCGTTTGCCCATGGCCGCTCTGTACGACGTCCCCGCGCCAGCCAAGCTGAATCTGTTTCTGCATGTCGTGGGGCGGCGGCCGGACGGCTATCACCAGTTGCAGACGGTGTTCCGCTTCATCGATCTGTGTGATCACCTGGATTTTGAGCGCACCGCCGATGGCCTGATCGCCCGCGATGGCGAGAGCTTGCCGGGTTTGCCGGCGGATCAGGATCTGGTCCTGCGGGCGGCCCGTCTGCTGCAGCAGGCCACGGGCGTCCGCCAGGGCGCGCGCATCCGCTACCGTAAACGCATCCCGGCGGGCGGCGGCCTGGGCGGGGGGTCCAGCGATGCAGCAACGACCCTGATCGCACTCAACCGTTTGTGGGGAACCGGCCTGACGCGATCGCAGCTGCTGCGCCTGGCTTTGCCGTTGGGGGCGGATGTGCCGGTCTTCATCTTTGGGCAATCAGCCTTTGCCCAAGGAGTAGGAGAAGACCTGACGGCGGTGACCTTGCCGTCCCAGGCTTACTGGGTGCTGCGGCCTGCGGTTCATGTCCAGACAGCGACGGTATTTCAGGATGCTGATTTGACAAGAGATTCGGAATCGGTAAAAATCTCGGTCTTTGCTGATTGGCAATCAGAACACAGCAGCCTCTTTGGCCGCAACGATCTGGAATCAGTCGTGTGTCGACACCATCCGATGATCGCTCAGATACTGGGGGCGATGCGCAGGGCGGGGCTGGATGCACGCATGACGGGATCGGGTTCGTGTCTGTTTGCGGGTTTTGCTGATGCGCGACTGGCTCGGGTGCAGCAGGACCGGATAATCAGTAAAATACATGACCTGCCTAATGCGGTCATCGAGGATTCCTGGGTTTGCCAGGGACTGGGTGAACATCCGCTGCGGGACTGGGTAATGGATTGATCGTTGGGGAATCGCCAAGCTGGTTAAGGCACCGGATTTTGATTCCGGCATGCGAAGGTTCGAATCCTTCTTCCCCAGCCACACTTCCATTGCGGATAGACATATCAGGCTGTTGAGTCGGTCCCACCGGGGCACTGGTCAACAGCCTTGTCATTTGACATCATTGGTTCGCTACCATGGCACAAGACAGATTCATGATTTTTACCGGCACGGCCAATCCTCGCTTGGCGGTCGATGTGGTGAATCATCTGGACATGTCGCTGGGGAAAATGACCGTCGGCCGGTTTTCCGATGGCGAAGTCATGGTCGAAATCAATGAAAACGTTCGCGGCAAAGACGTTTTCGTGCTGCAGCCCACCTGTGCGCCCACCAACGACAATCTCATGGAAATCATGGTGATGGTCGATGCCCTGCGCCGCGCCTCGGCTCGCAACATTACTGCCGCCATCCCGTATTTCGGCTATGCCCGCCAGGACCGCCGGCCGCGTTCGGCGCGGGTATCGATCTCGGCCAAGGTCGTCGCCAACATGCTGCAGTCCGTCGGTGTCGATCGCGTCATGATGATGGATCTGCATGCCGATCAGATTCAGGGGTTTTTCGATATCCCGGTGGATAACATCTACGCCGGGCCGATCCTGCTGGGTGACATCTGGAGCCGCAACTTCCAGAACCTGGTGGTGGTATCGCCCGACATCGGTGGCGTGGTGCGCGCGCGCGCCCTGGCCAAACAGCTGGAATCCGACCTGGCCATCATCGACAAGCGCCGTCCGCGCGCCAATGTGTCCGAAGTCATGAACATCATCGGTGACGTCAACGGGCGCACCTGCCTGATCATGGATGACATGGTCGATACCGCCGGCACGCTGTGCAAGGCCGCGCAGGCCCTGAAAGACCGTGGCGCCGGACTGGTATACGCTTATTGCACGCACCCGGTGTTGTCCGGCGAAGCCGTCAAGCGCATCCAGGAATCGGCGCTGGACGAGGTCATCGTCACCGACACCATTCCGCTGTCCGAACAGGCACGCCAGTGCGGCAAGATCCGCCAGCTGTCCTGCGCATCGCTGTTGGGTGAAACCATCTTGCGCATCGCGACGGCTGAATCGGTCAGTTCCTTGTTCGCCGATTGATTTTTTGATCCCCCGCTGGTCGCGGCGGGGGGTGATCTGCAGCTCAGGCTGCTACTGACTGGGGCCTTCAGGGCCTCGTATTTTGGAGTTTTCCATGAAATTTACCGCCACTTCGCGTAGCGTCCAGGGTTCGAGTGCGAGCCGCCGCCTGCGCCGCGCCGGTCGGGTGCCCGCCATCGTTTACGGTGGCAAGTCCAACCCGGCCAATATCGAACTCGACCACAACGAGATCTATCACGCACTGAACAAAGAAGAGTTCCACGCTTCCATCCTGGATATGGAGCTGGACGGCAAGATCGAACCCGTGCTGGTGCGTGCCGTGCAATGGCACTCTTACCGGCCTCTGGTGCTGCACGTGGACTTCCAGCGCGTGGACGCGTCCCAAGCTGTGAACACCAAGATTCCGGTGCACTATCTGAATGCCGACCAAAGCCCGGCCGTCAAGCTGGCGGGTCAGGTTGTCACGCACGGCCCGGCGGAACTGGACATCACCTGCCTGCCGGCCAACTTGCCGCAGTTCATCGAAGTCGATCTGAGCAACATGATCGGCGGTTCCCGTCTGCACCTGGCCGACATCACGCTGCCGATCGGCGTGAAATACGTGCCCCACGGCGAAGACACCAACCCGCTGCTGGCTCAGGCTGCTGCGCCTAAGGGTTCGGCTGCCGATGACGACGCCGCGCCTGCTGCTGAAGCGCCTGCCGCCGAATAATCCGGCAACGCCGCAATAGGCTCTCAAAACCCCCGCCCTTCGTCAGATGGGCGGGGGTTTTGACGTATCATGAGGGCCTTTTCATGTCTTGCTGTGTTGAATCATCACGATGACCGCGCCCATCCGCCTCATTGTGGGCCTGGGAAATCCTGGCCCCGAATACGAAGCCACCCGTCACAATGCGGGGTTTTGGCTGGCTGATCATTTTGCGGATGATCTGCACGCAGGTTTTACGCTGGAAAAATCTTTTTTTGCCTGGGTCGCCCGTGCCCGCCATGCCGGACAGCCGGTGGTGCTGGCCAAACCCATCACCTTCATGAACAAGTCCGGACAGGCCGTCGGCGCCCTGGCGCGTTTCTACAAGCTGCAGCCAGAGGAAATCCTGGTGCTGCACGACGAACTGGATCTGTTGCCGGGCGCTGTCAAATTGAAGTTCGGCGGCGGTCATGCGGGACACAATGGCCTGCGGGATATCCAGGCGGCGCTGGGCACCCAGAACTTCTGGCGTCTGCGCATCGGGATCGGCCATCCGCGCAGCCTGGGGCTGGCGCAGTCGGTGGTCAATTTTGTACTGCATCCGCCGCGCCAGGATGATATGCCGGGGATCGACGAAGTCATCCGCCGTTGCCGGGTCGAACTGCCGGCCTTGCTGGATGGGGCGTTTGATCGGGTGACGGAACGCCTGCATCAGGGGAACCACGATTGACAGGCCGGCATGCCGACCGGATGCCCATTGTGCATAAGGGGGTGAGCGCATGAGTCTGCCAGGTTTTTCCCGTCCGTCCGGCCTGCCCACCATGGGCGAGGAAATCGTCGATTTCCTGAAATTCATCGTGCGGCCCCGACCTGGGCCGCGTTTGCGTCCTCATGGTCCTGGCCGGGGGGTGTGGGTGGATTTTTCCCTGCATGCGCCCTGGTGGCGCTTGCTGCATTGGGCCGTGCTGCTGTGGACGGTGAATATCTTTGTCTTCGCCCCTCTGGCCTTGTCGGCGGCGGACGCCAGTGGCGCCCAGCACCGCCTGGACATCCATAATCTCCCCTGGCTGACCGCGCTGATCTGGGCGCCCATCGTCGAGGAATTGACCTTTCGCTATGCCCTGCGCCGGCCCGCCATGTTGTGGTGGTTCGTGCCTTTGATGGTCGCGATTCTGGTGCAGGGGGCGGGCGCCACCTCCATCCTGATGGCGGCGGTGGCCCTGCTGCTGGTCTTGGCGCCGCTGTGGTATCCCGCCACCCATCGCTGGCGTGCCGGATGGGCGGCATCCTGGCGCTGGCGCCGCCGGATGCGCTGGGCCTATCCCTTGTTGTTTCATGCGGCTGCGCTGGCGTTTGCCGCCGTGCATCTGTATAACTTTCGCATGACCTCCATGAACCTGGTGCTGCTGCCGCTGCTGGTGCTGCCGCAGTGGGTGACCGGTCTGGTGTTGGGTTGGATGCGGGTCAAACGCGGGATCGGCGCATCCATGGCCCTGCATGCCATTTTCAATGGCGGGCCGCTGCTGCTGATCGGCTTGATCCTGACTTTTGCGCCGCAGCTGGCGGCGAGCTGATCAGGCCCTGCGGGTACAATAGCGCCTTGATTTCCATCCTTCTTTTTTCTCAGGATCCCCATGGCACTGCAATGCGGCATCGTTGGCCTGCCCAACGTCGGTAAATCCACTCTGTTCAACGCCCTGACCAAGGCCGGTATCGCCGCAGAAAACTATCCCTTCTGCACCATCGAACCCAACGTCGGCGTGGTCGAGGTCCCGGACCCCCGTCTGGCGCAGCTGTCCCTTATCGTGAAGCCCGAGCGCGTCGTGCCCGCTGTGGTGGAATTCGTCGATATCGCCGGCCTGGTGGCGGGCGCCTCCAAGGGCGAGGGCCTGGGCAATCAGTTTCTGGCCAATATCCGCGAAACGGATGCCATCGTGCATGTGGTGCGCTGCTTCGAGGACGACAACGTCATTCACGTCGCAGGCCGCATCAACCCGGTGTCCGATATCGAGGTCATCAATACTGAACTGGCCTTGGCCGACCTGGCTGCCGCCGACAAGGCGCTGCAGAAAAACCGCAAGCTGGCCAATTCCGGCGACAAGGATGCCATCCGCCTGGTCGCTCTGCTGGAACGTATCGTCGCGACCCTGGACCAGGGCAAGTCCGTACGCGGTCTGGGCCTGGACGAAGACGAACAAGCCTTGATCAAGAGCTATTGCTTCATCACCGCCAAGCGCGCCATGTACGTTGCGAACGTCAAGGACGACGGCTTTCAGGATAATCCCCACCTGAAGGCGGTGCAGGACTACGCGGCAGCGGAACATGCCCCGGTGGTCGCCGTGTGTGCTGCCATCGAGGCCGAAATCGCCGATCTGGACGATGCCGACAAGACGGTCTTCCTGGAAGACATGGGCATGAGCGAACCGGGTCTGGATCGCGTCATCCGCGCCAGCTACCAGCTGCTGGGCCTGCAGACCTACTTCACCGCCGGCGTGAAAGAAGTCCGCGCCTGGACCGTGCCGGTGGGCGCCACCGCCCCGCAGGCCGCCGGCGTCATCCACACCGACTTTGAACGCGGCTTCATCCGCGCCCAGACCATCGGTTTCGACGATTTCATCGCCTGCAAGGGCGAACAGGGCGCCAAGGAAGCCGGCAAGATGCGGGCCGAAGGCAAGGAATACGTGGTCAAGGACGGGGATGTGTTGAATTTCCTGTTCAACGTCTGACCTTGGGAAACATGCACCGGCGCTCAGTCTTCCGGTTGGCGGTCAGCGCGGCATGAGTCTTCCCGCTGAGCTGATCGACTTCCTGCCTTGTCCAACGCCAGACGCCTGGGTGCGGGCCGCGTTGGCGCAGCAGGACATCCTGCTGCTGGATCATCGCAATTGCGAACTGAAAGCAGCCGCCACGGCCATGAGTCTGATTGCGCGCTATGGGCAGGATATCGAGTTGTCGATGGCCTTGTCCAAATTGGCGCGGGAAGAGCTGGTGCACCACGAGCAGGTGCTGCGCATCCTGAAGCGGCGCGGCATTGCCTTAAGGCCTTTGACCGCCAGCCGCTATGCCTCCGGACTACGGGCGGCAGTGCGCACGCATGAACCGGCGAAACTGGTCGATACGCTGATTGTCGGGGCGTTTATCGAAGCGCGTTCCTGTGAGCGCTTTGCCGCGCTGGCGCCGCACCTGGACGAGGAGCTGGCGACGTTCTATGCCGGGCTGCTGCAGTCAGAAAGCCGCCATTATCAACACTATCTGCGCTTTGCACAGCGCTTTGGCGAAATCCGTGACGTGGATCGCGCCATTGCCCGCATCCGTCTGATCGAACAGGGCCTGATCGAATCGCCAGATGCGGAATTCCGATTCCATAGCGGCTGCCCGGCAGACGCGCCGCAGGCCTGATCGCTTTTGATCGGCGGCAGGCCGCCGCCCGCCTGGGCGACTACATGCCCGAGCTGCCGACCTTGGCCGCCAGGCCCAGCAACACCACGCCGATGGCGCGGTCGAACCAGCGCAGGCGGGTGCGCAGCCATTGCAGCATGCGCGGGGCTGAAAACAGCGTAGCGACCAGGCCGAACCACAGCAGGGATTCGGCCACCAGCACGGTCCAGACGATGACCAGATGTGCGCTGCCCAGGTCCGGCGTGACCGCCTGGGACAGGATCGAGCCGAAATACAGCATGGCCTTGGGATTGAGCAGATTGGTGAAAAATCCCGTCACGTAGGCGCGTCGCCCGCTCAGGGCGGATGCGCCGGCCTCGGGCATGACGCCCTTGGATCGCAGGCATTGGATGCCCAACCACATCAGGTACAGCGCGCCGGCGATGGACAGGATGCGCGACAGGCCCGGCAACGTGGCCAACACCAGGGACAGGCCCAGCAGGCTGATCAGGGTATAGACGCCGATGGCGCTGGCGACACCCGCTGCCGCCCATAGACCCGCGCGCCGGCTTGAGACGATGGACAGGCGGGTGACGATGGCGAAATCCGGACCTGGTGAGATCAGGGCGACGGCGTGGATCGTCATCACGAGCAGCAGGGTGTGCAGGAACATGGGGATTGATCGCGTCGAGGGCGGGAGATGATTGTCGCGCAAAATTGCCTGGGCCGCAGCTATTCAGAATAGTCTTATCCATGGCGGGCAGTGGGATCTCTATGATGTGACGATGCCGAAAGATCCTGCCGCCCTGCTCCGGGAGATTCAACATCCACCGCAGATTTCCCATCGTCTGCTGCAGCTTTTCGTTATTGCGCTGATCAGCTGCTCGCTGCTGGCGGTACGGAAGCATGCCCGACGACTGCCGCGTTCTGATTCTGGATGACAATCCGGTGGATTGCGTTCACATGGAATCGCTGCTCAATGACGCGGGGTTTCACCAGATCACTTCCGCCTACGCGGTGCCGGCGGCGTTCCGCGCTTTGCGGGGGCAGCCGCATCAGATCGTGATCCTGGATCTGGATATGCCTGATACAGATGGCGTCCAGTTCATCGATCAGCTCTCTGGCAGCGGCCTGAATCCCGTGCTGGCGATTGCCAGCTCTCATTCCCGTCCTATTCTCCAGAGCGTCGACCGAATGGCCAGAGAGCGCGGATTTGCCGTGATCGGTCATTTCTCTAAACCCTTTTCGCCGGAGCAGGCCAGTCATTTGCGCCGTTACTGCCTGTCCTTGAACGGCGCTCAAGCGGCGTCCCCTCAGGCGCTACCCGTCGCGCCGCATCTGGTGCCGGATGCCGGGGCCTTGCACGAGGCCTTGTGCTCGGGCGCTATTCAGGGCTGGTTTCAGCCCAAACTGTCCTTGGAAACAGGCCGCATTGCCGCTGCGGAGGTGCTGGCGCGCTGGCCGCAGGCGAATCGCCGGGAAATTTCCCCTGGCACGTTTCTGTCGGCAGTCCGAAAATACGGCTTGGAGCAGACGCTATTGCTGCGTATGCTGGATGATGGCTTGTGCGCCTATGACGCCTGGGCCCGGTTTGGCTATATCGTGCCGATTGCCGTGAATCTGCCGGTGCCACTGCTGGCTGAACCCGGTTTGCCCGATCTCCTGTTGGATCGGGTGGTGGCCGCCGGTGTTCCCCCGAGCGCAGTCAGTTTTGAGCTTTTGGAAGATGAAACGATCGATGTTCCCGGCGCCTACCAGATGGGGGTCAGTCGTCTGCGGCTTAAGGGGTTCGGGCTGGCTCAGGATGATTTCGGGCGTGGTTACAGCTCCCTCTACAATCTGATTTCCACGCCGTTTACCGAGCTGAAGGTCGATCGGGCCTTGGTCAGCGGCGCGTGGCAGGATGCCACGCGCGCTGCCGCGCTGTCGTCGACGGTGGCGCTGGGCAAGGAGTTGGGACTGACGGTGACGGCGGAAGGGGTGGAGACCGAGGAAGACAAGGTGTTTCTGAGACGGATTGGCTGTGATTATGCCCAAGGATTCCTGATATCGGCTGCAGTGGATGCCGCCCGCTTTGCCAGACAATTGACTCGAGATGTCTCTTAAGTTTTTTTCCGGACACCACCGGATGCCTGATAAGCCTTTTGATACGGTGACGCGGCATGTGCATCGCCAGAATCTGGCTATTTTGGCTGGTATGGCCTTGATATTCTTTCTGGCGGGCTTGCTGCTGATGGGGGCGTATAGCTCGATCGAACGGACTCGGGGGGCGGCTGGCGGCGGATTTTTCCAGCCTCATGGGCTATGTTCAGGAACAAGAGCAGTTTCTGTTGCAACTGCAGGTACGAAGCCAGCGATTCACTACCGTGCCGGAGAGACATAGCGAAGACTTTTCCCTGGGAAAGAGCGCCCGGGGCCTGGACGTAGCGCAGCGGCAGGCCGCTGATGCCTTGGGCCGCTATCTGGCTGAAGATTATGCTGCGTTCTGGGCCTTTTCTCCCTTCCCATCGCCTCGGTTGGCGCTGATCGATGCGGAAGGCCGGGTGCATATCAGCATACCTCGAGCCGTGCACGAGCCTGCCGATGCGCCGATGCGGATCAAGGGCGTGGGGCATGCATCCGATACCGAGGTTCGCTGGCTGGCGCTCCCGGGGCAGGCGGATCGTATGCTGGCCCTGGCGCCTGCCGATCTGTCTGTAGACCCTTGGCCGGTTGCCTCGGATAAAGCCCGCCAGACGTATCTGACTACGCTGCTGGATACGCAACGTTTTCATGCCGCCGGCACGGCCTCCTCCATGCTGGCGCATCGCTTCTGGTTGATGCGTGAACGACAGGGGGTGTTGCTGGGGTCGGGGGCTGTCCCTTCAGTGAGCGCAGACGGTTTTTCCCTGATGCCCGATGGGCTGGTCTTACGTTTGCAGAGCCCGACGGATGGCTGGATTGCCTATTATCTGATTCCTTACGGCAGTTTTTTCAAAGCCAATTTCTGGCTTCCCCTGATCAGCCTGATCTTGACCGTTCTGGGTTTGCTGGCCGGTCTGGCTTATGTGGGCTGGCACCGGCGTCATGTCGTCGAGCCTGCTCGCAAGGATCAGATCGCCTTATTGGAAAGCGAGGCTTTCAACCGCACCCTGCTGGACACTGCACCGATCGCACTATGCTTGCTGACGCGAGGGGAGGGCAAGGTGGTGTTTGCGTCTGCTCAGGCGCGCTCGTGGCTGAATCTGGAGCCGGGCAAGGTGGTGGCGCCACATCTGCCGGGGCAGGAAGTGATGCTGCGGCGAGTGCTGGATGCCCAGGCGCCTGGCATTCTGGAGCAGCTGGATCTGAGTAACGGCCACAGCCTTCATGTCGCTTTTACGCCCACCCGCTATCGGCAGCAGGATGTGGTGCTGTGCGCGGTGACCGACGTGACCGTCCAGGCCGAAGCACAACGGGCTTTGGCACAAGCACGATCCGCTGCGGAGCAGGCCAATCAGGCCAAGACAAGCTTTCTGGCAACGATGAGCCATGAAATCCGCACACCCTTGTATGGCGTGCTGGGAACGCTGGAACTGTTGGCGCTGACCCGTCTGGACGACACTCAGCAGCAGTACCTGGTGCGTCTTCAGAGCGCTGCTGAGCTGCTGTTGCAGCAGATCAGCGATGTGCTGGACGTCAGCAAGATCGAAGCGGGCCAGATGCCTCTGGCAACGGTGCTCTTTAACCCTCGTGACCTGGTGCAGCGCTGCGTGGCCGCCTATGCCGCCTTGGCGCAGCAGAAGGACTTGCTGCTGTTTTGCAGTATTGATATCCGAACGCCTGAGTGGTGCCAGGGAGATGTTGCGCACCTGCGTCAGATTGTCGCCAACCTGATCAGCAATGCCATCAAATTCACCGCGACGGGGCATATCATCGTCCGCCTGGCGGTCCTTCGCGAGGCAAATGACAGCAAGCCCTGGGAGATGCGCCTGCAGGTGGCGGATACCGGCGCCGGTATCGCCGAGGAACATCAAGCGGGCTTGTTCACGCCGTTTTACCGCAGCCATCTCGGTCAGGCTTCTGTTTTAGGAGCGGTGCGTGGCACCGGGCTGGGGCTGTCGATCTGCAGCAGTCTGGCGCAGATGCTGGGCAGCGAGATCAAGGTCAGCAGCGCGCCGGGCCTGGGCAGCAGCTTTTCTCTCGATGTGTTCTTGCTGCCTGCCGCTGCGGCAGAGCAACAGGGGGATGAACCGTCGCCAGCTCTGCAGGGTTTGGCGTTATGGGTCCGTGCGCCCCATGGTGAGTTGTCCGCGCATGTGTGCCGCTGGCTATGTCATTGGGGTGCGGATGCCCAGGCGGCCCCTGTGCCCTTGTCATCCGCCTCGGGTGGGCGCTGGCTGGTGGACGTCATGATGCCTGCTCGGGCACAGCCCGCCGGCTGGGATGGGCGCTACCTCTGCCTGTCTCCTGCTCAGCCGCCGTCCACGCATCCTGAAATCGATGGCGGCAGTGTGGACAGCATTGCATGGGGTCTGGATGCATTGGTGCATCAGCGCACTGCTGCGGCCCAGCCCGCGGTGATCCCCAAGCTGTCCTTGCGCGTGCTGGTGGCAGAGGACAATCCCATCAATCAGGCCACGTTGACAGCCCAGCTGGAACAGCTGGGCTGTCAGGTCAGTCTGGCTGGCGATGGTGAAGAAGCCTTGGTGCAGTGGCGCATCCAGCCTCATGATGTGGTGCTGACCGACGTCAATATGCCCAGGATGGACGGCTATGAGCTGACCCGGCGCTTGCGGGCGCAGGGGGCTGCGTGCCCCATCATCGGCATTACCGCCAATGCCCTGCGCGAGGAAGGTCAGCGGTGTACGGAAAGCGGTATGGACGCCTGGCTGGTCAAACCGATCGATCTGGTGTCTCTGGGCCGATTGTTGCGCCAGTGGGGCGCAAAGAACCGTGGCGCGGATGGCGTTCCTGAATCGGCAGAGACGCTGGAAGGCGCCGGTGGGGCGCCGGCTGACGAGCGCTGGGCCGTTCCCGCCCGGTATCGGGATGTGTTTCGCAGCACGATGGCAAGGGATCTCGCAGCCCTGAGCCGGGCGATCGGGCAGAAAGACGGCAGGACGGTCCAGCAGCGGCTGCATCGCATGCGCGGCGGCCTGAAGGTTGTGGGCCTGGCGGAGATGGCGGCACACTTGGCGGTATTGGAAGAGGCCGTGCAGCGGGAAGGCTGGAATGAGGCGCTGCAGGCCCGTTTGACCGCTATCAGCGACCGTCTGCAGGCGATGTTGGAATGCGTGTAGCAGTCGTCTCGGGCAGGGGGCTTAGTGCAGGTCGCGCGTGTATACAAATTTTGGCATGCTCCAGCCAAAGCGCAGGGCCAGCAGCCGCAGGCCCAGGCCGATGAGCAGCGATCCGCCCACCACCAGATTGTGATTCAGCGCCATCGCCAGCCCGGCCAGGTACAGGGCGCCGCTGACGATGGATACCGTGGCGTACAGTTCGGCGCGAAACAGCAGCGGGATTTCATTGCACAGCACATCGCGCAGCACCCCGCCCACGCAGCCGGTGATCATGCCCGAGACGATGGCGACACCCCAGGGCAGGCTCAGGCCCAGGGCGACGTCCACGCCGATGATCGTGAAGACCACCAGCCCGACGGCATCCAGGAACAGAAAAAGATGGCGCAGGGAATGCGCGAATCGGGCGATGGCGATGGTGATCAGTGCGCCGCCGCCGGTGATCAGCAGATAGTAGGGATGGGCGATCCAGGACAGCGGGTGGTGGTTCAGCAGCACGTCGCGCACGGACCCGCCGCCCAGCGCGGTGATGCAGCCCAGCATGCAGACGCCCAGCCAGTCCATTTCACGCCGGCCGGCCGCCAGGGCTGCCGTCATGGCTTCGGCGGCGATGGCGACGAGAAACAGGACGTGCAGGAAATCGCTGGTCAGATCGGGAGCGGGCAAGCGGCGGCCTTTGGGAAAGAGACAAGGAAAAAGTCCAGGCGATGCATGATCGTCTGGACTTTTCTATAGTAAACGCTTCGGAACTGGTGGTGTAGCGCCCTATTCCTGCGTCAGGGCCGGGGCCTGGTGCTGCAACTGGAACACCCCCACCGCCCGGTTCAGGCCGTTCATCTGGTCATTCAGGGCTTGGGCGGATTCGCCGGCCTGGACCACCAGCCCGGCGTTTTGCTGCGTGACCTGGTCCATCTGGGAAATTGCCTGGTTGATCTGTTCGATGCCGGATGCCTGTTCGCGGCTGGCCAGGGTGATTTCCCCCATGATGTCGGCGACGCGTTTGACGCTGCTGACGATGTCGGACATGGTCTGGCCGGCGCCATCGGCCAGCGTCGCGCCGGCCCGGATTTTTTGCACCGTATCGTCGATCAGCCCCCGGATTTCGTGGGCTGCATTTGCGGATCGCTGCGCCAGTGCGCGGACTTCGCTGGCGACCACTGCAAAGCCTTTGCCCTGTTCGCCGGCGCGGGCGGCCTCGACGGCGGCATTCAGCGCCAGGATATTGGTCTGGAAGGCGATCGAGTCGATGACGCCGATGATGTCGGACATTTTCTGGGTCGAGGCGTTGATGTCGTCCATCGTGTCTACGACCTGGGAGACGGTTTTGCCACCCTGCGCCGCGACGCCTGATGCGGTGGCCGCCAGGGTATTGGCCTGCTGGGCGTTACTGGCGTTATGGCCGACCGTGCTGGTGATTTCTTCCATGCTGGCGGCGGTTTCCTGCAGGGATGCCGCCTGCTGTTCGGTGCGGGCGGACAGATCCAGGTTGCCGGTGACGATCTGGTCGACCGACTGGGCGATCCATTCGGTCCCCTGGCGCACTTGGGCGACCGCCTGGGCGATGCCGTCGCGCATCACCAGCATGGCGTGCAACAGGCTGTGGGTGTCGCCCTCGCGCACGGGGATTTCCACGCGCAGGTCGCCTTGGGACATTTGATGGGCGATGGCGATGACGGTATCTGGTTCGCCGCCCAGCTGGCGCACCAGCCGGCGCGACAGCAGCACCCCGACAGCCAGCAGGATCAAGGCCAGGCCGCCTGCTGCCAGGGAAAATTGACCCGCCTGACGCCAGACGACGGCGTTCACCGTATCCAGATAGACACCCGAGCCCAGGATCCAGCCCCAGGGTTCGAAGCCCTTGACGTAGGACACTTTTTCCACGGGTTGGGCGGCGCCTTGTTTGGGCCACAGGTAGAACACGAAGCCGTCGTGGGTGGGGCTGGCCTTGACGGTATCGACGAAGGCCACGAACAGCCGCAGGCCGTTCGGGTCTTTCATGTCGGAAAGGTCCTGGCCAACCAGTTTGGGCACGAACGGGTGCATCAGCATGCGCGGCTGCATGTCGTTGATCCAGAAATATTCCTGGCCGCTGTAGCGCATGCCGCGGATGGTGTCCATCGCTTGCTGTTTGGCCTGGTCTTCGGATATCTGGCCCTTTTGCGCCTGATCGTGAAAATAGGTGATCACGCCATAGGCGGACTCCACGGCCTGACGGGCGCCGACCTCGCGTTCATGCAGCAGGGCGCTGCGTTCCATCCACAGCAGGGCGCTGGTCAGGATGGCGATGCCGACAATGGCCAGCAAGGTAAATAGCGTGAACTTGAATGAAGTGGTTCGGGTCCAGGCAATGTGATCGCGCGCCATGATGTCGTCCTGCAGAAGGGCGCCGTAGGGGACTGAAAGGATTTTCAGTGATTCATATGCGGCGAGCCCTGTGTTTCAAGAGGCCTGGAATGGGCCTCTTGAAACAGTGTATTGCTGGCAACCGCGTTTTGTTTATTATGGAAAGTGCGTAGTAATGCTTCCGTATTGACCATGTTGCCAATATGGATAAGCAAGTTATTCCGGGGTTGGGGGCGGCAGCATGGGGGCTGGGGCAGTGGTATCCGCGCCTGTCCGGAAGACCGCTACGCTATTAGCCAGGTGGTCGGCCTGCTCGCTGAGCGAATCGGCCGCTGCAGCAGCCTGTTCCACCAGCGCTGCGTTTTGCTGCGTGACCTGATCCATCTGTGTGACGGCCAGATTCACCTGATCGATGCCGGTGGATTGTTCGTTGGAGGCCGAGGCGATTTCCCCCATGATGCGCGTGACGCGGTCCACTGATGTCATCACATCCTGCATGATGGCGCCCGCCTGCCCGGCTTGTTGAGAGCCGGATTGCACTTCCTGGGATGCGGTGTCGATCAACTGCTTGATTTCCCGAGCCGCGTCGGCGGACCGCTGCGCCAGGGCGCGAACCTCGCTGGCGACCACCGCAAAGCCTTTGCCCTGTTCGCCGGCGCGGGCGGCCTCGACGGCGGCGTTCAGCGCCAGGATATTGGTCTGGAAGGCGATGCTGTCGATGACGCCGATGATGTCGGTGATGCGGGCCGAGCTGTCGGCGATGCGCTGCATGGTGGCGACCATGGCTTCCACTGACTGTTCTCCCTGGTGGGCGGTGTTCGATGCGCCTGCGGCCAGTTCGTTGGCCTGGCGGGCGTTGTCGGCGTTCTGGCGCACGGTCGAGGCCAGTTCTTCCATGCTGGCGGCGGTTTCCTGCAGGGATGCCGCCTGTTCTTCGGTGCGGCTGGACAGGTCCGTATTGCCGACAGCGATTTCACGCGCGCCGGTGTGGATTTCGCCCACGCTGTGGCGCACTTGCTGGATCATGCGGCGCAAGGCGTCCTGGGTGTTGCGCAAGCTGTTCTGCAGTTGATGGACTTCGTTGCGGCTGTTGGCCGGGCTGTCGGCGATATCCTGGCTGAGATCGCCCGCCCCCAGTCTTTGCATGCCGGTGACGATGCCGTGCACCGGTGCCAGGGTGCGCCGCGCCAGCGCGAAGATGGCCAGCGCAATCAGCAGCGTGCCCGCCAGCATCAGGGCCAACTGGATCCACATCTGCCGATTGCTGTCGGCCAGATATTCATCGACCGGCCCGAAGCCGTAGATCACCCAGTTCCAGTTGGGGATGGCTTTCCACGACAGAAAGATGGATTGTTGCATGACGAAGACTTCCTGGGCCCCCAGGGGCGCGCTGTTGAAGGCCTGGTTCATCGTCGCAAAGTCGTCGGGAGGATTGCCTGCGCTGAGCCGGTCGCCCGGTTTGCCGAACAGGCCGGCGACCCGGAGCCAGTCTTTGTGATCCAGTGTCGGGCGGATGACGAACAGCTGGCCATGATCGGCCAGCTTGGTGGAAGTCAGGTCTTTCAGTACCGGATCGATCTGGGCGCTGATATCCAGGCGATCAACGATGCCGCCATAGACCTTGCCGTCCTTGCCTTTCAGGGGATTGGTGGTGACCAGGTGCCATTTCTGATCGACCAGTTCCGGGACGTCGATGACCTGGCCGCGATCCAAGGCCAGGGCGATGGGGTCGGCGGGGTCCAGCGTCTGACCCAGCGCATGGTCTGGATTATCCTGGTAGGCGCTGGCGATGCGCGCCCAGCCCTTGTCCGTGCGGGCGTAGATTTCGGCTGTCATGCCGGTGACGCTGCGCATCAGGGCCTGGTCGCCGTTCAGAGGCTTGCCGCCAGCGGCCAGAACGGGCAGGCCTTTGTCGGTCTGGCCGGTGGGTTCGGGGGTGCCGCCCAGGTAGCGGATCAGGACCGGGTACAGGGACTGGCTGCGGTTGCGCCCGATATCGAAGATCAGTTGCAGCATGCGGTCGTAATCCTGCAGACCCATCCGGTTGGCCGCGCTGACGTTGTCGATGGCCGTCTGGCGGCTTTGCCAGGTGACGATGGACGCCAGGATCGCCATGACCAGGACGGTCATCAGGGTGGCGGCTGCGAACAGTTGAGTGCCCAGGGTGGCATGAGACATACGGCTGGCGCCGCTGCGTCGCTTGAACATGGGGTGTCTCCAGACGGCAATATTTTTCAGGCGCGGGCAGTGATGCCGGGACGGGCCTGTGTTAGTAGCGTAACGGTACGTGCTTATGCGTGATTGGGGAATGACCGGCACGAAATACAGCTTATTTAGGCTGGAAAATAGTAGGGGGGGTTTGAAAGAAGCGGAACAGGCCCCTTACACTGGAAGGTCCCGTGAACCAGATGCAAGGCGGATGAGTTTGGACAGCCAGACACTATTTCAACAGGCCGCAGCGATTTATCAGGAATGGCAGACGACCATTCTGGTGTTCGCTGCCGTGCTGGGCTCTTTGGCGACCGGCGCCGTGTTGCGCGTGGTATTAGCCCGCTTGGCGGGGCGTCTGCACCCGGTGCGCCATGTCTGGACGCATGGTTTATTGTCCGGTGCGTCGCTGCCGCTGCAGATGCTGGTCTGGGTGCTGGGGATTGCCTTGGCCGGGCAGATGCTGGTGCAGCATGGCGAAGCCCTGCAGCAGGACTCCTTGCTGGCGCATGGGCTGGGGCCGGTGCGCGATGTGCTGGTCATCACGGTGGTGATGTGGTTTCTGCTGCGTGCGGTCAATCAGATTCAATCCAATCTGCTGGCGCGTGCGCAGGATCGCGCGCGCGAACTCGACCCCACCGCCGCAGATGCCATCGGCAAGCTGACCAAGGCGTCCATCGTCATCACCGCGATCCTGATGATGATGCAGGCGCTGGGGTTTTCCATCGCCGGCCTGCTGGCCTTTGGCGGCATGGGCGGCATTGCCGTGGGTTTTGCGGCCCAAAGCCTGGTCGCCAATCTGCTGGGCGGGCTGACCATTTTTGCCAGCCGGCCCTTCAAGGTCGGCGAATACATCATCATCCCCGGCACGGACCTGATGGGCGGGGTCGAGCACATCGGCTGGCGCGCCACCCGGCTGATCGGCTTTGATCGCAAGCCTTTCTATGTGCCCAATGCCATGTTCAATACCCAGCCGGTGATCAATCACACGCGCATGACCAACCGGCGCATCATGGAAGACATCCACATTCGTTATACGGACATTGATGCCGTCCCTGGTATCGTGGCTGATGGCCAGGCCTTGTTGCGCGGACATCCCGGCATCAAACATGATTTCTTCGCCTTCAATTTCAGCAGCTGCGGCATGTATTCGCTGAAGCTGTCCTTGTACGCTTTTACGGTCAGCACCGACTACAACGACTACATGAACGTCCAGGAGGACGTGCTGCTGAAGATCGCCGACATCGTCCGCCAGCATGGCGCCCGCATGACCGGGCCGGTGTCTACCGTGGATATGCCGCAACTACAGGGACAGCCGCCCGTGCCGTGTGGCCCTGTTGCGGGCTTTGATCAGGCGGCGCTGCCGCCGCTGCCCCCCAGTCTGCCGTCCGTCCCCAGGACTTGAAAGCGCAGCGGGCCGCCCCCATCTGAATCATCATGCATCCTGCTGCGCGCCGGGCCGTCATCCGGTCGGGGCGTGCGGCGATCCCCAACCACTATTCCATCTTTCGCACCATGAGCCAATCCGATACTCAAACGGCTGAAACCCTGGGGTTCCAGGCCGAAGTCAAACAGCTGCTGCATCTGATGATCCATTCCTTGTACAGCAACAAGGAAATCTTCCTGCGCGAACTCGTGTCCAATGCGTCGGACGCCTGTGACAAGCTGCGCTTCGAGGCCATCGATCATCCGGACCTGTTTGAAGGTGACAGCGAACTGCGCATTCGTGTCGAATTCGACAAGGACGCCCGTACCATCACCATCACGGACAACGGCATCGGTCTGTCGCGCGACGAAGCCGTCGCCAACCTGGGCACCATTGCCCGGTCAGGGACGCGGGAATTCTTTTCGCAGCTGACAGGCGACAAGCAGAAAGACGCTCAGCTGATCGGCCAGTTCGGCGTCGGCTTTTATTCGTCCTTTATCGTGGCGGAAAAAGTATCGGTCAGCAGCCGCCGCGCCGGTTTGCCGGCCGCCGAAGGCGTGTTGTGGGAATCCGATGGCCAGGGCGAATTTTCCGTCTCCGCCATCGACCGGGAAGCACGCGGCACGTCCGTCGTGCTGACCTTGCGCGCCGACGAGGACGAATTCCTGTCCGGCTGGAAACTGCGCGAAGTCCTGCGCCGCTATTCCGACCATATTTCCCTGCCCATCCAGATGCTGAAGGAAGAATGGGATGCGGAAAAATCGGAACAGGTGACCAAGGACGAATGGGAAACCGTCAACCAGGCCAATGCCTTGTGGACCCGGTCCAAGTCCGAGATCACCGACGAGCAGTACCAGGAATTCTACAAGCACGTCGCCCACGACTACGAAGACCCGCTGGTCTGGGCGCACAACCGCGTCGAAGGCCGCAGCGAATACACCCAGCTGCTGTATGTGCCCAAGCGCGCCCCGTTCGATCTGTATGACCGCGATGCCCGTCGGGGTGTGAAGCTCTACGTGAAGCGTGTCTTCATCATGGACGATGCCGAACAGCTGCTGCCCGCCTATCTGCGTTTCGTGCGCGGGGTGGTGGATTCAGCCGACCTGCCGCTGAACGTCTCGCGTGAGATCCTGCAGGAAAGCCGCGATGTGCGATCGATCCGCGAAGGCTGCGCCAAGCGCATCCTGGGCTTGCTGGACGATCTGGTCAAGGACAAGCCCGAGGAATATGCGGAATTCTGGTCGCAGTTCGGCCAGGTGCTGAAAGAAGGCGTCGGCGAAGACCCCGCCAACAAGGATCGCATCGCCGGCCTGCTGCGCTTTGCCTCCACCCAGTCCGACAGCCCGGCGCAGACCGTGTCTCTGGCCGACTACATCGCCCGCATGAAGGACGGTCAGGACAAGATCTACTATCTCAGCGCCGATTCCTACGCGGCCGCCGCCCATAGCCCGCATCTGGAAGTCTTCCGCCGCAAGGGCTTGGAAGTGCTGCTGCTGTCCGATCGGGTGGATGAATGGATGCTGTCCTATCTGCGTGAGTTCGAGGGCAAGTCCCTGGCGTCCGTCGCCAAGGGCGGCCTGGATCTGGATGCGCTGGCTGACGAGGAAGAAAAGAAACAGCAGGCCGAGGCGGCTGAAGCCTTCAAGCCGACCATCGAGCGCCTGAAGGCGGCGCTGGGGGATCGGGTCAAGGAAGTCCGCGCCACCGCCCGTCTGGTCGATTCGCCGGCTTGCGTGGTGGTCGATGAAAACGAACTCAGCCCGCATTTGCTGCGCATGCTGAAGGCTGCAGGCCAGGAAGCGCCGGACGTCAAACCCATCCTGGAAGTCAATCCGCAGCATGCCCTGGTCAAGCGCCTGGAAGCGCAGGCCGACGATGCGTTCGGCGATTGGGCGGAACTGCTGCTGGATCAGGCCATGCTGGCCGAGGGCGCGGCGCTGAAGGACCCGGCGTCCTTCGTCAAACGCATGAATGCGCTGCTGCTGGGGGCGTGATCTCCCCAGACGCTTGAAAGGCCGCGTCGATCTGCTGGGTCGGCGCGGCCTTTTTCATCGCCGGGCCGCCCCAAGATGAAAAGCGCCCCCTTGGGGGGCAGCAAGCCGCAGGCGCAGCGTGGGGGCCATTTTTCATCGCCGGGCCGCCCCAAGATGAAAAGCGCCCCTTGGGGGGCAGCAAGCCGCAGGCGCAGCGTGGGGGCCATTTTTCATCGCCGGGCCGCCCCAAGATGAAAAGCGCCCCCTTGGGGGGCAGCAAGCCGCAGGCGCAGCGTGGGGGCCATTTTTCATGCTTGTGACAACCTGGCCTGCGCCTGGGCGAGGATGGTCTCGATAAATACCGATGTCGCCCGCGTGTGATAGCGGTTAGGCATATAGAGCATGAACATTTCCGTGCCGAAGATGCTCAGCTGCCATTCGTTCAAGGCGGCCCGGACGGCCCCGCTTGCGATCTCGTCCTGGACCAGGTAGTCGGGGACGATGCCGACCCCCAATCCGGCCAGGATGGCCTGGCGCAGAAACTGGAAATTTTCCGACATCAGGGTGGGTTCCAGCAGCACTTCCTGGCGCCGTTGATCGCGGTAGGCCGATAAACGCAGCTGGCGGTCCGCGACGCCCGACGTGATGACGGGGGTGTGGGGCAGGTCTTCCAGCGAGCCAGGCAGGCCGTGCTGCGCGATATAGCTTTGCGCGGCGCAGGCCACGTGGCGTACCGGTCCCAGGGATCGGGCTACCAGGTTCTGCGGGGGATTGGACATGACCCGCACGGAGATATCCGTTTCGTCGCGCAGCATGTCCGGCAGGTGGTTTTCAAACGTGACGTCCAGCACGATGCCGGGGTACTGGCGTTTGAAGTCCAGCAGCCAGGGCCCCATCACGGTTTGGCCGAAGCCGCTGGGAATGCTCAGGCGTAGCCGCCCGCGCAGCTGCTGGCCCAGTTCGCGTACGGAATCCTGGGCGATCGCCAGTTCGGTGCGGATTTTGCAGCCATGTTCATACAGCCGCAGACCGACTTCCGTCGCTTCGGTGCGCCGGGTGGTGCGGCGCACCAGCTGCTGCCCCAGCGATTGCTCCATGCGATTCAGGTGGTAGCTGACGTTGGCCCGGGTCATTTTCAGCCGCCGGGCGGCGGCGCTGAGGTTGCCGGCGTCCAGGATGTCGGCCAGAAATACCAGGGCTTCAGCGTTCAGTGACGTGTGGTTCATGATGGGTGTCAAATATATCTTGACGGTATGTCAATCGACAATGTCATTGTAAAGCAAGTTGATCGGTGAAAAAATGGCTTTCTGAATCGCGCGCCCTGGTGCGTGCGAACCCTGTACGGAGAGCCTCATGACCACGTCCCCGCAGCGCCCGACATCGGATGTCGTCACTTCCCGGCGAGAAGGCCCGGTATGGGTGGTGACGATCCACTATCCGCCCGTCAATGCGCTGGGCGTCGATGTGCGCCGAGGGCTGTTGGCCGCCATCGAAGCCGCCGACCATGATGCCGGCATCCAGGCGGTATTGCTGCTGGGTGCTGGCCGTCATTTCATTGCGGGCGCCGATATTCGCGAATTTGGCCAGCCGCCTCAGGCGCCTTTGCTGGCGGATGTCTGCAATCGCATCGAGGCTTGCACCAAACCTGTGGTCGCCGTCATCCACGGATCTGCCTTGGGGGGCGGCCTGGAAGTAGCGCTGGCTGCCCACTATCGCTTGGCGCTGCCGGGTGCGCAGTTCGCTTTGCCGGAAGTCACGTTGGGCTTGCTGCCGGGCGCCGGCGGCACGCAGCGCGCCCCGCGCTTGACGGGGGTCGAGGCCGCCCTGAATCTGATGCTCGATGGCAAACCTATCGGCGCCACGAAGGCGCTGGCGCTGCAACTGGCGGACCGGCTGGATTCCGGGGTGGATCCTGTGGCGGCAGGGTTGGCCTATGCCCGGGAACTGATTGTCTCCCGGGCGCCGGTCCGCCCGACGCGCGACCGGCAGATCGCGGCTACGGACGTGCCAGCCGCCAGGCAGGCGTTGGATGCCGCGAGGGCGGCATTGGGCAGGCAATACCGCGGGCTGTTTTCGCCGGCGCGCATCATCGACGCCGTTCAGGCGGTGCTGGATCTGCCTTTTGATGACGGGTTGCGGCTGGAACGAGACGCTTTTCTGCAATGCCTGGATACCCCGCAGCGCCAGGCCTTGATCCATGCCTTTTTTGCTGAACGCGAAGCTGCCAAGGTCCCTGAGGCGGGCCGCGCTCAGCCCCGCACAGTGAATCACGCCGGTATCGTGGGCGGAGGCACCATGGGGGCCGGGATCGCCGTGGCCATGCTGGATGCCGGATTGCCGGTGATGATGGTCGAGCGCGATGCGCCCAGTTTGGCGCGCGGTCAGGCCAATGTGGCCAAGGTCTATGACAGCCAGGTCAAGCGCGGCCGCCTGGATGCCGCTGAGCGTGATCGCCGGCTGAGCTTGTGGTCCGGCGCGACCGACTACCAGGCCTTGGCCGATGCGGATCTGGTGGTCGAGGCCGTGTTCGAAGACATGGCAGTGAAAGCCGCTGTCTTTGCCGAATTGGACCGAGTCTGCAAGCCCGGCGCCGTGCTGGCCAGCAACACCTCTTATCTGGATATCGACCGCCTGGCGGCGCAGGTATCCAGGCCGCAGGATGTGATCGGCCTGCATTTCTTTTCCCCTGCCAATGTCATGAAGCTGCTGGAAATCGTCGTGCCGGATCAGGTGGCCGACGAGGTCGTATCCACCGGTTTCGCGCTGGCGCGGCGGCTGAAGAAAATCGCCGTGCGGGCAGGTGTCTGTGACGGCTTTATCGGTAATCGGATGATGGCCGTCTATCGTCAGGCAGCCGACTATCTGCTGGCCGATGGGGCATCGCCCTACCAGATCGATCAGGCCGTGCGCCATTTCGGTTTTCCCATGGGGCCTTATCAGATCATGGATCTGGCTGGTGGCGACATCGGCTGGGCCACGCGCAAGCGCCGGGCAGCCACCCGTGATCCGAATCTGCGCTATGTGCCGATCGCCGACCGCCTGTGCGAACGCGGCTGGTTCGGCCAGAAGACGGGCCGGGGCTGGTATCTGTATCCGGATGGCAGCCGCAGCGGCCAGGAGGATCCGGAAGTATTGGCCATCGTGGACCAGGAACGGCGCAAGCTGGGTCTCACCCCGCGCCTGTTCACCGAGGAAGACATCCTGCGCCGTTATCTGGCTGCCATGATCAATGAAGGCGCCAACGTCGTGCGGCAGGGCATCGCCCTGCGGCCTTTGGATGTGGATGTGACCATGCTGTATGGCTATGGCTTTCCCCGCTATCGCGGCGGGCCGATGCATTACGCCGACCAGGTGGGGTTGGACGTCATTCTGGCGGACATCCATGCATTTGCCGCCCAGGACCCCCATTTCTGGCAACCCTCGCCGCTGCTTGTCGAACAGGTTGAGCGGGGCGGATCTTTTAACGACTTGAACCGGCCCGGACAGGGTTGAGGAGACCGATCATGCGAGAAGCCGTCATTGTTTCCACGGCCCGGACGCCGTTGACCAAGGCGCATCGGGGCGAATTCAATATCACGCCGGGGCCGGCTCTGGCGGCGTTTGCCGTACGGGCCGCCGTCGAGCGGTCGGGCGTCGATCCGGCGCTGATCGAGGACATGATATTGGGCTGCGGTTATCCGGAAGGTACGACGGGGCGCAATATTGCCCGCCAGACCGTGATCCGCGCCGGTTTGCCTGTGACGCTGGCTGGCGTCACCGTCAACCGTTTTTGCGCGTCCGGCCTGCAGGCTATCGCCATGGCGGCGGGGCGTATCGTGCTGGAAGGCGTGCCCGCCATGATTGCGGGCGGTGTGGAAAGCTGTTCGCAGATTCAGGGGCGCAGCGCCACGGATGCGGGCTCGACCGGCATCGATCCCTGGATCGCCGAGCACAAGCCTGAACTGTACCTGTCCATGATCCAGACAGCCGATATCGTCGCCCGCCGCTACGGCATCTCGCGCGAGGACCAGGACCGGTTCGCCGCCGAGAGCCAACGGCGCACCGCGCAGGCCCAGCAGGCCGGCGTGTTCAAGGATGAAATCATTGCTTGCGCCACCACCATGGCGGTCAAGGACAAGGAGACCGGCGCCGTGTCGCAGGTCGACGTCACGGTCGATCATGACACCTGCAATCGTCCGGGTACGACGGATGCCAGTCTGGCAAAATTGGCGCCTGTCATGGGGCCGGATCAGTTCATCACGGCGGGCAATGCCTCCCAGCTGTCCGATGGGGCGTCGGCCTGCGTGGTGGTCGAGGCCCGCCAGGCCGAGCGCCTGGGCCTGGAACCTCTGGGCGCTTTCAGGGGGCTGGCCATCGCTGGCTGCGAACCCGATGAAATGGGCATCGGCCCGGTGTTCGCCGTGCCGCGTCTGCTGCAGCGCTACGGCCTGACGATGGACGATATCGGCCTGTGGGAACTGAACGAGGCCTTTGCCTCGCAGGCCCTGTATTGCCAGCGGTCGCTGGGCATCCCGCAGGAACTGCTGAACGTCAATGGCGGCGCGATTTCCATCGGCCATCCCTTTGGTATGACCGGCGCCCGGCTGGCGGGCCACATCTTGCTGGAAGGCCGGCGTCGCGGCGTGAAATACGCAGTGACCACCATGTGTATCGGCGGCGGCATGGGCGCGGCAGGTTTGTTCGAGATCTATTGATCGACGGCGCAGCGGCGGTTGTGAGGGGCGGTGCGCGTTACAAGGCATGCGCCCTGAGTTTCACCTCCTCGATGAAGATCTGTACGGCCGGACTGGGCGAGCGGGTCTTGCGCATCAGGATGCCGAAGGGCGGCAGGTGCTTGCGGATGGGCAGCGGCACGATGGCCAAGGTGCCGCGTTCGACATAGTGCTCGGCCACCAGGGTGGGCATGACCGCCAGCATGTCCGAATGGCGCACCAGGGACGACGTCAGCAGCATGGATGCCGTTTCCATGATGTTCAGCGGCAGCGCCAGGCGGGCCTCGACAAAGGATAGTTCGATGACTTTGCGCATCGGGCTGGGGTGCGCCTGCAGAACCCACGGAAAATCGACCAAATCCCGCAGGGTGATGTGGTATTTGCGGGCGGCCTGATTCTGCGGACTGCAGACGATCGACAGGGCTTCTTCCTGGATCGGCTCGAAGACCAGGCTGGTACCATCCCAGGCGTCCGGGATGCGGCCGATGACGACGTCCAGCCGTTCTTCTTTCAGAGCGGTGATCAGCACATCGCTGGTATCGACCTGGATGCTGATCGCCAGCCGCGGGTGCTGTTGCTTGACGCCCAGCAAGGTGTTGGTCAGCAGCTGCGGCACCGGGGCCATGATGGCGCCGACGCGGATCTTGCCGATATTGCCCGAATGAATCGCCAGCAGTTCTTCGCGCACGCCGGCCAGATCGGCGGAGACGCCCTGGGCATAGCGGGTCATGGCATCGCCATAAGCGGTCGCCTGCAGGCCGCGCCGCCCGCGCTCGAAGAGCTTCAGGCCGATCAGGTCTTCCATGTCCTGCAGCATTTTGGTGGCGGCCGGCTGGCTCATGCCCAGGTGTTCGGCAGCCTTGCGCAGGGAATGATGTTCCTGGACGGCCAGCAGCAGCATCAGCTGCCGGGTGCGGATTCGATTGAACAGGACAGTCTGGTTAGGTATAAGCATAGGTTATGCAATGATCAGATAATTTCACTATTAAGTTATCACTATTCTGCTAAGCTGCCTAGCACATCAAACACCAATCACAGGAGACATCCGATGGTAAGCCCCTCTTCCAAGTACCTGAGCAAGGCGCTGGTTGCCGCCAGCGTCGCCGTGGCGTTCGGCGCATCCGGCTCGGCCATGGCCGCCGATGCCTGGCAGCCGACCAAGAACGTCGAAATCATTGTGGCGGCAGGCCCCGGTGGCGGCACTGACCAGCTGGCCCGCTTGATCCAGTCCATCATCACCAAGCATGATTTGATGAAGGTCTCCACCGTCGTGCAGAACAAGGGCGGCGGCAACGGCGGCGAAGGCTTCCTGGACCTGAAATTGTCCAAAGGGAACGCCAATAAGATCATCGTCGGCACCAACAACGCCTACCTGCTGCCCATGGTCGCCAAACTGGGCTACCAGTGGACGGACCTGACGCCGGTCGCCACGGTCGCCCAGGATGACTTCATCCTCTGGACCTCGACCAAGCTGCCCTTTACGAACGCCAAGGACTATATCGAAGCCGTCAAGGCCGATCCGGCCAAATACCCCATGGGCGGCAGCCAGTCCAAGGACGTGGATCAGACCCTGACCATGCTGCTGAACAAGGTCGAAGGCACGAACTTCACCTACATTCCGTTCAAGAGCGGCGGCGAAGCCGTGACGCAACTGGCGGGCGGCCATATCGGGTCCAACACCAACAACCCGTCCGAAAGCCTGTCCCAGTGGAAGGCCGGCCAGGTGCGGCCCCTGTGCGTGTTCAGTAAGGAACGCATGGTCTACACCGAAAAAGTGACGGATACCCAAGCGTGGTCGGACATCCCCACCTGCGCGTCCGAAGGCCTGAATATCGAGGAATACCGTTTCCCGCGCACCGTCTTCATGCCGGGCGGCGTGACCGCAGCTCAGCAAGCGTTCTACGTGGAACTGCTGCGCAAGGTCACCCAGACCCAGGAATTCAAGGACTATCTGCAGCGCGGCGCGCTCGTGCCTTCCTTTGTGGCAGGGGACGACTTCAAGAAGCTGATCGAAGAAGACAGCGCCCGTGCACGGGACATCTTCCGCTCGGCCAAGTGGTGATGTAATCGCAGATAACGGGGTGCGCATGACGCCGTCCCGTCCTGCTTGTAAATCAATACCCCGCCCGCCTGGGCGGGGCGCCCGTCAGGGAAAAATTCTATGAATCAGGAAACAACGCAACGCCCGGCGGATGACGCCGAAGAGCGGGGCGGCATCAGCCTGCGCGGCGGGGGGCTTTTTACCTCCGGTGTCTTGATGCTGATTGCAGCCGTGGTGATGTTCGATAGTGTGGAACAAGGCATCGGCTGGGATGTCGCAGGCCCGCAGGCCGGCTATTTCCCGTTTTATATCGGACTGCTGATGTTTCTGGCCTGTCTGGGAACGGCCGTGCGGACGATCCGCCACTGGCCGCAAGGGCGGGGCCGCTTGACGACCAAGTCTGAATTGCAGCGGGTCAGAAATGTGTTTCTGCCCATCGTGGCCTATGTCGTGCTGATGTTTTTCATTGGCATGTACCTATCGGCGGCGCTGTTCCTGGCCTGGTTCATGTGGCGTCTGGCGGAGCCCGGCAAGCCGCATCCGCGCTGGAAGATCCTGCTGATCTCCGTCTGTGTCCCGCTGGCGACCTACTTCATCTTTACCGTGTGGTTTGAAGTAGCCCTGTATGCCGGCCCCTTTGCCGATTTTTGAGTGAGTTGTCATGGAACAGTTTGATCTGCTCATGCACGGCATGGGAGTGGTGCTGACCTGGCAACACCTGATGCTGATGGTGGCCGGCGTCCTGCTGGGTATCCTGGTCGGTGTGTTGCCCGGCTTGGGCGCCCCCAATGGCGTGACGCTGCTACTGCCGCTGACGTTCAGCATGGAGCCCGTCTCGGCCATCATCCTGCTGTCCTGCATGTACTGGGGCGCCCTGTTCGGCGGCTCGGTCACATCGGTCATTTTCAATATCCCCGGGGAACCGTCTTCGATTGCGACGACCTTCGATGGCCACCCGCTGGCCAAGCAGGGGCGCGCCGGCGAAGCCCTGACCGCCGCCTATATCTCGGCCCTGTTCGGGGCCTTGGTCGGCGTGGTGCTGCTGACCTTCCTGTCGACGTACATTGCGCGCTTTGCGATGGAATTCAGTTCGCCTGAATTCTTCGCCGTGTACGTGCTGGCCTTCGGCAGCTTCATCGGTCTGGGCAAGACGCCCGCCCTGAAGACCATTGCCGCCATGATGCTGGGTTTCATCCTGGCCAGCGTCGGCATGGATACGGTCTCCGGCAATCTGCGCCTGACGTTCGGTGTGACGGATCTGTTGCGTGGCATCAGCTTCGAGGTCGCCGTGATCGGCTTGTTCGGGATCGGCGAGATCCTGTGCACCGTCGAAGAAGGCCTGGTGTTCCGGGGCGAGAACGCCAAGATCACGCTGCGCGTGGTCTGGAATACCTGCAAGAAGATGCCGCGTTATTGGGCCACCTGGGTGCGCAGCTGCGTGATCGGCTGCTGGATGGGGATCACGCCGGGCGGGCCGACGGCAGCGTCCTTCCTGTCCTACAGCGTGGCAAAGAGCATGTCCAAGCACCCCGAGCAATTCGGCAAGGGCGCGCTGGAAGGCGTGATTGCGCCGGAGACGGCGGACCACTCGGCGGGAACCAGCGCCCTGCTGCCCATGCTGACGCTGGGGATTCCGGGCTCGGCCACGGCTGCCGTGATGCTGGGCGGGCTGATGGTCTGGGGCCTGCAGCCTGGTCCGACCCTGTTCGTTGAGCAAAAGGATTTCGTCTGGGGCCTGATCGCCAGCATGTATCTGGGCAACGTCGTCGGTCTGATTGTGGTGCTGTCCACCATTCCGCTGTTCACCGCCATCCTGCGCATTCCGTTTTCCATCATTGCGCCCATCATCGTCATCATCTGCGCCATCGGCGCCTATGCGGTGAACCAGTCGCTGTTCGATGTCGGCCTGATGCTGGTCTTCGGGGTCTTTGGCTACCTGTTCAAGAAATTGTCGTACCCGATTGCGCCCTTGGTGCTGGCCGCTGTGCTGGGCGACAAGGCGGAAGACGCCTTCCGCCAGTCCATGCTGTTCTCCAACGGCAGTCTGGATATTTTCTGGTCCAACGGCCTGGTCGGGACCATGACGACGGCGGGCATCGTGATGGCATGCCTGCCCCTGATTTCCAAGGGTGTGAGGGCCGGGATAGGCCGCTGGAAGGCGGCTGCGTAATCCGCCCTTTGAATTGATGAATCGTTTTTTCGGATGATGAGATCATGAAGCAAGAACAAACCATTGTGGCCCTGACGCTGGGCGACCCGGCCGGTATCGGCGCTGAACTGATCGCCAAGCTGCTGTCCCAGCCGGCGGAACTGGGTGATGCCAAGATCGTGCTGGTGGGCGACCCCTGGTTGTGGGAACACGGGCAGACCATCGCCGGCGTGCAGGTGCCGACCCGTCCGCTGGCCTCGCTGGCCCAGGCGCGCCAGGCGCCATCGGACCTGCCCCTGTTCGTGGCCGTGGAGACGGTCCGGGCCGATCAGGTCGTGATGGGGCAGGTGGATCGCGCCGGCGGCGCATCCGTGCTGCAGGTGCTGAACCTTTGCATGGACGCAGCCCAGGCGCGCCAGATCGATGCCATCTGCTTTGCGCCGCTGAACAAGCACGCCATGAAGATGGGCGGGCTGCGCCACGAAGACGAATTGCACCATTTCGCCGAATACCTGAAGGTCAACGGCTATTTCTGCGAATTCAATACCCTGGACGGCTTGTGGACGGCACGGGTGTCCTCGCACATCCCGCTGAAGGACGCCACGCAGTACATCACCCGTGATCGTGTGCTGGACGCCAGCCGCCTGATCTATCGGTCCCTGCAGGCAGCCGGCAATCCGCAGCCTCGGGTCGCCGTGGCGGCGGTCAATCCGCATGGCGGGGATGGCGGCACCTGCGGTCGTGAAGAAGTCGAGATCATCGCCCCGGCAGTGGCGGAACTGAACGCGGAAGGCATTCCCGTGCAGGGCCCGTATCCCGCCGACACGATTTTCCTGAAGGCCCGCGACGGTCAACTGGACGCCATCGTCACCATGTATCACGACCAGGGCCAGATCGCCATCAAGCTGATGGGCTTTGAAAAGGGCGTCACCGTGCAAGGCGGCCTGCCGGTGCCGATCACCACTCCGGCGCACGGCACCGCCTATGACATCGCGGGCAAGAACCGCGCCAATGTGCAAGCCATGCGCAATGCCTTTCTGATCGCCAGCCGCATGGGCGCCGCTTACCGGGCACAGGCCGACGCCTGAGCCCCGCCTGACAACTTATCCGCATTTTCCAGACGGAGCTTGAATTGAAGATCAAAAATATCCGCGCCCGCGTTTTCGAATGGCAGGGCAAGACTGTGCCGCCGCAGGCGAATTTTTGCACCAACGCCATGGATGCCCTGTGGGATCGGGGCGATTCCATGGGCACGTTCCGCTTTCACGGCTGGACGGTCGTCGAAGTCGAAACCGATGACGGTATCGTCGGCCTGGGCAATGTCGCCCTGGCCCCGCGCATCGCCAAACAGATCATCGACCAGTATCTGGCGCCGCTGGTGATCGGCCACGATCCTTTCGACTACGAATACCTGTGGCAGCGCATGTATCGTTCCACACTGGCCTGGGGCCGCAAGGGCGTGGCCATGGCGGCGATTTCCGCGATCGACATCGCCTTGTGGGACATCATGGGCAAGGCCGTCGGCCGCCCGGTGTTCAAGCTGCTGGGCGGGCGCACCAAGGAAAAAATCCCCTGCTATGCGTCCAAGCTGTATCGCACCGATCTGGACGCCATGCAGGCCGAGGCCCAATCCTATGTGGACCAGGGCTTCACCGCGTTCAAGATGCGCTTTGGCTATGGTCCGAAAGACGGTCCCGCCGGCGTGCGCAAGAACCTGGACAGCGTTCAGGCCGTGCGCGACGTCATCGGCTACGACACCGACCTGATGCTGGAATGCTATATGGGCTGGAACCTGGAATACACCAAGCGCATCCTGCCCAAGCTGGAAATCTTCGAACCGCGCTGGCTGGAAGAGCCCGTGATCGCCGACGATATCGACGGCTATGCGGAATTGAACCAGTACGGGCCGATTCCGATTTCCGGCGGCGAGCACGAATTCACCACCTACGGCTTTCGCCAGCTGCTGGACAAGCGCGCCGTGTCGGTCATCCAATACGACACGAACCGCGTAGGCGGCATCACGGCGGCGCACAAGATCAACGCCCTGGCCGAAGCCTACAGCGTGCCGGTCATCCCGCACGCAGGCCAGATGCACAACTATCACCTGACCATGTCCACCCTGGCGTCGCCCATGTCGGAATACTTCCCCGTGCATGACGTCGAGGTCGGCAACGAGCTGTTCTATTACATCTTCGAGGGCGATCCGGCTCCGGTGAACGGCTTCATCGATCTGGATGAAACGACGCCTGGCCTGGGTCTGACGCTGTCGGACCGCTATCTGGATCAGTTCAACGTCATCGAATAAGCCGGACCGCAACACAAGGAGTCATGATGCGATTGATTCAATTCAAGGACCCCCAGGGGGTCAAGGCCGCGCTGGTCGACGAGTCCGATCAGGTCAGCGTGATCGAGCTGGTCGGCGGCGTCTATGCGCTGGCCATGATGGCGCTGCAGCACAAGGTGCCGCTGAAGAACCTGATCCAGCAACACCTGGGCAACCAGGTGCTGTCCTATCAGGAATTGATCGACTCGCAGCGGCTGCTGCCGCCGTTGACCCATCCCGATGCGGCGCACTGCCTGGTGACCGGCACGGGCTTGACCCATCTGGGCAGCGCCGACACGCGCGATGCCATGCATGCCAAGCTGAATACGGACGAGGCCAGCCTCAGCGATTCCATGCGCATGTTCAAGATGGGTTTAGAAGGCGGGCATCCCGCAGCAGGCCAGGTCGGCGTGCAGCCGGAATGGTTCTACAAGGGCGACGGCGATTGCGTCGTCGCGCCGGAAAGCCCGCTGCCGGTGCCCGGCTGCGCCCAGGATGCGGGTGAAGAACCCGAACTGGTGGGCCTGTATGTGATCGCGCCCGACGGCACGCCGGTGCGTCTGGGTTTTGCCGTGGGCAACGAATTTTCCGACCACGTCACGGAACGCCACAACTATCTGTGGCTGGCGCATTCCAAGCTGCGGGCCTGCAGCTTCGGCCCGGAAATCCTGATCGGCGACCTGCCATCGGATCTGCGCGGCGAGTCACGCATCATGCGCGACGGGCAGGTGCTGTGGTCCAAGCCTTTTGTCACGGGCGAAGCCAATATGGCCCACACCCTGGCCAATCTGGAACACCACCACTTCAAATATGAGGGCTTTCGCCGCCCGGGCGACGTGCACGTGCATTTCTTCGGCACCTCGACGCTCAGCTTTGCGGATGGCATCCGCACCCAGACGGGGGATCGTTTCGAGATTTCCCTGGGCGGCTTTGGCCGCGCCTTGCGCAATCCCATCGGCCAGCAGCCGGCGGATGCGCTGATTACGATTAAGGAGATTCACTGATGCAGGTGACGGGTCATCTTTTGATTGGCGGACAAGCGGTGCAGGGCGCCGGGGTAGCGGCGCATTCCGTCAACCCGGCGACTGGCCAGGCCTTGTCCCCCGAATGGCGGGGCGCCGATGCGGCCCAGGTGGACCAAGCCGTGCGCCTGGCCCAGGAAGCCTTTCTGGTCTACCGCGATCTGCCCCTGACGGCGCGCGCCACGTTCCTGGAAACCGCGGCGGCCAAGGTCGAAGGCCTGGGCGATACGCTGATCGATCGCGCCATGCAGGAAACCGGTCTGCCGCAGGCGCGCCTGCGCGGCGAGCTGGGCCGTACCGTCAACCAGCTGCGCTTGTTTGCCGACGTGGTGCGGCGCGGCGACTGGCTGGGTGTGCGCATCGAACGCGCGCAGCCCGACCGCAAACCCATGCCGCGCAGCGACATCCGGCTGCGCCGCATTCCCATCGGCCCCGTGACGGTGTTTGGCGCTAGCAATTTCCCCTTGGCCTTTTCCGTGGCGGGCGGCGATACCGCCGCTGCGCTGGCCTCGGGCTGCCCGGTTGTGGTCAAGGCCCATTCCGCCCATCTGGGAACGTCCGAATTGGTCGGACGCGCCCTGGTCGCCGCTGCGCAGGAATGCGGCTTGCCGCCGGGCGTGTTTGCCCTGCTGACCGGACCAGGCAACCAGATCGGCGTGCAGCTGGCCAGCCATCCCTTGATCAAGGCGGTGGCCTTCACCGGCTCCCGCCAGGGCGGCTTGGCGCTGATGCAGACGGCTGCCGCGCGGCCCGAACCCATCCCCGTGTTTGCCGAAATGAGCAGCGTGAACCCGGTGTTCCTCTTGCCGGGCGCCTTGCAGGCCCGCGCCGAGCAGATCGCGCAGGGCTTCGTCACCTCGCTGACCGGCAGCGCCGGCCAGTTGTGCACCAATCCGGGCTTGGTCCTGGGGGTCAAGGGGCCGGATTTCGAGCGCTTCACCCGTGAAGTCGTCGCTCAGGCGTCCGCCGCGTCGGCGACCACCATGCTGACGGCAGGCATTCACCGCGCCTATGAGTCCGGCGTCCAGACGCTGCGCAATCATGCGCAGGTGCGCATCGTGGCCCAAGGCCAGGAAGCCCAGGGGCCGAATCAGTGCCAGACCTCGGTCGCTCTGACATCCGCCGCCGCATTCCTGGCCGATCCGGAAGGGCTGGGAGCGGAAGTCTTCGGCGCCAGCACCGTGCTGATCGAATGCGAAGGCCTGGACGACATGGTCGCCATCGCCCGCGCCCTGGAAGGCCAACTGACGGCCACGCTGCAGGCGCAGATGCCCGACGACGGCGCCTGGATGCAGGCGCTGCTGCCGGATCTGGAACTGAAGGCCGGCCGGATTCTGGTCAATGGCTTTCCGACCGGCGTCGAGGTCTGCCATGGCATGGTGCACGGCGGACCCTTCCCGGCGACATCCGATGCGCGCACCACGTCGGTCGGCACGATGGCCATCGATCGTTTCCTGCGGCCCGTCTGCTATCAGGACGTGCCCCAGGAGATGTTGCCCCAGTCCTTGCAGGACGCCAATCCGTGGGGGGTGGCGCAGCGGGAATTCTGATCAGCCCAGCACCGGACAACCGCCCGGTGCTGGCTGTTTTCGCCTGATTGCGTGTATCGGCCAGCGCCTGGGATTTTGCCCCCAGCCGCTGGCCGGTTTGTCTTATGGCCGGCTTCTGTCCATAATCGGCCCATCACTTCCTGCCCAGGCCCGTTGGACAGGCCGCCTTGCCGATGGCGGCGTTCCTGTCCTGGTCCTCTGCCTGAGCTGTCTGAATCGGAGTCTTGCTGATGAAATCTCGCGCCGCCGTTGCCTTCGAGGCCGGTCAACCCCTGCAGATCGTTGAAATCGACGTCGAACCGCCCCGCAAGGGCGAAGTCCTGATCAAGATCACCCATACGGGCGTCTGCCACACCGACGCCTTTACCCTGAGCGGCGACGACCCCGAAGGCGTCTTTCCCGCCGTGCTGGGCCATGAAGGCGCCGGCATTGTGGTGGAAGTCGGCGAAGGCGTCACCAGCGTCGCCCCCGGTGATCACGTCATCCCCCTGTACACCGCCGAATGCGGCGAATGCCTGTTCTGCAAGTCCGGCAAGACCAATCTGTGCGTCGCTGTGCGCGCCACGCAAGGCAAGGGCCTGATGCCCGACGGCACCACCCGGTTTTCCTACCAGGGACAGCCGATCTATCACTATATGGGGTGTTCGACCTTCAGCGAATACACCGTCGTGGCGGAAGTCTCCCTGGCCAAGATCGACTCCCAGGCCAATCCCGAACAGGTTTGCCTGCTGGGCTGCGGCGTCACCACCGGCATCGGCGCCGTGCGCAACACGGCCAAAGTCCAGCCCGGCGACACCGTCGCGGTGTTCGGTTTGGGCGGCATCGGCCTGGCCGTGGTGCAAGGCGCCCGCCAGGCCGGGGCAGGGCGTATCATTGCGGTGGATACCAACCCCGATAAGTTTGCCCTGGCGAAAGTCTTTGGCGCGACGGATTGCGTCAACCCCAAGGATCACACCGAGCCTGTCCAGCAAGTCATCGTCGGCATGACCGGCTGGGGCGTGGACCATAGTTTCGAGTGCATCGGCAACGTCAACGTCATGCGCGCCGCTCTGGAATCCGCCCACCGGGGCTGGGGCCAGTCCATCATCATCGGCGTGGCCGGCGCCGGACAGGAAATTTCCACCCGGCCTTTCCAGCTGGTCACGGGCCGATCCTGGCGCGGCACCGCCTTTGGCGGCGTCAAGGGCCGGTCCCAGCTGCCCGGCATGGTGCAGGAAGCCATGCGCGGTGATATCGACCTGGAGCCTTTCGTCACCCACACCATGGGGCTGGACGACATCAATACCGCTTTCGATTTGATGCACGAGGGCAAGTCGATCCGATCTGTCGTGCATTACTGATCTGCTCTGATCGGTGTTTTCGCCTTTGGCCGGCGTCAGCCGGCCATATCTTTTTTGTGAGGAAAAAACCCTAGTGAATGATGTTTCCCGAGATACTGCTTTGACGCGCGTAGAGCGCCACACCAGCTTTGGCGGCAGCCAGGAAGTCTGGCAACATAAATCCGACGTGCTGAACTGCGACATGCGCTTTGGCATCTACCTGCCTGCTGCCGCCGTGCGCGGCGAACCCTGCCCCGTGCTGTACTGGCTGTCGGGTCTGACCTGCACGGAACAGAATTTCATCACCAAGGCCGGCGCCCAGGCTTACGCCGCCTTGCACAATCTGATCCTGGTCGTCCCGGATACCAGTCCGCGCGGCGAAGGCGTGGCCGACGATGCCGCCTATGACCTGGGGCAGGGAGCAGGCTTTTATCTGAATGCCACCCAGGCCCCGTGGGCCGCGCATTACCGCATGCAGGATTACGTGGCGCAAGAACTGCCCGGCCTGATTGAACAGCACTTTCCCGCCACCTCGGCCCGCGCGATTGCCGGCCATTCCATGGGCGGCCACGGGGCGCTGATCACGGCTTTGCGCAATCCTGGCCGCTACCGCAGCGTGTCGGCTTTGTCGCCTATCGTCGCGCCATCTCAGGCGCCTTGGGGTCAAAAGGCCTTTGCGGCCTATCTGGGGGATGACAAGGCTGCCTGGGCGCAGTGGGATACGGTCGAGCTGATCCGCTCAGCCGCCGCCGATGCCGAGCGTTTGCCGCTATTGGTGGATCAGGGCTTGGAGGATGAGTTTCTGACAGGGCAGTTGCGCCCCGATCTGCTGGAAGCCGTTTGCAAAGAGACCGGGCATCCGCTGACCTTGCGCCGGCAGGCCGGGCATGATCATAGCTATTACTTCATCGCCAGTTTTATCGGCGATCACGTGGCGCATCATGCGGTGGCGTTGCAGGGGTAGGTAGGGTAAGCGGCTATTCAGGGCTGGATAGCCATGCAGGGATATCGCGGCTGGCGTGCAGGATGCGCCAGACGTCGATATTGCCGTCTGCAAGAATATAAAAAATCACGTATGGGTAAGTACCCAAGGCCCAGGCACGTAAACCCGGTAGCTGAAGTTCATACGCATAGCGGCTGGACCCAGTTTCTGGAAAGTGTGCCAAGTGGGCGTACGCATGTTCGAGCGTGTCCAGGAAACCCAGTGCAATGCGTTCTGATGTCTCGGATAAGTAGTAGGTCAGCGCATCCTCGACATCCTGTCGCGCAAGCCCGCGTGGGATGATAGACCTACTGGTCGTCATCAAGTGCCTGTGTTTTGGCGGATACGCTGACGCAGTGCGTCAAAATAAGCTGCATCGACGGGCGTACCAGGAGGCGATGCTGCGCCAGCCAGCAAAGTATCGCGTAATTGGTGGCGTTCCAGATCTTTGCGGATGAGGTCGCGGACGTATTCGCTGTGCGTGCCGAATCCCCGTTGTGAGACCTGATCGTCCACATACGATTTCAGCGCGTCGGGCAGCGAGATATTCATGGTTCCCATGAGGACCAGCGTAGCGGGTTTGCCAAACTTTGGCAATCTGACCGTGATGTCCGGCTGATCCTACCAACTGTCACCGTCAGGCAGTCGGGATGAAGATGACAGTTCAATGCGTTGCGCATCCTACTTCTTGCTTAGCATCTGCGCGATGTCCGCGTAACTGACGGCGTCTTCCCCAAAGGTGAAGGCGCCGTGTTCCAGCATCTCGCGACTGGCGCGCAGGAACGCGCCCCATGCTGCCCGGCTCAGGGCGCTGCCCACACTGATCCGTTTGACCCCCATGCCAGACAGATCATCGACCGAGAAATTCATCCCCGGCGACCCCATCAGCACATTGACCGGCAGATCCACCGAGCTGACCACTGCGGTGATGTCTTCCCGAGTCCGCAGCCCCGGCGCGTAGAGCACATCGGCCCCCGCTTCCTGATACGCCTGCAGGCGACGGATCGTGTCTTTCAGGTCCGTGCGCCCATGCAGATGGTTTTCCGCCCGGGCGGTCAACGTGAAGGCGTAGGGTAGGGACCGCACCGCCTCGACCGCCGCTCTGACCCTGTCCACGGCTTCCGCCAGGTCGTAGATCGGATCGTCATCCCTGCCGGTAGCGTCCTCGATCGAGGCCCCCACCGCCCCCGTCTGCGCCGTCAGCCGGTAGGTTTCCGCGACGCCATCCAAGGTGTCGGCGTAGCCCGCTTCCATGTCCGCGCTGACAGGCAGATCGGTGGCCGCCGCCAGTTCCGCCACGTGCGCCAGCATCTGATCCCGAGTGACATGATAGTCAGACACGCCCAGGGTATAGGCATAGCCCGCGCTGGTGGTCGCCAGCGCCTGGAAGCCCATGCCCGCCAGCAGCCGCGCCGTGCCGATGTCCCAGGGATTGGGGATGATGAAGGCGCGGTCGGTGTGGTGCAGGGCGTGGAAGGCTTGGGCTTTTTGGGAGAGGGTGGGCATGGGGGTATCTGGGCTGGGGGGGATGGTCTTATTATTGTTCAATGTGTGGAGGGTGTCAGCTATCGATCCTGAACAGTCATAGATCATCTCTGAAAACAGACTGTCGTTGATCTACTTAGCGGGCGTGCGTCCATGAGTAGCATGCGATGCGCCAAGGAGCTCGATCATCCGCGACTCGCACGGGGAGAGGTCATACCCCCGTCGCTGCGAGATCATGAATGTGAGCGAGCCGATGTGCCAGGCGCGGCGCTCAAGTTCGACAAGCTGTCCGTTCGCCAGGTCCTCGCTGACGAGGTGCCGGGGCAGGTGTCCCCAACCGAGGCCGGCCCTGAGAAGATCACGCTTGGCGCCGAGATCATTGACCAACCACTGGCGTTTTCCGGCGACACCCTGCTGGGTCTTTTCCGCTCCTGGCTGGTTGTCCGTCACGACGATCTGAACATGTCTGCCAAACTCGTCCATCGGGATGGGTTCCCGTATCGCGGCGAGTGGATGGGATGGCGCGGATACCGTCACCATCTCGGCCTCACACAGCCAGTGGCGTTCGATGGCATCCGGGCTCACCTCTGGCACGTTCCCGATCGTGACAGCCAGGGCACATTCCCTTTCTAGCACCAGGCTTTCGCCGCCTTGCATGGTTGTGATCCGCAGGTCGATCACTGCAGTGCTGAACTCCACTTGCAGTGTCCGCAGGCAGTCGATCAGGCGGGCACGCGGGAAGTAGGCATCGATCGCAACTGAAACCTGTGGCGCCCCGGTCCTGGCGATCGAACTGGCACGGTTCTTCATCTCTTCCGTGCGTGAGATCACCGCCCGTGCATCCGGCAAGAGACTGTGCCCCGCCGCAGTGAGCTGCGCTTTCCGTGTGTTTCGCTCGAACAACTCGACATCAAATGCGCTTTCCAGCGCCTTGATCGCGTGGCTGACGGCTGACTGTGCGCGCCTGAGTTTCTGCGCCGCACCCGAAAAACTTCCCTGATCGCATACCGCAACGAACGCACGCAGTTGGTTGATGGTGACGTTATCAAGCATTTATATCTAGATAATAGATTTAATTAAGCAATTTTTCGTCAATTGTATTGATGAGTCAAGGAAACTAGACTGATTTCCAGTTTCAACAAAGGACGCCCACCCGGCGACACATCATGAACAGATTGAATGGAAAGAGCGCCGTGATCACCGGCGGCGCAACCGGCATTGGCCAAAATTTTTTGGGGGGGGGTTTTTTTTTCTTCTTCCCCCCCGGCAGGAAGCGTTGGCCCCCCTTGGCTGAACCCCGGCCCAATCCCCCCCAGTGAAGGGTTCGGTCTCTGATCTGGCTGACCTCGACCGGCTCTCCCGGCGGTGAAGGCCGAGCGCGGAACCCTCGATATCGTCTTTCCAATCCGGGACGGGAAGCCTCTTCCGCTTGGCAAAATCACCGCCGAGCACATTGACGAAATCTTCGACACCAATGTGAAGGGTTTGATCTCTCCAAAAAATAACAAACACAAAAGGCGAGCAAGGTGCGTAACCAGGACCTGAACCTAAGGGCACCGGCATCCGGGAACGGCTGTCGCCCGACTGCACGAACGCGAAAGCGGCGGGGGCGAAGGGCATGAGGGTCTCGCCTCATAACCCAAATGGCCGAACCGGCGGAACTCGGGGCGGCGGCGCCCTCCGCCAGGACAGCAGCTATACCGCCAGCGAGGTCGCCGCGATGGCGGCCTGGCACAAACCTAAGGAGAACAGATGAGCTATGCAATTATTGGCTTCGGCCAGATCGGCCAGGCTCTGGCCAAGGCGTTTGCCCGAAACGGTATCGAGGTATCCATTGCAACTACTCGCGACCCGGAAAGCTTTGCATCCGCTGCGGCTGCGATCGGGCCCGGCATCATTCCCAACACACTGGCGGAAGCGGTCAAGGCGGACATCGTCTTTTTGGCTGTCCGCTACGAGTCACACAGGGATGTCGCGAAAGCGCTGCCGAGCTGGGAGGGAAAGATCATCATTGACGTGACCAATACCTATGGCGTGTCCCCTGAGGAACTGGAGGGACGGCCATCTTCCAAACTCGTCGCACAGGCTTTCACGGGAGGAAGATTGGTTAAGGGCTTCAACCATTTGGCGGCTGCCGTTCTTGAGCAAGATCCGGTCGTACAGGGCGGTAGAAGAGTCGTGTTCCTGACGAGCGACGATGAGGACGCAGCAGCGTCCGTGGCGGCCCTCGCCGAGCAACTCGGTTTTTCACCTATCAATCTTGGGAAGCTCGAAGAGGGTGGTGTGCTTGTGCACGCACGGAACAATACCTGGGGGCCGTTAATTTTCCAGGACCTGTTCAAGAAGGCGCCGTCAGCGATGTAAGGCCATCCGGCCCGGAGGATAGCCTTTGGCGATATCACGCAGACCGGGTGAGCCATTATTGCTTCTACCCGCCCTGGTGGCCCCAGCGTTCATTGCGCCAAGTCGCTTGTGCCGCGGCGTTTAGAAACGTCCAGGCAACGAAGCGACTTTTCTTTTGCCCCTGCGTCATTTCCACGGTGCGTACATCAAGCGCATTAACTTTCCTTAGGGCATGCAACACACTGGGCACATTAGACGCTTTGGACACCAAGGTACTGAACCAAAGCACTTGGCTGCTGATGGTTGCGCTCTCTTCTATCATGTTGCGGATAAAGAGCGCTTCGCCACCCTCGCACCACAGTTCAGTGTTTTGTCCGCCAAAATTCAACACGGCAGTCTTTTGCTTTGGCATAGTCTTGCCTAGGCCCCGCCATTTACGTCGGGTGCCGCTTAATGCGTCTTCCTGAGATTGATGGAAGGGAGGGTTGCACAGCGTAAGGTCAAAATGGTCGTTTGCGCTCAGCAAGCCCTGAAAAATACGCTTGTGCGATTTTTGTTGACGTAATTTGATTGCTGTAGATAAGTCATGATTGGCGTGAATAATGGCTCGCGCAGATGCCAGTGCATTAGCATCGATATCCGACCCTAAGAAGCGCCACCCGTATTCGGCATGACCAATTAAGGGATAGATGACGTTTGCACCCACGCCAATGTCCAGGACGCGTACTGCGGCGCCACGGGGAATGATTCCCGTATTGTTGTCGGCCAGCAAATCGGCCAGATAGTGCAGGTAATCGGCACGGCCCGGAATAGGAGGGCATAGATAATTTGCAGGAATATCCCAATGCTCGATGCCGTAAAAGGATTTTAATAAGGCGCGATTCAGGGTCTTGACTGCGATAGGGTCGACGAAATTGATGCTTTCATCGCCGTGCGGATTCAAGAAGACGAAAGCGGCCAGTTCGGGTGTTTCTTTGATGAGCGCGTCAAAGTCGTAACGGCCTTGATGGCGGTTGCGTGGATGGAGCCGGGCCGTCTTTCTGGTAGATGTTGGTGATGTGGAAATGGAATTACCTGATTTTGAGGATAAAGCGGTTCGTTAAAGAGATATATCGCAGCCGGCAGGATCGAGCTTAAGGTTTCGGAATGCGTATCCGGCTGATCATCAGCGACCCGGACAGGCCAAAACTGAGCGTCAGCGGATGCAGCGCGTAACCCAGGATGTCGACGCTGCCGCCCCACAGGTTCGGTCCCCATGCGCCATTGGCTGCAGCAATGCCCAGCATGATGACCAGGGCGAAGGATGTGGGGATAGGCGTGCCCTCGAAATGCGTCACCTTGCCAGCATCGTTGGAGAGCGATTCTGTGGTGATGTTGTATCGCGCCAGGCGCGAGACGCCGCAGGCGATGAAGTATCCCAGCAGCACACGATCCCAGAGGCTGCTCATCCCCAAACCGTACGCGATGATGGCCGGCGTCACGCCAAAGGATATGACGTCTGCGAGCGAATCCAGTTCGCGTCCCAGTTCCGAAGAACACCGCCGCCAGCGGGCGATGCGCCCATCCAGGACGTCGAATACCAGTGCGGACAGCACCAGTCCGCAGGCGAAGTACACCTGAACGATGTCGCCTTCCGCGATAAAGGACATCATGCAGAACAGCGCCCCTGTGCCCGACATGGCGTTACCCAGCGTGAACCAGTCGGCCAATTTGAATTCGCGGATCATGGAAAAGGGTTTCGGCATGGTGCAGGCAAGAAGGTATGGATGGAGATGACAGTGCAGTGCGTTGCGCATCCTACTTCTTGCTTGGCATCTGCGCAATGTCCGCGTAACTGACGGACGCATCTTCTCCAAACGAGAAGATGCTGTGTTCCAGCATCTCGCGGCAGACGTTATTGTGTAGTGCGCCCGACGAATTGAAATCCTCCGGTCGCCTCCAACCGCTTCTCTATTTCTCGAGCTTCTTCCCTGCTTTCTGTTGTTTTGAACAGAATATAGCAATTATCGAGAAGATACCGTTGACGGTCTGTCTCGCATTTTAGGTTAAAGCCGTCTGCCGCCCAGAAATAAAGATGTTTGGCTAGGATCGAACGTGTGCTTTTGACGTCTGCCGGATTTTCCCAGCATCCATTGGGACGAAGCGACAGGTATTTTTGTTTCGATTCCTTGTGTTGCCGAAGGCGTCGCCTAAGATTTACACTGATGCCCACTTTCAGTGGGGTATTATCCAAGGTGTAAATTCCATATATGCCAGGGCGCGTAGGGATGACTTCCTCAATATCTACAAAATTTGCGCGAGCAAAGTCTTTCATAGCGATCTTTGTATGTAGGGGGGAAGCTTGTGCTGGTGCTAGTGGCTGCTTTCTACCCCGGAGCGACATTCGTGACAGTCCGCTTACGGGAAAACTGGTTGCCGACGCCAGCAATAAGTGTCATAACCCACGCAGCGGGCTTGCAGTCGGCTGGGGCGTCTTGTTAGATGGGAGCCTTTGGCACAATTTCGGACAACAATTCGACGGAAATCAGTCTATGGGGCGAATCGGGTTGCTCGGTGAATAGCGCTCTCCACTTGAGATTATTGTTTTCGAAATCGGTTCTCCGGCCATAGGCCGCCATGTCCGGATATTCAATAAACAGTTGAATGAAGTTGGTGTCTGGTCCTGGAACGGTGCATCGGAATAGGCGCACGGAACTTGGCAGTATCGGACCGTCGAACTCGGGGCCTGCTGCTTGGCCCAAAATTGACATGAAGTCGTTAAATTGCCCCGGCTTTATTTCGTACAAGAACTTTGCCAATACCGTCATATTCCTTTTCCCTCTAAGCTGTGATTCCGAAATAACTTCTTTACGCTCGATCCGTCAAATTATACTCAACACGGTTAGACCAAATTGACATCATGATCAGGATCCCGTACGTGCTTCCGCCTCGAATGGCTGCTACTGGGCAGCTTGGTGAAGGAAACGGCTGACTCTTACTGGCCGGAACCAGTCATTGGAAACTCCGGAGAAATTTCACCCCCCAGGTACCATCTCCGGATTCCAAACCACCTCCCAAAGATGTCCATCCGGGTCCTGAAAATATCCCGCATAGCCGCCCCAGAACGTATCCTGCGCTGCCTTCACAATCATCGCCCCCGCCGCTTTTGCTTGGGTCATGACCGCATCCACCTCGGCCCGAGACGACACGTTATGTCCAATGCTGATTTCCGTGGCACTGGCCTTGCTCAGCGGTAAACCGGAATCCTTGGCCAGGCTCTTGCGCGGCCAGACCGCCAGTTTCAAGCCCGGCTGGAGATCAAAAAACGCCGCCGCGCCGTCTGCAAACTGTTCGCCGATAATGCCTTCGGTCGCCAGTCCCAATCCATCCCGGTAGAACACCAACGATCGTTGAAGGTCATCGACTGCAAGTGTAATGACGCTGATGCGTGGTTTCATGGCTACCTCGCGGACTCTTGTTCAAATCGATTCCAATCAAACGCCGGCCCAGGATCGGTCTTGCGGCCCGGCGCAATCTGCTCGTGCCCCTGCACAGCCCGGATCGGATGCCGCGCCTGAATTGCCGTCGCTAACTCAGATAGCCGGGCATACTGCGCATCCGTATATGCCAAGGTATCCGTGCCTTCCAGTTCGATGCCGATGGAGAAATCGTTGCAGCGTTCGCGGCCTTCAAAGGACGATACTCCTGCATGCCAGGCGCGCAGCACGGTCGGCACAAACTGCACGATCACGCCGTCGCGGCGGATCAGGAAATGAGCGGATACGCGCAGATCGCGGATGTTTTCGAACCAGGGGTCGGCGCTGATGTCCAGCCGGTTCTGAAAGAAATCGATGATGGCGTCGCCCTGGAAGACGCCGGGCGGCAGGCTGATGTTGTGGATCACCAGCAGGTACGGGTCTTCGCCACCGGGCCGCAGGTCGTGATTGGGGGAAGGGCGGCGCAGCACGCCGGGGCCCATCAGGGGCAGCCAGCCGTCCGGCTGGATCGTCAGGTCGCAGGCGGCGCCCGCCGAGTTGCCAGCAGACGGGCCCGCCCTGTTCACTTCCTCAGCCCCAACCGCGCATGATCCGCACTGCACCAGGTCTTGCCTTGGCTCATATAGGCCTCGGATCGGGGCAGAAAGATATGACAGTGGGCGCAGCGCACCATGGATTCGGCAGCATCGCGGGATTCGACGTCCTGGCGGCGGGCTGCCGCCTGCCGGGCGTTGGCTTTTTGATGGCTGAGGACGCGTGAAACGAACAGGACGGCCAGGATGATGACCGCCCACAGCAGAAACTTACCCAAGTGTGCCTCTTTGCAGAATGACTTCCAGGACGAAACGGCTGCCGGTGTAGGACAGAAGCAGGAAGGCGAAACCCGTCAGCGTCCAGCGCAGGGCGATGCGCCCGCGCCAGCCCTGAATGCGGCGCCCGGCCAGCAGCACCCCGAAGGTTGCCCAGGACAGCAGGGTGAAGACGGTTTTGTGGTCCATGGGCAGGGCCTGGCCGCTGAGATCCAGCGACACGACGATGCCGGTGGCGACGGTCAGGGTCAGGACGATGAAACCGATGCCGATCAGGCGGAACAGCAACTGTTCCAGGGTCAGCAGGGGCGGCATGGCGCCCATGGCGCGGGATATCAGGCCTTGTTCGCCTTCGGATTCGATGGGGCGGTGCAGGTGGCGGTCCAGCACGGTCATCAGCATGGCGTGCAGGGCGGCGACCGTGATCAGGCCATAGGCCGTCATGGCGATCAGCAGGTGGATGCGCAGCCAGTCACTGTTGGCATGCGGAACCAGATAGCCATGGGGGAAGATCGCCGCCAGCAGGCTGACCAGGGCGGCGGCGGGCAGCAGCAAGAGTTGCAGGCTGTCCAGGCGCAGCAGGAAGTTTTCGATCCAGAAGATGATCATGCCCAGCCACATGGCGGTGGACAGGGCCAGCGCCCAGCCCAGGTGCAGGCCCGCGGGTACGATGACGGCGCCGATCAGGCCGATGCCGTGCAGGGCGATGGCGCCCAGCAGGCAGCTGCGGCCGATGGTGCCGCTGGACGGCACCGGGTTTGCGCGCGCAATCGGTCGCCATAGGGCCAGGCCCAGTACGGCATAGGCCAGCGCGGCAAGCAAGTGAAATACAATGCTGACTGACATAGTCCTGTCGGTGTCCGGCGCACGGCGTGCGCCTCAAAAGCCACCATTTTATGCGCTGGCCGACAGATCAACCAGTTTTGTGGAACCTGCCATGCTCGATAACCTGACCTCCCGTCTGTCGCGCATCGTCAAGACGATGCGCGGCGAGGCCCGCCTGACCGAGTCCAATACTCAGGAAATGCTGCGCGAGGTCCGGCTGGCCCTGCTGGAAGCCGACGTCTCGCTGCCGGTGGTGCGCGACTTCGTCGGGCGGGTCAAGACCGCCGCCTTGGGCCAGGATGTGGTCGACAGCCTGAATCCCGGCCAGGCCCTGGTCGGGATCGTGCACAGGGAACTGACCAGCCTGATGGGCGGCGACCTGGGGGGCGAGGCCGGCGAACTGTCGCTGGCGGCCCAGCCGCCGGCCGTGATCCTGATGGCCGGCCTGCAGGGCGCGGGTAAGACCACCACCACCGGCAAGCTCGCCAAATGGCTGTCCGAGGGCAATCACGTCCAGAATGGGCGCAAGACGGGCCGCAAAAAGGTACTGGTCGTCAGCGCCGACGTCTATCGCCCCGCCGCCATCGATCAGTTGAAAACCGTGGCGGCGCAGGTGGGAGTCGATTTCCTGCCCACCGAAGCCACGCAGAAACCGCAGGATATCGCCCGCGACGCGCTGGATCACGCCCGCCGCCATCATTACGACGTGCTGATCGTCGATACGGCGGGGCGTCTGGGCATCGATCAGGCCATGATGGACGAGATCCGGGCGCTGCATGAACTGCTGGCCCCCATCGAAACCCTGTTCGTGGTCGATGCCATGCAGGGCCAGGACGCGGTCAACGTCGCCCGTGCGTTTTCCGAGGCCTTGCCGCTGACCGGCGTGGTCATGACCAAGCTGGACGGCGATGCCCGGGGCGGCGCGGCCCTGTCGGTGCGCCAGATCACCGGCAAGCCGTTGAAATTCGTCGGCATGTCGGAAAAGCTGGACGGCCTGGAACCTTTCCACCCGGAACGCATGGCCCAGCGCATCCTGGGCATGGGCGACATCGTCTCGCTGGTCGAGCAGGCGCAGAAAAACATCGACGTCGCCGAAGCCCAGAAGCTGGCGGCGCGGCTGAAATCGGGGGATCGCTTTGATCTGAATGATTTCCGCGACCAGTTGCAGCAGGTGAAGAAACTGGGGGATATGGGATCGTTGCTGGAAAAACTGCCAGCCCAGTTCGCGCAGGCGGCATCCCAGGTGCAGGGTGGTCAGGCGGAAAAGCAGCTGGCCCGCACCGAAGGCATCCTGAATTCCATGACGGCGCTGGAACGCGCCAAGCCCGAACTGATCAAGGCATCCCGCAAACGCCGCATCGCGACGGGTTCGGGCGTGCCGGTTCAGGAAGTCAATCGCCTGCTCAAGCAGTTCGAGCAGATGCAGGGCATGATGAAGCAGATGAAAAAAGGCGGCATGGCAAAGATGATGCGCGCCATGGGCGGGCTGAAGGGCCTGGGCGGAATGGGGCGGGGCGGTTTCCGCTGATCAAGCCCCGCCGGATCACATCTGGGATTGCAGGTAGTTTTCCAGGCCGATCTGTTCGATCAGGCCGATCTGCTTTTCCAGCCAATAGGCGTGGTCGGACTCGGTGTCCTTCAGTTGCACCAGCAACAAGTCCCGGCTGACGAAATCCCCGTGTTTTTCGCATAGCGCGATGCCTTCACGCAGGGATGCGCGGACTTCGTATTCCAGATCCAGGTCCGCGCGCAGCATGCCGGGTACGTCCGTGCCGGGCGTGAAGGCGCTGGGGCGCATGTCGGGTTCGCCTTCCAGCATCAGGATGCGCTGCAGCAGGCTGTCGGCGTGCTGGGTTTCTTCCTGCATTTCGTGGTCGTTGCGCACGAACAGTTTTTCCAGGCCCAGGTCCTGGTAGCGGCGGGAATGGATGAAATACTGATCCCGCGCGGCAAGCTCGTCGCGCAATTGGCGTGTCAGGTAGGCGAGGACTTCGGGGTGGCCTTTCATGATGCGTCTCTGGAGATGGGATGCGGATAGTATGCCATGCTCACCCACCCCCCACAGCCACGACGATTTCCAGGCGGTCGCCGTTGACCAGACCGGTCTGGCCATGCTGGCTGCGCGGCACGATGTCGCCGTTGCGTTCTACGGCGATCCGTTTGTCCTGGTAGCCCAGGTGGGCCACCAGATCCTGCACGGTGTGGACGTGTTCCAGGCGGGTTTCGTGGCCGTTCAGGTGAATGGTCAGACTCATGGCTGGGTCTCCTTCAGGCGAAGTGGTCCGTGGCAGCGATCAACTGTTTCAGGATACCGGGTTCGTCAAAGGCGTGGCCTGCATCCGGGATCAGGTGGAACGCGGCTTTGGGCCAGGCTTGATGCAGGTCCCAGGCGGATCTGGCCGGGGTGCAGGCGTCGTAGCGGCCTTGCACGATCACGCCGGGGATGTCCGCCAGTTTGTGTGCATCGCGCAGCAGCTGGCCTTCTTCCATGAAGCCTTTATTCACGAAATAGTGATTTTCGATGCGGGCGAAGGCCAGCGCCGCCTGGTCGGCGGCATGGGCTTGCTGATGCTGGGGATTGGGCAGCAGGCTGATGGTGTGGCTTTCCCATTGCGTCCAGGCATGCGCCGCCTGCAGTTGCGCCTGGGGATCGTCGCCGGTCAGGCGGCGGTGGTAGGCCGCGATCAGGTCGCCGCGTTCGGCCTCGGGGATGGGGGCCAGATAGCCTTCCCAGATGTCGGGGAACAGCCAGGATGCGCCCTCTTGGTAGAACCAGTGCAGCTCGGCCTGGCGCAGCAGGAAAATCCCGCGCACGATCAGGGCGCGCACCCGGTCTGGATGGGTTTCGGCATAGGCCAGGGCCAACGTGGAGCCCCAGGACCCGCCGAACACCACCATCTGTTCGGTTTTCAGGACGTCGGTGCGCAGCCGTTCGATGTCGGCCACCAGATCCCAGGTCGTATTGTGTTCCAGGCAGGCCGATGGGGTGGATCGACCGCAGCCGCGCTGATCGAACAGTAGAATGTTGTAGCGGCTGGGATCAAAGACGCGGCGGTGCGCCGGGGAACACCCCGCGCCTGGGCCGCCGTGCAGAAAGACCACCGGCGTGCCCTGCGGATTGCCGCAGAGTTCCCAATACACCCGATGGCCGTGGCCGGCTTCCAGCATGCCCTGGTCGTAGGGTTCGATTTCCGGATACATCATTCCGCCTTTGTGTCGTGTGCGGCGTCGGTTTGCACCCGCCGCGTGAAGATCAGATCCCAGACCCCGTGGCCCAGTCGCAGGCCCCGGTTCTCGAATTTCGTCAGGGGACGATAGTCGGGGCGGGGGGCATAGTCCGCGCAGGTGTTCTGCAGGCTGGCTTGCGCCGACAGCACTTCCAGCATCTGCTGGGCATAGTGTTCCCAGTCGGTGGCGCAGTGCAGATAGGCGCCCGGCGCCAGACGGCTGACCAGCAGTTCGATGAAGGCGGGCTGGATCAGGCGGCGCTTGTGGTGGCGCTTTTTCGGCCAAGGGTCCGGAAAGTAGATATGCGCACCGGCCAGCGAGCCCGGCGCGATCATGTCGCGCAGTACCTCGACCGCGTCATGCTGGATGATGCGGATATTGTCCAGTTCGTGTTCGTGGATGCGCTTCAGCAGGGCGCCCACGCCGGCGTTGAAGACTTCCACGCCCAGGAAATTGTCGCCCGGCCTTGCCTGGGCGATCTGCTGCGTGGTTTCGCCCATGCCAAAGCCGATTTCCAGAATCGTCGGCGCCTGGTGGCCAAAGGCCGCCGTCAGATCCAGCGGCGCATTCTGGTAGTGGATGGACCAGCGCGGCAGCCATTCGGCGATCGCCTGTTCCTGGCTGGGCGTGATGTGGGCGCGGCGATGGACAAAGCTGCGGATGTGCGTGCTGCCCGAAGGCATCTGCGCCGTCACGATGGGCGGGGGGGGACTTTTGGGGGTTCAAAATGAGGTAAAATGCAGGGCTTCAGGGATTCTCGTGGTCTTCAATTTTACCCACAAATCCTTGCGCATCAGTCGATTGCATCGATTGCGGGTGTAGTTTAATGGTAAAACTTGAGCTTCCCAAGCTTACGTCGTGGGTTCGATTCCCATCACCCGCTCCAGAATTCAAGAAAGGCCCAGACTTCGGTTTGGGCCTTTCTGTTTTCTGGCCTGCCGTTCGAGTGTATCAGCTTCAGCCGCCACGCGATGGCATATCCATCCAAATATGAATCAAATGCTAGATTAATGATCATATTTGATTAGTTACGCTAAGGTGTTGATTGATTGACGTTCCTTGGATATGCTCATATATGAATGTATATCTTGATTCTCAATCCATATATGAGTGTGGTAGCGCATGCCATCTTCTGAGCAAAAACGATCAGGCGCGCGGGTAGCGTTCCCCCAGCCTGTCGCGCGCGCGTTGCGCCATCTTGGGCGGGATATCTCGACGGCGCGCCGAATGCGCCGATTAAGCCAGGAAGACCTGGCGCAACGCATCGGCACATCACTGAGTACCGTCAGGCGCATGGAAGACGGCTATCCCGGCACTGCCCTGCATACCTTCCTGCGCGCCTTGCATGTGCTGGGTCGTCTGGATGCCTTGGCTCAGGTGATGGCCATGGAGCACGACGTGCTGGGTCTGGAACTGGTGCGGGAGCAGTTGCCGCAGCGGGTGCGGACTGCTTCCGGCGGCAAGCTGCAGGCCAGCAATCCCAAGCAGCCTAAAGAAAGCAATACAGAGGTGCGCACCGATGAACTGGAGGGCTTCTGATGGCGATCAAGCCACCCAGGCGGCGGGACCTTGAGGTGCACCTGGGCGCCAGCAGTCAGGTTGTAGGGCGGCTGCATCTGGGCAGCGGCAAGCGCAGTGCGTTCAGTTACGACGAACGCTGGCTGCGGGATGCTCGCTTCTTTACGTTATCGCCCGATCTGGAGCCGGTGCTGGGTGTTCAGCATCCCCAACAGGTATTCTTTCTTGCCCTGGAGGACACTGGGCCTGACTCCTGGGGAGAGCGCGTGATTCGGCGGGCTCATGCAAAGCTGCGGCAGCAAGACCGCGAGACTCCCGCGTTGGAACCCGTTGATTTCATGATGTGGGTGGATGATGAGGCGCGTGTTGGTGCGCTGCGCCTTTTCGATCCCCAAGCCAACGCGTATGTGCGCTCTGCGGCGGCGCCAGGGTACATGCCGCCGCTGGTGGCCTTGGGTGTCGTTGTGCAAGCAACCCGCGCCTTGGAAGAGGGCACGGAGAGTATGCAGGATCTCCAGTATCTACTGGGGCAGGGGACTTCGCTGGGAGGGGCTCGCCCCAAGGCGGCTGTCAGGGACGCTGATGGTCATCTGGCCTTGGCCAAGTTCCCCAGTCGAGCGGATCAGCGCGATGTGATCCGGGGTGAGGTCCTGGCCATGTTGCTTGCCGCCCAGGCGGGTATCAACGTGGCGACGGCGCGTGTGGAACTGATCGACAAGACGGCAGTCGCCATCATTCGGCGTTTCGACCGTGTCAGTGACGGAGGGCGTATCCCCTATCTGTCAGCGGCAACTATGCTGCAGTCTGATGGCCGTGAGGCGGCGCATGCCTATACGGAATTGGTGGATGTGCTGCTGCAGAAAGGCGCCAACCCGATCGTCGATATTCATGAGTTGTGGCGTCGCCTGGTCTTCAATTTCCTAATTTGCAACACCGATGATCACTTGCGCAATACCGGGTTCCTGTATGACGCGCGCAACCATGGGTGGCGCCTGTCGCCGGCTTTCGATCTCAATCCTATGCCGGGTGACCGTCGCGAGAGCAAGACATGGCTGACCGAGCACTCTGGGGTGATCGACAGTCGGGACGTACTGATGGAGGGGGCGCAATACTTTAGGCTGAGCGCGGATGAGGCAACTGCGATCTGGCATGAGGTCGCTCAGGCAGTGGACCGCTGGCGCGTTGTAGGCAAGCGCTTGGGCATGCGAAGCGCTGATTGGCGGGATTTTGAACCGGCATTTGTATAGAGCCGGCACGATCAATAGCGATATGACAGGCATGCAAGGCGATCTTTTCGACGATGTGGTTTCCCAACCCCGGACCGAACCCCGGGCCATGACGGCCTCTAGCACCCGTCCGGCCGCATCCGTCCGCCGCAACACCTCCAAAGTACGCCCCGCCCCCGCCGCAGAAGACTGGCGCGGCCTGGCGCAGCAGCTGCCTGCATCGCTGCGTTTCGGCGTCTCGACCTGGTCCTACCCGGGCTGGGATGGCCTGGTCTGGGATGGCGAATACGATCCGGGCGTGCTGTCCAAGCACGGCCTGGATGCCTACCATCAGCACCCCTTGCTGCGCACGGTGTGCGTGGACCGGACCTTCTGGCGTCCGCTGACGGCGGGCCAATATGCCGGGTATGCGGCTCAGGTCGGTGATGATTTTCGCTTCGTCGTCAAATGTCCTGCCAGCATCACCGATGCCCAGATCCGCAGCGACGAGGGCAAGGCGCAAAAACCCAACCCGGATTTTCTGGACCCGCGTCTGGTAATCGAACGCTTTGTGCAGCCGACGCTGCAAGGCCTGGGCGCCAAGCTGGGCGTGCTGGTCTTTCAGCTCAGCCCTTTGCCTTGGGAATGGCTCAGCCAGCCCGTGCGCTTGCTGGACCGGCTGGGGCAATTGCTGGACGCCGTCCGGCAGGCGCTGCCTGCGGGTGCTGGCGTGATTGTCGCTGTGGAAGTCCGGGACCCGGAATTATTGAGCCAGGCTCTGGTGCAGGTGCTCCAGGCGCATGACGCCACCTTTTGCCTGGGCCTGCATGGCAAGATGCCGCCGATCGAGGATCAACTGCCTCTGCTGCGCGCGCTCTGGCCGGGGCCGCTGGTCTGTCGCTGGAGCTTGAACCGCATCTTCGGTGCGTATGGCTATGCCGATGCGCAGAAAAGGCACGATCCCTTCAATGCCATCCTGAGCGAAGACGCGCATACGCGCACCGTGCTGGCGCGTACCATTCGCGGCATCGCGGGCGCGGGCCAGCCCGCCTATGTGACCATCAGCAATGATGCCGAGGGCTGCGCGCCGCTCTCCATCCAAAAGCTTGCGCAGGCGGTGGCGCAATAGGCCGGGTGCGTCAGAATCCCAGCAGGATCGCCGCTGCGCCCGTCAGGGCGCCCAGTATCACGATGCCGATGATCATGACGGCCAGATCCGTGCGCCGGAAGGAACGGGCCACCATGGCCAGCGACGGCAAGCTGACCGGGGGCAGTGTCACCAGCAGCGCCGCGGCAGGGCCGGCAGCAACGCCCAGCGCCAGCATGGCCTGGACGATGGGGACTTCGCCGGCGGTGGGGATGACAAAGAGCATCCCGACCAGCGCGGCGCCCAGGATCCACAGCAGGCTGTTGTCGATGCTCATGTCCAGCACCGGAAACAGCCAGGCGCGGGCTGCGCCCAGCAGCAGCACCAGGACCAGATATTCGGGCAGCAGGCGCAGCGCCATGCCGCTAAAGGCCTGTACCCAGCGCCGCAGCATGGATGAGGCATCCATCGGTGCGCACGTATCCGTCGCAGCGCCAGGGGCGTCCGCAATGGCTGTCGCAGTCGTTGGCGGCTCGGCGCGATTCAGGCGGTTGATCAGCCACCCCAGCCCCAGCACCATCGTCAGCCCTGCAGCCAGCCGCAGCCCCGCCCATTGCCAGCCCAGCACAAAGCCCATGAACACCAGCGTCGCCGGGTTGAGCATCGTGTTGCCCAGCCAGTAGGCGGCGGTGCTGCCGGGGGCTGCGCTGCTCTGCCGCAGGCCGTTCACGACGGGGGCGGAGCAGCAGGTGCACATCATGCTGGGGATGGACAGCAGGCTGCCCGTCAGGACGCTGCCTGCGCCCGATCCCCCCAGCCAGCGCCGGATCCATTGGGGCGGCAGCAGGGCCTGTACGGCAGACCCCAGCAACAGCCCCAGGATCAGGGCCTTCCAGATCGCCCGGCCATAGGCGATGGCGTAGTCCAGCGCAGCCTGCAGATGAGGGGGCAGGCAGCAGGCCGTCGCTGCCGTTCAGGATGGAACTGCCGATGGATCGGGTTTGTTCAGCGACGAAGATCCGGTCGTAGTAAGGCGACCATTTCACGTAATACAGACCGGCCAGGGCGATCAGGACGAATACGCAAAAACCCCACAGGGGGTAGCGCGTGTGGGGATGGGGGGATGTGTTCAGCATTTGCTTATTTTACTGCGTGAGGTAAAGAGTCTTTGCAATCCGTTTGCCGCTGAAACACGGGTGTCCCGCCCTCCGTATGGTTGATATGATGAGGTCCGTTTCACCCGAAAAATGTTTCATGAAAAAGACACTCGCCATCTGCTCTCTGGCCCTGTTGCTGGGCGCGTGCGCCCAGACGCCGACCTCTCTTCCCGCTGCGTCGGATTCCGCTGCCATGACGACTGCCACCCCCGTATCCCTGGATACCCGCACCTTGGCCGCCTATGACTGGCATCTGACGGACAGCCAGGATGCCCAGGGCCGCGCCATCGCGGCGCTGGGAGCCAAGACCGGCAGCCCGGTACGCTTGACGTTTTCCGATCAGGCCATTCAGGTGCTGGGCGGCTGCAATACGCAGTTTGGCGCTTATGCCCTGACATCCGGCAGCCTGCAGGTGCGGGGGTTGGCCGGCACCATGAAGGCCTGCGCCCCGGATCTGATGCAACGGGATCGCGCGATGGCCGATCTGCTCAGCGGTCCGCTGACGGCGCAGATCGGCGGCCAACCTGGGGATCCGTCTTTGTCGCTGACGACGCAGACGGGCAAAGTATTGCGCTTTGCCGGCACGCCGACGCCAGAAACCCTGACCGGCAGCCAGGGCAAGACGGAATTCCTGGAAATCGCCCCTCAGACCGTGGCCTGCAGCCATCCCCTGATCCCGGATCATCGGTGCCTGAGCGTGCGTGAACGCCGTTACAGCGATGCTGGTGTGCTGGCGCCGGCAGCGGGGCCGTGGCGCCCGCTGTATGAATCGATCCAAGGATATACGCATCAGGATGGCCAAAAGGCCATCCTGAGAGTCAAGCGTTATGACTGGAAAAAACCGCCGGCCGATGCGTCGTCCATCCTGTATGTGCTGGATCTGATCGTGCAGCAGGGGCGGTAAGGCGCACCTGGCGCAGGGCCGGGCTTAGGCCCCGGCGCCAGAGGCGGACGGCGCCACCCCGCGATGCCGCAGCAGCCGCAGGCCGTTGCCCACCACCAGCAGGCTGGCGCCGACATCGGCGAACACCGCCATCCACATGGTGCCCAGACCGATCACCGTCAGCACCAGGAAGACGGCCTTGATCGACAGGGCCAGGGCGATGTTCTGGATCAGGATGCGATGCGTCGTCCGCGACAGGCCGATGAACCAGGGGATCTTGCGCAGGTCGTCGTCCATCAGGGCGACGTCGGCCGTTTCGATGGCGGCATCCGTGCCCATGGCGCCCATGGCGAAGCCGATATTCGCGCGCGCCAACGCGGGGGCGTCATTGATGCCGTCGCCCACCATGCCCACGGCGATGCCATCGGCGGCCAGCCCTTCGATCACCTGCAGTTTGTCTTCAGGCAGCAGATTGCCTTCGGCGCGGTCGATGCCGACCTGGGCGGCGATGGCAGCGGCCGTATGCGGGTTGTCGCCTGACAGCATGGCGGTGCGCACCCCCTGATCATGCAGGGCCTGGATGGCGGCGGCGCTATCGGGTTTGACGGTGTCGGCCACCGCGTACAGGGACAGCACCTGCTGCATATCCGTCAGCATCACCACGGTCTTGCCCTGTTGTTCCAGGGTGTTCAGGCGGGTTTCCAGTTCGGGGGAGCACAGGCCCTGCTCGTGGATCAGGCGGTGGTTGCCCAGCTGGTATTGCGTCTGTCCGATCCGCGCCTGGGTGCCGCGCCCCGGCAGCGCCTCGAAATCCGCGACCTGTGCTGGCCCGGCGTTCCCCTGCTCGGCATCTGCTGCCAGGCCCTGCGCGATGGCGCGGGAGACAGGGTGATCGGAATGGCCAGCCAGGCTGGCGGCCAGTGCGTGGATACGGACATCGTCGTCGCCCAGGACCTGGCTATCCGTCAGGACCGGACGGCCATGGGTCAGGGTGCCGGTCTTGTCCAGCGCGATCCAGCGCAGCAGCCGGCCTTGTTCCAGGTGGACGCCGCCCTTGATCAGCACGCCATGGCGGGCCGCTGCCGCCAGGCCGCTGACGACCGTCACCGGGGTGGAGATCACCAGGGCGCAGGGGCAGGCGATGACCAGCAGCACCAGCGCCTTGTAGATCCATTCATGCCATCCGCCCAGCCCGAACAGGGGCGGCAGGACGGCGATCGCCAGCGCCAGCAGCACGACCAGCGGCGTGTAGACGCGCGCGAACCGGTCCACGAAACGCTGGGTCGGAGCGCGGGCGGATTGGGCCGACTCGATGGCCCGGATGATGCGCGCCAGAGTGGATTCGCCCGCAGCGGTCAGCACCTGATATTCCAGCGTGCCGGCGCCATTGATGGTGCCGGCGTAGATGGGATCGCCCGGCGTCTTGTCGATGGGCAGGCTTTCCCCCGTGATGGGCGATTGATCGACGGTCGAGCGGCCGGATTCAATCTGTCCGTCCAGGGCGATGCGCTCGCCAGGCCGCACGCGGACCCGGGCGCCCACCGGCACTTCCGCCGCCGGGACGTCTTGCCAGAGGCCATCGGGCTGCAGCACATTGGCCTGGTCCGGGGTCAGTTGCATCAGCCCCTGGATGGCATTGCGGGCGCGGTCCAGCGACAGGGCCTCGATGCGCTCGGCCAGCTCGTACAGCACCATGACCATGGCGCCTTCAGCCCATTGGCCCAAGATCAACGCGCCGGTCACGGCGATGCTCATCAAGGCGTTGATGTTCAGCTGGCCGTGCCGAATGGCTGTCCAGCCTTTGCGGTAGGTGCCCAGACCGCAGCCGGCCACGGCCAGCAGCGCCAGGATGGCGGAAGTCGGCCAGGGAGCGTCCACCCATTGGACGGCTTCAGCGGCCAGGGCGGCGACACCGGCGGCGGCCAGCGGCCACCAGGGGGCAGCGGGTTCGGCGGCGGGCGGCGTGTTGCCGTCGGCTTGTTCCGGAGTGAAGCCCAGGTCGCGGATGGCTTGCAGGATGGCGTCCAGCGCCGCCGGTGTGTGAACCACCGTCAGGACGCGCTGCATCAGGTTGAATTCCAGATGCCGGACGTCGGGCAAGCGGCCCAGGGACTGGCGAATCAGCGCTTCTTCCGTCGGGCAGTCCATCTGCAGGATGCGCAACTGGGTGCGCAGCGCGTCGCCGTCCGCCGTGGTGGCGGCCAGCGCCGTCATGACAGACTGGGGGGCGTGATCGGAGGCGCCGTGGCAGCAGGCGTCCACGCCGGCTGCGTGCGGCTCCGTCGGGTGCGATGGATGCTGGCCGGCATGTCCGTGCTGATGATCGTGACCCTGATGCGAGCAGGATGCCGGGTCGGTGTGGTGGGGCGCGTGAGGCATGGTAATGGTCCATGTGGTGTTCTATGATGCTAGTAGACACCTTGTAGTTGCTACAGGGTCAAGCCTCTTGTCGTTATGGATCGCGCATCATGAAAATCGGTGAACTGGCCCGCGCCGCCCACTGCTCTGCAGAGACCGTCCGCTTTTACGAGAAGGCGGGGCTTTTGCCTGCGCCGGAACGCAGCCAGGGCAATTACCGGCAGTACGGCCCCGCGCATCTGGAACGCCTGCGCTTCATCCGCAATTGCCGGGGGCTGGACATGGCCCATGACGAAATCCGCGCCTTGCTGGGCATGGTGGATCAACCGGCGCGGGATTGCGGCGCCATCAATCTGTTGCTGGACGAACATATCGCCCATGTGCAGGTGCGCCTGCGCGAATTGCAGGATTTGCGCCGCCAGCTGATCGGCCTGCGGGACCGGTGCCAGACCGAGCAGGCTGTCGATGCCTGCGGCATCGTGCAGGGCCTGACCAGCATGGAAACTGCGCCCGGCCCGCAGCACGCAACACACCTGTAGCGTGCGTCTGGCGTGCTGATCGCGGCGACGTCCCTAGACGGGGTCGAAGTGCGTCATGACGTCCAGCACCGGCAGATCGGCCATCACGCGTTCGCGGGCGGCCACTGCAATGGCGTGACCCTCGACGATGGTCAGTTGGCCATCCATTTCGATGTCGACTTCAACCCAGATCATGTCGCCCATCTTGCGCGTGCGCAGATCGTGGATGCCGCGCACGCCCGGCGTGGACAGGATGCGCGTGCGGATGGCCTGTTCGGTTTCGTCGTCGGCGGCGCGGTCCACCAGGTCGTTGAAGGCTTGCCAGGAAAATTTCCAGCCCATGCGGATGATCATCAGGCCCACGATCAGGGCGGCCAGCGGATCGGCCAGCGGCAGGCCGGCCAGGTTGGCGCCGATCCCCAGCGCCACCACCAGGGAAGACGCCGCGTCTGATCGCGCATGCCAGGCATTGGCGACCAGCATGGTGGACCGCACCCGGTGCGCCACGCGCAGCAGGTAGCGGAACAGCAATTCCTTGGACAGCAGGGCCAGCAGGGCCACGTAGAAAGCGACGGGGTGGACCACCGGGATCAGGTCCGGGGCCTGCAGGCGTTCGAAACTGCGCCACAGCATGCCCAGGCCCACGATGGCCAGCAGCAGGCCGATGCCCAGGGTGGCGGCGGTTTCAAAGCGCAGATGCCCGTAGGGATGGTCGGCATCCGGGGCTTTGGCGCTGTGTTTGTTGGCGAACAGCACGATGCCGTCGGACACCAGATCCGATAGCGAATGGATGGCGTCGGCCACCAGGGCCTGGGAATGCGCAAACAGGCCGATGATCATCTGTGCAGCGGTCAGCAGCAGATTGACCCAGACGCTGATCCAGGTACTGCGGCGCGCGGCGGCCTGGCGCTCAGGCGTATCGGTATGGGTATCGGAAAGCGGGGACATGCTCGCCAGTATACGGGCGCTCGCCGCAAAAGCGTGCAGTACACTGACACCCCAGTCAGCTATACGGGATTGCGGCCCGCATGCAGTTTCATTTTCCCTCGACAGTCGCGCGCAGCGCGCGGCAGATGCGCCGGTTCCCCTGGCATTGGCTGATCGCCGTCTTGGTCGCCATCGACGGGTTCGTCTTCTTGCAGCCGTTCTGGCAGGCCATCAGCCGCCAGGGGTTGCTGCAGGCCTTGCAGGTCAGCGACACCGCCAGCGTGACGGCCTTTCTGGATTCGGGCGGTATTGCGCAGATGTCGCGCCTGATGCTGGGGCTGGGCGTGCAGGTCATGGCGGTCGGCCTGCTGTACCGGGCGCGGATCGCCTGGGCCATGAGCCTGCTGTTGCTGGCCGTGGTGGGTACTTATTCCCTGTGGCACGGCCAGGGGCATCTGGGCCTGCTGGTCTACACCGTCGTGTTGGTTGCGGTGCTGATCGGCTATTGGCGGCATTTCGACCGGGCCAGCCTGACGGCGGGCAGTCTGTTTGCCGTGCTCAGCGTGGCCAGCCTGCTGGTGTATGCCGTGTTCGGCATCCTGTACCTGGGCGATGAGTTTTCCCCGCCGGTGCACAATCCCGTCACGGCCCTGTATTTTTCCATCGTCTCCATGTCCACGGTGGGCTATGGGGACATCAGCCCGCAGACCGACGCTGCGCGGCTCTTCACGATTTCCATCATCATCCTGGGGATTACGGTCTTTGCGACCTCCATCAGCGCCGTGGTCGGGCCCTTGATCGGGGGCAACATCCGGCGATTGGTGCGCGGCAGGACCTCACATATCATGCGGAAAAACCACATTATCCTGGCCGGGGTCAGCCCCTTGGCGCAAAGCCTGCACACCGCCCTGCGCCAGCGCGGCCACGATGTGACGACCATCGTGCCCGTGGCCGACGGACATCCATATCCTGCAGATGCCGATGTCCTGGAAGGCGATGCCTCTGAAACCAGCATCTTGCAGCAGGCGGGGGCGGCCCAGGCGCGCTACATCCTGGCCTTGCGCCAGGATGATGCGGAAAATGCCTTTATCGTCATGGCGGGCCGCGAAGCGGGCGGGCCCGATACCAAGCTGGTCGCCCTGGTGAATTCGCCCATGCACCTGAGCAAGATCCGCCGGGTCAATCCCGATATCGTGATTTCCCTGCAGGCGCTGGGCAGCGAAATTCTGGCGCGCACCCTGAGCGGAGAGATCATCGACGAAGCCTTGATCACCCGCTTGTTGTTCGGGGAAAAGACCCCCGGTCAGTGAATCCGCATCCCCGGCTGGGCGCCTTCCCAGGGTTCCAGCACGTAGATGCCGGGATGGGTTTTTTCATCGGCGTGACTGGCGGCCAGCACCATGCCTTCGGACACGCCGAAGCGCATCTTGCGCGGCGCCAGATTGGCCACCAGCACGGTCAGCTTGCCGGTCAGGTCTTCGGGCTTGTACATCGACTTGATGCCGGAAAACACCTGGCGCAGGCGGCCTTCGCCCGCGTCCAGAGACAGGCGCAGCAGCTTGTCCGAGCCTTCGACTGCGCTGCATTCGACGATGCGGGCGATGCGCAGGTCGATGCGGGCGAAATCCTTGATGTCGATGGTGTCCGCAATCGGTTCGCCGCCGGGGATGGCGACGGGTTCTTGGGGCGGTTCGATCAGGGCGTCCAGCAGGGCCGGATCGACGCGCTGCATCAGATGCTTGAAAGCGTTGATGCGCGAAGGCAGGTCGTCGGCATCGGTCCAGACATAGGCCTGAGAGCGGCCGAACAATTCGCGGGCGACGCGATCCGTCAGCGCCGGCAGCACCGGCGACAGCATGACCGACAGGGCCTGGAAGCCCGCCAGGGCGCGTGAGCAGATGTCTTGCAGTTCCGCTTTTTGCGCGGGTTCGGCCTGGGCGATGCCTTTGGCCAGCACCCAGGGCTGGGCGGCGTCAAACGCCTGGTTGATCTTGTCGGCCTGCGCCATGATGCGGCGGATGGCGCGGCCATATTCGCGGGCCTCGAAATCGGCTTGGACATCCGCTGTGCAGGCGCGCAGTTCGGCGCGCAGGGCATCCGTGTCGCCTGCATAGGCCAGGGCGCCATCGAAATGGCGGCTGATGAACGTCGCGGCGCGGCTGGCGATGTTGACGTATTTGCCGATCAGGTCGCTATTGACGCGGGCGATGAAATCATCCGGGTTGAAGTCCAGGTCCTCGACGTGTGCGTTCAGTTTCGCGGCGATGTAATAGCGCAGCCATTCGGCGTCCATGCCGATGTCCAGGTAGCGCAGCGGGGAAATCCCCGTGCCCCGGCTTTTCGACATTTTTTCGCCGCTGACGGTGATGAAGCCGTGCACGTGCAGCAGATCGGGCGTCTTGCGGCCGGAAAATTTCAGCATGGCCGGCCAGAACAGGGCGTGGAAATAGACGATGTCCTTGCCGATGAAGTGCACCTGTTCCGTATCGCCGCCGGGGGCCAGCAGGGCGTCGTAATCCAGGCCCTGTTGCTGGCAGTAGGCTTTCAGCGAGGCCAGGTAACCGACCGGGGCGTCCAGCCAGACGTAGAAATATTTGCCCGGCGCATCCGGGATGGGAATGCCGAAATAGGGCTCGTCGCGGGAAATATCCCAGTCGGCCAGATTGGCTTCGGCCCCTTCGGCGGTGCCCAGCCATTCACGGGTCTTGCCCAGGACTTCAGGTTGCAGCCGGGGCGTGCCGTCGGTGCGGCGGCCATTGGTCCATTCTTGCAGAAAGGCTACACAGCGCGGGTCGGACAGGCGAAAGAAGAAGTGCTCTGAGCTGCGCAACACCGGCCGCGCCTTGGTCAGGGTGGAGTACGGGTCGATCAGCTCGGTCGGGTTGTAGACGGCGCCGCAGGATTCGCAGGAATCGCCGTACTGGTCCTTGGTGTGACAGCGCGGGCATTCGCCCTTGATGTAGCGGTCGGGCAGGAACATGCCCTTGACCGGGTCGTAGAACTGTTCGATTTCGCGGCTGTCGATGAAGCCGGCCGACTTCAGGGCGCGGTAGATGTCCTGGGACAGCGCGACGTTTTCCGGCGTATCGGTGCTGTGCCAGTGATCGAAGCGGATGTGAAAGCCATTCAGGTATTTCGGCCGTTCGCCGGCATAACGGGCGACCAGCGCCTGGGGCGTGATGCCTTCAGCCTGCGCCTTGAGCATGATGGGCGCGCCATGGGCGTCGTCCGCACCGACGAAATGCACAGTATGGCCTGCCATGCGCATCGCCCGCACCCAGGTGTCGGCCTGGATGTATTCCATGATGTGGCCGATATGGAAGGAGCCGTTGGCGTAGGGCAGGGCGGTGGTGACGAAAATCGTGCGCGACATGAGGGGGCGGGCGGAAGGTCGAAAGGTATTGATTCTAGCAGTCCGCCCAGGGCCGCCACGCCAAGCGCGACGGCCCGGAGGCCGGCAGCCGGTCCGGGTCGTCCAGAGAGGCGCGTCTTGTCAGGGAATTTCGCGCATTTCGATATCGGTCACATCCTGGCGGCGGGCCGGATCAGAGGGATGCGTCCAGGGGCCGGGGCGCGCAGGCATCGGCGGGCGCCGGCGTTCGGCCCAGTAGGCTTTGACGCCGAAAGGACGGCCTTGCAGGCGGGCCACGATATACAGGATGCCGATGGCCAGGATCGTCGAGGCCATGAAGACAAAGGCCATGATCAGGCCGAAAAAGGCCAGGATTAGGAACAGGGCGGCTCGCAGGATTCGTTGAATGATGTTCATAAGAGTAGGACCTGTAGTGCCGAAAAAAAGTTGCGGGCGGCGACACGGCGCCGCCGGGAATGGTGCGGGCATGGATGCGGTCACATGCATATTGGGGTCAATCCGTAGATTTCCAGGGGAATCCGCTATGCTTGTGGTTTCGATTGTTTTCATCCGGATCCCCTATGAGCACTACCCCCCAGGACATCCGTTCGGCCTTGTCGCGGGTCATCAATCCCGATACCCGCAAAACGCTGGCAGTGACGGAACCCGAACTGCAGATTGCATCGGTCGACAATGCCTTTGATATCACTGTAACCCTGGGCTATCCCGTATTCAATGGCGAACAGGCCCTGCGCGAGGCGATCCAGGCGGCGTTGGCCGCGGCCGGCATCCCTTTGGGTACGCTGGCTTTCCGCTCGAAGATCGCCACGCATGCGGTGCAGCGCGGCTTGCGGCCGCTGGATTCCGTGCGCAACATCATCGCTGTGGCCTCCGGCAAGGGCGGCGTGGGCAAAAGCACGACTTCGGTGAACCTGGCCCTGGCCTTGCAGGCCCAGGGCGCGCGGGTCGGCCTGCTGGATGCCGATATCTATGGCCCCAGCGTGCCCATCATGCTGGGCTTGTCGGGCAAGCCCAAAAGCACCGATGGCAAGAGCATGGAACCCCTGGTGGGCCACGGCTTGCAGGCCAACTCCATCGGTTTCCTGATGGACGATGACGGGCCGGCCATCTGGCGCGGCCCCATGGTCACGCAGGCGCTCACGCAGTTGCTGTCGCTTACCAAATGGAACGATCTGGATTATCTGATTGTGGACATGCCGCCCGGAACCGGCGATATTGCCCTTACCATGGCGCAAAAGGTCCCGCTGACGGGGGCGGTCATCGTCACCACCCCGCAGGACCTGGCTTTGGCCGACGCCCGCAAGGGCCTGATCATGTTTCAAAAGGTAGATGTCCCGGTGCTGGGGATCGTGGAAAACATGTCCATGCACGTGTGCTCGAACTGCGGGCACATCGAGCCCATCTTCGGGCAGGATGGCGGCCGCCAACTGGCGGCGACCTATCATCTGCCGTGGCTGGGCGCTTTGCCGCTGCAGCTCGATATCCGCCAGGAAACCGATTCCGGCCGGCCCAGCGTGGTGGCCTCGCCCGACGGCAATGCGGCTGCGCTCTATCACCAGATCGCCCGCCAGCTGGCGATTCATGTGGCGGGTCAGCCGCTGGATGATTCCGGGACGCGGCCCAAGGTCGTGGCGCGTCAGACCTGATGCATCAGGGGGATCTCCCGATTCCGACGCCGGGCCATCCTTGCACATCGAACCGGTGCGCAAGGATGGCCCGGTGGTTTGTGGTGCGCGGATTGTCCTGCCTGATGCTGGCGCTGCTGACCAGCCCGCCCGCGCTGGCGGCGCGTCCCGAAGTCATCATCGACCCCGGCGGGTCGCCCCCTAAGGTGCTGCAGGCCATCACCGAGGCCGTCGGCGCCATCACGCGCCTGGCCGAGGACCAGGATGTCCGCGAAGTCTCGCGACTGCGTCGGCGCGCCTGGGACGCGGCCCAGGCGGCCTTGCAGACGCAGGGATATTTTGACGCCAAAGTCACCTTGGATGTGTCGGAAGGCGCGCCCGACGGCGGCGAGTTCTGGGATATCACCATCGATCCGGGCACGCGCACACGGGTGCGCCAATTGGGGATGTCCTTTCAGGGAGGGCTGTCGGGCGCGGCTTACGCAGGCCGTCGGGATGTCTTGAAGGCCGACTGGCTGTTGAAGCCCGGCATGCCCTTTATCAACGACGATTGGCATACCGCCAAATCCGATCTGCTGGATGCCGTGGCGCAGCGCGATTTTTATTTCGCCCGGCTGAACCCGACGCGCGCCGTCGTTGACCCCCAGGCGGCCCAGGCGGATCTGGATGTCACGGTCGACAGCGGCCCGCCGGTCCGCCTGGGCAAGCTGCAGGTGATCGGCCTCAAACGGGTGCCCGAATCCCTGATCCACCGCTACATCCGGTATCAGCCCGGCGACTCCTACGACCAGACCCAGTTGGAAGACTGGCAGCAGGCTTTGCAGTCCACGACGTTTTTCCGCGGGGCATTCGTCACGCTGGCCGATGGCGCTGCCCCGGCTGATCAGGCGGCCGATCCGTCCGACCCCGGCATCGGCGCGGCGGCGTCCGCCGCCCGGCCTGATGGGGATGGCCCCGTGTCTTTGCCGGTGCGCGTTCAGGTAACGGAAGCCCCGGCCCGCTATGTCAGCGGGTCCTTGGGCGCCGACAGTGATCATGGGGTGCGGGTCGAAGGCCTGTACCGGCAGAATGTCGTTTATGGTCTGCCGGTCTGGATCGAGACCGGGGCCGGGGTGGACAAGAACCGCCAGCGGGCGTTTTTCGACGTGCACCTGCCGCCCACCCTGGATGGCTACAAGGATAGTGTCGGGGTGCTGTACGACCATTCCGATATCGAAGGGGTGGAGACCAGCCGCACCGGCATGGGGTGGAAGCGCACCCAGCAGCGGCAGGCTGCCGGCGATAGCCGCGTCGAATATGAAACTGCCTGGGCGGCATTGGTGGCCTACGACAAGACCCGGATTTCAGGGGCCTATCGCTACGAAGTGCCCAGTTGGGCGGCGACCTGGCAGTGGCTGCGGCGCGACGTCAATGCCAAATACGATCCGCGCGAAGGCAATCTGATCGAATTCGGCCTGGGGGTGGGGACAACGCTGGATGATGGGCAGGCTTTCTATCGCAGCAGCTTGCGTGCGCAGCAATGGTGGTCCCTCAGCGATCGGGATGTGTTGACGGTGCGCGGCGAGATCGGCAAGGTCTGGGCGCATACCCAGCGCTTGCCGCAGGATTTTTCCTGGCGTACCGGGGGGTCGCGCAGCATCCGCGGCTATCGCTATCAGAGCATCGGCCTGGAACGCGGCGATGCCGTGATCGGCGCGCCTGTGTTGGGTGTCGTCAGCCTGGAATACACGCATTATTTCACCGACATATTGGGCGCCAATGTGTTCGTGGATGCCGGAGATGCCGCGCCCGCCTTTGACCAGTTCGACTGGCATCTGGGCTACGGGGCGGGGGTGGCGGTGCGCACACCGGCGGGGCCGTTCAATGTCGATCTGGCCTGGGCGCAGAAAGATCGCCGCTTGCGCTTGCAGTTTTCGCTGGGGATCGCGTTTTGAACCGGCTGACGCAATGGCGCAATCGGCTCCGGCGCGGCCTGCGGGCCTTCTGGCTATGGGGTTTGCCGGCGGTGGTGACGGCCCTGGTGCTGATCCTGGGGTTTGCCTGGTGGTGCGTGGCCAGCCCGGCCGGCACGCGCTGGCTGCTGCGCACGGCCGTGGCCCAATTCGATGGACAGATCCAGGGTGTGCGCGGGTCCATCCGCCAGGGCCTGTATGTCGAAGGCCTGAATCTGTCCCTGCCCGATATGGATGTCCGGGTGCTGGGCCTGCATCTGAAAGCCTTGTGGCCTGAATTGCTGGACCGCCGCCTGCATATCAATGATCTGTCGGCGGTGCGGGTGGATGTCACGGTCAGGCCTTCGGTCGATCAGTCGCCCGCGTCCACGGAACCTTTCCAGATGCCGGCGCTGCCCTTGGGGCTGCGCGTGGACCGCCTGTCGCTGGGGGGGCTGGGCCTGCATATGGGGGCTGCCGGGCTGCCGGTGGAGCTGCTGTCGGTATCGACGGCGCTGACCCTGGATGCCCATACCGCCACTGTCGTCCTGGACCAGCTGCAGCTGGCGCATGGCGCCACCCTGCTGTCGGCCAATGGCAATCTGGCCGTGCGCGGCCTGGCCGCCCCCTGGCCTTTTGAATTGAACCTGCATGGCACGGCGCAGGATCGCAGCCCGCAGTCACCGGTCTGCTTCAAGCAGCTGCTGCAGGGGGCGACGCCAGCGGTTGCGGACACGGCTGCGGTAAACACTCCACCTTGCCGGATCGATCTGGATCTGCGGCTGGCGGGTACGTTGGATGCCGTTCATGTTCAGGCCCGGGGCCGGGGCGAGGGCGCGACGCTGCAGGCGGATGCCGACGTCTTTCCCCTGCAGGCGTTTCCTCTGGGCCAGACCCAGGTGGCGCTCCGCCTGCCGGGACAGGCGGAATTGGATTTCAATGTGCAGCCCGGCCGGATCGGGGCGGATGGTCTGCGGCCTGTAAAGGCCGCCCTGAAAGCCCAAGGCTTGGTGTTGACGCCCTGGCTGCCCGACGATCTGGGGCCGGCTCGCCTGGATCTGGATGGCGAGCTGCAGCTGCGGTTGACAGCGGGGCAGCAGGTACAGGATCTGGGGCTGGCCTTGCAGATCGACCCCGCCAGCCGCTGGAACGGCCAGCCGCTGGGGGGGCATGTCCGCATCGCGCGCCTGGCCAGTGATGGCGGGCCTTTGCTGGACGCGGAAAGCGCCGTGCCGCCCGCTGTGTCGGGCATCCGGGCGGATGGGGTGGATGTGGCGCTGACCCTGGGGTCTGGTCGCGTGCGGCTGGATGGCAATGTCGCCGCCAGCCAGACCAAGCTGTCCTTGCAGGCGCTGATGCCTGCTTTAGCGGCTGTCTGGCCGGGCGTGCCGGGCGGAGCAGACCTGAAGCTGAGTGCCGACGGTTCTTTGGAGCAGCACCGCCTGTCCTTGCAAGGACAGTATGTGCCGCCCGATGCCCAGGCAGGCATTCCAGGGCAGGCGCCCGTGGACCTGCAGCTGGCGCTGGATGGCGCCTGGTCGTCCGCAGCGGGCTGGCAGGGCCGCTTGACGGCTTTGCAGGTACAGCATGCGGGCGCTCAGCTGCGTAACCAGGGGGCCGTGACGCTGGCTGTCGATCCGGATGGCCGCTGGCGGGCAGGCCAGGCGCTGCTGGATGTCTTGCTGGACAGCCAGCCCTTGCTGCAGCTGCGTCATCAAGGATCGTCCGGACAGACCGGTCAGTGGGAAACTCAGGGCCGGATCGAGCCTCTGATCGTGAGCCCGGAACGCATCACTCAGCTGCAGGCGTGGCTGGGCAAGGCGGGTTCCCGAATGGGTGGGGTGCAGACCGCGTTGTCCGAACAGGCGCGACGCAGCCGTTTGCAGCTGGCGCTGGATTGGCAGCTGAAGTTTGCCGGGGCGCTGCAGGGCGATATCCGTCTGGCGCGCATCGACGGGGATCTGATCGTGCCGGGCGACATACCCATTGAATTGGGTCTGGAAACCGCCAAGCTGGATGTGTCGATCCGTCCGACGGCGGCGGCGGTCAGCCGCGTGGCGCTGGATCTGCAGGTCGATACGCGTGACATGGGCAAACTGCGCGTGCAGGCCGATACGCCGCTGCATGCCAGCCCCGGCGGCGGGCTGAGCATCCACCCGCAGGATGAAAAGCATTTCCGGCTGCAGGCGGAATCCGAAGACCTGGCCTGGGTGAACCTGCTGCTGGATGGCGCAGCCGAAGTCGGCGGCACCCTCCATGCGGACATCTCGGGCCGCAGTCTGGCGCGGGGCGGCTGGACCCTGAGCGGCCCTCTGCGTGGCGAAAATATCCAGTTGCTGGTCGTGGATCAGGGGGTGCGGCTGCTGAACGGCGACTTGCAGGCGCATTTCGACGGCGCTCAGCTGCTGCTGGATCATCTGCGCTTTCCGGCCGTGCGCCGGGTCGCCCCCAAGGAATGGCGCACGGCGACCTGGGTCGCCGAGAATCCCGATGCTCAGAACGGGCAGCTGGATCTGTCAGGGCAGTGGGATGTGACCGGAGAAGCCGGTCAGGTGCAGATCGCTTTTTCCCGCTACCCCATTTTGCAGCGTTCAGATCGCTACGCCATGATCACGGGGAATTTGCAGATCCGCGCCAGCCTGCCGCGTATCGATCTGAGCGGCAAGATCGTGGCCGATGCTGGCTGGTTCGATCTGGATATGCTGAACAACATCCCTTCCCTGGATGGCGATGTGGTGGTGCTCAAGCCCGGCGAAAAGGCGCCGGCTCCGGCACAAGGCCCGCCGTTGGACATGCGGGCGGATCTGACGGTCGATCTGGGGCCGCGCTTCTATCTGACCGGCTATGGCCTGGATTCCGGCTTGACCGGCAGCCTGAACCTGCACCTGAATCAGGGCAAACTCACCGCCCTGGGAGCGCTGCGCACGCGGGGCGGCGCCATCGATGCCTATGGCCAGCACCTGCAGTTGCGCCGGGGGACCGTGACGTTCCAGGGTGATATCAGCAACCCCGTGCTGGATATCCAGGCCCTGCGCACGGACGTCGCCGTCCAGGCCGGCGTGCGGGTGGCCGGGACGGCGCGGCGGCCGCGCATCGATCTGATGTCGATTCCAGACGTCAGCGAAACCGAAAAACTTACCTGGCTGCTGCTGGGGCATGGGCCGGACGACGGTGGCGGCGACATGTCGCTGCTGTTTTCGGTGGGCAGCTCTTTTCTGTCGGGCGGCGAGCCTTTTTACAAGCGTTTCGGACTGGATGAGCTCAGCATGCGGTCCGGCGAGTTGGGCAGCACCGGCAGTGTCTTGCCGGTGGAAAGCGTCGTCAGCGGCCTGGATACCGGGGCCAGCCCCATCGAGCAGCGCTTTGTCATGGCCAGCAAGACGCTCAGCAAGGATCTGAGCATCAGCCTGGAGCAGGCCTTGGCGCAGACCGGCACGGTCGCCCGCTTGAGCTATCGGTTGATGCGGGGCCTGCGGGCCGAGGCGGCGGCGGGCACGGTCAGCGGTCTGGCCCTGGTTTACCGCTGGATTTCCAAGGATTGACCGCTGTTTGCGATCATCGGGGTCGACGGACCGGGGTTTTCTCTTAAAATACGGCAACATTGAATCGAGGGTGTCCATGAGCATCAAGAACGACCGTTGGATCCGCCGCGCCTCGCAGGCCGGGATGATCGAGCCTTTCGAGCCCGGGCAGGTGCGTGTGGCCAATGGCCAGAAGATCGTCAGCTACGGCACCAGCAGCTATGGCTACGACGTGCGTTGCGCCCGTGAATTCAAGATTTTCACGAACATCAACTCGTCCATCGTCGATCCCAAGGCGTTCGATGAGCGCTCTTTCGTGGACTTCGAGGGCGACGTCTGCATCATTCCGCCCAATTCCTTCGCTCTGGCGCGCACCGTCGAATATTTTCGCATTCCGCGCACCGTGCTGACCGTCTGCCTGGGCAAAAGCACCTACGCCCGCTGCGGCATCATCGTCAACGTCACGCCGCTGGAACCCGAATGGGAAGGCCACGTGACGCTGGAATTTTCCAATACCACGCCCCTGCCGGCCAAGATCTATGCTGGCGAGGGCTGCGCCCAGATGCTGTTCTTCGAAAGCGACGAGGTCTGTGAAACCTCGTATGCCGACCGGGGCGGCAAATACCAGGGGCAACACGGGGTGACGCTGCCGCGCACCTGATTCCCAAACGCTGAAGGCTCCCGATCCGAGGCAGGACGGGGGCATGTCGGGTCGCGCAGGCGGCTCTTACGGTGATTGCCATGAAATTCCGCTTTCCGATCGTCATCATCGACGAAGACTATCGTTCCGAGAATGCCTCTGGCTTCGGTATCCGCGCCCTGGCGTCGGCTATCGAGGCCGAGGGCGTCGAGGTTCTGGGCGTCACCAGTTATGGCGACCTCAGTTCCTTTGCGCAGCAGCAAAGCCGCGCCAGCGCCTTCATTTTGTCGATCGACGACGAGGAATTCGACGAGGATTCCCCCGAAGACGTGGCCAACGCCATCAAGAACCTGCGTTCCTTTCATCGGTGAACTGCGCTTTCGCAACGAAGACATTCCCATCTATCTGTACGGCGAGACGCGCACCTCGCAGCACATTCCCAACGACATTCTGCGCGAGCTGCATGGCTTCATCCACATGTTCGAGGACACGCCGGAATTCGTGGCGCGCCACATCATCCGCGAGGCGCGCGCCTATCTGGACAGCCTGGCGCCGCCGTTTTTCCGCGAACTGCTGGAATATGCGTCCGACGGCTCCTATTCCTGGCATTGCCCGGGGCATTCGGGCGGGGTGGCGTTCCTGAAAAGCCCTGTGGGGCAGATGTTCCACCAGTTCTTCGGCGAAAACATGCTGCGCGCCGACGTCTGCAACGCCGTGGATGAGCTGGGCCAGCTGCTGGATCACACCGGGCCGGTGGCCGAATCCGAACGCAATGCCGCCCGCATCTTTCATGCGGATCACTGCTTTTTCGTCACCAACGGCACGTCCACGTCCAACAAGATCGTCTGGCACGCCAATGTGGCGGCGGGCGATGTGGTCGTGGTGGACCGCAACTGCCACAAGTCCATTCTGCACGCCATCACCATGACGGGCGCGATCCCTGTGTTTCTGCGCCCGACGCGCAATCACCTGGGCATCATCGGGCCGATTCCCCTGGAAGAATTCGATCCGGAAAACATCCGCAAGAAAATCGAGGCCAATCCTTTTGCCCGCGAAGCTGCCAACAAACGGCCGCGCATCCTGTCGCTGACGCAAAGCACCTATGACGGCGTGATCTACAACGTCGAAATGATCAAGGAAAAGCTGAACGCGGAAATCGACACCCTGCATTTCGACGAAGCCTGGCTGCCGCATGCCGCCTTTCACGAGTTCTACGAGGACATGCACGCCATCGGGCCCAACCGCCCGCGCAGCCACGACACCATGGTCTACGCCACGCACTCCACGCACAAGCTGCTGGCGGGGCTGTCGCAGGCCTCGCAGATCGTGGTGCAGGATTCCGAGACCCGCAAGCTGGATCGCAACATCTTCAATGAAGCCTTCCTGATGCACACGTCGACCTCGCCGCAGTACGCCATCATTGCGTCCTGCGACGTGGCGGCGGCCATGATGGAACCCCCCGGCGGCACCGCCCTGGTGGAAGAATCCATCCGCGAAGCCCTGGATTTCCGCCGCGCCATGCGCAAGGTCGAGTCCGAATTCGGCAAGAACGACTGGTGGTTCAAGGTCTGGGGCCCGAACCGGCTGGTGTCCGAGGGCATCGGCAACCGCGACGACTGGCTTTTGGGGTCGGGCGACGAATGGCACGGCTTCGGCGATCTGGCCGAGGGCTTCAATATGCTGGACCCGATCAAGGCGACGGTCGTCACGCCGGGCCTGGATATATCGGGCACCTTTGCCGATACCGGCATCCCCGCCGCCCTGGTGTCGCGCTACCTGGTCGAACACGGTGTGGTGGTTGAAAAAACCGGCCTCTATTCTTTTTTCATTCTGTTCACCATCGGCATCACCAAGGGCCGCTGGAATACGCTGCTGACCGCTTTGCAGCAGTTCAAGGACGACTACGACCGCAACCAGCCGCTGTGGCGTGTGCTGCCGGAATTCAGCCGGGCGCACAAGCGCTACGACGGCATGGGCTTGCGGGATCTGTGCCAGGAAATCCACGAGGCCTATCGCCACTACGATTTCGCCCGCCTGACCACGCGGGTGTATCTTAGCGACATGGTGCCCGCGATGCGCCCGGCTGACGCCTATGCACGCATGGCGCACCGTGAAGTCGAACGCGTCCCCGTCGAACAACTGGAAGGCCGCGTCACCGGCGTGCTGCTGACCCCGTATCCGCCGGGCATTCCCCTGCTGATCCCTGGCGAACGCTTCAACCGCGATATCGTGGATTACCTGAAATTCACACAGGAATTCAATCAGCAGTTTCCGGGCTTTGAAACCGACGTGCACGGTCTGGCCTACGAGACCGACGATCACGGCCAACGCCACTATTACGTGGACTGCATCCGCGAGTGAAGCCTGCGTTTGACGTTGCCGTCATCGGGGCGGGAGCGGCCGGCCTGATGGCCGCCGCCGTGGCCGGCCAGCGGGGCTTGCGCGTGGTGCTGATCGACCATGCCACAAAGCTGGCTGAAAAAATCCGTATTTCCGGAGGCGGGCGCTGCAATTTCACCAATCTGGGCGCCAGCCCCGCCCAGTTCCTGTCGCGCAATCCGGACTTCTGCCGTTCGGCGCTGCGGGCCTATGGGCCGCAGGATTTTCTGGACCTGCTGCGCGCGCATGGCGTGTCCTGGCATGAAAAGCACCGCGGGCAGTTGTTTTGCGATGATTCCAGCGAATCCGTCATCGACCTGCTGCGCCGTGAGTGCGAGACGGGCGGCGTCGCCTGGCGCATGCCCTGCCGCGTGCAGTCCGTGGCGCGCGAACCTGATGGCTTCATCCTGTCCACCGATGCCGGGCCGATCCGGGCCGCGCAATTGGTGCTGGCAACCGGCGGCATGGCGATTCCCCAACTGGGTGCGACGGATTTCAGCCTGCGTATCGCCCGCCAGTTCGGGCTGCGCATCATCGAGCCGCGCCCGGCCCTGGTGCCGCTGAGCTTCGATACCGCCCATTGGCAGCCCTATGCGGCCCTGTCGGGGGTGGCGCTGGAAGTCTGCCTGTCGCATGAGCCGTCCGATGACGGCGCTGCAGCGCAGCGTCCGGCCGAAGGTGCGTCTTCCCCCGCGATCCCTGCGGAGGCAGGCTCGCCTGCCCGCCCGCCGCGTACCGGTCGCCACCAGCGCCGCCGCGCCGTGCGCGCCGAATTTCTTGAAGACCTGCTGTTCACGCACCGCGGCCTGTCGGGCCCCGGCATCCTGCAGATTTCCAGCTACTGGCAGCCGGGCGATCCGATCCGCATCGATCTGGCCCCTGGCCGGAGGATGGGCGATGCCCTGGTCGCCGCCAAATCGGGCAGCCGGCAGACGCTGCTGGGCGCGTTGTCCGGCATCTGGCCCCGGCGGCTGGCGGAAGCCTGGCTGGCGCAGGACGGCGGCCAGCGCCTGGCGGATCTGCCAGACCGTCAGTTGCGCGCCCTGGCCGACCGCATCCATGGCTGGACGCTCTGGCCCACCGGCACGGCTGGGTATAAAAAAGCCGAAGTCATGCGCGGCGGCGTGGATACGGATGAACTGGATCAACGCAGCCTGCAGGCGCATCGCTGCCCCGGCCTGTATATCGTGGGCGAGGCTGTGGACGTCACCGGCTGGCTGGGGGGGTACAACTTCCAGTGGGCCTGGGCCTCGGGCGTAGCGTGCGGGCGGGCGCTGGCGGCTGCCTGATGGCGTGCTGCATCGCAGGGCTGGGCGAGTGGGGATAGAATCATCCCGACCATCACCCGAGGACGATCATGACGACAAGCGCTGCCGCACATTCCCCTTTTTTGCCAGGAACGAAGCCCCTGGATGGCATCCGGGTGCTGGAAATGGGCCAGTTGATCGCCGGTCCCTTTGCGACGAAGATCCTGGGGGAATTCGGCGCCGAGATCATCAAGATCGAACCTCCCGGCCAGGGCGACCCCTTGCGCAACTGGCGCTTGCTGCATGAAGGCACCTCCGTCTGGTGGCAGGTGCAATCGCGCAACAAGCAGTCCGTCACCCTGGATCTGCGCCAGCCGGATATCCAGGCGTTGGTGCGTCAGCTGGTGCAGGAATGTGACGTGGTGGTCGAAAACTTCAAGCCCGGCACCTTGGAATCCTGGGGCCTGGGTTGGGAGGATCTGCATGCTCTGAACCCGCGCCTGATCATGTTGCGGGTTTCGGGTTACGGGCAGACCGGGCCTTACCGTGACCGCCCCGGTTTCGGCGTCGTGGCCGAGGCCATGGGCGGCTTGCGCCATTTAAGCGGCGAGCCTGGCCGCACCCCGGTGCGCGTGGGCGTGTCCATCGGCGATTCGCTGTCCGCCCTGCACGGGGTCATCGGTGTGTTGCTGGCCTTGCGCGCGCGCGACCAGCAGGGCGCAGGGCAGATGATCGACGTCGCGCTGTACGAATCGGTCTTCAACATGATGGAAAGCCTGCTGCCCGAATACGCGGTGTTCGGCGAAGTCCGCCAGCCTGCCGGCAGCAGCCTGCCCGGCATCGCCCCCAGCAATGCCTATGCCTGCCGGGGAGGCTACGTGCTGATCGCCGGTAATGGCGACAGCATTTTCCGCCGCCTGATGCAGGCCATCGGCCGCAGCGACCTGGGCGATGATCCCGATCTGGCCCACAATGCCGGGCGGGTGGCGCAGGTGGCTCGCATCGACGCCGCGATCGGTGATTGGGCGGCGCAGCGTTCCCAGGACGAAGTCCTGGACATCCTGAACGCAGCCCGCATTCCTGCCGGGCGCATCTACGACATCGCCGATATCGCGGCGGACCCGCATTATCAGGCGCGCGACATGGTGCTGGATCAGCCGCTGCCCGATGGCACGCCCTGCAAGGTGCCGGGCATCGTGCCGAAACTGTCGGCGACTCCGGGGGGTATCCAGACGCCGGCTCCGGCGCTGGGCCAGCATACCGATGCGATGCTGGATCGTTTGGGCGTGGATGCGCAGACCCGCGCCCGCTGGCGCGAGCAGGGCTATATCTGATCGGCGGCGGCGGCCGGCATGGGCTGAGTCCCTGCGGAAGAGGATCCCGGCTTGTTTTGGAATCGGCTGGCGTACCGATTGTTGAATCAGGGCATTTCGGGGTATATTTTGCCCTTGCTGTCACCCGATGCGGGTGGGAGAGCGTCGCCCCATGATTTGGGCGGCCGCCGAAGGCGCAATTCGCCCAGAATCGCTCAGGCACCCTGTACCATTCGCATGATGCCGCACGCGCATCGCAGCATTCTGGAGAGATCCGCCCCTGTTTGCCAGGTGGCGGGCGCCGAAGGTGAACCCCCGCTGTGTGGGGCAACTCTCAGGCAAAAGGACAGAAGGGCGCTGCCGGCATCCGTGCCGCCCTCATGTTTTGGAGCCCTCCCATGTCTGCGCAGACTCCCCTGTTTGATACCCACGTCGCCTTGGGCGCAAAAATCGTCGATTTCGGTGGCTGGGACATGCCGCTGGCCTATGGTTCCCAACTGGAAGAGCACCATGCCGTGCGCCAGGGCGTCGGCATGTTCGACGTGTCGCATATGCTGAACGTCGACGTCGCAGGCGCATCCGCCCCCGACTTCCTGCGCCACCTGCTGGCCAACGACGTCGCCAAGATCGCCGGCGTGCCCGGCAAGGCCCTGTATTCCTGCATGTTGCGCCCCGAGGGCGGCGTGATCGACGACCTGATCGTCTACTTCTTCGCCTCGGACCGCTGGCGCGTCGTCGTCAACGCCGGTACGGCTGATAAAGACCTGGCCTGGATGCAACAGCAGGCTCAGCCGTTCGGCGTCACGATCACCCCTCGGCGGGACCTGGCCATGGTGGCTGTGCAAGGCCCCAAGGCCCGCGACACCGTCTGGTCCATCCATCCCGAATGGAAGGCCGCTACCCAGGAACTCAAGCCGTTCAACGGCACGATGGTGGATGAAAACACCTTGATCGCCCGCACCGGCTACACCGGCGAGGACGGTTTTGAAATCGTGTTGCCCGCCACCGCCGTCAAGGCCTTCTGGGATGCATTGGCTGCTGCCGGCGTCCATCCCTGCGGCCTGGGCGCACGCGATACGCTGCGCCTGGAAGCGGGCATGAATCTGTACGGTCAGGACATGGACGAAACCGTCCACCCCCTGGAATCCGGTCTGGCCTGGACTGTGTCCCTCAAGGACGAGACGCGCGACTTCATCGGCCGCGCGGCCCTGGAATCCGCCTCGAAAGCCCGCGAACTGGTCGGCCTGAAGCTGCTGGAACGCGGCATCATGCGCGGCCACATGAAGGTCCGCACGGCGCAGGGCGAAGGCGAACTCACCAGCGGCACCATGGCTCCCACACTGGGCTTTTCGATCGGCTTGGCCCGAGTGCCCGTGGGTACTGCGCCCGGCGATCGCGTCGAGGTCGAAATCCGCGGCAAATGGCTGCCCGCCGAAATCGTGCGCCCGCCTTTTGTGCGCAACGGCAAGGCGCTGGTCTGATCCAGCCCGACACTTTCATTTCACACCAACACACCATAGACGGGGTACACCATGTCCATTCCCAACGACCGCAAATACACGGCCTCCCACGAGTGGGTCAAGGCTGACGGCGACTGCTTTCTGGTCGGTATTACCGACGATGCCCAGGACCAATTGGGCGATCTGGTCTTTGTCGGCGACGTGCAGGTCGGCGCGCAGCTGGCAGCCGGCGACACCGCCGCCGTGGTCGAGTCCGTCAAGGCCGCGTCCGACATCTACGCCCCGGTGGCAGGCGAGATCGTTGCTTTCAACGAAGCCCTGAACGATCAGCCGGCCCTGATCAACGAAGCGGCCTACGATCAGTGGATCTTCAAGATCCGCCCGGACAATGCCGCCGACGTCGATGCCCTGCTGGATGCCGCCGCCTATCAGGCCCAGGCTTAAGGAGTATTCCATGCTGCGCGACCCCGCCACGCATTCCGAATTCATCGCCCGCCATATCGGGCCGTCCGAGACCGATCAGCAGGCCATGCTGGCGGCCATCGGGGCGTCCAGCCTGGATGCCCTGATCCGTGAAGTCGTGCCGGAAAACATTCTGTCCGAATCGCCTTACCTGGATCTGCCCGGCCCGCTGGGCGAGGTCGAGGCCTTGGCCGACCTGAAGACGATTGCGTCGCGCAATCAGGTCCTGCGCAGCTACATCGGGCAGGGCTATTACGGCACCTATGTGCCGCACGTCATCCTGCGCAACATCCTGGAAAATCCCGCCTGGTACACGGCTTATACCCCGTATCAGCCGGAAATTTCCCAGGGGCGCCTGGAAGCTCTGCTGATCTACCAGACCATGGTCACGGACCTGACCGGCCTGGATATCGCCAACTCATCCCTGCTGGACGAGGCCACGGCCGCCGCCGAGGCCATGACGCTGGCCCGTCGCGTGTCGCGGGCCAAGTCCAGTCAGTTCTTCGTGTCCCGGCACGTGCACGCGCAAACCCTCGAGGTCGTGCGTACCCGCGCTGCCGGTATCGGCATTGACGTGGTGGTGGGTGACGAGGCCGATGGTCTGCCGGAATGCTTCGGCGTGCTGTTGCAGTATCCGCATAGCCTGGGCGGCGTGGCCGATTACCGCGCCCTGACGCAGCAGGCGCATGACGCCGGCGCCATCGTGGCCGTGGCCACCGATCTGCTGGCGCTGGCCTTGCTGGCGCCGCCGGGTGAATGGGGCGCGGATATCGCCGTGGGCTCGGCCCAGCGCTTTGGCGTGCCGATGGGCTACGGCGGTCCGCACGCGGGCTTCATGGCCTGCAAGGACGCCTACAAGCGCAATCTGCCCGGCCGTCTGGTCGGCGTGTCGCAAGACGCCCAGGGCCAGCCCGCCCTGCGTCTGGCCCTGCAGACCCGCGAACAGCACATCCGCCGCGAAAAGGCGACGTCCAACATCTGCACGGCGCAGGTGCTGTTGGCCGTGATGGCCTCCATGTACGCAGTCTGGCATGGCCCGGACGGCATCCGCCGCATCGCGCAGCGGGTGGCGACGCACACCACGCAGCTGGCGACGGCGTTGCGCGGCATGGGCATCACCGTCTGCAATGACAGCTGGTTCGATACGCTGTGCCTGAAGACCGGCGACCGGACCCAGGCCGTGCTGGATGCTGCTGTGGATGGCGGCATCAATCTGCGCCGGGTCGACGCGGGCTGCGTCGCCCTGTCGCTGGACGAGACCGTTGGCCAGGGCGATATCGAAATCCTGCTGGGCGTGCTGGCTGCTGGCGCCGGGGCGACGCGTGTGGCGCCTGATTTCGCCGCTGCCGGCGACGCGATTCCGGCCGCCCTGCGTCGCCAGGGGCCGATTCTGGCGCACCCGGCGTTTTCCCAGGTGAAGTCCGAAACCGACATGCTGCGCTATCTGCGCGCCTTGGCGGACAAGGACCTGGCCCTGGACCGCACCATGATTCCGCTGGGCTCCTGCACCATGAAGCTCAATGCCACGGCGGAAATGATTCCCGTCACCTGGCCCGAATTCGCGCACATGCACCCCTTTGCTCCGGCCGGTCAGGCCCAGGGCTACCAGGACATGATCGAGCGCCTGTCTGCGGCCCTGTGCGAGATCACCGGCTATGACCGCGTCAGCCTGCAGCCCAATTCCGGCGCTCAGGGCGAATACGCCGGTCTGCTGGCGATTCGCGGCTACCATCAGGCCAACGGCGATCATCAGCGCAATGTCTGCCTGATCCCGGCCTCGGCGCACGGCACCAATCCCGCCTCGGCCCACCTGGCCGGCATGGATGTGGTGGTGGTGGCGTCCGACGACAACGGCAACATCGACATGGATGACCTGCGCGCCAAGATCGCCCAGACGGGCGATCACCTGGCTGCCTTGATGATCACATATCCGTCCACCCATGGCGTGTTCGAAACCACGGTCACCGAGATCTGCGACCTGATCCACGAAGCCGGCGGCCAGGTCTATCTGGATGGCGCCAACATGAATGCCATGGTCGGCGTGGCGCGTCCGGGCCGGTTCGGTTCGGACGTCTCCCACCTGAACCTGCACAAGACCTTCTGCATTCCGCATGGCGGCGGCGGCCCCGGTGTCGGGCCGGTGGCGGTGCGCGCGCATCTGGCGCCGTACCTGCCGGGCGTCGTGGGCGAAGACGGTCGTCTGCCGGCAGGGCAGTCCGGCCCGGTGTCGGCGGCGCCTTTCGGTTCGGCCAGCATTCTGCCGATTTCCACCATGTACGTCATGATGATGGGGGCGGCTGGCCTGCGCCGCGCCACCCAGGTCGCCATCCTGAACGCCAACTACCTGGCGTCCCGCCTGGCTCCGCACTATCCCATCCTGTATGCCGGTGCGAACGGTCGGGTGGCGCATGAATGCATTCTGGATATCCGCCCGATCAAGGACGCCAGCGGCATCGGCGCCGAAGACATCGCCAAGCGCCTGATGGATTACGGTTTCCATGCCCCCACCATGAGCTTCCCGGTGGCCGGCACCCTGATGGTCGAGCCGACTGAATCCGAAGGGGTGGAAGAACTGGATCGTTTCATCGATGCGATGATCGCCATCCGCCAGGAAATCGCGACCGTCGAACGCGGTGAACAGCCGCTGGAAGACAACGTGCTGGTCAATGCCCCGCACCCGGCGTCTGTGTTGCTGGTGCAGGACTGGACCCATCCGTACACGCGCGAACAGGCGGCCTATCCGCTGCCTGGCATGGCAGCCCGTAAATACTGGCCGCCGGTCTCGCGGGTGGACAATGCCTGGGGGGATCGGAATCTCAGCTGCGCCTGCCCGCCGATCGAAGCCTATGCCTCGGAGGCGCAGACCGTCGCCTGATGCGCATCGGTGTCGAATGGGCCTAGAATAGGCTCTGACCGTGGCCCCACCCATCCGGTGGGGCCTTTTTACATCTGCGGCCTGCAGGGCCGTTCAAAAAAGACAGATCCGGGAAGACAAAGCATGCCATACGTGAACATCAAGATCACCCGCGAAGGGGTCACCGCCGAACAAAAGGCCCGCCTGATGCAGGGGGCCACTCAGCTGTTGGTGGATGTATTGGGCAAGAACCCCAAGACCACGTTCGTGGTGATCGAAGAAGTCGATACCGATAACTGGGGAATTGCAGGAGAACCCGTCACCGCCATTCGGGCGCGGGCAAAGGCTGCAAAGGCCTGATCGGATTCAACGCTGGCGCTGATAGGTCACGAAATCGTAGCTCAGGCCGTCGCTGGCGGCTTGGGGCAGGCGTTCCGTTTCCTGCCACTGTCCTGCCGGCAGTTCCGGAAACCAGGTGTCGCCCTCGATCTGGGCGTGGATTTCCGTGGCGATCAGTTCATCGGCCAGCGGCAGGGCCAGGCGAAAGATCTGTTCCCCGCCGATCACGCAGATGCGTTCCGCATCCTGGCAGGCGGCCAGGGCTTCATCCAGCGAGGCAAAGCGTTCGGCGCCCGCGGCGGCGAACGAGGCATCCCGGCTGAGCACCAGATTGCGCCGTCCCGGTAGCGGACGCCCCAGCGACAGCCAGGTCTTGCGGCCCATCAAGATGGGGTTGCCCAGCGTACTGCGCTTGAAATGCGCCAGATCACCCGGCAGATGCCAGGGCATGCCGCCGTCGCGTCCGATCACACGGTTGTCCGTATAGGCGACGACCAGACGAATGGGGGGCAGGGCGGACATGGCGGTTTCCGAGGTGAAAAAGGACGGGCGGGGCAAGGGCCGGATGGCCTGATCTGCGCAGCGTGTCAACAGATCGGCCAGCGTGCCTTGCGCCAGGATCAGCTCCGGGGCCAGATCCTGCAGTGGCTGCAGCACGAACGCCCGTTCGTGCATGCGCGGGTGCGGCACGATCAGGTCGGCTTGGGTGATCGTCTGTCCGCCGTACCACAGCAGATCCAGGTCCAGCGTGCGCGGGGCGTTGCGGTAGGGGCGCTCGCGTCCATGCGCCTGCTCGATCCCCTGCAGAGCGGCCAGCAAGGCCGATGCGCTGAGCGATGTATGAATTCCCGCCACAGCATTGACGTAATCCGGGCCGGCGCAGCCGACCGGGGAGGTGTCGTATAGCGGGGACAGGCGCAGGCGGCTGACCCCATCGACTAGGGTCAGGGCGTGCGCAGCTGCCAGCACGGTCTGGGCGGCATCGCCCAGATTGGCGCCCAGACCGATGTAGGCCAGGACATCGCCCGTGCGCCCGTCCGGGGCATGGCCGGGATCCTGCATGGCTTATGCGTCTGCGGTGTCGGTGGATTCGGCCCCGGCGCCGGGTTTGCGACGCCGGCGGCGCTTGCGTGTCGTGCCCGAACCCAGGCGTCGCGCGCCAGCGTGTCCGGCCTGCCAGGTATCGATCATCTGGCTGCGGCGCTCGTCGCCGCTGTCGGCCAAGTCCATCCACCACTGGGCCAGCACGCTGTCGACTTCGCGGGCTTCAGCCCGCAGCTGCAGGAAATCTACGGAGGCCCGGAAACGGGGCTGCTCCATCATGCGCCAGATGGAGCGCACCGTGGCGCGCTCAAAACGCGCCTGCATCAGCCAGATCTCGCGCATATCGGCCTGGTGACGCCGCTGGATGGCCAGCTTGTGCATCTGCTCGTCGATTACCGAATCGGCGGCGCGGATCAGGGCCTCGTTGCGCTGCACGTCCTGGGCCAGCAGGGCAGTCCAGCGCTTTTGCACCAGCCGCCATAGCAGCGCTGCAAACAGGAAACTGGGGCTGATGGGCTTGCCGGCCCGCACGCGGGCATCCGTGCGCGACAGCGCGATTTCCACAAAGGCCTCGCCGCCGTCTTCTTCGAAGATGCGATCGATCAGGGGAATCAGGCTTTTGGTCAGGCCGGACCGGCGCAGTTCGCGCAGGCAGTCCATGGCATGGCCGCAGGTCAGCAACTTCAGGGTTTCGTCGAACAGCCGCGAGGCCGGCACGTGTTCGATAAGCGCCGCCAGCTGGGTGATCGGGGCTTCGGTCGCCGGGTCGATGCGGGCGCCCAGTTTGGCTTGGAAGCGCAGCGCGCGCAGCATGCGCACCGGGTCTTCGCGAAAACGGGTTTCAGGGTCGCCGATCATGCGCACCACGCGGTTCTTCAGATCGGCCACGCCCTGGTGAAAGTCGATCACTTCTTCTTTCAGCGGGTCGTAGTACAGCGCGTTGATGGTGAAGTCGCGCCGCACGGCGTCTTCTTCGTGCGTGCCGAATTCATTGTCGCGCAGGATGCGGCCATGTTCATCGGTTTCCTGCGTGCCTGACGCCGGGGCGCGGAACGTGGAGGTTTCGATGATTTCCTGGCCGAACACCACATGCACCAACTGAAAACGCCGGCCGATGATGCGGGCGCGGCGAAACAGCGGCCGGATCTGGTTCGGCGTGGCGTTGGTGGCGACGTCGAAATCCTTGGGCTGCAGGCCGACAATCAAGTCGCGCACGGCGCCGCCGACGATGTAGGCGTCAAAGCCCTGCTGGTTCAAGACCTCGCAGACCTTGATCGCATGGCGTGACACCAGCCGCCGGTCGATGCCGTGTTTGTCGCGGGACAGGCGCACCGGGCCGCTGGGCGGCGGCGCGAGGAGGCGAGAGACGAAATTTTTGATGGTCTGCTTGAGCATGGCGCGTATTTTAAGACTTTGTATCCTGCATGTCCGCAAATAGGTCCAGAATGCGCCAATTCCGGCCCTGGGCCAGTTCCCGCAGCGAGGCGCTGGGGTTGGTGGCGACAGGGTGGGTGACGGCTTCCATCAGCGGCAAATCATTCAGCGAATCGCTATAGAACCAGGACTCGGTGAAGTCTTCCAGTTGCAGGCCTTGTGATTGCAGCCAGTCGCGCACGCGCAGCACCTTGCCAGCCTTGAAGCTGGGGGTGCCTTCGATGCGCCCGGTGTAGCGGCCATCGGCATCGCGCTGCGGGATGGTGGCGATCAGGTGGTCGAAGCCCAGCGCCCGGGCGATGGGCGCAGTGACAAAGGAATTGGTGGCGGTGACGATGGCGCACAGCCCGCCGCGTGCCTGGTGATCGGCCACCAGGGCGTGTGCTGCGGGCAGCAGGCCGGGGACGATGACCTCGCGCATATAGTCCTGGTGCCATTGCGCCAGTTCCGCCGGTTCGCCCAGGCGCAGCAGGCCCAGCATGAAATCGGCGGCTTCTTCGGCCGATAGCGTGCCTTCGTTGTAGCGGCGCATCAGATCGTCATTGCGTTGGCGGGCCAGTTCCGGATCGCCGGCGCGGCCGGTCCGGGCCAGGAATTCCGCCCATTGATAGTCGCTGTCAAAGGGCAGCAGGGTGTGATCCAGGTCGAACAGGGCAAGATGGGAATGAGCGGGCATGAGAATATCGTCCAACAGACTATGTGCGGAAGTGGTCGAGGGGCGGAATCAGAGTAAGCGTACACGCCGGTGTCGATTCATTCGGCGGCGGGCCGGCTGACGGCGTGGCGACGGACGCCCGGCCATCAGCAGTTCTTTCAGCAGCGGCAGGGTGACGGGGCGGTGGCGGGCCAGGGAATATTGGTCCAGAGTATCGATCAGGGCGCTCAGGCGTCCCATGTCGCGGTCGTGGTGGATCAGAATCCAGTGCAGCACATCGTCGGGCAGATTCAGGCCGCGCTGCTGGGCGCGGTCACGCAACGCCTGGGCGCGGTCTTCATCCGACAACTGTTCAATACGGTACACCAGATCCCAGCCCAGGCGGGTGCGCAGGTCTTCGCGCAGCGGCATGGTCAGGGGCGCCCGGTCGCCCGCCGTCAGCAGGGCAAAGGCATCCGCCGTGCTGGCAGCAGCCCGCCAACGGTTGAACAGGGCGAACAAAGCCGCCTGGGCGGCATCGTTCAGGTCGCTGACGTCGTCCACCGCAACCAGCGTCAGCGCCCGGTCTTCGTCGGTGGCCAGGGCCTGCAGCCAGTGAGCCGGGGTGCGGGCATCCAGGTAGTGGCCCGATTGCGCTTGCGCCTGGGCGCGCAGCAGATGGCTGCGTCCGGACCCCGCGCCGCCCCATAAATACAGGGCGCGACCAGGGCTCAGGGCGCGCACCGCATCGATCGCCGCCTGGTTGGCGCCCGCCATAAAACCGTCCAAAGTGGGCAGCGCGCCGGGCAGGATGTCCAGTAACAGTTGCTGTGTCATGCTCACCGGGCCGGAGTTCATCGTAAAATCAGGCCACTATATTGTCCAAACCTGCAATTCTTGCACATTCGACGGCTTTTCTCATGACATCAGGCACCACTCCCTCCATGACCTATCGTGACGCGGGCGTCGACATCGACGCGGGCGATGCTTTGGTTGACCGCATCAAACCGTTGGCGGCGCGCACCATGCGACCTGGCGTCATGGCCGGGATCGGCGGCTTCGGGGCCTTGTTCGAGATCCCCAAACACTTGCGCGAACCCGTGCTGGTGTCGGGCACCGACGGGGTGGGCACTAAATTGCGGCTGGCCTTTGAATGGCAGCGTCACGACACCGTGGGCATCGATCTGGTCGCCATGAGCGTCAACGATATTCTGGTGCAGGGTGCCGAGCCCTTGTATTTCCTGGATTATTTTGCTTGTGGCAAATTGTCCGTCGATACCGCCGCCCAGGTTGTCGGCGGCATTGCTAGAGGATGCGAGCTGGCGGGCTGCGCCCTGATCGGCGGCGAAACCGCCGAAATGCCGGGCATGTACCCCGATGGCGAATACGATCTGGCCGGCTTTGCCGTGGGGGCGGTGGAAAAATCCGCCATCATCGATGGCGCCGATATTCAGGTTGGCGACACCCTACTGGGACTGGCCTCCAGCGGGGCGCACTCCAACGGGTATTCCCTGGTGCGTAAAATTCTGCAGCATGCCGGCGCTCGGCCCGATCAGGATCTGGGCGGTCGTCCTCTGGGTGACGTGGTCATGGAGCCCACCCGCATCTACGTCAAATCCGTGCTGGCCGCTTTGGCGGCCCATCGCGCGGGCGATCAAAGGCCTGGCCCACATCACCGGCGGCGGCTTGCTGGAAAACGTGCCGCGTATCTTGCGCGATGGCCTGTGTGCCCGTTTGCACCGTGACGCCTGGCAGTGGCCGGCGTTGTTCCAGTGGCTGCAGGCTCAGGGCGGCGTGGCGGACCAGGAAATGGCCCGCGTCTTCAACTGCGGCATCGGCATGGTGCTGGTGGTCGGTACGGATCAGGCAGCCGCCATCACCGCAACCCTGCAGGCCCAAGGCGAGACCGTTTATACGTTGGGGCAGATCGAAGCCCAGGCCGTCGGCGGCGCCCAGACCATCGTCGATTAGTCAGGGGCCCCGGCGGGCAGCCGTCAGCTGCACCGCCGTTTTCCGGCGCGTCTCCAGCCGGATCAGGCGTCCAGCGCCTGGGCGCAATGCTGCGCTACTTCCGCGACGGCCTGATCCGACAGGCAATCCACAGGGACGCGTTGCGGCAGTGACCGCAGCCAGGTGATCTGGCGTTTCGCCAGCTGGCGCGTGGCGGCGATGGCCTGCTCGATGGCCTGTTCCAGGGAAACCCGCTCGTCCAGGTAATCCCAGAGCTGCCGGTAGCCCACGCAGCGAATCGAGGGCAGGCCCGGATGCAGATCGGGGCGGGCGTACAGGGCGCGAACCTCGTCCAGCAGGCCGGCGTGAATCATGGCCTGATAGCGTTGCGCGATGCGGGTGTGCAGCACGGACCGGTCGGACGGCTCCAGGCTGATCGTCAGGAAGCGCCATCCCGGCAGCACGGGCTGCGGGGGCTGGGCCAGCCAGTCGCTCATGGCGCGTCCGCTGCTGCGCCAGATTTCCAGAGCGCGCTGCAGGCGCTGGCTGTCATTGGGGGCCAACCGGGCGGCGGTGGCCGGATCGACGCGAGCCAATTCCGCATGCAGCGCCGGCCAGCCGCGTTCACTGGCTTCTGCATCCAGGGCCTGGCGGATCTCCGGGTCCGCTCCCGGCAGCGCGTTCAACCCTTCGCGCAGCGCCTTGTAGTACAGCATGGTGCCGCCGCACAGCACGGGGATGCGCCCCCGCTGGCGGATGTCCTGCGCCAGCACTGCCGCATCGCGGGCGAATTCCGCAGCCGAATACGCTTGCGCCGGGTCACGGATGTCCAGCAGATGGTGGGGCGCCAGCGCCTGTTCCTGGAGACTGGGTTTGGCGGTGCCGATATCCATGCCCCGGTAGATGGTGGCCGAATCCATGATGATCAGCTCGATCGGCCAGCGCTGCGCTAGCGCCAGCGATGCCGCCGATTTACCGGATGCCGTCGGCCCGGCCAGGCAGATCAGCAGAGGGGAGTCGTTTGGATTCACAGGGTACAGGGTGCGCAAAACGAGGATGAAATCGGTCCGCGTTCAGGATGTCATGAGGCGGGATAGCCCGCTTCGCGCTGATGGCGGATACTCAGGACCAGGATGACATCGGCGGGGTATTCGTAGCTGTATAGCGCGACATAGCCGGTTTTTCCTCTGGAAATGACGAGTTCCCGGCAGGGATCTTCGACGGTGCGGCCTATCAGCGGATGGCGCTGCAGGATCGAAACCGCTTCGATGATCAATTCAGTCGTATCGCTGGCAGCCTGAGGATCGTTTTCCAGTAAAAAATCCGTCAAGCGTTCCAGATCCAGAATGGCCTGATCGGTATAGATCAGGGCCGCCACGGGCGAGCCTGAGGGGGCGTAGCGGGCGTGCCTGCAGCACGTGCGCGCAGGTAGGCATGGACTTCGTCAGCCGTATAGCCTAAGCCCGTATCCAGCGCCTGCCGGCGGGCCGCTTGGGCCTGCGCTAGGAAATCCGCCCGCTGTTCGGTCGAGATGGCGGCCTGTTCGATGGCGGACACCATAAAGGCATGCGGCGTCATGCCCAGTCCTTGAGCGGCATGGATGGCGCGAGCTTTGAGCGTATCGGATAATTTGAGCGAAGTCGTGGTCATGGCAGCGGTGCGCTTGAATGCATCGGTGCTACCAGAGTAACACCGATGGGGCGAGAGATGTGGGGTTTTTCTGTTCACTGGCCCCGCATGAACAGCTTGTCTAGGTCGTTCAGACTCCATTGAAACCAGGTCGGGCGGCCATGATTGCATTGGTCGGCGCGCTCGGTGCGTTCCATCTGGCGCAGCAGGGCGTTCATTTCGTCCAGCGTCAGGCGGCGATTGGCGCGGATCGCGCCGTGGCAGGCCATGGTGGACAGCAGCTCGTTGCGCTGTTCGGTCAGACGGGCCGACTGGCCGAATCGTTCTACATCGGCCAGCACACCGCGCGCCAGGGCTTCGATGTCGCCCTGGGCCAGCAGGGCGGGTACGGCCCGCACAGCCAGCGAGGCGGGGCCGGTGGCGCGGATGCGCAGCCCCAGGGCGTCCAGCGTGTCCTGATGGTCCTGGGCGATGGCGACCTGGGTTTCGGTGGCGGTGAACACCACCGGCACCAGCAGATCCTGCGCGGGCAGAGGGGCTTCGTCCAGCGCGCCTTTCAGTCTTTCGTACACCACTCTTTCGTGGGCGGCGTGCATGTCCACCAGAATCAGGCCGCGCGCATTCTGCGCCAGGATATAGATGCCGTGCAGTTGGCCCAGGGCCAGACCCAGCGGCAGATCGCCGGCACCGGGGTGTGCGTCTTGGGGCCGCGCCCCGGTGCCGGCGGGTGCGGTCCCTGCGCGAGGGAATGCTTCCGCTGATGCGCTGCCGGGCGACGGCGCCGGTCGGGTGTTTGCGCCATCCAGCGGCTGGTACAGAGTGCGCCAATCCTGGGCCGGCCTGGAATCCTGCAGCGCAAAGCGCTGCTGCACAGGGATCTGCCCCGGATAGCGACCGGGGCTGCGTCCCTGGGAAGGCGCGCCGCCATCCGGCAGGGGGCCCCCGGGGGGGAGGGGGGGGGGGGGGGGGGGGGCAGCATCGCCGCTGCTGGGGGCCGGCGGCGTGTCGGCGGATTCGCCCGCCGCTCCGCCTCGCTGCGCCAGGGCTTGCCCCAGCGATTGCGCCACATAGCGATGAATGGCCCCGCTGTCGCGGAAACGCACCTCGCTTTTGGCGGGGTGCACGTTCACGTCCACCCCGCTCGGGTCCAGCCCCAGAAACAGCACATAGGCGGGCTGGCGGTCGCCATGCAGCACGTCGGCATAAGCCTGGCGGATGGCATGCGACACCGTCCGGTCGCGCACAAAGCGGCCATTGACGTACAGATACTGCCGGTCGGCCCGGTTGCGGGCGAACGTCGGGCGGGTGATGCAGCCTTCCAGGGTGATCAGGCCCTGTTCCGCCGAGACCGGCAGGCTCTGGGCCTGGAATTCGGCCCCCAGCACGTCGCGGATGCGGCTGTGGATGTCGGAGGCAGGCCAGTTTCGCTGTGGTTTGTCATTGTGGAACACGCGCAAGGCGACGTCGGGGTTGGCCAGCGCGATGCGTTCGATGGCATCCAGGCAGTGGCCGTATTCCGTGGCTTCGGAACGCAGGAATTTGCGTCGGGCGGGGATGTGGTCGAACAGTTGGCGCACGTCCACGCGGGTGCCGGTCTGCCCGGCGGCGGGCGAGGGTTCCGGCTGTCCGGGGCCGATCTGCCAGGCCTGATCCGCATCCGCTGTGCGCGAACTGAGCGTCAACTGGGCCACCGAGGCGATCGAAGCCAGCGCTTCGCCGCGAAACCCCATCGTGGCGACGGATTCGAGTTCGTCCAGGGATGTGATCTTGCTGGTGGCGTGTTGCTGCAGCGCCAGCTGTAATTGTTCGCGCGGAATGCCGTGTCCGTCGTCGGCCACCAGAATGCGCCGGATCCCGCCGCCATCCAGGCGGACCTCGATAGCCCGGCTGCCTGCGTCCAGCGCGTTTTCCAGCAGTTCTTTCAGCACCGAGGCGGGGCGCTCGATGACCTCGCCGGCGGCGATCTGGTTGATCAGAATATCGGGCAGGGCAGAGATGGGTCGCGTCATAAAAACGATTATAGTGAGCGTCTGCTCGTCATCGGGCAAAGCGGACTGCGCGGCCCAGGGGCTGGCGGGTGCTTTGCAGGGCCTCGAGCGTTACGCACGCACGATGCGCGCTGTTGCATCCATTTCAACGAGGTTTAAAGCAGTCATGGCTGAGTTTTTTCATCTGGTGCTGAACATTGACCAGTCTCTGGGTATCTGGGTCGCACAGTATGGCGCCTGGATCTATCTGATCCTGGCCCTGATCATTTTCGGCGAGACCGGGCTGATCGTGTTGCCCTTTTCTGCCGGGGGATTCGCTGCTGTTCATCGCCGGGGCCTTTGGCGCCACCGGCCAGTTAGACCCGGTGCTGATGGGGGGCATTCTGATCGCGGCAGCTATCTTGGGCAATACGGTCAATTATTCTGTAGGCCGTTACATCGGCCCCAAGGTCTTTTCACGCGACTATCGCTTTCTGGATCGCAAGGCCTTGCTGAAAACCCATGCCTTTTATGAAAAGCATGGCGGCAAAACCATCATCCTGTCGCGCTTTCTACCGTTGTTTCGCACCTTTGCGCCGTTCGTGGCCGGGGTGGCCGGCATGCGCCTGTTCATGTTTCAGCTATACAACATCATCGGCGCCGTCGTCTGGATCGCCGGCCTGATCACGCTGGGTTATTTTTTCGGCAACGTCCCTATCGTGCGGGAACACCTGAACACCATCGTCCTGATCGGCATCGCCGCCGCCGCCGTGCCGGCGCTGGCCGGCGTTTTGTGGAAGCTGCTGCGCCGCAAGGCATCCGGCGACGCCTGATCTGAACGTGCAGCAGGTTAGACGGCGCGGATTTCGTCCAACAGGCCGGGATGTCGGTCCAGCAATTTGAATAGCTGGACCAAGGCCAGCGGCGGTCGGGTTTTGCCGCTTTCGTAGCGGGAAAAAGCATTGACGCCGCCTCCGAAAAGCCGGGCAGCCTCGTTTTGACCAAGCCCCAGTTTTTTTCGGACGGTCGTGATGAATATTGGGTCCACCAAGGACGCATTCACTTGTTTGGAAAATGCCTGCATCTCATGCATGACGCGACGGGATTCTGCAGCATCCAGGATGGATTCCCCGCAGGCGGCGCAAAAATCCCCGGTCACGGCGGAAATGACTGTCGTGTGAGTTTTGTAGGTATATGGCTGGTCGCGCGTGTCGTGCGACAGACTTTTTTCACCACAGACTGGACAGATTTTCATGTTCAGCGTTCCTTAAAAGACACGATCAGCACGTCATCGATCACTGTCAGTTTCAGGTAGATGGAACCGTACGATGTGACAGGGCAGTACACATCCTGCCAAATTGAATGGTCTGCATGAGTGGTCATGCTCTTGTAAAAATCCCTGATGGTCAGGCTCATTAGCACATCCAGCATGCTGGAAAAGCTCAGGCCCAGTTCGTTGGCGCCGATGCGCGCCGAATGCGTGGTGCGAACTTTGCCCGCTGCGAGCAGATGCTTGACTCTGGACAGTCGACAATGAGGAGTACCCTTTTCCATTAATTATAACCTAGTTGGTTAATTTAAGCGCTTACTTGGTGCAAGCGCCCCGGAGGGGTTCATTGTCGGCAGCCGAAGGCTGCGTGAGCAGACCGGCAATCCCTAGGGGATGAAAAAGTCGTATTGCGGGCAGGGTAGGGCGCGAAGCCACCCCGAAGGTGGCTGCAGGGTTGCCGAATTACGCCCGTCGCGCCAGTGCCGGGTTGGCGGCGAAATAATCGCGCACGCCGCCCAGGACGGCGGCGGCGATCTTTTGCTGGTGCGCGGGGGTGCGCAGCAAGGATTCTTCTTCGGGATTGCTGATGAAGGCAGTTTCGATCAGGATGGATGGGATGTCGGGGGCCTTCAGCACAGCGAAGCCGGCGCGCTCGATGCGGTTCTTGTGCAGGCGGTTGATCTTGCCGATTTCCTGCAGCACCTGGGTGCCGACTTTGATCGAATCATTGATCTGCGCCCCGGTGGACAGGTCCAGCAGCACCTTGGCGACCTGGGCATTGTGCGAACCCAGGTTTACCCCGCCGATCAGGTCGGCGTCGTTTTCCTTTTTGGCCAACCAGCGGGCGGCGGAACTGGTCGCCCCGTGTTCCGACAGCGCCCAGACCGAAGAGCCCCGGGCGGACGGCTTGATCCAGGCGTCGGCGTGAATCGAGATGAACAGATCGGCCTGCACCCGGCGGGCCTTTTGCACCCGCACGTTCAGCGGCACAAAATAATCCCGGTCGCGGGTCAGGTAGGCCCGCATATTGGGCTGGGCGTCGATCAGTTTTTTCAGGCGCTGCGCGATCTGCAGGACGATGTCTTTTTCGCGGGTACCGCGTTTGCCGATGGCGCCGGGATCCTCGCCGCCATGTCCGGGGTCCAGAGCGATCAGGATGGGACGATCACGGCGCCCGCCGGGCGCGGGCTTGGGCGGGACCACCTCCGCGGGCGGCGGTTTCTGTTGTGCCAGCGGGGGGAGTTTTTGCCCTTCGACCGAGGGAATCGGCGCTTCCGATGGGCTGTTCTGGGCCAGGCTTTCCAGGATGCCGGCCAGCGGATCGTTCTGGGCGTCCTTCAGCAGGGCCATCAGCGGGTCCTGGGCGATTTTCGGGTACAGGTCCAGCACCAGGCGATATTTGTATTCCCCGATGGGCTTCAGGGTAAAGACCTGCGGGGCCACATCCTGCTTCAGGTCAAAGACCAGCCGTACCACGTTGGGGCGGTTCTGGCCGACGCGCACGGTGCTGATGTAGGGGTCGTTGGGTTTGATCTTGGACACCAGATCACTGATGGCGGCATCCATCTGCAGGCCTTCGATATCCACTACCAGGCGGTGCGGATGATCCAGCATGAACTGTTCGGCCTTCAGTTCCGTGTCCATTTCCAGCGTGACGCGGGTGTATTCGTCCGCCGGCCAGGTCCGCACGGCCAGAATGGTGGCGGCATGCGCCAGCCGGGGAATGACGGGCAGCAGCAGCAGCGTGCAACCGCCAGCGATCAGCTTGCGCCGCAGGGGAACCGGGGCGGTATTCATCGGTGCGATGGGGTCAGGTGCGTCAGCCATAGCTGTCCTTTATCGCTGCAGGCGCTTAACCATGCGCGTCGGCCGGTCCCGGCGTATTCCAGCAGAATGTCCAGATCCGGAGGGGGGTAAACGAGTGCCGGCCTGTTCAGGCCATTCGATCAGGACGACTGCCTGCTCTGCCAACAGTTCGTCAAACCCCGCATCCCGCCATTCGTGCGCATCGCTAAATCTATAGAAATCAAAGTGATAGAAGTATAAGTTAGAAACGTTATAGCTTTCAAGCAAGGCGTAGCTGGGGCTTTTGATGCGCCCCGTCACGCCGCCCGCTCGCAGGAACGCCCGTGCCAGGCTGGTTTTGCCCGCGCCCAGTTCCCCGCGCAGGTGGATGCGCCCGCCGGCGGATAGCGATTCAGGGGCATGTCCGCAGACCAGGGCCGCCAGGCGTTGCGCCAGGGCCACAGTCGCGTCTTCGTCCGGCAGGGGCCATTCGATGGGGGGCAGGGGAAATGTCATGTTGTTCAGGCGTTTCGATCCGTGGGGCATTGTATGTCGGCAGCGCTGCCATCATGGGGCGACGTGTCTGCTGGGCGTGAATCTCTGTTTACCCCGCCAGCCCCAGCCATACCGGCAGCGTCACCGCCGACAGCAGCGTCCCCAGCGACATCGTGACCGCCACCAGCCGCCCGTCGCCGCCCATGCGGGCGGCCAGCACGTGCGCGGCGGACGAGGTCGGCACGGCGGAAAACAGCAGCAGCACCAGGCGTTCCTGGGCGGGCAGGTCCAGCATCCAGGCCAGCGCCAGCGTCCATAGCGGCAGCAGGATCAGCTTGGCCGTGATCATCCAGGCCATCAGCGGCGCATGCTGGCGTCCCCCCCTCCAGCGACAACGTCGCCCCCACGCACAGCAGCCCCAGCGCGATGGCGCAGGACCCCAGCCGCCCCAGGGCGACGTCCGCCAGGTGTGGAATCGGCATCTGCAGAAAATTGCAGGCCAGGGCCGCCAGCGTCGCCAGGATAAAAGGATTGCGCGCCATTTCATTCAGCGCCCGCCCGCCGTTGCGGCTGGCCAGGGCGTGCACCGCCCCCACATTACTGATGGGCACCGCAAAACCCAGAATCACGGCCATCGTCGCCTGGGCTTGGTCCCAACCCAGGCTGGCCGCCAACGACAGCGCCAGATAACTATTGAAGCGAAACGCGCATTGCGCCGTCGCCGCATGCGCTCCGGCATCCGGGCGCACCGCCAGGCGCCCCAGCCAGGCCAGTGCGATGCCGCCCAGCATGACGCCCATGGTGGCCGCCAGCAGCACCGTCGTGCTGCCCAGCGCCATCGGCGCCTGGGTGATCGAATGAAACAGCAGCGCCGGAAACAGCACGAAATACACCAGCTTTTCCGCCTGTGCGAAAAAGTGCCGGTCGAATCCAAAACGGTGCAGCAGCAGCCATCCCAGGGCAATCAGCAGGAAATCGGGCAGGATCAGCAGAATCACGGACATGGCTGGGGACACCTGAGGGCGGGGTATGGCGCAGGTCATTGGCGAGACGTCAGCGGGGGTGGGGCGCATTGTAGGGTGCAGCTTGCTCTGCTGTGATGAACAACGCTAAACGTCGCGGTGCGAACGGGGCGGTGAGAGTTTTCCCTCAGGTGGCAAAACTGGAGCCAAACCGGCGGGCTGAATTAGCGAGCCAGGGTTGTCCTTGTCGTAGATACTTTCTGAGTGTGAGGTGAGATATAAGCTCCGAAAAATATAGCACTGAGTGCTATAATTTAAAAAGGCAGGTGGTATGAGCAATGAGTCGGCGGTCTCACTCGATTCTTCAAGACCAAAACATTCACCAAACTCGCCGCCAAGGCCCGGATTCCGGATGTGGAATTATTCCGGGCAGGCGCTCGATCTGGCTCTGGGGAAGGGGGACAACTTGGGTGGAAATGTGTGGAAGAAGCGGCTTAACAAGAACATGCACCGCAGTGTTGTTATTCGGAAAGCGGTGGGTTGGTGGTTTTTCTTTTACTTGTATGCAAAGAATGCCCGTGACAAATTATTGATCAGGCCGAGGTGACAGGCTTCAAGCTGTTGGCTGCCCAGTATGCAGCGATGAGCGAGGAGCAGCTCCGTGAGCTGCTCACGATGCAAAGGAAATTCTGGAGATCGTTGGCGATGACGACCAAACCCCAATTCAAAAGTGACGCGTTTGAAGCAATTCATAGCGCGGCCACAGGCCTACAACGATCTGGTGTGGTCAGCCAGCAGACCATGCGGGAATTCGACGAGATGTGCCTTGCTGCAAGGCGCCACGCTTTGATGCCAAGGCCATCACGAAGCTGCGGCATTCCGTAAAAGGTCAGCCAGCCTGTTTTTGCTCGAGTATCTGAACACAAGCACGTCGACCGTGCAGAAGTGGGAAAGCGGAGCCAAGCAGCCTAGCGGAACTGCCGCTCGCTTGTTGCAAGTTGTTCAGAAACATGGCTTGGATGTGCTTGTTTAGAGGTGATTCGAAAGATCCCTTCCGGACGGCTTGTTGTGGATCTGCAACGCCTTTCCCAGGAAACTGAGGCCTTTCCCCTGCTGGGCATGGCATTCATCCGGAAATTTTGATGCAATACCAACAACTTCCCTTCGCGGAGTTAGAAAGAGCAGCAGCAAAAGGATGTTGTTGGCCTGCTCTGATTCACACAAATCTACGGAGATTTCTTACATGAAAAAGACTCTGCTCGCTGCTGCTCTGCTGGCCGGTTTCGCTACCGCTGGCGTTGCTCAAGCAGAAACGTCCGTGACGCTGTACGGTATCCTGGACACCGGCTACGGCTACAGCCAATACAAATACAGCCACACTGATGCGGCTGGTAACAGCTACAACGCCAAGGCGACTTCGTCTGGCATCCGTGATGGCTTCCTCAGCGGCAACCGCTTCGGCCTGAAGGGTTCCGAAGACCTGGGCGATGGCCTGCGCGCCATCTTCGTGCTGGAGCAAGGCTTCAACATTGGTACCGCTAAGCCTGCTGACAAGGATCGTCAATTCAACCGTCAGGCCTTTGTCGGTCTGGCCAGCGACAGCTGGGGTACCTTCACGATGGGTCGCCAGTACAACTTCGGTGATGGCTACCACGACGCCAGCTTCGGCAGCAGCTTCGGCGATACGGACAAGGCCTTCGGTGCCAAGTCCGTCCGCGTCGACCAGATGTTCAAATATGAAACCCCGAACTTCGCGGGCTTCCAGGCCGGTATCGGCTATGGCACCAACGGCCAGTCGGCGGTGAAGCGTGCCAGCTTCAATGGCGTGGCCAACACTGCGGTTGCTGGGGATGATCGTGCCAACTATCTGACCGTCGGCCTGAAGTACGCCAATGGTCCGATTTTTGCCGGTGCGACTTATGATCGCCAAGGTTCCAGCGGCCAGGACCAGTTCGCCTACGATCCCACGAACGTGAACGCTAATGCCCTCGGTCTCGTCGGTTCCCATTATAACGTCACCAACTGGATGATCAGCGGCGGCTACGACTTCGAAGTCGTCAAGCTGGGTCTGGGCTATGGTCAGGATCGCAACGGCAAGTTGAACGGCATGGCTGGGTGAGTGGGGCGGGTACCGCTGGCAATGGCTCGGCTCGAGGTGTCGGCACATTGACGGATGAACTTCAAGTCGCACAATTACTACGTCGGTCTGTCCGCTCCTCTGGGCGGCGGTACGGCTGTGGTGACCTGGACGCGCTCTTCTTCCAATCTGGATGAACGTGTTCGACGATAAAAACAACAGCACCTTCAAGACGCAGAACATCTATTCTGCTAAAAGTACACCTATACCCGCTGTCCAAGCGCACTGACGTGTATGCCTACGGCGCCTACGGCACCGGCGTGGCCTACCTGGACGGTATGAAGGCCAAGGAAGCTGGTATCGGTATGCGTCACAAGTTCTAATCGCCACGCGTGGCTTGTCCACGCTGCGATGCAGCCCGGCTTGCCGGGTTGTTCGGAACTTTGCCGGGGGGCTTCGGTCCCCGGCAACAAGAAAGCCACCTTCGGGTGGCTTTCTTGCGTCTGCCTCAAAGCCCTCACACCCCACCCCAACACACGACCACCCCCCCCCCGACGCAGTGGCAGCCCCCCAAAAAACAAAAACAAATCGGAAGGACGAAGGCGCTCGATGTGCGGACATCAGCAGATGGTATGAATAAAGCCCATGGCGATCAGGCCGAGAGCCGTGGGTGACTCGTCTCATTTTCCATTCACCCATCACCAACAACCCAGAGCCGCATCCCTAATCTGCGCCTGCCGGCGACATGGCTATGCGTCAGCCGCCCACCAGGGGCACCCCCCCGACGCCATGCTGCCGGATTCCGATGTCATGCGCCACAAGCATCCGTAGGCCTTGGCTGGCCTGTCCTTCCCTTCTTTTGCCCCGTTTCAGGCTTCTGAAAGCCTTTCCGTGCTTAGCTGAATTGACTCCGGTCAATTGTGTTTCAGCTTCGGGTTTTCCCGGCGACAGTGCTTGTCGAAATGCTACAATCCCGTAGTTTGATCTTCTGGAGCAGGGGCCCTTCATGAATCTGGAACAGTACTTTCCTGTGCTGCTTTTCATCATCGTCGCCACCTTGATCGGCGCGGCCCTGCTGGCCGCGGGGCGTTTGCTGGGCCGCAACGTGCCCGACGCTGAAAAGCTGTCCGTCTACGAATGCGGCTTTGAATCCTTTGGCGATTCGCGCATGAAATTCGACGTGCGCTACTACCTGGTGGCGATCCTGTTCATCATGTTCGACCTGGAAATCGCCTTTCTGTTCCCCTGGGCCATGGCTAATGGCACGGTCGGCATGGTGGGGTTCTGGGCGGTGGCGATCTTCCTGGGCATCCTGACGGTGGGCTTCATCTACGAATGGCGCCGCGGCGCCCTGGACTGGGAATAATTGGGGGTGAGCAAAATGGCTGTTGAAGGCGTCATGGAAAAAGGCTTCATGACCACCAGTGCGGATAAATTCCTGAACTGGGCAAAGACGGGTTCGCTGTGGCCGATGACCTTCGGTCTGGCCTGCTGTGCGGTCGAAATGATGCATGCAGGCGCGGCGCGCTATGACCTGGACCAATTCGGCATCATCTTCCGGCCCAGCCCGCGCCAGTCCGATCTGATGATCGTGGCCGGCACGCTGTGCAACAAGATGGCGCCGGCGCTGCGCAAGGTCTACGACCAGATGCCGGAACCGCGCTGGGTCGTGTCCATGGGGTCCTGTGCCAATGGCGGTGGTTACTACCACTATTCTTATTCGGTGGTGCGCGGCTGCGACCGTATCGTGCCGGTGGATGTGTACGTGCCGGGCTGTCCGCCCACGGCGGAAGCCCTGGTCTACGGTCTGCTGCAGATGCAAAACAAGATCCGCCTGACCAACACCATTGCGCGATAGCGTGGGGCGTCAGGCAGGGCTTGCCGGTGCGCCGGCGCGGGCCCTTCTGGCGTACTTCCAATCTGCTTCGAATCCGACGATCTGCATATGACACGGCTACAGACCTTAGAAACCAATTTGCGCAATGTGCTGGGCGATTCCGTCAATCTGACCGAATCGCTGGGCGAACTGACGCTGCAGCTGCCTCAGGCCGCCTGGGCGGATGCCTGCCGCACGCTGCGCGATCACGCCAGCCTGCGTTTTGAATCCTGTATGGACCTGTGCGGGGTGGATTATTCCGCCTGGAAGGCCCCCACGTATTCCGCGGATCACAGCCACACCCATCCGCACCGTTTTGCAGTGGTCATCCATCTGCTGTCGGTGACGCACAACTGGCGTCTGCGGGTGCGCCTGTACGCCGAACACGACGAATTCCCGGTCGTGGCGTCTTTGGTGGACGTCTGGCCCGCCGTCAACTGGTTCGAGCGCGAAGCCTTCGACCTGTACGGCATCGTCTTCGAAGGCCACCCCGACTTGCGCCGCATCCTGACGGACTACGGTTTTATCGGCCACCCCTTCCGCAAGGACTTCCCGATTTCCGGGCACGTGGAAATGCGTTACGACGCCGAACAGAAACGCGTCGTCTACCAGCCCGTCACGATCGAGCCCCGCGAAATCACCCCCCGCGTGGTGCGGGAAGACCACTACGGCATTGAACGGTACTGACATGGCAGAAATCCAGAACTACAACCTGAACTTCGGCCCGCAGCACCCGGCCGCGCACGGGGTGCTGCGCCTGGTGCTGGAACTGGACGGCGAAGTCGTCCAGCGCGCCGACCCGCACATCGGCCTGTTGCACCGGGCCACCGAAAAGTTGGCGGAACACCGCACTTACCTGCAGGCGCTGCCATACATGGACCGTCTGGACTACGTGTCCATGATGTGCAACGAACACGCCTACTGTCTGGCGGTCGAAAAGCTGCTGGGCATCCAGGTGCCGGAACGCGGGCAGTACATCCGCGTGATGTTCGACGAAATCACCCGCATCCTGAACCACTTGATGTCGCTGGGTTCGCATGCGCTGGACGTGGGCGCCATGGCGGTGTTCCTGTATGCCTTCCGCGAACGCGAAGACCTGATGGACTGCTACGAAGCAGTATCCGGCGCGCGCATGCATGCGGCCTATTACCGGCCCGGCGGCGTGTACCGCGATCTGCCCGACACCATGCCGCAGTACAAGGGTTCCAAATACCGTTCCGACAAGGAACTGCGGGCCATGAACGATGCGCGTTCGGGCTCGATGCTGGATTTCATCGAGGACTTCACCAATCGCTTCCCCGCCTGCGTGGACGAATACGAAGTCCTGCTGACCGAAAACCGCATCTGGAAGCAGCGCCTGGTGGACATCGGCGTCGTATCGCCCGAACGCGCCCTGGCGCTGGGCTTTACCGGCCCCATGCTGCGCGGCTCCGGCATCGAATGGGACCTGCGCAAAAAGCAGCCCTACGAGGTCTACGACAAGATGGATTTCGATATCCCCGTGGGCAAAAATGGCGATTGCTACGACCGCTATCTGTGCCGCATCGAGGAAATGCGCCAGTCCAACCGCATTATCCGCCAGTGCATCGAATGGCTGCGCAACAATCCCGGTCCTGTGATCACCGGCAACCACAAGGTTGCCCCGCCCACGCGCGAACACATGAAGACCGGCATGGAAGACATGATCCACCACTTCAAGCTCTTTACCGAAGGCATGCACGTGCCCGAAGGCGAAGCCTACGCTGCGGTGGAACACCCCAAGGGTGAATTCGGGATCTATCTGGTGTCGGACGGGGCCAACAAGCCTTACCGCATGAAGATCCGCGCACCGGGCTTTGCCCACCTGCACGCTCTGGAAGAAATGTCCAAGGGCCACATGATTTCCGACGTGGTGACCATCATCGGCACCCAGGACATCGTGTTTGGCGAAATCGACCGCTAGCCGCCCGGGACACCATAGGACTATGACGATGCTGCTTTCCGAACAAGCCTACCGGGACATTGACCGGGAAATCTCCAAATATCCGGCGGATCAGAAACGATCCGCCGTGATGGCCGCCTTGACCATCGCCCAGACCGAAAAGGGCTGGACCTCGCCCGAGGTCATCCGCGACGTGGCCGCCTACCTGGATATGCCGCCGATTGCGGTCCAGGAAATCGCGACCTTCTATGCCATGTACAACACTCAGCAGCCGGGGCGCTACACCCTGACCATCTGCACCAATCTGCCCTGTGCCTTGCAGGGCAGTGCGCAGGCGGCTGAATACCTGAAAGAAAAGCTGGGCGTCAATTTTCACGAGACCACGCCCGACGGCATGTTCACCCTGCTGGAAGGCGAATGCATGGGCGCTTGCGGCGATGCGCCGGTGGTGATCGCCAACGACAAGCACATGTGCTGCCGCATGCAGCCCGAAAAGATCGACGCCCTGATCCGTGAACTGAAGGAGTCGGCATGAGCGCCCTGGATGTGTTGCAGAAATATGGCACGGATGCGCTGAATCCGATGCTGGGCGACGATGCCGCCCGCAGCATGATTTTTCATGGCCGTCACATCCAGCCGCACCTGCTGGCGGGCCTGGACGGCAATAATTGGGGCATCCAGGATTACATCGCCCGGGGCGGCTATGAATCCCTGAAAAAGATCCTGACCACCGGCATGACGCCGGACGACGTGATTGCCGAACTGAAGGCCTCCAGCCTGCGCGGCCGCGGCGGCGCAGGATTCCCCACGGGCCTGAAATGGTCCTTCATGCCGCGCAATCTGCCGGGCCAGAAATACGTGGTCTGCAATTCCGACGAAGGCGAACCGGGTACCTTCAAAGACCGCGATCTGCTGCGCTACAACCCGCATGCGGTGATCGAAGGCATGATCATCGGCGGTTTCGCCATGGGCTCGTCCGTGGGCTACAACTATATCCACGGCGAAATCTTCCAGGTCTACAACCGCTTTGAAGAAGCCCTGGAACAGGCCCGCCAGGCGGGGTTCCTGGGCGACAACATCCTGGGTTCGGGGTTTTCCTTCCAGTTGCATGCGCACCACGGTTTTGGCGCCTACATCTGCGGCGAAGAAACCGCGCTGCTGGAATCGCTGGAAGGCAAAAAAGGTCAGCCGCGCTTCAAGCCGCCGTTCCCCGCCAGCTTCGGCTTGTACGGCAAGCCCACCACCGTCAACAACACGGAAACCTTTGCGGCAGTGCCCTTTGTGTTTCAGATGGGCGCTCAGGCCTACCTGGAACTGGGCATCGAAAAGGCCGGCGGGACCAAGATTTTTTCGGTGTCCGGCGACGTCGAATTGCCCGGCAACTACGAAATTCCGCTGGGCACGCCGTTTGCCAAACTGCTGGAGCTGGCCGGCGGCATGAAGGGCGGGCGCAAGCTGAAAGCCGTCATCCCCGGGGGTTCCTCGTCGCCGGTGCTGCCGGCCGACATCATGATGAACACCAATATGGATTACGACTCGATCGCCAAGGCCGGGTCCATGCTGGGGTCGGGCGCGGTCATTGTCATGGACGAGACCCGCTGCATGGTCAAATCGCTGATGCGCCTGTCGTACTTCTACATGGAAGAATCCTGCGGCCAGTGCACGCCGTGCCGCGAAGGCACGGGCTGGTTGTACCGCATGATGCAGCGCATGGAAAACGGCCAGGGCACGATGGATGACATCGATACCCTGGATTCGGTGGCGCACAACATGATGGGCCGCACGATTTGCGCCCTGGCCGACGCCGCCGCCATGCCGGTACGCAGCTTCATCAAGCATTTCCGCGACGAATTCGTCCACCACGTCGACCACAAGGATTGTGTGGTCGCCAAGTATCTGTAGGGTCAGGACACGCCATGGTAGAACTCACCATCGACGGGCTGAAGGTTCAAGCCGAAGCAGGCAGCATGGTCATCCAGGCTGCCCATTCGGCGGGGCTGTATATCCCGCATTTCTGCTATCACAAGAAACTCAGCATTGCCGCCAACTGCCGCATGTGTCTGGTCGAGGTCGAAAAGGCCCCGAAACAACTGCCGGCCTGCGCGACGCCCGTGACCGACGGCATGGTGGTGCACACCCGCTCGCCCAAGGCCGTCGAGGCCCAGCGCGCTGTCATGGAATTCCTGCTGATCAATCACCCCCTGGATTGCCCCGTGTGCGATCAGGGCGGCGAATGCCAGCTGCAGGATCTGGCCATGGGGTACGGTGAATCCGCCTCGCGCTACAAGGAAACCAAGCGCGTGGTCTTTCATAAGCCCATGGGTCCGCTGATTTCGGCTGAACAGATGCAGCGCTGCATCCACTGCACCCGTTGCGTGCGTGTCGGCCAGGAAATCGGCGGCATCATGGAAATCGGCATGCTCAACCGGGGTGAATTCTCTGAAATCACCACCTTCGTGGGCGAGGCCGTCGAATCCGAACTGTCCGGCAACATGATCGACGTCTGTCCGGTCGGGGCCTTGTTGTCCAAACCTTTCATGATGGGCGCGCGCACTTGGGAACTGGCCCGTCGCCGTTCGGTCAGCCCGCATGACAGCGTGGGCGCCAATCTGGTCGTGCAGACCAAGATGGATCGTGTGCTGCGCGTGGTGCCGTTTGAAAACGAACCCGTCAACGAATGCTGGATCAGCGACCGCGACCGCTTTTCCTATGCCGGCCTGTACGTCGAAGACCGCCTGCAGCACCCCATGGTGCGCGGCTGCGACGGCCAGTGGCACGAAGCCTCCTGGACGGATGCGCTGCAATCGGTCGTCACCGGCCTGAATCAGGTGCGCGAAGACGGCGGTGCGACGCAGATCGGCGCGCTGGCGACCGATACTGCGACGCTCGAAGAGCTGACCCTGTTGGCGCGGCTGACGCGTGCGCTGGGTTCCGACAATATCGACTTCCGCCTGCGCGGCGATGGCGCAGCCCTGGATGCGGTGCGCAGCGGCGCGCCTTGGCTGGGCATGCCGATTGCCGATCTGAATACGCTGGATCGCACGCTGGTGATCGGCTCCTTCCTGCGCAAGGACCATCCCCTGATGGCGCAGCGTCTGCGCCAGGCGGCCAAGCACGGCATGCAGCTGTCCCTGGTGGACAGCGTGGCGGCCGATCCGCTGGCGCCGGTCACGGGCCGTCTGACGGTCAAGCCGTCCGCCATGGTCCAGGCTCTGGGCGAAATCGCCGTGGCGCTGGCCGGATTGAAATCGCAGCCGACGCCTGCCGGTCTGACCGGCGTGCAGCCGGGCGAGGCTGCCCAGGCGATTGCCGACAGCTTGGCGTCGGGCGAACGGGTGGCGGTGTTCCTGGGTAATCTGGCCGTGTCCGACGATCAGGTCGCGCTGCTGGCGGCCAACGCTCAGGCGATTGCGCAGCTGGCTGGCGGCCGTTTCGGCTTCCTGACCCCCGGCGGTAATACGGTGGGCGGTTATCTGGCCGGCGCCGTGCCGGCGGATGGCGGTCTGGATGCCCGCGGCATGCTGGGCGGCGATCCCCTGAAAGCCTATCTGGTGTTGCAAGCCGAACCGCGCCTGGACAGCGATCTGGGCGAACGCGCCGTGCGCGCCCTGCAGGGTTCGGGGATGGCGGTGGCCTTCACGGCTTTCCGTTCCGCTGCCGAGGACTGGGCCGATGTGATGTTGCCCATCGCGCCGTTTACCGAAACCTCCGGTTCCTTCGTCAATGCCGAAGGCCGGGTGCAAAGCTTCAAGGGCGTGGCCGCGCCAGTGGGGGATACCCGCCCGGCCTGGAAGGTCCTGCGCGTGCTGGGCAATCTGCTGAACCTGCCGGGCTTTGACGACGAGACCTCCGAATCCGTGCGCGATACGGTGATGGTGGGCGGCGTTGATGGCCGTCTGTCCAACGAGATCCGTCTGGCGCCCGGCACGGCAGCGCCGACGGGCGATCTGGAACGCGTCGCCGAACTGCCCATCTATCGCACGGACGCTTTGGTGCGCCGCTCGCAGCCGTTGCAGGAACACGTCAGTTCCGCGCCGCCGCAGGCAGCGGCCAATGCCGCTACGTTGCAGTCCCTGGGCGTGTCGGCAGGAGACGCCGTGCGCGTGTCCACCGCCCATGGCGCGGCAGACCTGACCGTGGCGCTGGACGATACCGTGGCCGATGGCGCCGTGCGGGTCGCCGGCGCCTTTGAACAGACCGCCGCCCTGGGCATGGGCTCGGGCGCCATCCAGCTGGAGCGACGCTAAATGGACTGGTTGAATATCCTGAACGCCTACGGCACGAGCCTGATCGGTGAAACGCCCTGGCTTGTGGTCTGGACCCTGGTCAAGATCGTGATCATTGCCGTCCCCATCATTTTGTGCGTGGCCTACCTGACGTACTGGGAACGCAAGATGATCGGCTTCATGCACGTACGCCTGGGGCCCAATCGCGTGGGTTATCGCGGTTTGCTGCAGCCTTTCGCCGACGTGTTCAAGCTGCTGACCAAAGAACTGATCGTGCCGTCCAAGGCCAATCCGGTGCTGTACATCCTGGCTCCGGTGGTCACGCTGACGCCGGCGCTGGCGGCCTGGGCCGTGATTCCGTTTCAGCCTGATGTCGTGCTGGCCAATATCAATGCCGGACTGCTGTTCATCATGGCGATCACCTCGGTGGGTGTCTATGGCGTGATCGTGGCCGGCTGGGCGTCGAACTCCAAATATGCGCTGCTGTCGGCGCTGCGGGCGTCGGCGCAGATGGTGTCCTACGAACTGGCCGTCGGCTTCGTCATGGTCACGGTGCTGCTGGTGTCAGGCACGCTGAATCTGTCGGGCATCGTCCAGGGGCAGGGCGCGGGCTGGTTCGCCGATCACGGCGTCGGGATTCTGTCCTGGAACTGGTTGCCGCTGTTGCCGCTGTTCATCATCTACATCATCGCTTCGGTGGCGGAAACCAACCGCCACCCCTTCGACATGGCCGAGTGCGAATCGGAAATCGTCGCGGGTCACATGGTCGAATATTCGGGGATGGGTTTCGCCCTGTTCTTCCTGGGCGAATACGCCAACATGATTCTGCTGTCAGCCATGGCGGCGGTCATGTTCCTGGGCGGCTGGCTGCCGCCGCTGGATTTTGCGCCGTTCACCTGGGTTCCGGGTTGGATCTGGCTGGGCCTGAAGACTTTCTTCGTGGTTTCTCTGTTCATCTGGTTCCGCGCCACCTTCCCGCGCTACCGCTATGACCAGATCATGCGTTTGGGCTGGAAGGTCTTCATCCCCCTGACGGGGGTGTGGCTGGTGATCGTGGCGATCTGGATGCAGACGCCCTGGAACATCTGGCAGTAAGGGGTACATCATGGAAGCAATCAAGGACTTCTTCGGCAGTCTGATGCTGAAGGAAATGTTCGAAGGCATGCGCCTGACGGGCAAATATTTCTTCAAGCGCAAGATCACGCTGCGCTACCCGGTGGAAAAGACGCCGACTTCGCCCCGGTTTCGCGGGCTGCATGCGCAACGCCGCTACGAAAACGGCGAGGAACGCTGCATCGCCTGCAAGCTGTGCGAAGCCGTGTGTCCGGCCCTGGCCATCACCATCGAGTCCGAACAGCGCGAGGACGGCAGCCGCCGCACCACACGCTACGATATCGATCTGACCAAGTGCATTTTCTGCGGCTTCTGCGAGGAAGCCTGTCCGACCGACGCCATCGTGGAAACCCATCTGCACGAATACCACGGCGAAAAACGCGGCGATCTGTATTTCACCAAGGACATGCTGCTGGCCGTGGGCGATCGCTACGAATCGGAAATTGCCGCCCGTCGCGCTGCCGACGCGCCTTATCGTTGATGCCGGAAGACCGACCATGAGTTTTGATTCAATCCTGTTCTATCTGCTGGCCATTGTGCTGGTCGTGGCCGCGTTTCGCGTCATCACGGCCACCAGCCCCGTCACCGGGGTGCTGCACCTGATCCTGACCTTCTTTACGGCATCCATGATGTGGATGCTGATCCAGGCCGAATTTCTGGCCCTGGCGCTGGTCATCGTCTACGTCGGCGCCGTCATGGTGCTGTTCCTGTTTGTCGTCATGATGCTGGACATGCGTCTGGAAGGCCTGAAAAGCGGCCTGAAGGTCTATCTGCCGCTGGGCCTGACCATCGGTGGCGTCATGGTGCTGGAAATGGCCTTTGTGGTGCTGCGTTCCTGGGGCGATGCTGCGGCGATGCCCCAGCCGGCCGACAACATCGACAACACGCTGGTGTTGGGCACGGCCATGTATACGGATTTCGCCTATGCCGTGCAGATCGGCGGCGTGATCCTGTTGGTGGGCATGATCGCTGCCATCGCGTTGACCATGCGCACGCGCAGCGACTACAAACGCACCAATCCCGGCAAGCAGGTGCGCGTCACCGCGGCTGACCGCATCCGCATCGTGAAGATGTCCTCCGTGGTCGACACGCCTGCTGCTGAATCCGAAGGAGCCGAAAAATGATGCAGATCGGACTGAGCCATTACCTGATCGTGGGGGCGATTCTGTTCGCCATCGGCGTGTTCGGGTTTTTTCTGAATCGGCGCAACCTGATCGTGCTGCTGATGTCGATCGAATTGATCCTGCTGTCGGCCAACATGAACTTCGTGGCCTTTTCCGTCTGGTCGGGCAATCCCGCCGGGCAGGTCTTCGTGTTTTTCGTGCTGACGGTGGCGGCTGCCGAGGCTGCCATCGGGCTGGCCATTCTGGTGCTGCTGTTCCGCAATCTCAGCACCCTCAATGTCGACAAGCTTGACCAGCTGAAGGGGTAAGGGCGTCATGACTGCGCAAAGTCTCTATCTATTGATTGCCCTGGCGCCGCTGGCAACGGCCCTGCTGATCGGGTTTTTCGCCACTGGTTTCATGGGTTCGTGGCTGGGCCGCCGGGGAACGCACACCCTGGCCATCCTGGGGGTGGCGGTGTCCTTCGTGGGTTCGCTCATCGTCTTGCAGCAGGTGCTGGACGGGCAGACCTTCGACGGCACGATCTACACCTGGACCATGATCGGCTCCATCAAATACGAGGTCGGTTTCCTGATCGATCCGCTGTCGGCGCTGATGATGGTGGTGGTCACCGGCGTGTCGCTGATGGTGCACATCTACACGGTCGGCTACATGGCCGAAGACCCCGGCTACAACCGTTTCTTCTCCTATATCTCGCTGTTCACGTTCTCCATGCTGATGCTGGTGATGGCGAACAACATGCTGCAGCTGTTCTTCGGCTGGGAAGCCGTGGGCCTGGTGTCCTATTTGCTGATCGGTTTCTATTATTCCAAGCCGTCGGCCGTGTTCGCCAACATGAAGGCCTTCATGGTCAACCGGGTGGGGGATTTCGGTTTCGTGCTGGGCATCGGCCTGTTGTACGCCTATGCCGGCAGCCTGCACTATGGCGAAGTCTTCGCCCAAGCCGACAAACTGGGCGCCATCGTCTTCCCGGGCACCGACTGGCAGATGCTGACGGTCGCCTGCCTGTGCCTGTTCGTGGGCGCCATGGGCAAATCCGCCCAGGCGCCGTTGCACGTCTGGCTGCCCGACTCCATGGAAGGCCCGACCCCGATTTCCGCCCTGATCCACGCCGCCACCATGGTGACGGCCGGGATCTTCATGGTGGCCCGTTTCTCGCCGGTCTATGAACTGAGCGAAACCGCGCTGTCGGTCATCATGGTGATCGGCGCCTTCGGCGCGCTGTTCCTGGGCATCCTGGGCGTGGTGCAAAACGACATCAAGCGTGTCGTGGCCTATTCCACGCTGTCGCAGCTGGGTTACATGGTGGTGGCGCTGGGCGCATCCGCCTATTCGGTGGCGATCTTCCACCTGATGACGCACGCCTTCTTCAAGGCCCTGTTGTTCCTGGGGGCCGGCTCGGTCATCATGGGCATGCTGCACGATCAGGACATGCGCCATATGGGCGGCCTGTGGAAGCGCATGCCGATCACCTGGATCACCATGCTGATCGGCACGCTGGCGCTGGTGGGTACGCCGTTTTTCTCGGGTTTTTATTCCAAGGAAAGCATCATCGCGGCCGCCGGTGCGGCGAATATCCCGGGCGCGGGCTTTGCCTACGCCCTGACGCTGACGGGCGTGTTCGTGACCTCGCTGTATTCCTTCCGCCTGTATTTCCTGGTCTTTCACGGCAAGGAACGCTATCCGGATCACGAGGATCACGGCCATGACCATGGCGAGGGCCATTGGACCAATCATGGCGACGGCCCCGGCATTCATGCTCTGCATGGCGCCAAGCCCAAGGAATCGCCCTGGGTGGTCACGCTGCCGCTGTCCCTCCTGGCGGTCATGTCGATCGTGGCGGGCGTCTGGTTCGTCGATCCGCTGCTGTTCAATGGCTATTTCGGCAAGTCCATCACGGTGCTGGCGCAGCATCCGGCCATGGCGGCGCTGGCCGAGGAATGGCACGGCTGGGTGGGCTTCGGGCTGCATGGCCTGACGTCCGTGCCCTTCCTGTTGCTGCTGGCCGGTTTCGTGGTGTCCTGGTATTGCTGGCTGATCAATCCGGCCGTGCCGGCGGCGATCGCCCGTGCTTTCGCCCCGGTGTACCGTCTGCTGGACAACAAGTACTACTTCGACTGGTTCAACGAACAAGTCCTGGCCCGCTTTGCCCGCAGTCTGGGTCGCGGCCTGTGGCAGGGCGGTGATCGCGGCATCATCGACGGTCTGCTCGTCAATGGCAGTGCGCGTCTGGTGGGGGCTGCCGCCGCCACGACGCGTCTGCTGCAGTCCGGCTACATCTACCACTACGCCTTCGCCATGATCATCGGCATCATGGTGTTTCTCACATTCTTCGTCCTGATGGTTCATTGATGGCTAGCGAAATGGCGTCTTCAACACTCCCCTGGCTGACTCTGTCGATCTTCGTCCCGATCATGTTCGGGCTGCTGGTGCTGCTGGTCGGCAGGGATGACAATCCGGGTCCTGCCCGGGTGCTGTCGCTGGTCGGGTCCATCGTGGGCCTGCTGGTGACGATTCCTCTGTACACGGGCTTCAATGCCAAGACGGCGGACATGCAGTTCGTCGAAAACACGCCGTGGATCGAGGCCTTCAACCTGAACTACCACCTGGGCATCGACGGGATCTCGGTCTGGTTCGTGCTGCTGACGGCCTTCATCACCATCATCGTGATCCTGGCCGGCTGGGAAATCATCAAATCCCGCGTGGCCCAGTACATGGCGGCCTTCCTGATCCTGTCAGGACTGATGATCGGCGTGTTCAGCGCGCTGGACGGCATGCTGTTCTACGTGTTCTTCGAAGCCACCCTGATCCCGATGTACATCATCATCGGCGCCTGGGGCGGGCCGAACCGGGTCTATGCCGCGTTCAAGTTCTTTCTGTACACGCTGCTGGGTTCGCTGCTGACGCTGATCGCCTTCATCTATCTGTGGCATGCATCGGGCGGGTCGTTTGACATCGCCACCTGGCATCAGCTGCCGCTCAGCTACACAGAACAGATGTTCGTCTTCATCGCGCTGTTCGCCGCCTTTGCCGTCAAGATCCCGATGTGGCCGATCCATACCTGGCTGCCGGATGCCCACGTGGAAGCCCCGACGGGCGGGTCCATCGTGCTGGCGGCCATCATGCTGAAACTCGGCGCCTACGCATTCCTGCGCTTCTCGCTGCCGATCACGCCGGATGCTGCCCACAGCCTGGCAGGCATGATGATCGCCCTGTCGCTGGTGGCGGTGATCTACATCGGGCTGGTCGCCATCGTCCAGGACGACATGAAAAAGCTGGTGGCCTATTCGTCCGTGGCGCACATGGGCTTTGTCACCCTGGGCTTTTTCGTCTTCAACGTGACCGGCCTGGAAGGCGCCATCATCCAGATGATCTCGCACGGCTTTGTGTCGGGCGCCATGTTCATGTGTATCGGCGTCATGTACGACCGCCTGCACACGCGCCGCATCGATGCCTACGGCGGCATCGTCAACCGCATGCCGCGCTTCGTGACGTTCTTCGTGCTGTTTTCCATGGCCAATGCCGGCTTGCCGGGCACCAGCGGATTCGTCGGTGAGTTCACCGTCATCCTGGGCGCCGTGCAGTACAACTTCTGGATCGGCCTGCTGGCGGCGTCAGCCCTGATCTGGGGCGCGGGCTATTCCCTGTGGATGGTCAAGCGCGTGGCCTTCGGCCCGGTGGCCAACGAACAGGTGGACGGCATGCAGGACATCAACCGCCGGGAATTCCTGATCCTGGGCCTGTTGGCGATCTTTACGCTGTTCATGGGGATTTATCCCAGCTTCTTCACGGATCTGATGCACCCTTCAGTGCAAGCGCTGCTGGATCACGTCGCTCAATCCAAACTGTAGACCGGAATCACGATGCAAAATCTTTTCGACTTCGCACTGGCGACCCCCGAGATTGTTCTGCTGGTGCTGACCGGGGCAGTGCTGCTGATCGATGCCTTCGGCAACGAACCCCAGCGGCGCATGACCTTTATGCTGACCATGGGCGCCTTGTTGGTGACGGTCCTGGTGTCCTGGGGACAGTGGGGCGAGGGGGTGCAGGGGCGCACGTTCAGCGGCTTGTATGTGGCGGATTCCCTGGGCCATTTCCTGAAGATCCTGTCGGCCATCGCAGTGGCGGTCACCTTGATCTATGGCCGCGCCTATGCGGAAAAACGCGACATGATGACGCGGGGCGGGGAACTCTATTCCCTGACCTTGCTGATGCTGCTGGGTGAATTCGTCATGATCTCGGCCGGCAGCATGCTGACCGTGTATCTGGGCGTGGAACTGATGTCCTTCGCGCTGTATGCGCTGGTCGCTCTGCGCCGGGATCACCTGCCGGCCACCGAAGCCGCCATGAAATACTACGTGTTGGGTTGCCTGGCGTCCGGCATCCTGTTGTACGGCATGTCCATGATCTATGGCGCCACCGGCCAGCTGGGCCTGGCGGAAATCGCCCAGGTCATCCGCGACGGCGGCGCCCAGCGCCTGCCGCTGGTGTTCGGCGTGGTGTTCATCGTGTCCGGCCTGGCCTTCAAGCTGACGGCAGCGCCGTTCCATATGTGGACGCCCGACGTCTATCAGGGGGCGCCGACCACGGTGACGCTGCTGGTGGGGTCTGCGCCGAAATTCGCCGCCTTTGCCATTACCCTGCGCCTGCTGATCGAGGCCCTGCACGGCATCGCCGTCGACTGGCAGCCCATGCTGCTGATCATGGCGGCTCTGTCGCTGGCCATCGGCAATATCGTGGCGATCGCCCAGACCAACTTCAAGCGCATGCTGGCGTATTCGACCATCTCGCACATGGGCTTCGTGTTCCTGGGCCTGCTGTCGGGCGTGTACGAAGGCCAGGCGGGCGCCAGTTCTGCCGCCTATGGCGCGTCGCTGTTCTACATCGTCATCTATGTGCTGACGACGCTGTCCACCTTCGGCCTGATCATGCTGATGTCGCGCCAGGGCTTCGAGTGCGAGCAAATCGCTGACCTGAAGGGCCTGAATCGCCGCAATCCGCTGCTGGCCGGCGTGCTGATGCTGTCCATGTTCTCGCTGGCGGGGATTCCGCCGCTGTCGGGCTTCTATGCCAAGCTCGTCGTGTTGCAGGCCTTGGTGGGCGCCGGTCATGTGGCGCTGGCGGTGTTTGCCGTGCTGATGTCGGTGATCGGCGCGTTCTACTACCTGCGGGTGGTCAAGATGGCCTACTTCGACGAACCTGACGACGGTGTCACGCTCAGTTCCGGCACGGTCGCCACGCGCGGTGTCATGTCCTTGAATGGCCTGCTGGTGATCGGTCTGGGGATTCTGCCCGGCGGATTGATGACGCTGTGCATCAGTGTGATTCAGCAGTCGCTGCGCTTCTAAGGATCTGACGCTTCATGACCCTGACGCTCGCGGTCTGGTTGGTGATTCTGGGCGCTTTGGCGACGGCCAACCTGCCTTTCTTGCTGGAACGCCCTCTGGCCCCCTGGCCCTGGGGGCGGGCTTTCCAGTCCTTGAACGGTTCCTTGCGCTGGATCGCCGGCCTGGGGTTTGTGGGCTTCTTGGCGCTCTGGTCCTGGGGTACCGTCCAACTGGCTGGCGGCGCCTTTATCGGGGTCGGCAGCGCGCTGTTCGTGGTGAAGCTGTTGATCAGCATCGCGCTGGCGGCGCTGTTGCTGTATCTGCCCGGCGTCCTGGCGGGTAAAGACGCGCCGTCCGGCAAGCCCTTTATCGACCGCCTGCTGGAAGCCATGGTCGGCTACCTGATGATCGGCACGCTGGGCTTCACGATGGAACTGGATATGGGCAACGCCTTTCCCCAGGGCTGGGAATTCTATGCCGTGACCCTGGCCCTGTTTGTGGTGCTGGGCTATCCGGGTTTTGTCTGGCGCTACATGATGCAGCGGCGGCGGCGTTAGGGCGCCTTGTGTGAATAGACCCGCTGCGGCGGGTTTGTTTTTATCGGTCCCAGAGCGTGTCCGGGCCGATGTCAGCCAGGGTGCGGCAGCCTGTCAACGCCATGGCGACTTCCAGTTCCCCCCGCAAAATCTGAATCAGGTGCGCGACAGCGCTTGCGCCATCCACGGCCAGGGCGTGCAGTACGGGACGTCCGATCAAGACGGCCTGGGCGCCCAGCGCCAGCGCTTTCAGGATGTCCGTCCCTCTGCATATGCCTCCGTCCATCAGGATAGGGACATGGCCGCCGACCGCCTGTGTGATGCCTGGCAGCGCGTCCAGCGTGGAGGGCAGGGTATCCAGGCAGCGGCCGCCGTGGTTGGAGACGATCAGGCCATCGATGCCGTGTGCGACGGCAGTACGGGCATCCTCCGGGTCCAGGATGCCTTTCAGCCACAAGGCCGTGTCGGGCAGTTGCGCCCGCAGCCAGGCGACGTCATCCCAGGTCGGCGCAGCGTCCAACAGGCCGCTGTCGAATAAGGGGCTGCCGCCGGGGGGGACGGGCCGTGCGGCGGCGGGCGACAAGCCGTCCAGGTGCACGGAACGGATATGGTCTGGTCGCTGAAAGCCGCTGCGCTGTTCGGCATTGCGCACGCCATTGACCGGGGCGTCCACTGTCAGGACCAGGGCTTGAGCGCCGGCTTGGACGGCGCGGCGGGCCAGCGTCAGTGTGTCCGCGCGGCGCGTCTGGGCATAGAGCTGAAACCAAAGTGTCGGCGGGCCCGGCAGGGCGGCCAGGGTTTCGATGGGCGTGCCGGATTGGGCGCTGACAATATAGGGCGTGCCGGTGGCCGCCGCCGCCAACGCTGTGGCGCATTCCGCCTCGGGATGCAGCAGGCCGTGCCAGGCGGTGGGCGCGATCAGGATGGGATGCTTCAGTGCCTGGCCCAGCAGCGTCAGGCCCGTGTGCGCCCCCGCCATGGGTCGCAGCGCACGGCTGCGCAGGCGCACGGCGGCGTAGGCGGCCCGATTGGCCTGGGCCGTGATTTCATCCGCGCCGCCGGACTCCAGCCAGGCCCAGGTCGAGGGTTCCAGCCGTGCGCGGGCAAGGTTGGCGTAATCCTGGGCGCAGCGGGGAAGCGGAGGTGTCGGAGCGTGCATCGGAAAGCTTATCGGTGGCCGGATCGGTCTGCTCTGCTCAGGATCGCGGAGAGTGTTCCGTCAGGCGGGTAAAATGGCCGCGCACCATTGTGGAGACCGGATTCATGGCACATATTATCTTGCAGGCGCCGCGCCTGCTGGCGGCGGACGTCGAACGGCTGGCGGCAGTCGCCTGTGCGGAAGGCGTGCAGGAACTGAGCCCCACGGCGATCCGTCTGCTGAATGTGGACCCGTCCACCCGCGAGGAATTCATACCCATGGCGCAGGCGGCGCATATGGATGCGGCCTGGCTGGCTGCCATCCATCGGCTGGCTGACTGCAAGGTGCTGGCGATGGATATGGATTCCACGCTGATCAATATCGAGTGCATCGATGAAATCGCCGACGCCGTGGGCCGCAAGGCGGAAGTCGCCGCGATCACCGAGGCCAGCATGCGCGGCGAGATCAAGGATTTTTCCGAGAGCCTGCGCCGTCGGGTGGCCTTGTTGAAAGGCGTGCCGGAATCGGCGCTGGAAGCCGTCTTCACGCAGCGCTTGCGCCTGAATCCAGGCGCTGAAAACCTGATCGAAGCCGCCCGTGCGCATGGCCTGAAGACGCTGCTGGTGTCGGGCGGGTTCACCTTCTTTACCGAGCGCCTGCGTCGAGGGCTGATGTTGGACCAGACCCATGCCAATACCTTGGAGGTCGTAGACGGCGTGTTGACGGGGCAGGTGCTGGGCGACATCGTGGACGGCGCTGCGAAGGCCCGCCATGTGCAGGCGCTGGCGCAGTCCGTCGGGGCGGCGCCCGAACAGATCATTGTGCTGGGGGATGGGTCCAACGACCTGCCGATGATGGCCCAGGCCTATTATTCCGTCGCCTACCGCGCCAAGCCCGTCGTGCGTGAACAGGCGCGCTTTGCCTTGGATGTCAGCCCTCTGGATGCCGTGCTGAACTGGTTTCGGCGGCAGCATTAGACGTTATGGCTCGGCCCACAGGCGCAGCAGGTTGTGATACACGCCGGTCAGCTGGCTGATGGTGTCGGGATCGCCGCCGGATTGGATCAGGCGCTGGATGGCGATGTCCTGTTGCAGCAGGATGCTGCGTTGCGTGTCATCGCGCACCAGACTTTGCGTCCAGAAAAACGAGCCGTAGCGCACGCCTTGCGTGACGGGGGTGACCCGATGCAGGCTGGTGCCGGGGTAGACCACGGCCTGGCCGGCGGGCAGTTTCACGCGCTGTTCGCCGTAGGTGTCCTGGATGATCAGCTCGCCGCCCTCGTATTCGCTGGGGTCGCTGAAGAACACGGTGGTGGAGATGTCTGTGCGCAGCAGGCCCGATGACGGCCCTTCGGCCTGCAGACCGCTTTGGGATCGGCTTGCATCATCAGCATGTGCCGGGCCGGTTCGTGGACGGGCCGGCAGCCTGAACACAGCGTTGTCGATATGAAAACCGTAGTGCTCGCCGCCTTCGTAGCGATTGAAGCGCGGTGGCAGGATGTGGGCGGGCAGGGCGGCTGACTGGAATACCGGGTGTTGCCGCAGCGCCTGGACGATCAGATCGCCGATCTGTCGGCCAATCGGGTCGTCCAGCGTCAGCTGGCGGTTGGCCTTGACGTGGGCGGCGACATGGCCTGCCGTGCGGTTGCCGTTCGTCCAGTCGGCGGACGCCAGGGCCTGGCGGCAACGCTGTACGTGTTCTGCGCTCAGCAGGTCGGGAATCGTGATCAGCATCGGGTCGTCAGAGTAGAGCCGGGCGCGGGCGTTCCCGGATGGTGTGCGTAGCGCTTGGCCAATTGCATCAGCCGGGCAGCGCAGTCAGGGCTGTGGTCTGGATCCGGTGCCGCCGGCAGAGCCGCCAGATATGTATGCAGCCAGGTTGAGGCCTGCTGCAGAAAGGCCGGAGTGGCCGTGTCGGGGACCCTTTCCAGCCAGGATAGGGCAGCCTGGATCCGGCCTTGCGCCAGCAGCAGGCGGGCGCTGTTGAACTGCCCGCGAAAATCACCGCCGGCAGCCGCCTGCTGATACCAGTCCAGCGCCCGGCCCGCATCCTGCCGGACTACCCAGCCGTCTTCGTAGAAACTGCCGATCATATTCATGGATTTGGCATGGCCCAGCGCGGCCGCTTTGCGGAACCAGTCCAGCGCGGCCGTGCGGTCGCTGGCGATGCCTTGGCCAAGAGATAGTGCGGTAGCGTAGTTGTACATGCCCCAGTCCAGGCCGCCGATGGCCGCCAGGCGAAACCAGTAGGTTGCCATGAAGACATTTTGCGGCAGACCCCAGCCGTGGGCGTGACATTGGCCCAGCATATTCAGGGCCATGGGGTTGCCGTGGCGGCTGGCATGCTCGAACCATTGCACCGCCTGCCCTGGGTCGCAGGCAACGCCCCGACCGTCCAGCAGCCATTGCCCATAGACCAGTTGCGCCTGGGCGACACCGCCTTCGGCGGCGGCTTTCAGGGTGATAGCCGCCTGTGCGGGCGGGCCGGCCAGGATGCGCTGCAGGTCGGCTGCCAAGGCGGACGGGTCCGCCCGATTGATGGCGTGGCTGTCCAGCGCGCCGGTGGAAGGCGGCGCGCCTTCGGTCTGCGGGGCGAAGGCAGGGCAGCTCATGATCAGAAGTGCAGGTTCAGTGTGGCGACCGCAGAGCGCCCCGGAGCGATCGAGGCATAGTGCGAGGCGTAGGCCTTGTCGTAGTAGGTCTTGTTGAACAGATTGTTCACGTTGATCTGCAGGTCCACGGTCTTGCTGAACTTGTAGCCGGCCATGGCGTCGAAGCGCCAGTAGGATGGGATGGTGATGGTGTTGGCGGTGTTGCCGTACTGCTTGCCCACGAAGTAGGCGCCGACGCCGGCTGCCAATTGCGGCGTAAAGGCGTAGGTGTTCCACAGGCTGAAGCTGTGCTTTCCGGTGTGTTGGGGAAGGCGTTGCCTTCGTCCTCGACGCGGAATCGACCGCTTCTGTCTTTGCCGTTTCCGTTTTCGGCGATGCGGCTCTTCAGGTAGGTGTAGCCGCCGTACATCTGCCATTGGGGGGTGATGCTGCCGGAAAGCCCAAGCTCAAAACCATCTACATGCTTCTTGCCAGCCATCGTATAGTCCCCGTTGGCCTGGGTGATACGGGCATTGGTGGTTTCCACGCGGAACACGGCGGCGGTCAGGCCCAGGCGTCCGTCCAGGAAATCCCACTTGGTGCCCAGTTCTGCATCGTGCGGTTCTTTTCCGGGGCCAAATCTTCGGCATTGAGACCGCTGTTGTTGCGCCCCGGCGTCAGGCTCTGGCTTTCGCTGCCTTCGCCAAGGGTTGCACCCGCAGGCGTGGACGAGGTGCCGAAAGACGCGTAGATGCTGCCGTTGGCAGCAGGCTTGTACACCAGACCCAACTGATAGTTGAATAGGGTGTCGTGGCGGTCGATACGGTCTTTCTCGAACTGGCTCAACCGGGTCGCGTAGTCGTCCACCCGCAGGCCCAGCGTCGCCTGCCACTGTTCATTGAATTCGATGGTGTCAAAGCCGTAGATCGATTTGGTCTGGGTGCGGGTGTAGGTGGGCTTGCCGACGGGGCCGCCGCTGCCGCTATTGACCCAGGGGTCATTGGGGTTGGGGTTGTAGAGGCTGGTGCAGTTGTAGTTGGAGCCTGCGCCCGTTGTCGTGCAGATAGGTTTTTTGGGGTCTGCGAAATTGCTGGTTCGATTTATATCCAGACTATCCTTGCGCCCATCTTCCATCGATAGCTCAATCCCCGTCAGGAAGCGGTGCTTCAGTTGCCCGGTGCGGAATTCGCCCAGCAGCTCCGTCTGATTGGCCCAGGTGCTGACCCGGCTGTCGCGGCTGTTCATGCGGCGCCAGACCATGCCGTTGTTGACGTTGCCTTTGCTATCGTCCGGCTGGGTCACCACATAGCGTTGCGTGCCCCGTGTGTAGCGGGTCTGGTTACGCAGCGTCAGGGTGTCCCTGAAATCGTGCTCGATGCGCAGTGTGCCCATATCGTTGCGCGTGCGGCGATAGTCGCTGTCCAGCCCGTAGAAATTGTCACGATCTACGTCGACGGGCGTCCGGTGGAATCTTGAGTCCTTCGAATAGGTATACGGAATCCCGCTGTCCGGCGTATCGTCTGACTCCATGTGGAAGTAGCTCAGCGTCACGCGTGTGGGCGTACCCAAGCCGAAGGAGATCGTCGGCGCCACACCCCAGCGCTGGTAGTCCACGGCATCGCGGCCATCGACGTCCTGGCTGTGGTTCATCGCATTCAGGCGAAAGGCGGTGGTCTCGCCCAGCTGCCAGTTGCTGTCCACGGTCTGGCGGAAATATTTGGCGGTGCCTGCGCCCACGGATACATCGGTGAAGTCGCGCAGTTTCGCGGTCTTGCTGATCAGGTCGATGCTGCCGCCCGCGCCGCCCCGGCCCGCGTAGGCGCCGTCGGCGCCTTTGATGACCTCGACCTGTTCCAGGTTGAAGACTTCACGGGATGCCGCACCGATATCGCGCATGCCGTCGACGAAGGTGCTGGATTGGGCGTCATAGCCGCGGATGAAGGGGCGGTCGCCCAGCGGGTTGCCGCCTTCGCCTGCACCGAAGGTGATGCCCGGCGAATTGCGCAGCACATCGGTCAATGTGGTGGCGGCCTGGCTCTGGATCAGTTCTTTGGGGATGATCTGCAGGGATTTGGCGGTGTCGAGCACCGGCGCCGTGAATTTGTCGGAAGCGGAGGCCTTCACCAAGAACGGCGCAGGATTTTCGCCCTGGACCTTGATGGGGCTGAGCTGAGCCGGATCCGTGTTCTGGGCCTGTGCAGCCTGCGGCAGCAGGAACAGGCCGGGAGTGGCCAGCGCCGCAACCAGGCCGCCTGCCAGCTTTCCGGCTCTGGGCTCTAGGGTATCTTCCACGCAAATTCTCCTTCAAATGATAAATGTCATGAAAATCATTCTCAATTAGGGTATGAATTCTAAACAAGAATTGTTCTCAATACAAGTGGTGGAGAAATGGTGCAGACGGATTGAGTTGCACATAGTGTGCCGCCGGATCGTCCGGCATAGTCCTGACAATCTATCCTCTGTTATCCTAGTCCTACAACCTTCTGGACTGGTTCCCAGCTCTCTGCGGGCCATTGCGCATTGCGAGAGCCGAGGGATCCGGCGGTTGAGGCGTGGATGCTTTCGGAAGAGTGCGTAGCCCATGAGCAATAGAGGCTCACCCCCTGTGCTGTCCATCGATCGGATCAAACGGACCGTCGTCAAGGCCGTTCTGTCTGACGACTTGCTGTTCGAGAATTTGGTCCTCAAGGGCGGTAATGCCGTTGATCTCATCCATCAGATCACCGCGCGGGCGTCGGTCGATATTGATTTCTCAATGCCGGGCGATTTTCCCGGAGGCGCCGATGCGCTGTGTCGGCTCATGGATCGAGCCTTGGTCCGGACTTTCCGTATGGACGGGTATCGAGTCTTCGATCTGAGAATGCTCGAAAAGCCGGGGCATCTAAGCGAGGATATGGCCGGTTTCTGGGGAGGCTATGGCATTGAGTTCAAGCTGATCAGCGAGGCGCTCTATCAGGAGCATAGCCCGAACGTTGACGCGTTGCGCAAGTATGCACTCAATCTTGGTAGGGGCAAGAAGTTCCTGATTGATGTCAGTCGGCATGAATATGTCGATCATAAGCAGAGCGTGGAATTCGAGGGGTACATCATCTATGTGTATTCCCCCGATATGATTGTCTGTGAGAAGCTGAGGGCAATCTGTCAGCAGATGCCGGAATACAGCCCCATCATCCGTAGGGCGCGCCCAGGGGGTGCTCGTGCTCGTGATTTTGTAGATATCTACTATCTGGTCACGATATTGGGCCTGGATCTCATCACTGACAGGCATCAAGAAATGATCGCGGAAATGTTTGACCGCAAACGGGTTCCGCTGTCGTTGATTGGTCGTATTCAGCACTACCGTGAGTTCCATCGTGCAGATTTCGCCGCCGTGCAGGCGACCATGAGTCCAGATATCGTCCTTGAGGCGTTCGATACCTATTTCGACTTCACGCTCGACCTGGTTGGGCGGCTAAAGCCCCTTTGGGATATATAGGCGCCAGCTGTCGATGTAGTGCATGTCTTTCATTCCGTGTGCCAGGTAGAAGTCGTAGCGCATTGGAAACCGCTTGATCAGGTCTAGCTGGCTGGACCGGTAGCCGGCGCGTTCTAGATAGAACCCGATCACCTGGTGGTAGGGATAGGTGTGGTCTATTGTTTGCAGCATAGCGGCCAGGGCATTGACCGATGCGTGTTCTTTGGCAAGTCGAAAAGCCTTCATCACCTCGAAAATTCCGCCTGCGTAGGCTGGGCGTACGGCGATGTCGATCAGTGTGCGTTCCAGGCTGGTCAGGCGGACCGTAACCGATGTATCGCTGTCATATGTCACGGATTCGGAGGTCACGCCAAGTTCAGCCGTGTTCTTTCCATTGATCAGGTAAATCCTGGCCCCTCTGAAGTCGATGACGTTATTGGATTCACGTGCCTTGCGTCTGAAGGCGGCGTCGATTCGTTCCTGGGCCAGGCCGCCTGTGGACTGGCTCTTGAGGTGTTGTTCGTGGTTCAGATAGATCGTCTTGGGAATCTGCTCGGTTAGGCCATGCATGCGCATCGCTGTGTAATGGCTGTAATAGCAGCGGGGTTTGAGTGTCGACAGGACTTCGAGCAAGGGGACGGAACCCCAGACAAACCGTGTTTCTTCGCGATGGGGGAAAGGAAAGTGGAACGTTGTGAGTTTTCCGTGCTGTTCCAGGAAGTCTATGAAGTCCTGTGTCGTGGTGCGTTGAGCCAGGCGCCACCCCTGTCGTTGCTCAGACAGAATTCGCTTGAGATCACTTAATTTGAAGACGGGCGCAGGCTGTCCGTCTAGGCAGCGGACGATGTCCGGTTTGGCAATCTGGATCCGTGATTGGTTGGCCATTGTATTGATCGTACTGTGAAGTATATATACTTCACAGTATATTTTGTTTTTAGTAAGCGCACTAGCTAGAAAAGCAGGGCCTTTGGTCGAGGATTGCTTGCTCTGCATAGAGGAAGGCCGTCAAGCTAGATGATGGTTGGAAGCCGACAGAGTGGTATTTTGCAGAAATACGTACGCGTCTTACGAAGTATATATACTTCGTAAGACAGGTTTAATTGAACTGGCGCCTTAACGTTGAGACCCGGCATGGGAGGTGACCTTGTCGTTGGCTGTTGTTCAGCCGTTTACGCCGCCGCGCCGCCCAGACGTTGCAGCAGGCCGCGCAGTTTCTGCACCCGGCCGGGCACATCCACTGCGCCGCCGAAGCTGATCTTCAGCCGGTCCGGGCCGTTCAGGCGTACCTGCCGGTCTTGCTGGACCAGTTCGATCACACGCAGCGGCTCGACCTTGGGTTGGGCGGAAAACTGGATGGAGGCCTGGGATTCCCCGGCATCGACCTTGATGACGCCCAGGGATTGGGCCAGCAGGCGCAGGCGGTGCAGGGACAGCAGTGTCTGGCCCGCTTCGGGCAGCTTGCCGTAGCGGTCGATCAGCTCTTCCTGGATCAGCGTCAGGGCATCGGCATCGGCGGCGTGCGCCAGTCGCTTGTAGAGCCCCAGACGGGCCTGCACATCGGCGCAGTAGTCCGAGGGCAGCAGGGCGGGGGCGTGCAGATTGATTTCGCACTGCATGCCAAAGGGGCTGTCCAGATCCGGCTCTTCGCCGGATTTCAACGCGCGCACGGCTTCGGCCAGCATGTCGTTGTACAGGGTGTAGCCGATTTCCTGGATGTTGCCGGACTGCGATTCGCCCAGCACTTCGCCGCTGCCGCGGATTTCCAGATCGTGCATGGCCAGGAAGAACCCGGCGCCCAGTTCCTCCATGGACTGGATGGCTTCCAGGCGTTTTTTGGCGTTGCTGGTGATGGCGTCTTCGCCGGGGGTCAGCAGATAGGCATAGGCCTGATGGTGGGACCGGCCCACCCGGCCACGCAGCTGGTGCAATTGGGCCAGGCCCAGTTTATCGGCGCGATGGATGATGATGGTATTGGCCGAAGGAATATCGATGCCGGTTTCGATGATGGTGGTGCACAGCAGGACGTTGCTGCGCTGCTGGTAGAAGCCTTTCATGACTTCTTCCAGTTCGCGCTCGCCCATCTGGCCGTGCGCGACGGCGATGCGGGCTTCGGGCACCAGTTCTTCCAGGCGCGCCCGGCGATTGCCGATGGTTTCCACTTCGTTGTGCAGGAAGTACACCTGCCCGCCGCGCTTCAGTTCGCGCAGGATGGCTTCGCGGATGGTGCTGCCGTCTTCGCGGCGCACGAAAGTCTTGATGGCCAGGCGTTTCTGCGGCGCAGTGGCGATGACGGAAAAATCGCGGATGCCTTCCAGCGACATGCCCAGCGTGCGGGGGATCGGCGTGGCGGTCAGGGTCAGCACGTCGACTTCGGCGCGCAAGGCTTTCAGGGCTTCTTTCTGGCGTACGCCGAAACGGTGTTCCTCGTCGATGATGACCAGGCCCAGCTGTTTGTAGCGGATGTCCTTGGACAGGATCTTGTGGGTGCCGATGACGATGTCCACCGACCCGTCGGCCAGTCCTTCGATGGCCTTGGCGGTTTCCTTGCCGGTGCGAAAGCGTGAGAGTTCAGCGATGCGGATCGGCCAGTCGGCGAAGCGGGTGGCGAAATTCTGCGCGTGCTGCTCGGCCAGCAGCGTCGTGGGGCACAGCAGCGCGACCTGGCGCCCGTTCATGGCGGCCAGGAAGGCCGCCCGCAGGGCGACTTCGGTCTTGCCGAAACCCACATCGCCGCAGACCAGCCGGTCCATGGGGCGTCCGGACGTCATGTCCTGGATCACCGCCGTGATGGCGGCGGCCTGGTCGGGGGTCTCCTCGAAGCCGAAGCCTTCCGCGAAGGCCTGGTAATCGCGGGCGGGAAATTGGAAGTGCAGGCCGTCGCGGGCAGCGCGCTTGGCATACAGGGCCAACAGTTCGGCGGCCGTGTCGCGGGCCAGGCGGGCAGCTTTGCGGCGGGCTTTTTCCCATTGCCCTGATCCCAGAGGATGCAGCGGGGCCTGGTCCGGGTCCGCGCCGCTGTAGCGGGCGATCAGGTGCAGTTGCGATACCGGCACATATAAAGTGGCCTCGCGGGCGTATTCCAGGTGCAGCAGTTCGATCGGGCCGTCGCCCAGGTCCATGCTGACCAGGCCCCGGTAGCGGCCGATGCCGTGCTGCACATGCACCACCGGGTCGCCCACGTGCAGTTCAGCCAGATCGCGCACCATGGCATCGATGTCGCTGTGCTGCTCGAACCGCCGCCGGCGGCTGCGGGCGGGGCGCGCGGCCTGGGCCGGATACAGATCGTTTTCGGTCAGGATGGCCAGGCCGGCCGGGGGCGCTAGGAAGCCGCCGGTCAGCGGCGCCACGATCAGCGCGAAGCGGGCGTCGCTGTCCAGGTAGTCCTGCCAGGTGTCGAAGGCGGCATCGGGCTTGATCCGGTAGTCGCCCAGCAGTTCGGTGATGGTTTCGCGGCGGCCGGCGGAATCCACGCAGATTGCGGTGCGCAGCGGGCTGGTGTCCAGATGACGACGCAGGCTGGCCAGAGGGATCGTCGGCCCGGCGGTTGATGGCGACGTCCGGGCAGGCGGCGAAATCCGGATGGGCTTGATCATGCACCAGGGCCAGGCGGGCCAGATCACGTAACCGGGCATGAAAGCCCTCGTCATCCAGGAACAGGGCATCCAGCGGCAGGACGGGCCGTTCAGGGTCGGATTTCAGGAATTGCCAGCGGTTGTGCGCATCCTGGGTGAAGCGGCCGATGGCGGCGGAGGCGTCGCCCAGCGTGACGGCCAGGGTGTCGGCCGGCAGGTAATCGAACAGGGTGGCGGTGTGCTCGAAGAACAGCGGCAGGTAGTATTCGATCCCGGCAAAGGCGATGCCGTTGCCGATATCCTTGTAGGGCAGTGCGCGGGACGGATCGCCTTCGAATAGTTCGCGAAAACGCGCCCGGAAATGATTGCGGGCGGCCTCGTCCATCGGAAATTCGCGGCCAGGCAGCAACTCGATTTCGCGTACCGGGTACAGGCTGCGCTGGGTGTCGATGTCAAAGCTGCGGATTGATTCGATCTCGTGGTCGAACAGATCGATCCGGTAAGGCAGGGCCGAACCCATGGGGAACAGGTCGATCAGGCCGCCCCGGATGCAGAATTCGCCGGGGGCGCTGACCTGTGTGACATGGCTGTAGTTGGCCAAGGTCAGCTGCGCCCGCAGCCGTTCTTCGTCCAGCGCATCATCCTGGCGAAACTGAAAGGTATAGGCCGCCAGGAATTCCGGCGGCGCCAGGCGTACCAGGGCGGTCGTGACCGGAACGACCAGCACGTCCACGACGCCCTGTCCCAGGGCATGCAGGGTGCGCAAGCGCTCGGAAATCAGATCCTGGTGGGGTGAAAAACTGTCGTAGGGCAGGGTTTCCCAGTCCGGCATGAACCGCACCCGCAGGTCCGGATCGAACAGGGAGATCTCCTCGGCCAGACGCTGGGCGGCCAGAGGGTCGGCGCAGAATGCGGTCAGCGGATGCCGAGCCTGCCGGGCCAGCGCGGCCAGCCACAGGGCATCGCCGGATCCGGGCGGGCGGGGTTGCGCGTAGCGCTGGCCGGGCTTCAGCGCGGCCAGGGTGGCGGCCAGCGTGGGCAGGGCCGGAGAAACGGATCGGGTGGAGAGGTCTTGCATCAGGACTGTCGTTTGTTCTTCAGGCTTTGCTTGGTCTTGGCCAGCACCTGGCTGGCCTGATCGCCGCGGTGCAGGGCGACCCCCAGCGCCAGCACATCGATGATGGTCAGGTGCGCCAGGCGCGAGATCATCGGGCTGTAGAGTTCGGTGTCTTCCTGGGTGTCGGCCCGCAGCAGGATGGTGGCCAGGTCCGCCAGCGGCGAACCCGATGCCGTGATGGCGATGATCGGGCAGCCGTTGTCATGCGCCAGGGTGACGGCGTCCAGCAATTCGCGCGAACGGCCGGAATGCGAGATCGCTACCAGGGCGTCGCGCGGCCCCAGCAGCGAGGCCGCCATGCTTTGGGTATGACTATCGGCGTAGGCTACGACCGCCAGGTCGAAGCGAAAGAATTTATGTTGCGCGTCGGTGGCGACGATGCCTGAATTACCGATGCCGTAGAACTCGATGCGGCGAGCCGTCGCCAGCCGTTTGATGGCGGATTCCACCTGTCCCGGGTCCAGGCCGTCGCGGATGCGCAGCAGGGCCGATACGGCGTTATCGAACACCTTGCCTGTCAGGGCCGGGATGCCGTCGCCGGGCGTCAGGGCGGAATGCACATAAGGCACTCCGTGGATCTGGCTGGCCGCCAGCTGAACCTTGAAGGCCGGCCAGCCGGCGTAGCCCAGGGTCCGGCACAAGCGGATCACGGTGGGTTCGCTGACCTCGGCCGTCTGGGCGATATCGCCGATGGACATGCGTGCGGCATCGCCCGGCCGGGCGATGATCAGGCGGGCGACGCGGGCGGCGGCCTTGCTGAGATGAGGCAGGCGGTTGCGCAGTTCGGGCAGAATGGGGGTGCTCATGAGTGGCTTAGTATAAAGGCCGCGTGGGGTCGATGGATGACGATCAGAGGCGCCGCGGTTTCACTATAATTCGATCCTATGACATGACAGGGAGACATGGGATGAGCGGTCCGTTTGACGTCGTCACCTTTGGTGAGGCGATGCTGTTGTTGGTGGCGGCTCAGCCTGGGCCCTTGGAAACCGTCGAGAGCTTTCACAAGCGCACGGCGGGGGCCGAGACCAATGTGGCCATCGGCTTGGCCCGCCTGGGCTTGCAAGTGGCCTGGGCTAGCCGGTTGGGACAGGATTCCATGGGGCGCTATCTGCTCGACAGCATCCGCCGCGAAGGCGTGGACTGTTCCCAGGCGGCATTGGTACCCGGCGCACGCACTGGCATGATGTTCAAAGGCCAGGTGACGGACGGCAGCGATCCGCCGATCGAATATCACCGGGCGGGTTCGGCCGCCAGCGCCATGGGGCCGGAAGACATTGATCAGCCCTGGCTGGTGTCGGCGCGCCATCTGCATGCCACGGGTGTATTCGCCGGGGTGTCCGCTGCCAGTTTCGCCTTGTCCCGGCAGGCCATGACCTGGATGCGCGGCGCTGGTCGTACCGTGTCCTTCGATCCGAATCTGCGACCTACGCTGTGGGCCTCCACCGAAGCCATGCGGGCCGGTATCAATGCGCTGGCGGCTCTGGCGGATTGGGTGCTGCCGGGGATCGAGGAGGGCCGTTTGTTGACCGGTTGTCAGAGCCCGGAAGACATTGCCCGTTTTTACCTCGGCCAGGGCGCCCAGGTAGTCGTCGTCAAACTGGGCGCCGAAGGCGCATATTTCGATGATGGGCGGAATCGGGGGCGTGTGCCTGCCAGCCCGGTAGCCCGGATCGTGGATACGGTGGGGGCGGGCGACGGCTTTGCCGTAGGGGTCATCAGCGGCCTGTTGGAAGGCCTGCCGCTGGACCGCGCCGTGGCTCGCGGCGCCTGGATCGGCGCGCGGGCCGTGCAGGTCAGCGGGGATACCGAAGGTTTGCCGATGCGGGCGGAACTCGTCGCGGCGGGTGTGTAAGGCGGAATGTCTGGTGCATCTGCCGAGGACCGATTGCCGCCGGCTTGTGCTCAGCTGACCAAGGCGCACGCCTGCCGGGCCAGCTGCGTGATGGCGTCCCATTCCTGATTCGCTACCGCCTGCGCGGGCGTCAGCCAGGAACCGCCTACGCAGCCCACATTGGGCAGGGTCAGGTAGCTGGCGGCGTTGCCCGCATGGATGCCGCCCGTGGGGCAGAACATCAGCTCGGGCAGGGGGCCGTGCCAGGATTTCAGCAGGGCGGCGCCGCCAACGGCTTCTGCGGGAAACAGTTTCTGCACGGTAAAGCCCCATTCGGCGGCCTGCATGGCCTCGGATGCGGTGGCTACGCCGGGCAGAAAGGGAATGCCGGCTGACCGGGCTGCTTGGGCCAATGTGCTGGTCAGCCCGGGGCTGACGCCGAAGCTCGCACCTGCTTGTAAGGCATCGTCCAGCTGCCGGGGCGTACGGACGGTCCCCACACCCACCAGCGCATCGGGAACCTGATCCCGAATGGCGCGGATGGCGTCCAGGGCCGCGGGCGAGCGCAGCGTGATTTCCAGGGACCGGATACCGCCGGCCACCAGTGCCTGGGCCAGCGCCACCGCTGATTCCGTGTCCTGAATGACGATCACCGGCATGACCGGGCTGTGTGTGAGAAGTTCCAGTGCGTTCATTCGGGGCCCTGTGAGTGGCGGATCAGAAAAGGCAGGTCAGTCGGATGCCGGACCCGCAGCCATTGAATGTAGCTATTCTACATAATGTGAGGGAAATAAGACGTTATTACATGGTTTTTGATCTATTTACTACTTTTCCAGTCGCAGGGCGGCTCGGCTAAAATTCGCCTCTATGAAGCCTTCCCTGATTGCCATCGTGCCGGCTGCCGGCATCGGCGCCCGTGCGGGCTGCGCCGACGGCGTGCCCAAGCAATACCGCCTGCTGCAAGGCGAACCCATGCTGCGCCGGGCCGTTCTGGCCTTGCTGGCCGATCCGCGGGTGGCGGAAGTCCGGGTCGCTGTGGCGGCGGATGACCCTTGGGTGGCGCAGGCTTTAGCGGGTTTGCCGCGCACCGTGTGGCGGCCTTGCGGCGGGCCGACGCGGGCCGCGACCGTGCGGGCGGCGCTGCAGGATGCCGGCTTGGCGCCGGGCGTCTGGGTGCTGGTTCATGATGCGGCGCGCCCCGGCTTGCCGGCGTCGGTGCTGGCGCAGCTGATCGATACCTGCCTGTGGCAGGATCGGGGCGGTTTGCTGGCCCTGCCTGTGGCCGATACTGTCAAATGTGCGATGCCCGTGGCGTCGTCGGCCAGGCAGGACACAGCATCATCCCCGCCGCCGCTGGATGCCGTCGAGCGAACCTTGCCGCGAGACCGCCTGTGGCTGGCGCAGACGCCGCAGATGTTTCGCGCCGGGGCGCTGATCGCCGCGCTGGATGCTTGCGCGACCGATGACCGGGTAACTGACGAGGCATCTGCGGTGGAACTGTCGGGCGGTCTTCCGCCCTTGCTGGTGCCGGGCAGTCGCAGAAACGACAAACTGACCTGGCCCGAGGATTTCGAGTGGTTCGAGTCCTGCTTGCGAGGGCAAGCGGAATAAGGTTGAACCTCCTCTTCAAAAAGTAATTCAACTACTTTTGATTAATAGAATTCATTCTTCTTAAGAAAAATGTAGTTTAGCTAGAAATACGCCTATACTGGTCTCCCACGCCTTTTCAGGAGACCGTCGTGATCCCGCATCCTACCGTCCAGTTCGTTACCGACCGCATCATCGAGCGCAGCCGCGCCACACGGGAACGCTATCTCGAGCGCACCCGAGAGGCTTATGGGCATCGCACTCAGCGCAGCATCCTGGGCTGTACGAATCTGGCCCATGCCGTGGCGGCTGAACCGGTAGACAGCAAATCCCGCCTGGCGGCGACCGAGCGTCCTAATCTGGCGATCGTGTCGGCCTACAACGACATGCTGTCGGCGCACCAGCCGCTGGGGCGTTATCCAGACTGGATCAAGCAGGCCGCCTTCGGGGCAGGGGGCAGCGCCCAGTTCGCAGGCGGCGTTCCGGCGATGTGCGACGGCATTACCCAAGGCCAGGCGGGCATGGAATTGAGTCTGTTTTCGCGGGACGTCATCGCCATGTCCACTGCGATTGCGCTCAGCCATCAGATGTTCGATGCGGCTGTCTGTCTGGGTGTGTGCGACAAGATTGTGCCGGGGCTGCTGATCGGCGCGCTGACGTTCGGCCATCTGCCGGTTGTGTTCGTTCCCGCCGGCCCCATGCCCTCGGGGATTTCCAACGATGAAAAGGCCAAGGTCCGCCAACGGTACGCCAAAGGCGAGGTGGATCGCGCGGCGCTGCTGGAATCCGAACTGCGCGCCTATCATGCGCCCGGCACCTGCACGTTTTATGGCACGGCCAATTCCAATCAGATGCTGATGGAGATCATGGGCCTGCACCTGCCGGGGGCGTCGTTCGTGCCGCCCGGCACGGCGCTGCGGGAAGCCCTGACCCGCGAGGCCGCCCGGCACGCCCTGGGGCTGGCCGCCGGAGGGGATCATTTCACGCCGATCGCCGACATCATCAGCGAACGCACGCTGGTCAACGGCATCGTCGGCCTGCTGGCGACGGGAGGTTCCACCAACCACACCATGCATCTGGTGGCGGTGGCCAGGGCCGCCGGGATTTTGATCGACTGGAATGATTTTTCCGAACTGTCGGCGGTGGTGCCGCTGCTGGCCCGCGTCTATCCCAATGGGGCGGCGGATGTGAACCAGTTTCATGCGGCCGGGGGGATGGCCTTCCTGATCCGCGGCCTGCGTCAGGGGGGGCTGCTGCACGAGGACGTCGTCACCATCATGGGCCGCGGCCTGGATGCCTATGTGAAAGTCCCTGTGCTGCGTGATCGGCAGTTGGCCTGGGAGGACGGGCCGCAGACATCGGCAGATGTGTCGGTGCTGCGCGGCCCGGACGATCCTTTCAGCCCGGATGGCGGTCTGAAGCTGCTGCGTGGCAATCTGGGCCGTGCGGTGATCAAGTCATCCGCCGTGGCGCCCGAGCATCAGGTGGTCGAAGCGCCCGCCCGTGTCTTCGACAGCCAGACGGCGTTGTTGGACGCGTTTCAGCGCGGAGAACTGGAACAGGATTTTGTTGCCGTGGTGCGCTTTCAAGGGCCGCAAGCCAACGGCATGCCGGAATTGCACAAGCTGACCCCGGCGCTGTCCGTCTTGCAGTCCATGGGGCATCATGTCGCACTCGTGACGGATGGCCGCATGTCCGGCGCGTCGGGCAAGATTCCCGCCGCGATTCATGTGTCGCCCGAGGCGGGCGCCGGCGGCCCGCTGGCGCGGGTGCGGGATGGCGATCTGATCCGGGTCGATGCGCGAACCGGCACGCTGGATGTCCTGGGCGATCCCGCCTGGCAGGATCGGGAAGCTGCAGCGCCTGATCGCCACGCATCGTCCTGGGGGGTAGGTCGGGAACTGTTTAGCGTTGCACGCGCCCATGCCGTGGGCGCTGAACAGGGGGCCTGCTTCTTTCAGTGGTCCTGATAGGCAGCCAGGCCGGGATCTGCCGCTTGCAACTAAGGGGCAGCCTGGTCCGGCTCGGGGCACCAGTGCAGTCCGGCGCGGGCGGCGCTGGCCGCCAGCACCACGCCGATCGGCGGCCTGGACGGCCCCGCCAACAGGGCCTGCTCCAGCACCCGGCGTTTGGCGGCGCCTGCGATGGCGACATAGATGCGTTCTGCCTGGACAATGGCGCTCAGGTTCAAGGTCAGGCGGCGCCAGGGGGATGAAACCGGCTGGACGGCCAGATAGGCTGGCGGCTGTTTCAGGTCCAGCGCCTGATCCAGTGCCGGGTCGTCGGGGAACAGGGATGCGGTATGCCCGTCCGCGCCCATGCCCAGCACCAGCACGTCCAGAGCGGCCGGCGGGTCGATCGGACCCGGCTTGGGGGGTGAAAAGCGCGCCAGGGCGGCGGCCCGATGCAGCAGATGCTGCCGGATCAGGGCCTCGTTGCTGTCCGGCGATGTGGGCGGGACGCAGCGTTCATCCACCAGCATGACCGTGATGTCGGACCAGGGCAGCGGGCTGCGGGACAGGGCCTCCAGCAGCGGCACAGGCGAGCGTCCGCCCGAGACCGCCAGGCGGGCGGTGCCGCGCTGATGCAGCGCAACCCGCAGATCGCGGGTGATGAGCTGCGCCAATGCGTGGGCCTGTTCCTGCGGGGATGCCGTCAGGTGCCAGATGGGCAGGGTCATAGACCGGATTCCTGTGCTTGGCGGGTCAGGGCGCGGGCGGCGCCCAGCAAGGCGGGGTGTCGAGCCTGGATGACCAGGGTCGGGATCTGGCTCAGGTAGCCTTGAAAGCGGCCTTTGTCCTCGAACCGGGTGCGGAAGGGGGATTGGTCGAAAAACCGCCCCAGCTTGGGGACGATGCCGCCGCCGATATACAAGCCGCCTTGGGCGCCCAGGATCAGGGCCAGGTTGGCGGCCACCGTGCCCAGGAAGGCGCACAGGCTGTTCAGTGACTGGACGCAGAGTGCGTCGCTGCCTTGCAGCGCCTGCTCGCTGATCCGGGCAGCGCTCAGGGGGGCGACGGTACGACCGGCCAGGGATGCGTGGGCCAGGTACAGGTTTTCCAGGCCCTGGCCGGAGATCAGCCGTTCGGCGGAGACGTGTCCGTAGGCGTTGCCCACCCAATCGATCAGGGCGGCTTCTTCGCGGTTGCTGGCCGCCAGCGTGATGTGTCCGCCTTCGCCTGCCAGCGGCGTGTAGTCGCCTTGACAGGGAATCAGGCCGGAAATACCCAGACCCGTACCGGGGCCGACCAGGCCGATGGCGGCGCCGCTGCGCGCCGCGCCGTCGCCCACCTGGCGTACATCGCCGGGGAGCAGGGCGGGGATGGCCATGGCCAGGGCGGTGAAGTCGTTGACCACTTGCAGCACATCCAGCCCCAGGGCGTCACGCAGGGCCGCAATCGAGAATTGCCAGTGATGATTGGTCATGCGCACCAGATCGCCCGACACCGGATTGGCGATGCCGAAGGCGCACCAGCGGGGCGCCGGCAGGCGCGTGTCCGCCAGGTAAGCGGCAATGGCTTCGGCGGGCCCCGGATAGTCTGCACAGGCCAGCGTCTGGGCGGCCACCATCGGCTGGCCCGCTCCCAGGATCATGGCGAATCGGGCATTGGTGCCGCCGATGTCTCCGACGAGACGCGGATAGGAGGTGTCGGGAGAGGTGGATAAAACAGTATGCATCATGGTGTGGTCAGGGTTTCAGGGTCCAGGCCGGTGTGCCAATACAGGCCGTGGCGGGCCAGCATGGCTTCGGCGGCTGCTGGCCCCCAGGAACCGCTGGCGTAGGGTTGGACGGGCTGGTCGATGTGGTTCCAGGCGTGCAGAATGGGCTCGACCCAGCGCCAGGCGGCTTCCTGCTCGTCGCGGCGCACGAATAGCGTCAGCTTGCCTTTCAGGATGTCGCTGATCAGCCGTTCGTAGGCGTCCTGCTGGCGGTGCTGAAAGGATTTGGCGTAGTCCAGGTTCAGCGCCACGGGCTGCAGGCGCATGCCGTCGCCGGCGGATTTGGCCATCAGGTGCAGCGTCATGGTTTCCTGTGGCTGCATGCGGATCACCAGGCGGTTGGCCTGCAGTCCGGCCACGGGGGTGTCGAAAATCGACGTGGGCACGTCGCGGAAGGTCACGACGATTTCCGCTAGGCGTCGGCTCAGGCGTTTGCCGGTGCGCAGAAAAAACGGCACTCCAGCCCAGCGCCAGTTGTTGATGCGAGCGGTCAGCGCGACGTAGGTCTCGACGGGACTGGCCGGCCTGACGCCGGCTTCATCCCGATACGCGGTCTGGGTGGTGTCGCCCAGATATTGGCCGCGCACGGTGTGGGTCAGCACTGCGGAATCCTGCAGGGGTTCCAGGGCGGCCAGCACTTTGAGCTTTTCGTCACGCACGGCGTCGGCTTGGGTGCTGGGGGGCGGTTCCATGGCAAGAATGGCCAGCAACTGCAGCAGGTGGCTTTGCACCATATCGCGCAGGGCGCCCGTATTGTCATAGAAATTGCCGCGGGTGCCGATGCCTTCCTGCTCGGCCACCGTGATCTGGACGTCGCGCACCCATTCGCGGCGCCACAGCGGTTCGAGCAGCACATTGCCAAAGCGCAGCGCCAGCAGATTCTGCACGGATTCCTTGCCCAGGTAGTGATCGACACGGTAGATCTGCTGTTCCTGGAAGTATCCGCCGATTTCATTATTGATGGCTTGGGACGAGCCCAGGTCGTGGCCCAGCGGCTTTTCGACGGCGATCCGGCTGTCCGGGCGGATCAGGTCATGCGTGTGCAAGCCTTTGCAGATTGCCGCAAACAGGGATGGAGCCGTAGAGAGATAGAACACGCGCGGCCTGCCGGTCGTCAGCCGGGATGCCAGGGCGGCGAAGGCCGCCGGTTGGCGGGCGTCCAGCGAGACGTAGTGCAGCCGTTTTTCAAAAGCGGTCCATACGTCTGGCGGACTGTCTGGATGCGGCAGTGTCTGGGACAGGCTGCGGCGGTAGGCGTCGTCGTCGCCGGGGCTGTGCGCGACGGAAAAAATCCGCGTGTGCGGCCCCAGCAATCCCTGGCTGTGCAGGCTCAGCAAGGCTGGCAGCAGCTTGCGCCGGGCCAGATCGCCCGTGCCGCCGAAGAGGATGAAATCAGTGTCAGGAGAACCGTTCATGATAGGAGCCGCTCCCTGGAGCGAAGATCAGTGGATAAAGTCGTCAGGTCTTTATTATGTAGTAAAAATACATTTATATCGAGTGGCAATTTCCCAGGGTTTTATGAAGATAGTAAGGATTATTAGGGATATCCATAGGTACTGGCGGTTCAAAAAATCATTAATATGTAGTCAAACTAAATTCCTTAAACGGAGGAGTCCTATGAAATTCAAGATGCAAGCCCTGCGTATCAGCATCCTGGGATGCCTGCTGCTCGGCGGCACGGCGGCCAGCGCCACCAATATCGAAGTGCTGCACTGGTGGACTTCCGGCGGCGAGGCCAAGGCCGCCGCCCAACTGAAATCCATCATGGAATCCAAGGGCTATACCTGGAAGGATTTCGCCGTTGCCGGTGGCGGGGGCGAAAACGCCATGACGGTGCTGAAAACCCGTGTCGTGTCGGGGGATCCCCCGGCTGCCGCCCAGATCAAAGGGCCCAGCATCCAGGAATGGGGTGCGGAAGGCGTACTGCTGAATCTGGATCCGGTGGCCAAGATCGAAAAATGGGACCATATGCTGCCCAAGGCGGTGGCCGACATCATGAAATATGACGGCCACTATGTGGCTGTGCCGGTCAATGTGCATCGGGTCAATTGGATGTGGGTCAACCCGGCCGTCTTCAAAGCCGCAGGCGTAGAAGTCCCGCGCACCTGGGATGAATTTCCCGCAGCCGCAAAGAAAATTCGCGCGGCCGGCTATATTCCCCTGGCCCACGGCGGTCAGCCATGGCAGGACTTCACCGTCTTTGAATCGGTCGTGCTGGGGGTGGGTGGTGCAGACTTCTACCGTCAGTCCATGGTCAAGCTCGATCAGCAGGCTTTGCGCAGCGACACCATGAAGCGCGCTTTTCAGGTGTTCGGGTCCTTGCGGGCGGATATCGATCCGGATTCCCCCAATCGCGACTGGAATCAGGCGACCAATATGGTGATCAACGGCAAGGCGGCCATGCAGCTGATGGGCGACTGGGCCAAGGGTGAGTTCACCCAGGCGGGCAAGGCGCCGGGCAAGGATTATGAATGCGTGGCGGCGCCGGGGTCCCAGGGCTCATTTACCTTCAACGTCGACAGCCTGGTGATGTTCAAGCAGGATGTCCCTGACGTCACAAAGGGGCAACAGGTGCTGGCGTCCGCCGTGCTCAGTCCGGCGTTCCAAAAGGTCTTCAATCTGGCCAAAGGATCGATCCCCGTGCGTACGGACATGGATCTGACCGGATTTGACGCCTGCGCCCTGAAATCAGCCCAAGACTTCCAAGAAGCCGCCAAGGCCGGCACGCTGGTGCCCAGCATCGCTCACCAGATGGCCGTACCGGCCGCCACAACGGGCGCCATGCAGGATGTCGTGACCCAGTTCTTCAATGCAGCGGATGCCTCGGTAGACACGGCAGTGGAACAACTGGCCCGTGCGGCTCAGGTTCAATAAGGTCAAGGGCATGGAACGAAGTTTGGACATGGCAGCAGACGCCCGGCATTCGCTGGGCGGCAGGCGGGTGCTGGCCCGCCTGGGGCAAGGCCTGGAAACCTGGATGCCCCGGCTGGTGCTGTCGCCCAGCATCGTCATCATGCTGCTGTTCATCTACGGCTACATGCTGTGGACCGTGGTGCTGTCCTTGACGCCCTCGCGGCTGTTGCCACGCTATGACTTCGCAGGGCTGGCGCAGTACGTGGCGCTGTTCAGCAATGATCGCTGGTGGCTGGCCCTGAAAAACCTGGCAATTTTCGGCGGCTTGTTCGTCGGTCTGTGCCTGGCGGTGGGGCTGCTGCTGGCCATTTTCCTGGATCAGCGCATCCGTGCCGAAGGCGCCATCCGCGCCATCTATATGTATCCGATGGCCTTGTCGTTCATTGTGACAGGCACGGCCTGGCGCTGGATGCTGAATCCGGATCTGGGGCTGCAGCACGTGGTGCGGGATCTGGGCTGGACGTCCTTTCGCTTTGATTGGCTGGTGGACCCGGATCGGGCGATCTACACCGTGGTGATCGCTGCCGTCTGGCAGTCATCAGGGTTCGTGATGGCGCTGTTTCTGGCCGGTCTGCGCGGGATGGACGAATCCATCATCCGGGCCGCCCGGGTGGATGGCGCGTCCATGCCCACCATCTACCGCAGGATCGTGCTGCCCAGTCTGCGGCCCGTATTCTTTTCCTCGCTCATGATTCTGATGCACATCGCCATCAAAAGCTTCGACCTGGTGGTCGCACTGACCAATGGCGGGCCGGGGCTGGCAACCGATCTACCGGCCGTCTTCATGTATACCTTTGCCTTTACCCGCAACCAGATCGGACTGGGCGCCGCCAGCGCGGTCATGATGCTGGCGACGGTAGCGGCGATTCTGGTGCCCTTGATCTATTCCGAATTGCGGAGGCCCGTCCATGGCTGATGTCGCGCATGTCGGGGCTGTTCGTTCGCCCTGGTCCGCCCGTTGGGGGCGCTGGCTGATCTACGGTCTGCTGGGGCTGGTCTGTCTGTATTACCTGGCGCCGCTGTACGTGATGATCGTCACATCTTTCAAAAGCCTGGCGGAAATCCGGACCGGCAATCTGCTGGCCCTGCCATCCGACCCGACGCTGGAGCCCTGGTCCAAGGCCTGGTCCTCGGCCTGTACAGGCGTGCGTTGCCAGGGCCTGCAGGGCTATTTCTGGAATTCCGTGCGGTTTGCAGTGCCTGCTGTGCTGATTTCGACCGCCATCGGCGCGCTGAATGGCTATGTGCTGACGAAATGGCGCTTTCGTGGCAGCAATCTGTTTTTCGGCATGCTGCTGATCGGCTGCTTCATTCCTTTTCAGGTCATTCTGCTGCCCATGGCCCGCACGCTGGGCACGCTGGGCATCGCCAGCAGCCTGACGGGGCTGGTGTTCGTGCACGTGGTGTATGGCATTGCATTCACGACGCTGTTTTTTCGTAATTACTATGTGGCCGTTCCCGATGACCTGGTCAAGGTCGCCCGTATCGACGGAGCCGGTTTCTGGCGGATTTTCTTCTCGATCATCCTGCCTTTGTCCGGGCCGATCATCGTGGTCAGCATCATCTGGCAGTTCACCCAGGTCTGGAATGATTTTCTGTTCGGGGTGGTTTTTTCGTCCGGTGAACGCCAGCCGCTGATGGTGGCGCTGAACAATCTGGTCAATACGTCCACCGGGGTCAAGGAATACAACGTCGATATGGCGGGCGCGATCTTTGCCGCGCTGCCGACCTTGCTGGTGTATGTCGTGGCGGGGAAGTATTTCGTGCGCGGCCTGACCGCCGGCGCAGTCAAAGGCTAAGCCTTACAAGGGAGAGCTGGTGTGGGTTCCTTATCCATCCGCAATGTGCGCAAGATTTATCACGGCAACGAGATCCTGAAAGGGATCGATCTGGATGTCCAGGATGGGGAGTTTCTGATCCTGGTGGGGCCGTCGGGTTGCGGCAAATCGACATTGTTGTCCATGATCGCCGGCCTGGACCCCGTGGACGAGGGCGATATCCTGATCGGCGGGCAGCGCGTCAATGATCTGGGTCCCAAGGACCGGGACATCGCCATGATGTTCCAGTCCTACGCCCTGTACCCCAATATGTCGGTGGCCCGCAATATTTCCTTTGGCCTGGAAATCCGCAAGGTGCCGCGCGCCGAGCGCGAACGCATCGTTCAGGACGTGGCGCGTATCCTGCAGATCGATCATCTGCTGGACCGCCGCCCCTCGCAGCTGTCGGGCGGGCAGCGTCAGCGCGTCGCCATGGGCCGCGCCATCGCCCGCGCCCCCAGCCTGTTTCTGTTCGACGAGCCTCTGTCCAATCTGGACGCCCGTTTGCGCATCGAGATGCGGCTTGAAATCAAGCGCCTGCATCAGCGCATGGGCACCACGATCGTGTATGTGACGCATGATCAGATCGAGGCCATGACGCTGGGCGATAAAATCGCCGTCATGAAGGGCGGCGAGGTCCAGCAGTTCGGCACGCCGCAGGATATCTACGACAATCCCGCCAATCGTTTCGTGGCGGAATTCATGGGTTCTCCTACCATGAATCTGATCGATACCCGGATCGAGGCGCAGGACGGAAAGCTGGGCGTGCGGCTGGATGCCGACGGCGGCAATTACTGGATGCCGGTGGCGCCGCAGGCCCAGGACCAGCTGGCGTCCAAGGCTGGGCAGTCTGTCTTGCTGGGTATCCGGCCGGAACAGATCACCCATGCCCGTCATGATGACCCCCATTCGGTGGCGCGTCTGCAGGTTGTGCTGACCGAACCCACCGGCCCCGATACGATGGTGCTGGTGTCGATCAATGGCCAGGACGTGACTTGCCGGGTGCATCCGGATCATGCCGTCGCACCGGGCGCGTCCATGGCTTTGCAATTCGATCTGTCCAAGGCGGTGTATTTCGATCAGGCCAGCGGCTTGCGCGTGGCATGAGCGCCGCTGATCCGGGGCCTGCCGCATCGCCGGAATCCGCCGCGCCGCATCCCGGCGGGGTTCGGCTGCTGGCCGACATCGGAGTGACGCATGCGCGTTTTGCCCTGGAATCCGCCCCCTTGCAGCTGGAACAAAGCGCCACCCTGAATTGCCGGGACTACGACAGTCTGCTGGCGGTGGTGACGGCCTATCTGGATGGTATCCAAGGGGCGCGGCCGCGTCATGCCGTGATCGCCATCGCCAATCCGGTGCAGGGCGACGATGTCCGCATGACCAACCGCGACTGGCATTTTTCCATTGAAGCCACCCGTCGGGCGCTTGGCCTGGACATGCTGCTGGTCGTCAATGACTTCACGGCCATGGCCATGTCCCTGCCCCGTTTGGGGCGGGCTGACCGCTTGCGGATCGGCACGGGCAGCGATCCGCAGCCGGGCGTCATCGGGCTGATCGGGCCGGGGTCCGGGCTGGGCGTATCCGGTCTGATTCCGGCCGCGGACCATTGGGTGACGCTGGGCAGCGAGGGTGGGCACGTCAGTTTTGCGCCGGGCAATCCGCGTGAACTGACGATTCTGCAGCATGCCTGGACGCTGTTTGGTCACGTCTCGACGGAACGCCTGCTGTCAGGGCCTGGTTTGGAGCTGATCTGGCAGGTGTTGGCCGGACAGGCGGCGCCCGCCGCCGCTCCCAAGGCTGCCGACATCGTTGCTCAGGCCTTGGCAGGGCAGGCGCTGGCCGTCGATGTCGTGGATACGTTCTGCGGCATGCTGGGTTCGGCGGCGGCCGATCTGGCATTGACCTTGGGGGCTTCGGGGGGCATCTACATCGGCGGGGGGCTGGTCCCGCAACTGGGCAAGCGTCTGGCGCAGTCGCCGTTTCGAGAGCGCTTCGAGGACAAGGGGCGCTTTAGCGCCTACGTGCGGCAGATTCCGACCTATCTCGTCCTTAGCCAGGATCTCAGCTTGAAGGGGGTGTCGGCGATCCTGGATCAGCAATTGCGCTTGCTGCGCGGCGATGCCGTATTGCTGGATCGGATCCGAGGGGCGCTGCCGGGCATGAGCCCCGCAGGCAAGCGGGTCGCTCAATTGTTGTTGGCGCAACCGCATGGTTTCGTGCAGGACCCGATTGCCACGATTGCGCGCAATGCGGGCGTCAGCCAGCCGACGGTCATCCGGTTCTGCCGCGCGCTGGGCTTTCCCGGCCTGCTGGATTTCAAGCGCAAACTGGCGTCCGGTCTCAGCAGTTCCATTCCCCTGCAGCATAGTCAGGTCAAAGCCAGCGACCGGATGCCCGATCTCTCGGCCAAGGTGCTGGACAATACGGCATCGGCGATTTTGCGCTTGCGCGATACGGTGGATGCTCAGGCGGTCGGCCAGGCCATCCGTCTGTTGCGGGCGGCGGACCGGATCGAGATTTTCGGCGCCGATGGCGCGGGGATCGTGGGCTTGGATGGGCAGGACAAGTTCTTGCGACTGGGCATTCCAGCCGCCACGTATCCCAGCGCCCGGCTGGAACAGGCGGCGGCCCGAGCATTGACTGCACAGGCTGTCGTCGTGGCGATTTCGGAAATGGGGGATCAGACGGATCTGTTGGCAGCCGTGAGCATCGCCCGTGACTGTGCGGCGCCGGTCATCGCCATCACGCGGGCGGATTCGCCGCTGGCGCAAAGCGCCGATGTCTGCCTGGCAGTGGATTCCGTCGCAAATGACACGGCGCAGTTATCCATGGTGCCGCGTATTCTGCAGCTGCTGATGCTGGACGTGATGGCAGTAGGGGTGGACATGGCGGCACGCCGGCCGAAGCCGGCGCCACATCCCGGCTAAAATCATCTGCTGACATTCAGCAGAGACGACAATGACACATCGCTTTCCTTTTCGGGTGGGGCAGGGCCATGATCTGCATGCGCTGGTCGCAGGCCGCCCCCTGATCATCGGCGGAGTGACGATTCCCTACGATCGCGGACTGGCCGGCCATTCGGATGCCGACGTGCTGCTGCACGCCGTGACGGACGCCGTGTTGGGCGCTGCCGGCCTGGGGGATATCGGACGCCATTTTTCCGACCGGGACCCTCGTTGGGCCGGCGCCGACAGCCGCTTGTTTTTGCGCGAAGCCGCGCGCATGGCGCGCGAGGCAGGGTGGGGCGTGGTCAATGTGGATGCCACCGTCCATGCCCAGGCGCCTAAAATCGGTCCGCATGCCATGGCGATGGCGGCCTGCATCGCCCAGGATCTGGGCATTGGACCAGATGATGTCAATATCAAGGCCAAGACCAACGAAGGTCTGGGCTATCTGGGACGCGGGGAAGGCATCGCCGCGAGCGCAGTGGTGTTGCTGGCAGCGGCTTGATGCGTGCGCATCCCCGGCCGGAAGATCGCGGCCGGAGATGCGCGGTAGCGGCCTGCTAGAGCGTGGCGCCGCCTAGTGTGCGATTGCAGGCGCACAGGCCATCCGTCAGCAGCGCATCCAGGATACGCAGGGTTTCTTCGGGGCTGCGGCCGACTTTGAAATTATTCACCGAGACGTGCTGGATCAGGTTGTCCGGATCGACGATGAAGGTCGCCCGCAGGGATACGCCTTCGGATTTTTCGCGGATGCCCAGTTGGTCGATCAGCGCCCCTGCCGTGTCGCCGAACTGGTAGTGGTTCAGCTTGCTGAGCTCGGGGTTCTCGCGCCGCCAGGCCAGTTTGACGTATTCGTTGTCGGTGGACCCCCCCATCAGCACGGCCTCGCGTTCTTCGAACGCATCCGCCAGGGCGTTGAAGCCGATGATCTCGGTCGGGCAGACCTGGGTGAAGTCCTTGGGGTAGAAGTAGATGACCTTCCATTTGCCGGGGAAGGATGATTCGGTGATGTCCTCGAAGGCTGAAACGCCGTTTTCCTCGTGCTGATTGAATCCGGGTTTGACGCCGGTGACGCGGAAGGCCTCGAGCTTGTCGCCTATGGTTTTCATCGGGGCTCCTGAGTGAAAGGACGGCCAATCGGGCCGCCCTGTCATTCTACGCCATGGCCTTGTCGGCGGGCCGCACCTTGGTCTTGGGGATTTCGATACGTGCCAACAGGCCTTGCGCAGGCTGGGAAATCAGCTCGAATTTACCGCCTACCTGACCCAGCAGGCGTTCGACGATGGACAGGCCCAGCCCGGCGCCGCTGACGCCGGTGCGCGCCGATTCACCCCGCGCAAAGGGGCGCAGCAGCCGCTGCACGTCGGCATGGGGAATGCCGACGCCTTGATCTTGCACCTCGATGCGCAGGAGATTGCCGATCTGGTAGGCCCGCAGCGTGATGCGGGCGCGGCCATCGCTGGCGCTGCGGCCGTAACGGCGGGCATTTTCAATCAGATTGCTGACGATGCGTTTCAGGTCGTTGGCGCTGATCCGCGCCTGCAGCCCAGGTTCGATGCCGGCCTGCAGTTCGCCGCCCAGGGATTCGGTGTGGCTGCGTTCGCGTTCCAGCAGATCCTGGAGCACCCGGGAGACGTCGATGCCGGTCTCGGGGACCTGGCCGGCCGGGCGGGCGTATTCCATCAGCTGGCCGATACTGTGATTGATCTGCGCCAGATCATCGTCGATGGCCTGCCTGGCCTCGTCGCTCATGTGGCTCATTTCGATTTCCAGGCGGATACGGGCCAGCGGGGTGCGCAGATCGTGCGAGATCCCTGCCAGCATGATTTCCCGATCCGCTTCATTTTGGCGCAGGTCGCGGGCCATGCGATTGAACGCGATGTTCATGTCGCGGATTTCCAGCGGCCCTTTTTCCAGCAGCGGGGTGGGGGTTTCCCCCCGCGCCAGTTGCTGGGCGACCTTGGCCAATTGTGCCAGGGGATGATTGATGAAGCGCACGCTGATGGCAGCCCCCAGCAGCGCCAGCATCAGGGATGCGGCAATCCAGCCCAGCCATTCGCGGCCTGTGGTCAGCCGCAGCTGGTCGCGGTCGAACACCAGCCAGTAGAGCGTGTTGTCGATGTGGAAACTGATCCAGATGCCTGGCACCTGATTGACCGCCCACATCATGGCGGTTTGCGAACCCAGGCGGTTGCGGAGTTCCGTCGAGACGTTGTCCCAGTAGGTGGTATGCGGCAGGGGTTCCAGCACGTCCGTGGCCTCACGGGGCTGCACCCGCAGGCTTTCTTTGGTGGCCAGGTCCAGCAGCAAGGCCGGGCGTACCTTTTGCGGCGCATAGACCAGGGCGGAGCGCGTGATGCTGACCGTGGTGGCGATGCGCTGGGCCAGCTGCATGGCGCGGGGGCCTTCTTCGATGTTGAAGACGATCTGCAGCCAAGCGCCCAGGCTGATCATCATCAGCAGGGCGATCAGCAGGAAGGATCGGGTGAACAACCCCAGGCGCAACCGGGGCAGGATGCTGCGCCAAAGCCGTTTGATGAGCGTCATGACAAGAGAGGGAGCCTGCGAGGACTGGCCTCGCAGGCGACGGGACGATTATTGGCCGCCGTCAGGGACGAAGACATAACCCAGCCCCCAGACCGTCTGGATGAAAACCGGTTTGGAGGGGTTGGGTTCGATGAGTTTGCGCAGACGTGAGATCTGGACATCCAGGCTGCGGTCAAAGGCCTCGTATTCGCGGCCTCGGGCCAGTTCCATCAGCTTGTCGCGGGACAGGGGGACTTTGGGGTGGCGCGCAAAGACTTTCAGCACGGAGAATTCGCCGGTGGTGATGGGGACGGATTCGCCGTGTTTCATCAGTGTGCGGGTGGACAGATTCAGCACGTAGGGGCCGAATTCGACGGACTCGTTTTCCTGACTGGGAGCGCCAGGGTGTTCTTCGGTGCCTCGGCGGCGCAGGATTGCATTGACGCGAGCCAGCAGTTCACGAGGATTGAAGGGTTTGGTCAGATAGTCGTCGGCGCCCATTTCCAGGCCGACGATGCGGTCGATTTCCTCGGCCTTGGCGGTCAGCATGATAATGGGTGTATTGTCGTGGTTTCCCCGCAGGCGGCGGCAGATCGACAGGCCGTCTTCTCCGGGAAGCATCAGGTCGAGCACCAGCAAGTCGAAGTGTTCCCGCTGCCAGAGCTTGGCCATCTCTTTTGCGTCTTCGGCGACGTAGACATTGAACCCCTGTTCGGACAGATAACGCCGCAGCAGGTCGCGCAGACGGGGATCGTCATCGACGATCAGGATCTTGCGTGTGAGGGTCTGGTTATGTGTGTTCATGAGGAAAATGTAACAGGGTCAAGAAAGCAGTGCCAGCGCTTATCACAACAAATTACACAATAAGCGTTTGGTTGTCATGTAGGGTGCGCGACCGGCTGAAGACAGAGGCGCATAGCCGGATTCAGCAAGAAACGCTCCTCCATTAAAATAGCAGCGCCATGGACAATTTTCACATTCTAGCGTTTGAAACATCAAGCACTCTTTGCAGTGTCGCGCTGTTGTCGCAGACGGCGGGGCGTGTGCGCCTGCGCACGGCGCAGCACGAGGGGCGGCAGGAGCATGCCGAGCGCATCCTGCCGCTGGCTTGGCAATTGCTGTCCGAAGCCGGCCTGAGCCGCACCGACCTGTCGGCAGTGGCTTTTGGCCAGGGGCCAGGGGGCTTTACCGGCCTGCGGGTGGCTTGCGGGGTCTCGCAGGGCTTGGCCGTGGCGCTGGATATCCCGGTGCTGCCGGTGGATTCTCTGCATGCCGTGGCGTTTCAGCAGGCGGGGGAAGATCCGCCGGGCGTGCATGTCGTCCTGCAGGATGCCCGGATGAACGAAATCTATGCCGCCGCCTATCGATGTGCCGATGGCCAGTGGACGACGCTGCAGGCCCCGGCCCTGATCGCCCGGGCCGACGTGACGGCCTGGATTGCCGACGAATCAGCCGCCTGGATCATGCAGGCCGGCAGCCGTTGGTCGGTGCATGGCGATGCCTTGGCGGCGTTCGAGGGCCTGGCGGATGAATTGCAGGCCTTGGGGGCGACGGTCGAGACGGCAGGCGATGAGCCGGCTCGCGCGCATGCGGCGACCGTGGCCCGCCTGGCGGCTCTTGCCTGGCAGCAGGGGCAGAGGCTGGATGCGGCGCTGGCAGCGCCGGCCTATGTGCGCGACAAGGTCGCCTACACCACAGTTGAACGGGCCCAGGGGCTGGGCGGCAACCCGCAGGCCGATGCGGCGCACTGGTCCGTGCATGATATGGGCATGACGGATCTGGACGAGGTCGCCGCCATCGAACGGCAGGTCCAGTCCTTTCCCTGGACGCGGCAGAATTTCGTCGATGGGCTGGCCGCCGGCTACCGGGGGTGGGTGGTGCGCCGCCTGGGGTCCATGCTGGGGTTTGCCCTGGTCATGGATACGCCGGATATGGCGCATCTGCTGGTCATCGGCGTGCGTCCCGATAGCCAGCGCCGGGGCGTGGGCGCGGATCTGCTGCGCTGCTGTGCGGCGCATTGCCATCAGGCAGGTTTGCCGGCGCTGACCCTGGAGGTGCGCCCCAGCAATACCCGGGCGATCACGTTTTATCAGCAGCATGGCTTTCGCCAGCTGGGCCTGAGGCGCGGTTATTATCCGGCGGCCCATGGCGTGCGCGAGGACGCCTGGATCATGACCTTGACCTTCCAGGAGACGCCGGCATGAAGCCCCAGCTGCGCCCCGTCCAGGCTGCCTGGCTGGCGGAAATCGGGCTCGATCTGCATTGGGTCCGGATTCAGCCTATCGCCGCCCCCGACGTCGTCCAAGAGCCGATTGCACCGCCGGCGCACGCCAAGGCTGCGCCGCCTGCTGCGCCCGCCGTCCGTGCACCCGCGCCGGACCAGCCTGCCGTGCGCCCGCGCTCGACACCGGCGCCCGACACGGTTCCCCTGGTGGCGCCCGTGGTGGATGACGCAGATATGGCCGCCTTGGCCGAGGTCATCCGTGGCTGTCAGCAATGCGCCCGGCATCAGCAACGCTTGCGTGCCGTGCCGGGTTCCGGCCAGGCGGAGCGCCCCTATTATCTGATCGTGGCGGAGCAGCCGGGCATTGACGACGAAGTCGCCGGCCAGCCTTTCCAGGGGGATTCAGGCCGTTTGCTGACCGCGATGCTGGCCGCCGTGCGTCTGCCGCATGCGGATGCCCGCTATGGCACCTATGTGGTGAAATGCCGGGCGCCGGGCGGACACGAGCCCGATCCGGCGGAAGTCGCCGCGTGCATCCCTTATCTGCGTCGCGAGATCGCCCTGGTGCAGCCGCACTGGATCTTGGCCTTGGGGCGCGTGGCGGCCCAGGCCGTGCTGGGCGGTTCGGCCGACCTGGACGCCTTGCGTGGCATGGCGCACCGCTATCAGCCGGACAGCGGCCCGGCCATCCCGGTCTGGGTCACGCATCAGCCCGCGTCGCTATTGGTCCGGTCTTCCTTGAAGGCCGAGGCCTGGCGCGATCTGGCGGGTTTGGCGCAGACGGTGCGCGCTGAATAGCATCAGCGCTGGTTCAGCGCGAAATAATCGCATCGAACTCCTCGCCGCTGGCAAAGCAGGCTGCCCGTACCTTGCCGTGTTTGCTGCCATCGATCACCAGATATTTTTTCATGGCCTGCTGCAGGACCATCTGCTTGATGGGGACTTCGTGGAAGTGCGAACAGGTGACGCCGTGCTGTTCGTCGAATCCGCCTGCGGACAAGAAGGCTTTGTTGAGATTGATCTGCTTTAGGGTTGCGATGCCCTCTGCGCCCGAAAAAGAAGCGGCTTCGGGGTGGTACAGCCCGCCCAGGACAATCAAGCGCACATCCGTGCGTGAGGCCAGGATCTCCGCGATGTTGAGCGAATAGCAGACAACCGTGATGTGGCTGTTTTGCGGGATACGCTGGGCCAGGTAGGGGGTCGTGGTGCCGCAGTCGATGAAGACCGTATCGTGCGCTTCGATCAGCTGGCTGGCTGCCAGGCAGGTCAGGTCCTTGGCGGCTGCGTGCGAGTCCTTTTCCCGATCCAGCACATAATCGCTGCCCGATGACTGGGGTTGGCTGGAAATGATATAGCCCCCCAGGCACTGCAGCGCGGTTTCGCCCTCTGTCATATCGCGGCGGACCGTCATTTCCGATACACCCAGCAATTGAGCTGCGTCGCGCAGCCGCAGCACTTCGTGTGCGCCGACCAAGGCGGCGAGCCTGGCAAGTCTTTGGTCTTTTCGGCTGGTTTTGCTCATCGCATGCTCCGGTGGGTTCGATCCACAAGCCGATGGAAGTGGTCTGGCGGCCTTGACAGCCCGCATCAAAATATGAAACGATCAAAACAAAAATATGTTTCGATAGTCACATTAATTATAAATCACTGGTCACAAGGAGACGACAATCACCGCACTTTATCGCTCGGCTGCTCAGGCAGTTGCTGGCCTGATGGCCTGACCGGCCAGCGGCGCATCCGCACCCAGGCCATCTAGATTTTCACGTGCTCAGGGGATCAACCCCTTGGGTTCTTGATTTCCACAGAGGAAAGACCGATGAAAAAAATTCTCATCTCTACCGCTCTTGCCATGTCTGTCGCGGTTTCCCAGGCGTTTGCAGCTGGCGTGGTCGATACGTCAGCACTGAACAAAGATCTGATTTCTAGCGCTCAGAACAAGAAATACACCATCGCCACCGTCGTCAAGGTCGATGGCATCGCCTGGTTTGACCGGATGCGTGATGGTGTCGAGCAATTCAAGAAAGACACCGGCAATGATGTCTGGATGGTGGGCCCCAGTCAGGCCGATGCGGCCGCCCAAGTGCAGCTGGTTGAGAACCTGATCGCCCAGGGCGTCGATGCCATTGCCATCGTGCCGTTTTCCGTCGAAGCGGTCGAGCCGGTGCTGAAAAAAGCCCGGGATCGCGGCATTGTGGTCATCAGCCACGAGGCTTCCAACATCCAGAATGTGGATTACGACATCGAAGCCTTCGACAACAAGGCTTATGGCGCAAACCTGATGAAGGAGCTGGGCAAGTACATGGGCGGCAAGGGCAAGTATGTGGCGACAGTCGGCAGCTTGACGTCCAAGTCCCAGATGGAGTGGATCGACGGGGCGGTGGAATATCAAAAAGCCCACTTCCCGGAGATGAGCCAGGTCGCTGATCGTCTGGAAACCTATGATGATGCCACCACCGACTACAACAAGCTCAAGGAAGCGATGGCGGCTTATCCGGATGTCACCGGCATCCTGGGCGCACCCATGCCGACGTCTGCCGGCGCGGGGCGCTTGATTGCCGAACGCAGCCTGAAGGGCAAGGTCTTTTTTGCCGGAACCGGGCTGGTGTCCGTCGCGGGCCAGTATCTGAGCAATGGCGATATCCAGTACATCCAGTTCTGGGATCCGGCGGTGGCGGGCTATGCCATGAACATGCTGGCGGTCGCTGCACTGGAAAAAAAGCATGATCAGATCAAGGCGGGCCTGAATCTGGGCTTGCCCGGCTATGAAAGCCTGATTGCGCCGGACACGTCCAAGCCGAATCTGCTCTATGGCGCGGGCTGGGTCGGTGTGACCAAGGCCAATATGGATCAGTACAACTTCTGATCCCGGGCTGGCGGGGGCGACCCCGCCAGTCGTTTGCCGGGCATCCGGCTGACGGTGACTCCTGAGCGCATCATGAGCGAAAATTTGATCGAACTGCGCCACATCAGCAAGCATTTTGGTGGCGTGCATGCCCTGAAAGATGTGTCCTTGGCCATCAGGCCTGGTGAAATCCATTGCCTGGCAGGTGAAAACGGTAGCGGCAAATCTACCGTCATCAAGGTCATTTCGGGGGTTTATCTGCCAGATCAGGGTGACATCCTGATCGATGGTCAGCCTGTCAGCCGCCTGGACCCCGTCAAGTCCGTGCGCCATGGCATTCAGGTCATCTATCAGGATTTTTCCTTATTTGGCAATCTGAGCGTGGCTGAAAACCTGGCCATGAACACCTTTCTGCAGGAAAGGCGCAAGACCATCGATTGGCGGCGCGTGCGTGTATTGGCCGACGAAGCGCTGAACCGCCTGGGCGTGCAGATGGATCTCGACGCGCTGGTTGATGATCTGCCGACCTCCGGCAAGCAGACGGTGGCCATCGCACGCGCCATGATGGCCGATGCGCGGCTGCTGATCATGGATGAGCCGACCACGGCGTTGACGCGCCACGAGGTGGATGCCTTGTTCCAGATGGTGCGTGACATCCAGGCGCAGGGTGTGGCGGTGCTTTTTGTCAGCCACAAGATGCGCGAAATGCTGGAAATCAGCGAACGGCTGACCGTCTTTCGCAATGGCAGCAAAGTGGCCGAGGGGCCGATCAGCGATTTTGATGAGCCAGCCATCACGCATGCCATGACCGGTCAGCATCTGTCGGCGGATCGCTATCAGTGGCAGCAGCCTGTCGGCGCGTCGGACGATCTTGTTCTGAAGGTGCGCGGGCTGTGCGTGCCGGGGGCCGTGCAGGATGCGGATCTGTCGCTGCGGGCTGGGGAAATCGTCGGAATTTCCGGCCTGATCGGTTCCGGTCGTACCGAACTGGCATTGGCCCTGTTTGGCATGAAGCCCGGTTTTTCGGGCGAGATCCGCATCGATGACCAGTCGGTGCATCCGCGCAGCGTCCAGCAGGCGATCGATAGCGGGGTTGCCTATGTACCGGAAGATCGTCTGACAGAAGGTCTGTTCGCGACGCAATCCATCGAACGCAACATGATCGTCACCTCGCTGGATCGTTTCGTGCGCGGCGGCTTCGTGGATCGGCGTCAGGCGGATGCGACGACGTGCGAAATGTTCGCCAGCATGCAGATTGCCGCGCCTGGCCCGCATACGCCGGTCAACCATTTGTCCGGCGGCAACGCGCAGCGCGTCGTGCTGGCGCGGTGGCTGCTGACCCAGGCCCGGGTTCTGATCCTGAATGGCCCGACCGTGGGAGTGGATGTGGGATCCAAGGCGCAGATCCACGCCATCATCCGCGATCTGGCTCGGGATACGGGGCTGGCTGTGCTGATGATTTCCGATGATGTGCCGGAACTGGTCCAGAACTGCAACCGGATCCTGGTGATGCATCGCGGCCGTTTTGTGGATGAATTAGCGGATGCAGACATGAGCGAACAAATCGTCAATGACCGTCTCAAGGCGCTGGTCTAAATCTTTGTGCACTCGAAGGATCTCCATGAAATGCTTGCGTAGTACGGAATTCATCATCGCGTGCGTGTTGCTGGCGGCGATGATCGGCATTGGCTGGATCAATCCGGCTTTCTGGTCGTTGGACAATCTGTTCGGTCTGCTCCGTTCCAATGTGGTGATCGGCATCATGGCGCTGGGCGTGCTGCTGGCGATGATCACGGGCGGGATCGATGTGTCCTTTACGGCATTTGCCATTGCCGCCATGTACCTGACCGTTCGGGGAATGGTCTATCTGGGCTATGACGGCGTGTTCATCCCGTTCGTGGCGGCGACGTTGATCGGCTTGTCGTTGGGCGCCTTCAATGGCTTTGTCATCCATCGCTTCAGGATGATTCCGCTGATCGTCACGCTGGGGACCGGTTCCATCGTGCGCGGCCTGGTGCTGGGTCTGGTGGGGACCAGCGTGGTGAACATCAACAAGATGCCGCCATCCCTGATCGAGTTCGGCAAGACCAATGTGGTGTCGCTCACCTCAGCCGGCGGGATGACCTACGGGTTGACGGCCATGTTCCTGATCTATCTTGGGCTGGCTGTTCTGGTGCATCTGATCCTGAAACACACGATGATGGGGCGCAGCATCTACGCGTACGGGGGATCGCCCGAGGCCGCCAAACGGGTTGGTTTCAACACTCGGCGCACGGTCTTTTTTGTCTACTGTGCGGCGGGCGCCTTGTCCGGCTTTGCAGGCCTGCTGCATGCATCCATGTCCTGGCTGGCGAACCCGCGTGATTTCACCGGCCTGGAATTGGATGTCATCGCAGCCGTCGTGCTGGGCGGCGCATCGATTTTCGGTGGCCGCGGGACTGTGTTGGGCACGCTGATGGGCGTGTTCATCCTGGTCATGATCAAGAACTCGCTGATTTTGATGCACATCGACACGACTTGGCAGCGTGTGGTGGTGGGCGTCATCATCGTGGCGGCAACGGCAATCACGGCCTGGCGTGACCGTAAAAGCCTGGTCTGAAGGAGAAAACCGCATGAAGCTATCGTTCGATATGCGCCGCGTGCTGGGCAATGATCGCAATATGGCGCAGTTGGTGGTCATCACGCTGGTCGTGTTTGCGCTGATGAGCTGGATGAATCCCAGTAAATTTCTCAGCTACTACAACTTCGAGTCAATCAGCTACATCATGCCGGAGCTGGGTATCCTGGCCATCGCCATGATGATTTCGATGCTGACCGGGGGCATTGATCTGTCGGTGGTCGGCATCGCCAATCTGGCGGGTGTCACGGCCGGCGTCTATTTCCATTCATCTCTGGTGCAGGCATCCCAGATGAACGGCCCGGAGGCGCTGTTCTATACGCTTGCCGGTCTGATCCTGGCGCTGTTCGTGGGCTTGATCTGTGGCTTGCTCAATGGCCTGCTGATTGCCAAGCTGCGCATCACGCCGATCCTGGCCACGCTAGGGACGGGCCAGGCGCTGATCGGCTTGTCTCTGGTCCTGACAGGCGGGCCGGCCATCGTCGGCTTCCCGGAGGCCTGGAGCTTCATCGGCAACGGCAAGATCCTGGGCATCGCCACGCCATTCGTCCTGTTCATCCTGACCTGCCTGATCATCGCTGTTTTGCTGACGCGCACGACATTGGGCATCAATCTGATGCTGATCGGCACGAACCCCAAGGCCGCCGTGTTCGCCGGGATCCGTAAAGACCGCATGATCCTCTATTCCTACATGATCACGGGCGTGTTGGCCGCCCTGGCGGGCGTCATTCTGTCCGGGCGCATCAATGCTGCCAAGTCGGATTATGGCGCGTCCTATCTGCTGCAAGCAGTGTTGATTGCCGTGCTGGGCGGCACCAACCCGGCAGGCGGCAAGGGCAGGGTCTTTGGCATCGCCATCGCCTTGCTGGCGCTGATGATGCTGTCGTCCGGCTTTCAGATGATGCGGGCATCCAACCATCTGATCGATTTCATCTGGGGGGCGTTTCTGATCATCGTCATCGCCATCAACGCTTCCCGCAACCAGGACCGCTGATCTCATGTCACAAGCCACTTTTTCCCTGCGTCCTCAGGATTTCACGCCGCTGCCCCATGAGCTGCTGGCGTCAGGATCGATCTGCGCCACTGCCTTTCGCTATCCCAGCGGCGTAGAGGGCCTGCGCCTTCAAAATGCACGCGGCTACTTGGAGGTTCTGCCTTATATGGGTCAGATGATCTGGCGGGCCGAATTCGATGGGGTCAAGCTGACCATGGGCAATCGTTTCGATATGCCGCGCCCCGCCACGTCCATTGTCCAGACCTATGGCTGCCTGGCTTTTCACAGTGGCCTGCTCAGCAATGGCTGCCCGTCGCCGCAGGATACCCATCCGCTGCACGGTGAGATGCCGTGCGCGCCGATGGATCGCGTCAGCCTGGTTCTGGGCGAAGACGCAGAGGGAGCGTTCATCGAGGTCCAGGGAGAATACGAATACATCATGGGGTTTGGCGCGCATTACCTGGCGCGGCCTTCTGTGCGCTTGCATGCTGCCGATACGCGCTTCCAGATCAAGATGGATGTGCAGAACCTGTCGGCGGCGCCCATGGACCTGATGTACATGTGCCATGTCAATTTCGCCTACCGCCCGGGCGCTCGCGTCGTGCAGCCCGCGCCGTTTACGGCCGACCATGTGCAGGTCCGTCAGACTGTCCCGGGCCATGTCCGGCCCACGCCGGATTATCTGGCGCTGATTGATGCCTTGGCGGCGGACCCTTCCCGCATGGAAGTCCTGGACGAACCTGAACGATACGACCCGGAACAGGTGTTTTATGTGCGCGACCTGGCGGCGGATGCTCAGGGCCACACACACCTGATGCTGCAGCTGGCCGAGGGCGACGGTTTTGCCATGTCGTATCCGGTGGGGGATTTTCCCAAGACGGTCCGGTGGGTCCTCGTCAGTGGTGATGCGCAGGTGGCTGCTTTCGCCTTGCCTTCGACCTGCGAGCCGGAGGGCTATCTGGCAGAGAAGGCGAAAGGCAATGTACGCGTGCTGCAAGCCGGTGAGCGGGCCGCTTTCGCTGTGCGGGTGGGTTATCTGGCAGCGGCGGAAGCGGCTGATTTCGCCCGCATGATCCAGACCCTGTGAGCTTGCTGAGACGGCCCGCCTCACCCTGGCTGGCCCCTTGAATACCAAGAGAGTAATGCGATGACAAGAAAAATTGGCGTGGTCGGTTCCAATATGGTGGATTTGATCACTTATGTGGACCGGATGCCTGGCCCGGGAGAAACCCTGGAAGCCCCCTCTTTCGAGATCGGGTGCGGCGGCAAGGGCGCCAATCAGGCGGTGGCTGCCGCCAGACTGGGCGCGCAGGTGATGATGGTGACCCGGGTGGGTGATGATGTCTTTGCCGATAACACGCTGGCTAATCTGGTGCGCTTTGGTGTCGATACCCGCCATGTCCGCAAGGTGCCCGGCCGCTCCAGCGGCGTGGCGCCTATCTTTGTCGAACCGTCCGGTGAAAACTCCATCCTGATCGTCAAAGGGGCCAATGCCGATCTGCTGCCGGCGGCAGTGGACGAGGCGGCTGCTGATCTGCAGTCCTGCAATTTGATCCTGATGCAGATGGAAGTCCCGACCGAGACGGTCTATCACACGATCGAATGGGCGGCCCGGCACGGTATCGAGACCTTGTTGAATCCGGCGCCGGCAGCGGCGGATCTGGCGCTGGAACGCATCCGCCATGTCACTTTCCTGGTACCGAACGAAAGTGAATTGGCCACCCTGTCTGGCCTGCCGACGGATACCGATGCCCAGATCGTTGCCGCAGCCCGATTCTTGATCGCCCAAGGCATCCGGGTGGTCATCGTGACCTTGGGCAGGCGTGGCGCCCGGCTGGTGACGGCGGACACGGTGGTCGAAATTCAAGCCGTGTCTGTAGCGCCTCGGGATACGACGGGGGCGGGCGACGCGTTCATCGGATCCTTCGCCCATTTCTACGTCAAAACCCAGGATGTGCTGGCGTCCCTGCAGCAGGCAGCCGTGTATGCCGCCCATTCGATTACGCGGCTCGGCACCCAGAAGGCGTATGCCAGCGCTCAGGAATTTGCGGATTTCCGTCAGACGCATGCACCGGATCTGCCGGTGATCTGACATGACAGAGAACATAGACATGAACGAACTTTCTTCTCCTAATCGCGGCGTGCGCCTGCAGCCCGACTGGTTCGAACACATATCGGTCAACCGTTCCGCAGCAGAGCGGCGGGCCGCGACGCTGCCGGCCCGCCGTTCCATCAAAAAGGAATATCAGGCGGCCTGGCTGCTGCGGGCGATCCAGTGCATCGACCTGACGACTTTGTCGGGTGACGACACGGCTGGGCGGGTGCGGCGCTTGTGCGCCAAGGCGCGTCGTCCTGTGCGGGCGGATCTGCTCGAGGCCATGGGGCTGGCGGATCTGCCGCTGACGACGGGGGCGGTGTGCGTGTATCCGACGATGGTGGCGCAGGCCGTCAAGGCGTTGGATGGCAGCGGAATCCCGGTGGCTTCTGTCGCCACGGGTTTTCCGGCCGGCCTGACGCCGCGCGCGCAGCGCCTGGCTGAAATCCGCTATGCCCTGGATGAAGGCGCTGCTGAAATCGATATTGTCATCACGCGGGAATATGTGCTGACGCAGAATTGGCAGGCGCTCTATGAGGAAGTCGCCAGTATGCGCGAGGCATGCGGCACGGCGCACATGAAGACTATCCTGGCGACCGGCGAACTGGGCACCCTGAGCAACGTCTACCGGGCATCGATGGTCGCCATGCAGGCCGGCAGCGATTTCATCAAGACCTCGACGGGCAAGGAGCCGGTCAACGCCACCCTGCCGGTCAGCCTGACCATGTTGCGGGCCATCCGCGATTATGGCGGGCGGACCGGCATGCAGGTAGGTTTCAAGCCTGCCGGCGGTCTGCGCTCGGCCAAGGATGCTTTGAACTGGCTGACGCTGATGAAAGAAGAATTGGGCAATAGCTGGTTGGACCCCAGCCTGTTTCGGATCGGCGCGAGTTCCATGCTGGGCGATATCGAGCGGCAGCTGGAGCATTTCGTCACCGGCTGCTATTCGGCGGTCCACCGGCACGCTGTTGCATAAGGAGTCATGACATGCACCCCATCAAGGAAATCTTGCGCACCATGGAATACGGACCTTCCCCCGAGAGCAACGCAGAGGTCGTGCAGTGGCTGGAACAGCATGGCCGCCGGTTCGGCCATTTTATCGGCGGTCGTTTCGTGGCGCCGGAAGACCGGACGCTGATTCCCGTTCTTAATCCCGCAACCGAAGAAGAACTCGCCACGATCACCAGCGGCTCTGCCGAGGATGTCGATCAGGCAGTGCAGGCGGCACGCACGGCGTTCGGCGCCTGGTCGCGTCTGTCCGGACACGAGCGTTCCTTGTATCTGTACGCCATTGCACGGCATATCCAGAAACGCAGCCGCTTTCTGGCCGTGCTGGAAACCATGGACAATGGCAAGCCGATTCGGGAAACGCGGGATCTGGATATCCCGCTGGCTGCCCGGCATTTCTACCATCATGCCGGCTGGGCGGCGGTGATGGACGATGAATTCCCAGGTTACTCGCCCGTGGGCGTCTGCGGGCAGGTGATTCCCTGGAATTTCCCGCTGCTGATGCTGGCCTGGAAGATCGCGCCGGCGCTGGCCGCCGGCAATACGGTGGTTCTGAAGCCAGCCGATCTGACTCCGCTGACCGCCGTGGCCTTTGCCGAAATCTGCCACGAAGTCGGCCTGCCGGCAGGGGTGGTCAACATTGTCCAGGGCGACGGCGGGACAGGCGCTGCCCTGTGCGGTCATGAGGGCGTGGATAAGGTCGCCTTTACGGGGTCCACGCGCGTCGGGCGGATGATCCGGGAACAGATTGCCGGCTCCGGTAAGAAATTGTCCCTGGAACTGGGGGGCAAGTCGCCCTTCATCGTGTTTGAGGATGCCGATCTCGATGCGGCTGTCGAGGGGGTTGTGGATGCCATCTGGTTCAATCAGGGAGAGGTCTGCTGCGCGGGGTCTCGCCTGTTGATCCAGGAAGGAATCGCCGGCCACTTTTATCAGCGCTTGCGTCAGCGGCTGGAATCGCTGCATGTGGGTGACCCGTTGGACAAATCCACGGATGTGGGCGCCATCGTGTCTGCCGCCCAGCTGCGGCGGATCGCGGATCTGGTCAGCAAGGGGGTCGCCGAAGGCGGCGAGCTGTGGCAGAAGGCCGGACCACTGCCGGAAAAGGGCAACTTCATGGCGCCCGGGTTTTTTACGGAAGTCGATCAGTCTTCCACGGTCTGCCAGGAAGAAATCTTCGGGCCGATTGCGGCGGCGGCAACGTTCCGTACGCCGGATGAAGCGGTGCTGCTGGCCAATAACACGCGCTACGGACTGGCGGCGTCGGTCTGGTCGGAAAACATCAATGTGGCGCTGGATGCCGCCGCGCGTGTCAAGGCGGGTGTCGTCTGGGTCAATTGCACCAATTTGCTGGATGCCGGGGCGGGATTCGGGGGCTATCGCGAGAGCGGTTTCGGCCGGGAAGGCGCGCGCGAAGGTTTGTACGAATACCTGTGTGCGGATTGGATGAAGGCGAGCGCGGCCGCAGGGGCGGAGCACGCTCTAGTGCTGGCGACCGGCCCCGCCGGCCAGGCTTCGCCGCCGCAGGCGGGCGTTGACCGCACGATGAAGCACTATATCAATGGCAAACAGGCGCGACCGGATGGCGGCCACAGCTATTCCGTGCTGGGTCCCCAGGGCCAGGTGATCGGCCAAGCTGGCATCGGCAATCGCAAGGATATTCGTAATGCGGTCGAAGCCGCGGCGCGGGCGGGCGGCTGGTCCGCGATGGCAGCGCCGCTGCGGGCGCAGATTCTGTATTACCTGGGCGAAAATCTGGCGGCGCGGGCGGATGATTTCGCCCAGGCGCTGGTGAAAAGCGCGGGCGGATCGCCAGACCAGGCAGCGGCAGAAGTCCAGGCCGCCGTGCGCCGTATTTTCTACTATGCCGCCCAGACGGATAAGTTCGACGGAGCCGTCCATGCGACGCAGTCACGCCATGTCACCCTGGCGATGAATGAAGCGTTTGGCGTGATGGGCATGATCTGCCCGCAGGAATCGCCCTTGTTGTCACTGGTGTCTTTGGTACTGCCCGCCGTTGCCATGGGCAATCGGGTGGTCGTTGTGCCTTCGGCGCGTCATCCCTTGATTGCCGGCGATTTTTACCAAGTGCTGGATACTTCGGATGTGCCGGCCGGGGTCGTGAATCTGGTGACGGGCGACGGCGATACGCTCGCCAGAACCCTGGCGGACCATGCCGAAGTGGCAGCGATCTGGTATGTCGGGTCGGCCGAAGGCAGCGCGATGGTGGAACGAGCCTCTGCCGGAAACCTGAAGGCCAGCTGGGTGAACGGCGGGCGCACACGGGATTGGCTCGATCCCCGTCAGGGCCAGGGCCGTGACTATCTGCGTCATGCCGTGCAGGTCAAAAACATCTGGATCCCTTATGGGGTCTGATCGGTAATTTTCCTGATTCTTCGCTGAAGGAAGCGTCCTATGCAACAGGCCGTACTGGGGATTGATATCGGCACATCGGCCTGTAAAGCCTTGCTGCTGTCTGCGGATGGGGTGCTGATCGGTAGCGAGACGGTCGCCTACGGTCTGGTCCAGTTGCGTCCCGGCTGGGTGGAGCAGGACCCGGCTTTGTGGGTCAACGGCGCGCAGACAGCCGTGCAGCGGCTGCTGGCGGCCCATCGCTCGGTTCAGGTGACGGCGATTGGTCTGACGGGGCAGATGCATGGCCTGACGCCGGTGGATGCTGCAGGGCAGGTGCTGCGGCCCGCCTTGTTATGGAACGATCAGCGCAATGGTGAAGAATGTGCGCAATTGGTGGCGCAGGCGGGTGGCGCGCAGGCGCTGCACGGTCATACAGGCAATGGCATGCTGCCTGGCTATACCGGTGGCAAGATCGCCTGGATGCGGCGCCATGAGCCTGCCCTGTTCAGCCGTTTGCGTCATGCGCTCAACCCCAAGGACTATTTGCGCCTGGTCCTGACCGGAGAAATTGCGACCGAGGTGTCGGATGCCTCTGGCACGGGGTTGTTCGATGTTCGCCGGCGGGTCTGGAGCACGGTGCTCATGGAAAAACTGGATATTGATCCAGCCTTGTTTCCATCCTGCCATGAGTCCCCGGAGGTCACCGGACGCGTCAGTGCGCGAGGGGCGAAACTATTCGGCCTGACGGCGGGTATTCCCGTGGTGGGCGGTGGCGGCGACAGCATCATCCAGACATTGGGGTCGGGGGTGCTGGACCCGGGCGAGATTCAGACCATCATCGGGACGGGCGGCATTGTGGCATGTTCTCTGGACCAGCCGCTGGACGACCCTGCCCACCGGCTGCAGGTATTCTGCCATGTGTTGCCTGGAAAGTGGCATGCCATGGGCGTGACGTTGAATGCCGGTTTTGCCATGAGCTGGGCGCAGCGCTTGCTGCGTGGTTTTTCCGATGATGATCACTGGACCTACGATGAAATGGCCGGCATCGCGGCGCACAGCACGGCGGGCAGCCGCGGCTTGATTTTCCTGCCTTATCTGAATGGCGAGCGAGCGCCTTATGCGGACCCTGAACTGCGTGGCGGTTTCATCGGCCTGACATCCTTGCATCGGCCGGCCGATATCGTGCGCGCCGTCATGGAAGGCATCACCTACGCCTTGTACGATATTTTCACGCTCATGCCGCAGGCGGGTCAGAAGACCCATGCCTTGAAGGCCTCTGGCGGCGGCGCCCGTTCGCCGCTGTGGCGGCAGATGCAGGCCAGCCTGTTTGATTGCGATGTGGTGACGACCCAAGGGGCTGCCGAGGGCGCTGCATTTGGCGCCGCCCTGGTGGCTGGGCTCGGTACGGGCATGTATGCATCGGTTGCCGACATCGTGCGCATCTGCCGGCCTCTGACGCAGGATGGTGTCGATCCCGACATGCGATCGGGCATGCAGAAGGGTTTTACCGTGTATCGCGCGCTCTATCCGGCGCTACGGGAACACCTGCATGCGCTGTCGCAGGCGTTCAATGAAGCGCCGTGCCATGCCCCGTCTGCCCGATCTGACTTTCCAGTTCAGGGTGGGCCCGGTGATTCAGGCGGTTCCACTGGATGAAGACCAGCATCAGGCTGGCGACCAGGATGCCGAAGAGGGCGATGACGATGTTGATGGGCAGGCCCATCCACAGCATCAGGCTGTAGATCGCCAGCATCAGCAGGATGTTCAGTTGCTCATTGAAATTCTGGACGGCGATCGAATGGCCTGCCGATAACAGGACATGGCCCCGATGCTGCAACAGCGCGTTCATGGGAACCACGAAGTAGCCCGACAGGCCGCCGATCAGCAGCAGCAGGCAGTAGACGGCAAAGGGCTTGTAGACCAGGGGCATCAGCAGCACGATCAGGCCCATCACCACCCCGACAGGCAGCACCGACAGGGCGCGGCGCAGCGGCACACGCCCGGCCAGCATGGCGCCGATGACCGTGCCGAAGGCCGCCACGCCCATCAGGACGGATGCCTGGTCCAGGCGGTAGCCCAGGTGCTGGGCGCCCCATTCAATGACGATGAACTGCAGCGTGGCGCCGGCCCCCCAGAACAGCGTGGTGACCGCCAGGGAGATCTGGCCGAGCTTATCCGACCAGAGAATGCGCACATAGGCGGAGAAATTGCGGATCAGGGCGGCCGGGCGGGTCTGCTGGCGCGGGTAGTAGGCGTGGGTGTCCGGGATCAGCAGATTGCAGATGGCGGCCGCGATATAGACCAGCCCGATCATCAGGATGGCGCATTGCGCGGTATTGTCGGCCAGGCTGTCCACCCACTGAAAGGACATCAGCCAGGCCGATATGGCCGGGCTGATCAGCGCGCCGCCCAGGACAGTGCCGACGATGACCGATAGCACGGTCAGACCCTCGATCCAGCTATTGCCCTTGACCAGCATTTCAGGGGCCAGCATTTCCGTGACGATGCCGTATTTGGCGGGGGAATACGCGGCTGCCCCGACGCCGACAATGGTGTAGGCCACGAAGATCAGCATCAGTTGATGGCCGTGGCTGAGCCCGAAGGCCCCATAGCTGAACATCAGCAGACAGCCACAGGTCTTGAGCGCATTGGTGGCGAACATGACCCGGCCCTTGGGGAAGGAATCGGCAAAGGCGCCGACGAAGGCAGCCAGCACGACGTAGGCCAGGGCGAACCACCATTTCATCATGGGGGCCATCCAATCCGGGCCGCTGAGATCGGCGATCAGGCCGATGGCTGCAATCAGCAAGGCGTTGTCCGCGATAGACGACAGCGCCTGCGCGGCCATGACCATGAAAAAGCCCTTGTTCAATCGCAGACCCCGAAGTGGTTGATGACGGGCCGGCACCGCAGTGCGCGACTGTAAAATGGAGTTGCAGTATAGCGGGTTACTGGGGCGAGGTCGGGCCAGGTTTGCCCTGGCAGGGCGGATAAGGTCTTATCCCGGTGCGTTATCATACGCTGTTGCGATTCGCTTGAATTTTGCCCACCAGACTTCCGTGCGCCTCACGCAGATAAAACTTGCCGGATTCAAGTCCTTCGTGGATCCGACCGTGATTCCCACGCCCAGTGAACTGGTCGGCGTGGTGGGTCCCAACGGCTGTGGCAAGTCCAACATCATCGATGCCGTGCGCTGGGTGCTGGGGGAAACCAAGGCCTCGGAATTGCGCGGCGCGTCGATGCAGGACGTGATCTTCAATGGATCCGGCCAGCGCAAGCCCGCCGCCCGCGCATCGGTTGAACTGGTTTTCGACAACAGCCAGGGCAGGGCGGCCGGTCAATGGTCCGCCTTTGCGGAAATCGCGGTGCGCCGCGTGTTGACGCGCGACGGCGCCAGCAGCTATTTCATCAATAATCAGGCGGTGCGCAGGCGTGATATCCACGATATCTTCCTGGGGACCGGCCTGGGTACGCGCGGGTACGCCATCATCGGCCAGGGCATGATCAACCGCCTGATCGAAGCCCGCCCTGAAGAACTGCGCGTCTATCTGGAAGAAGCCGCCGGGGTGTCCCGCTACAAGGAACGCCGCCGGGAAACCGAAAACCGGCTGCAGGACACGCGCGAAAATCTGACGCGCCTGGACGATATCCTGCGCGAATTGGCTGCGCAGCTGGAAAAACTGGAATCCCAGGCTCGGGTGGCGGCGGATTACCGGGCGCTGCAAGACGATGGCGAACTCAAACAGCATGCTTTGTGGTTGCTGCGAGAGCAGGCCGCGCGTGAAAGCCGTCAGACCTTGGCGGTGGATACCGAGCGCGCCCAGGCAGAACTGGAATCGGCCGTGGCGGGTCTGCGGGCACTGGAAACCGATCTGGAGTCCCGCCGCGAGGGGCATTTTTCCGCGGGCGAGGCGGTGCATCAGGCGCAGGGGCGGCTGTTCGAGGCCGGCGCTCAGGTCAGCCGCCTGGAAGCCGAGATCCGGCATGTGGTGGATTCCCGCCATCGTTTACAGGCGCGGCGCACGCAGCTGCAGTCCCAGATGCAGGAATGGGGCGATCAGCAAACCCATAGCCAGGGCGCCATCGAAGACATCCAGGAACAGATCGACGAAGCCTTGGCGCGGGCCGAAATACTGGCCGTGCAGGCGCAGTCGGCCCAGGACGGCCTGCCTGAACTGGATGCGCAGCTGCGGACCTTGAATCTGCAGCGTGACGAATGGCGGCGCGGCCTGTCGCGCACGGAACAGGACCTGGCGCTGGCGGCCCAGTCGCAGCGTGAAGCCGATCAGCAGTGGCGCAGCCTGGACGAGCGCCGTCAGCGTCTGCAGGATGAACGCCAGGCGCTGGGGGCGCCCGATCCGGCCGAGCTGCAGCGTTGGGCGGGGGAATGCAAGGTGGCGGAATCGCGCCTCGAAGAAGCCCAGGCCCGCTTGCTGGAACTGGAATCCCGACAGCCAGAGCTGGAAGACGCGTTGGCGCAGACGCAGCAGGCCAGCCAATCGGCGCGGCTGGATCTGGAACGCCTGGATGCCCGTCGCCAGGCCTTGGTCGCTCTGCAGGAAAAAATTCAATCCGAGGACGCCTTGGAACCCTGGCTGCAGCGCCAGGAACTACAGCGCCTGGGTCGTCTGTGGCAGCAGCTGCACGTGGATGCCGGTTGGGAAACTGCGCTGGAAGCCGTCTTGCACGAGCGGATGAATGCGCTGGGCTTACGCACGCTGGATCACGTACAGGCGTTTGTGCAGGATGCCCCGCCCGCCCGATTGGCCTTCTACCAGGCGCCCGCCCAGGCGCCGGCGGCGGTCGCGGCGCCAGCAGGCGCCGCCCCTTTGCTGGATCGGGTGCAGGCGCGGGATGCGGCCTTGAAGCCTTTGCTGGCCAGCTGGCTGCAGGGGGTCTATGTGTCGGAAGACCTGGGCCAGGCCCTGTCGCGCCGCGATGAATTACCGCCCGCAGGCCTGTGGGTGGTGCGGGCCGGACATCGGGTCGATGCCTGCAGCATCCGTTTTTACGCTGCAGATTCCGAACAAGCCGGGCTGCTGGCCCGCCAGCAGCAGATTGACAATCTAGCCCGCGAAATCCGGGCTGCCCAGTTGATCGCCGATCAGGCGCTGGATGCGCATGCACAGGCCGATGCCGAACGCCGCGCATTGGAACAGGCGCTGCAGCCGGCGCGCGTGCAGATTGCAGAACGCATGCAGGCGCAGCACGAGGCCAGGCTGCAGCATCACCAGATCAGCCAGCAGATGGCCCGCTCGGAAGAGCAGACCAGCCGCCTGGACCGCGATCTGCAGGAAATCGCCGCGCAACAGGCGGAACTGGCCGGTCGGCGCGACGAAGCCGAAGCGCGCTTTGAGTCGCTGGACGCCGTACTGGCCGAACAGCAGGAACATCAGGCGGATCTGGATCTGCGGATCGAGGCGTTAGCCGATCAGGCCGAGCAGGGCCGCCAGCAAGGGCGTGATCAGGAACGCGCCGCCCAGGAAGCCGATTATGCCGTGCGCTCTTTGCGCCATCGCCTGGATGAGCTGCATCGCACCTTGCAACTGGCCTCAGATCAGGCTCGCCGATCCGGCGCCGAACTCGAGTCCTTGCAGGGCGAGTTGTTCGAATTGGATGAGTCCGTTGCCCAGACGGGCCTGCAGGCCGCGTTGGAATCGCAGGCGGGATGCGAAGAGGCCTTGCGCCAGGCGCGCCAGCTGCAGGATCAGGCGGCGGCCGCCTTGCGGGATGCCGACGAGGGCCGCCTGACGCGGGAACGCGCGCTGGACCCTTTGCGGGCGCGCATCACCGAATTGCAATTGAAAGAACAGGCGTCGCGCCTGTCGGTGGAACAGTACGCCGAACAACTCGATGCCCGGCAGGTTGATCGCGCGGCGCTGCAGCGCCACCTGGCTGAACAGTCGCCGCAATGGCAGCGGCTGGACTGGCTGCAATCCGAGGTCCAGCGGATTTCGCGGCGGATAGAATCTCTGGGCGCCGTCAATCTGGCGGCGCTGGATGAATTATCTGCCGCCAGCGACCGCAAGGGGTTTCTGGATACCCAGCGGGCGGATCTGATGCTGGCCATTGAGACCCTGGAAAATGCGATTCGCAAGATCGATCGGGAAACCCGCGAATTGTTGTCCCAGACTTTCCAACTGGTGAATCAGCATTTCGGCCAGCTGTTTCCGCAGCTGTTCGGGGGCGGCGAGGCTCGGCTGACCATGACGGGCGATGAAATCCTGGATGCGGGCGTGCAGGTCATGGCGCAGCCGCCCGGTAAGCGCAACAGTACGATCCACCTGCTGTCCGGGGGAGAAAAAGCCCTGACGGCGACGGCGCTGGTGTTCGCGCTGTTCAAGCTCAATCCGGCGCCGTTCTGCCTGCTCGACGAGGTTGATGCGCCGCTGGATGACGCCAATACGGAACGCTATGCCAATCTGGTGCGCGGCATGAGCGATCAGACACAGTTCCTTTTCATTTCACATAATAAAATCGCCATGCAGATGGCGCGGCAGCTGGTCGGGGTGACGATGCAGGAACAAGGCGTGTCGCGGATCGTGGCGGTGGATATGGATTCAGCCTTGCAATGGGTCGCCGAGGCGGTCTGAACAGGGTAACGAGGTCTTTATGAGCGATTTGCAGATTTTGCTGATTTCAATCGGGGCGGCCTTGATCGTCGTCGTCCTGCTGTACAACGGTTGGCAGGAATGGCGGGCGCGGCGCAGCATGCGGGCGACGCTGCCGGAATCCGAGCAGGATGTGCTCATGCAGGGGGTCCTGCCCCGGCGTGAACCGGGTCTCTGGGAATCTGATCGTGCCGCCGGCGCAGACGAATCCGCCGAGATCGATCCGACCTGTGAGGCCGTCATCGATATCGCCCTGGTGCATCCGGCTGCGGGCGAAGCCCTGGCCGAGGCGGTGCAATCCATCGCGCGGGTGGGGAAAAAGCCGGTGCGCGTCTTTGCCGAGCGCGAGGGCGGCGGCCATCGTACCCGGTTGCGGGCGGACGAGTCCTATGTGTCGCTGCAGCTGGCCGTGGTGATGGCCAATCGGGGCGGCGCTCTGACGGCCATCGAATGGTCGAACCTCTGGACGCTGGCCCAGAATCTGGCGGAACGTTTTGATGGCCAGATCGAAGCGCCGGAACAGGACGTCGTCCTGGCGCAGGCGGCTGAACTGGATGCCCGCTGCGCCGCCATGGATGCCCAGGTCGGCCTGATTCTGCAGCTGGCCGCCCCGCGTGCGGCGGCGGCCATCACCGAAGCCGCTGCCGAAGCCGGTTTTGTGCAGGCGCGCGGGCAGTGGGCCTGGATGGCTGAAAACGGCCTGCCGCGTTTCGTGCTGCAGGTTGATCAGGCTGCGGGCGATCAGGCGCATCGGGCTGATCTGATCCTGGATGTGCCCAACAGCATTCCGGACGACCAGGCCTTCAGCCGCATGGTCGCCGTGGGGCGCGATCTGGCCCAGCGTCTCGAAGCCCATGTGCTCGACGATCAGGGGCGCACGTTTCAGGATGCCTCGGCGCCCGCGATCGACAAGCAGATCAGCGCTTTGTATGACCAGCTGGATCAGGCGGGTTTTCTGGCAGGCACCGAACGCACGGCCCGGGTGTTTTCGTGACCGACATCCCCTTGCGCCAGCGCTTGCTGGCCTTGCGGGCGGATATCGAGGCCCATAATCACCGTTATTACGTCCTGGATGATCCCTCCGTGTCGGATGCGCAGTACGACCGGATGATGGCGGATCTGCAGGCCATCGAACAAGAACACCCGGATTGGGTGACGCCGGATTCGCCGACCCAGCGGGTCGGCGCTGCGCCTGCGGGGCATTTCGCGCCGGTGCGTCATGCGGTACGCATGCTGTCCCTGGGCAATGCCTTTGAAGACCAGGACATCCAGGCTTTTGATGAACGGGTGACGGCGATTCTGGTGGAGTCCGGGTTGATGGCCTCGGTCGGGCAGCCGGATCAGGCCGAGGGCGGACAGAGCGAACTGTTTGCGGCTGCTCCGCCTGCGCCGGGTGTGGACTATGTGGCGGAATACAAATTCGACGGCCTGGCGGTCAGCCTGCGCTACGAGCAGGGCCGCCTGGTGCAGGCGGCGACCCGGGGCGATGGCGCCGAAGGCGAGGACATCACCGCCAACATCCGCACCTTGCGTTCCGTTCCGCTGCGCCTGCGCGGGGATGACGCGCCCGCTGTGCTGGAAGTGCGCGGCGAAGTCCTGATGGCGCGGGCGGATTTCGCCCGCCTGAATGAACAGCAGTTGTCCCGGCGGGAAAAGCCTTTCGTCAATCCGCGCAATGCGGCGGCCGGCAGTCTGCGCCAGCTGGATCCGCAGGTAACGGCGCTGCGGCCGCTGCGTTTTTACGCATACGGCTGGGGCCAGATACAGGATGCCGCCGGGCATGATCTGCAGCCGCAGGCGACCCATGCCGCCATGCTGGACTGGCTGGCGGGGTTCGGTTTTGCCGTCAGTCCCGGGCGACAGCGCTGCCGGGGAGCGGCGGCGCTGCTGCGTTTCTATGCGGCGGTCGGCGCGGCGCGACCGGACCTGCCCTACGACATCGACGGCGTGGTCTACAAGGTCAATGACCTGCGGGCGCAGGAGGTCCTGGGGTTTGTGGCGCGGGCGCCGCGCTTTGCCATTGCGCATAAATTTCCGGCCCAAGAAGAAACCACCCGGCTGGTCGGCATCGACGTCCAGGTGGGGCGTACCGGGGCATTGACCCCCGTGGCGCGCCTGCAGCCGGTGTTCGTGGGCGGCGTGACGGTGACGAATGCGACCTTGCACAACGAGGACGAAATCCATCGCAAGGACGTGCGCATCGGCGATACCGTGATCGTGCGCCGCGCCGGCGACGTCATCCCCGAAGTCGTTGGCCCCGTGCTGGACCTGCGGCCCGCCGACGCACTGCCCTTTGATTTGCTGGCTGTCTGCCCAGTCTGTCCGGTTTGCGGCTCGGCCATTGAGCGGCTGGAAGGCGAGGCCATCACCCGCTGCACAGGCGGGCTGTTCTGCCCTGCGCAGCGCAAACAGACGCTGTGGCATGCAGCCAGCCGCAAGGCCCTGGATATCGATGGCCTGGGCGATAAGTTGATCGAACAACTGGTCGATGGCGGCCGCGTCCAGACTTTGGCGGATCTGTACGGTCTCAGTGAACTGGAATTGTCCACATATCCGCGCATGGGGCAGAAGTCTGCGCAGAATCTGGTCCAGGCCATTGCCCAGAGCCGTCGTCCGCCGCTGTCGCGGCTGCTGTACGCCCTGGGCATCCGCCATGTGGGCGACACGACGGCGCGGGACGTGGCACGTCATTTCGGGTCCATGCAGGCCATCATGGACGCCTCCGAGGACGCGTTGTTGCAGGTGCCGGACGTCGGTCCCGTCGTGGCCGCCTCCATCCGGCGCTTCTTTGCCGAATCGCATAATCGGGAAGTCGTCGCCGCGCTGCAGGCTGCCGGGGTCGAGCCACAGCCTGAAGCAGCTCCGGCAGGTGAAAAACCGCTGGCGGGAAAGACGCTGGTGCTGACCGGCACGCTGCCCACCCTGACGCGCGACGAGGCTACGCGCCGCGTCCTGGCGGCAGGCGGCAAGGTCAGCGCTTCGGTATCGCGCAAGACCGCTTGGGTGGTCGCCGGTGCGGAAGCCGGCAGCAAACTGGCCAAGGCGGAAGAACTGGGTGTCGCGGTTCTGGATGAGGCCGGTCTGCTGGCGTTGCTGGGGGATTGATCCCCTTGCCGGGGCGGCCGCCGCCTGTGCCGGTCTGAATTCGGACATAAAAAAGCGGCTTTCCGGAAAGGAAAGCCGCTTTGTCTTGCAAGCCGATGGCAGTGGCGCTTATTTCGCTGCGCTGTTGTCCACGACCTTGGCGTCTTTCATCAGGCCTTTCTGATAGGTGGACAGGGCCTGCTGGCGCATCATTTCTTCCAGTTGGGGCTTGGCTTCGTCAAAGGAAGGGAAGGCGACAGGGCGCTCGTCTTCGACCTGGATGACGTGCCAGCCGAATTGGGTCTGGACGGGTTCGCTGCTGATCTGGCCTTTCTTCATGCTTTCCACGGCCTTGGCGAATTCAGGCACGTAGTTGCTGGTCGGGCCCCAGCCCAGTTCGCCGCCATTCTTGCCGCTGCCGGTGTCGATGGAGTCTTTTTTCGCGGCGGCTTCGAAGCTGGTCTTTTTGGCCTTGATCGACTTGATCAGTGCTTTGGCCTGGTCTTCTTCCTTGACCAGGATGTGGCGCAGCTTGTATTCCTTGCGATCACCCTGCTCGGTCTTGATCGTGTCGTATTCTTTTTTCAGATCCGCTTCGGTGACGGGGTTGTCCTTCAGGTATTTGGCCATCAGCGCACGCACCAGGATGCTTTGCGAGGCCAGTTCGGTTTCCTGCTGAACGGCGGGATCTTTTTGCAGGCCGGCCTTTTCGGCAGCCTGGACGGCGACCAGGCGGTTGATCATTTCCTGTTTGACCTGATCGCGCAGCTGCGGCGAATCCTGGGCGCCCTGGCTGACGAGCAGGCTGACGAACTGGTCGAATTTGGCTTGGGAGATCCCCTGGCCGTTGACCGTGACGAGGTCCTTGGCATAGACCGGCAGAGCCAGAGAGCAGGCCAGGGCCACAACAGCAATACGTTTCATGAAAGTCCTTGGTTGGGGGAAATGCTGGCCTCGATGGCCAATGCGTGAATCGGGTGGGGCATCAGATCTCGCACGCAATCATACACAAGGCGATGGCGTGCCAGGGTTCCCAGCCCCTCGAACCGTTTGGACACGATTCGGAGCCGAAAGTGCCGTGCGCCACCTTGAGCGCCTGCGTGTCCGGCGTGCAGGTGGGATTCGTCGATCAAATCCAGCGCATCCGGCGCCAGTTGCTGCAGCCGTTCCAGCAGCAGCTGGCGCAGATCGTGCGCCGAGACGGAATTCGATGCGGGCGTCATGAAGGGTCTGTGGGTTTGGCAGGCGCAGCGTCGGACGGAGCATCCGCCTGGATATGCCGCCCCAGCCATACGGACTGCACGACGACAAACAGCAGCAGCAGGATCATCAGGCCGAAGACTTTGAAGTTGACCCATTGCGATTCGGTAAAACGGCCGGAAAACGCAACATACAGATTCAGCGCCCCGGAGGCGACAAAAAATCCGGCCCAGCTGTCATTCAAGCGACTCCAGGCGCGGTCGGGCAGGGCGATTTTTTCGCCCATCAGGCGACGCATCAGGTTGCGGCCGGTGAACAGGCGCGCGCCCAGCAGAATCACGGCGAACAGCCAGTACAGCACCGTAGGCTTCCATTTGATGAAGGTGTCGTCATGCAGCAGCAGCGTCGCGCCGCCGAACACCACGATGACGGTCAGATTGATCCAGTGCGTGCCTTCGATGGCGCGGTGTGCCAGCCGCAGCCAGACGATCTGGGCGATGGCCGCTGCCATGGCTACGCCTGTGGCGACATAGATGTCGGCAAAGCGGAAGGCCACAAAAAACAGGATCAGTGGGAAAAGGTCGAAAAGAAATTTTTTCATTCGGCCGGAGTGAATGTCAGTGAAAGGGAGTTGATGCAGTAGCGCATGCCGGTCGGCGCGGGGCCGTCGGGGAAAACGTGCCCCAGATGTGCGCCGCAGGCGGCGCACAGGGTTTCGATGCGAACCATGCCGTGGCTGGTGTCGCGTTCTTCGCGGATGCAGTCCGGGCTGATCGGCGCAAAGTAGCTGGGCCAGCCGCAGCCGGCATCGAATTTGGTGTCGGAAACGAACAGCGGTGTGCCGCAGCATACGCAAACGTAGGTGCCGGCCTGGTTGTGATCCCAATAGCGGCCGGTGAACGGACGTTCGGTATGTTTCAGGCGTGTGACGGCGAATTCGTCCGGCGTCAGCTGTTCACGCCATTGGGCGTCGGTGCGTATGACCTTGTCCACAGAAAACCAGCATTCAGTCTCTAAATCAGTAACTTGCCTATCTTAAACGACTTTTCCGCCTCTGTCCCTGGCTTGTCATGCCGGGTTTCATTTTGGCGGTGACTCATTATTTCCGCTGGTGATCAGCAGCAAATTGCGTTCGCCTGCGATAATATGACGCCCAGTTATGATTCATGCTGAAAACGGGCTGGTTTATCACCAGGAATTGCACAAACGACCTGCCTGAAGGCCCAGGTACAGCACTTACATTACACGGAGACAACCATGACATTCGCCCGTTCCTTTCGGCTGACTTTAGGGGCAGCCGCCCTGCTGGCTGTCTTGCCGCTGGCGGCCAACGCCCAGATCAAGGTCGGCGTGACCGTGTCGGCCACCGGGCCGGCGGCTTCCCTGGGGATTCCGGAGCGCGATACCGTCGCGCTGCTGCCGACGCAGATCGGCGGCGAACAGGTCCAGTACATCATCCTGGACGATGCCACGGACACCACGCAGGCGGTGAAGAATATCCGCAAGTTCACGGCGGACGATCATGTGGACGTGGTGCTGGGGACCTCGGTGACACCGGCGTCGCTGGCCATGTCCGATGTGGCGGCTGAAACCGGCACGCCCATGATCAGCGTGGCCGCTAATGCCAAGCTGGTCGAGCCGGTGGACGGTCCGCGCAAATGGGTGTTCAAGACCCCGCAAAATGATGCGCTGATGGCCGGCGCCCTGGCTGACGCCATGGTCAAGCAGCAAGTCAAGACGCTGGGGTTCATCGGTTTCAGCGATGCGTATGGCGATGGTTGGCTGCAGGAAATGAAGGCTGCCGCCGAGGCCAAAGGCATCAAGGTCGTGGCGGCGGAACGCTTTGCCCGTCCCGACACCAGCGTGACGGGGCAGGTGCTGAAATTGCTGGCGTCCAAGCCGGACGGCATCCTGATCGCCGCATCGGGTACGCCAGTGGCCTTGCCGCAGCGCGAACTGGTCGAGCGTGGCTACAAGGGGCAGATCTATCAAACCCATGGCGCCGCCAACAATGATGTGCTGCGGGTCTGCGGCAAGGCCTGCGAAGGCATGATCCTGCCGGCCGGCCCTCTGCTGGTCGCAGCACAGTTGCCCGACAGCAATCCGGTCAAACAGAGCGCCCTGGTGTATGTGCATGCCTACGAGGCCAAGTATGGGGCCGGGACCACCAATACCTTTGGCGGCCATATGTGGGATGCCGGTCAGCTGATCAACGATGCGATTCCGCGCGCGCTGAAGACCGGAGCCAAGCCGGGTACGGCGGCATTCCGTTCGGCGCTGCGCGATGCGCTGGAACAGGTCAAGGAACTGCCGGCGTCCCAAGGGATTTTCACCATGAGTCCGACCGAGCATGCCGGCCTGGATGTGCGCGGCCGGGTGATGGTCAAAGTGGTCGACGGCAAATGGACTTATCAACCGGATCTGTGAGCGTGTCGGTACACCGCGGTGATCGGGCAGTTCAGGCGGGGCGTTCGTGGATCTGACGATTGCCCTGATTCTGCTGCAGGACGGTATCCTGAACGGCGCCATCTACGCCTTGCTGGGCCTGGCGCTGGTGCTGGTGTTCCTGGTGACCCGGGTAATCCTGATTCCGCAAGGTGAGTTCGTCACGTTCGGTGCGCTGTCGCTGGCCTTTCTGGCCAATGGCCGGGTGCCCGGCACCGCCTATCTGCTGGTGCTGCTGGGCGGTCTCGTCTGTGTGGCCGAGGCCCTCTCGGCCTGGCGCACCCATCAGTGGCGCGGCTATGGCCGCACCCTGGTCTGGGCCTTGGTTTTGCCGCTGATCCTGTTGGCGGTGGCGCCGCAGGTAGCCGGACAAGGGACGCCTCTATTGGTGCAGGTGCTGTTCGCTCTGGCCCTGGTCATCCCCATGGGGCCCATGATCTATCGCCTGGTGTACCAGCCGGTGGAGCAGGCCAGCGTGCTGGTGCTGCTGATCATTTCCGTGGCGGTGCATTTTGCGCTGACCGGTCTGGGGCTGCTGTTCTTCGGCGCCGAGGGCTGGCGCACGCCGGCGCTGGTCGAAGGCAGCGTGCAGATCGGCCCGGTGGAATGGACGGCACAAACCTTTGCCGTGCTGGGGCTGTGCGCTGTCCTGATCGCCGCCTTGTGGCTGTTTTTTGGCCGCACTCTGTATGGCCGCGCCCTGCGGGCGACGGCCGTCAATCGGCGGGGCGCCCGGCTGGTCGGCATCAGCACGCGAGTGGCGGGCAGCCTGACGTTTACCCTGGCTGCCGCCATTGGCGCGCTGTCGGGCATGTTGATCGCCGCCATCACGACCATTTACTACGACACCGGCTTTCTGATCGGCCTCAAAGGATTCGTGGCCGCCATTTTCGGCGGTCTGGTCAGCTATCCCATCGCGGCTGCGGGCGCTCTGTTCGTCGGCGTGCTGGAGGCCTTTTCTTCCTTCTGGGCCAGTCCCTTCAAGGAAGCGATCGTGTTCACGCTGATCATCCCGGTATTGTTGTGGCGCTCGTTCGGCAACGTACAGCTGGACGAGGAGGACTGATCCCATGCATCGTTTCTGGATACGGGGTCTGGCGCTGCTGGTCCTGGCGCTGCTGCCCTGGATACCGGGGGTGTCGGCCTTCTGGATCACACAGATGAATTACATCGGGTTGTACAGCCTGGTGGTCCTGGGTCTGGTGCTGCTGACCGGGGTGGGGGGGCTGACGTCTTTCGGGCAGTCCGCCTTTGTCGGGCTGGGGGCGTATTCCACCGCCTGGTTGACGACTGCCATGGGGGTGTCGCCCTGGCTGGGGCTGCTGGCTGGCCTGCTGTTGACCTGTCTGGTGGCGTATGGCCTGGGCGTCATCACCTTGCGTCTGTCCGGGCATTATCTGCCTTTGTGTACCCTGGCCTGGTGTCTGGCTTTGTATTACCTGTATGGCAATCTGGATTTTCTGGGGCGCTATGACGGCATCGCGGGCATCCCGCCGCTGACACTGGGCGACTGGTCGCTGGCCGCCGGCGAGTCCATGTATCTATTGATCTGGCTGGTCCTGCTGCTGGCCCTGTGGGCCACCCATAATCTGCTGGATTCCCGGGCTGGACGCGCCATCCGGGCCTTGCGCAGCGGTTCCATGGCGGAATCCTTCGGCGTCGATCTGGCGCACTACAAGGTGGTGATCTTCGTCTATGCCGCCTTGCTGGGCAGCGTGTCGGGCTGGCTGTATGCGCACATGCAGCGGGCCGTCAGCCCCAGCCCCTTCGGTCTGGGCTATGGCATCGAATATCTGTTCATGGCGGTGGTAGGCGGCGCCGGCAGCGTCTGGGGGGCGGTCGCCGGCACGGCGGCGGTGCTGATCCTCAAGGATCAGCTGCAGAACGTGCTGCCCAAACTGGTCGGCGCCGGCGTCAATCTGGAACTGCTGGCATTCGGCGTGCTGATGATTCTGGTGCTGCAATATGCCCGCGACGGCCTGTGGCCGGTACTGGCCCGGATCGGTCGATGGCTGGGCGGGCGGTTTGCTGTCGAGACGCCGGATCGGCGACGGCTGATCGCAGCGGCGGATCTGCCGCATCGGCCTTTGCCGCCGGTCGGAGAGGTCGTCCTGGACGTCGATCGGGTGCGCAAGACGTTCGGCGGGCTGGTGGCGGTGAACGACATCAGTTTTCAACTGCGGGCCGGGGAAATCATGGGGCTCATCGGTCCCAACGGCGCAGGCAAGAGCACGACTTTCAATCTGATCAGCGGCGTGATGCCGCTCAGCAGCGGTCAGGTGCGTTTCATGGGTGACCGCATCGATGGACGGCCCGCGCATGACATTGCCCGCCGGGGTTTGGCGCGCAGCTTTCAGCATGTGCAGCTGTTGCCGGATATGACGGTACTGGACAACGTCGCCTTGGGTGCGCATTTGCGCAGCCGGGCCGGAGTGATTGCCGCTGCGTTGCGGCTGGATCGGGCCAGTGAGGCCTCGCTGCTGCAAGAAGCCGCCCGCCAATTGGAACGGGTCGGCCTGGGCGACGTCATGGATCAAGCTGCCGGCAGCTTGCCGCTGGGCCGCCAGCGCATCGTGGAAATCGCCCGCGCCTTGTGCGGCGATCCCGTCTTGCTCCTGCTCGACGAACCGGCCGCTGGCCTGCGTTATCAGGAAAAGCAGGCGCTGGCGGCGGTGCTGGATCAGTTGCGGCGCGAAGGCATGAGCCTGTTGCTGGTGGAACACGATATGGATTTCGTCATGCGCTTGACCGACCATCTGCTGGTCATGGATTTCGGCACCCAGCTGGCGGAAGGCGTGCCGGCTGATATCCAGACCAATCCCGCCGTGCTGGAGGCCTATCTGGGCGGCCTGGATGATGACTGGGATGCCATGGTCCCGACAGCAGCCAGCAGCCCGCTTGCCGCGCACCCGCAGGCGGCGTCGTGATGTCGGCGCCAGAGACCATCCTCTCGGTTCAGGGCTTGTCGGCGCAGTACGGCAAGGTCGCTGCGCTGGACCCCCTGGATCTGACCGTCGGGCGCGGCCAGATCGTGACGGTGATCGGCGCCAATGGGGCCGGAAAATCCACGCTGCTCAATGCCCTGATGGGGGCGCTGCCGCAACGCGGCCACAGTCAGGGGCAGGTCCTGTTTCAGGGGCAGGCCATACAGGATTGGGAAATCGAGCGGCGGGTAGGGCTGGGCCTGACCTTGGTGCCCGAACGGCGTGAATTGTTTGCCAGCATGTCGGTGCACGACAATCTGCTGCTGGGCGGATTCCGCCTGTATCGGGCCGGCGTGCGTGGCTGGCAGGATACGCTGGACGAGGTCTATGCGCTGTTTCCGCGGCTGCGCGAGCGGGCCGCCCAGGCGGCAGGCACCTTGTCGGGGGGAGAGCGCCAGATGCTGGCGGTCGGGCGCGCCCTGATGGCCCGACCTGCTCTGCTGATGCTGGACGAACCCAGCCTGGGCCTGGCGCCTCGTGTCGTGCGGGAAATCTTCCAGACCATCGCCCAGTTGCGCAGCACCGGCGTCTCCATTTTGCTGGTCGAGCAGAATGCGCGGGCAGCCTTGCATGTGGCCGATACCGGCTATGTGCTGGAAACCGGGTCCGTCGTGCTTCACGGCGAGGCCGCCATGCTGGCCAGCCACCCCCGAATCATCGAAAGCTACCTGGGATTCGCCGGGACGTAGGACAGTCCCTGCGGACTGTCCTACGCCAGGCGAATCGGAGCGGCTTGCAAGCCGCGAGGTGGGGCGGTGCAGCAAGTGTCCCTGCGGACTGTCCTACGCCAGGCGAATCGGAGCGGCTTGCAAGCCGCGAGGTGGGGCGGTGCAGCAAGTGTCCCTGCGGACTGTCCTACGCCAGGCGAATCGGAGCGGCTTGCAAGCCGCGAGGTGGGGCGGTGCAGCAAGTGTCCCTGCGGACTGTCCTACGCCAGGCGAATCGGAGCGGCTTGCAAGCCGCGAGGTGGGGCGCTTGAGGGTTCAATCGCATTGACAGGCCTGCGGGCGCGACGATAACCTCAACAGGCAGCCCGCACCGGAACATCGGTAGTCTGCGTTCCGTGCCAGGGCTTTGCAACACAAGCATAATCAACGGAGACATTCCATGAAGATGAAGAAGTTGTTGCTGTGCCTGGCGATTTCTGCGGCGATCCCCCAGTTTGCCGGTGCGGCCGAACCCTTGCGCATTGGCATCCTGAACGATCAGTCCGGCCTGTATTCGGATTTCGGAGGGGCGACGTCGGTGACAGCCGCCCAGATGGCGGTCAAGGACTTCGGCGGCGAGGTGCTGGGCCGCAAGATCGAAGTGTTGTCCGCCGATCACCAGAACAAGACCGACATTGCAACCTCCGTTGCCCGTAAATGGTTCGATCTGGATCATGTCGAGATGATCGGCGATCTGACTAATTCCGCCGTGGCGCTTGCCGTGCAGGGACTGGCCCAGGAAAAAGGCAAGATCACTATCGCGTCCGGGCCGTTTTCAGCCGCCCTGACCGGCAAGGCCTGCTCGCCGACGGGCTTTCACTGGGCTTTCGACACCTATGCTTCATCGGTGGGGACTGCCACCGGCCTGGTCAAGGAAGGCGCCAAGCGCTGGTTCATCCTGGGCGCTGACTACGCTTATGGCAAACAACTGGCCGCGGACCTGACCAAGGTCGTGGACAAGAACGGCGGCAAGGTGGTCGGCGAAGTCTTCCACCCGGTGGGTGCATCTGATTTCGCCTCTTTCCTGCTGCAGGCCCAGTCATCAGATGCTCAGGCCGTGGCCCTGGCCAATGCGGGGTCCGATACCAGCAACAGCATCAAGCAGGCGGCCGAATTCGGCCTGACCAAGGGCGGACAGAAGCTGGTGGCCTTGGGCATCGTGATCAGCGATGTCCACGCCCTGGGGCTGGAAAAAGCCCAGGGTCTGGTGGCGACCACGCCGTTCTATTGGGACCGGGACGACGCCAGCCGCCAGTTTTCCGCGCGCTTTGAAAAGCTGACCCAACGTGAACCTGGCATGGTCCAGGCCAGCGTGTATTCCTCCACGCTGCATTATCTGAAGGCGGTCAAGGCGGCTGGGACGACGGACGGCAAGGCGGTAGCGGAAAAAATGCGTGAATTGCCGGTCGAAGACTTCTTTGCGCACAATGGCGAAGTCCGCAAGGACGGCTGGATGGCTCACGACATGTATCTGGTGCAGGTCAAGACACCGGCGGAATCAAAAGGCCCCTGGGATTACTACAAGATCCTGAGGACGCTGCCGGCGGATCTGGTGTCGGTACCCTTGTCTGAAAGCGCCTGCCCCCTGGTCAAAGGCTGATTCGCGCAGCCCGTCGCCTGAACGGATCGGGCGGCGGCCTTTGATCCGCTTGGCCGAGTATGAAAAAGCGCCGGTCTGCAATAGCCCCAGCCGGCGCTTTCTTCGGTGATCAACCCTTGGCCTTGAGCAATTGTCGCCGGTGCAGCCATTCGCCGACGATGCCTCGGCGGAAGGTCAGCACGCAGATGACGAAGATCAGGCCGATCACGATCGTGACGGATTCGCCCAGTATGCGGAACCAGACCATGCCGGTTTCCTGCATCAAAAAGCGCCCGATGTCGCCGACCTTGTTTTCCAGCGCTACGACGATGACGGCGCCCAGCACCGGGCCTGTCAGCGTGCCCATGCCGCCGATCAGGGTCATCAGGATCACCATGCCCGACATCTGCCAGGTGGCGTCGGACAGGGTGGCGGAGACAAAGATCACGGACTTGGTGGCGCCTGCCAGCCCTGACAAGGCGGCTGACAGCACGAAAGCCAGCAGCTTGAAGCGGTCGACGTGATAGCCCAGGGACACCATGCGGGCTTCGTTTTCGCGGATGGCCTTCAGCGCCTGGCCGAAGGGCGAATGCACTGTGCGCCAGATCAGCGCGTAGCCGAACACGAACACCGCCATCACGACGTAGTACAGATTGATGTCCTGGCTGAGATCCAGCCCCAGGATGCTGCCGCGCGGGATGCCTTGCAGGCCGTCTTCGCCGCCGGTAAAGGGGGCCTGCAGAAAATAGAAGAACAACATCTGCGCCAGGGCCAGCGTGATCATGGCGAAATAGATGCCGCTGCGCCGGATGGACAGGAGTCCGAAGATCAGGCCCAGCAAGGCAGCGCTGGCGGTGCCGAACAGCAGGCCGCTGAAGGTCGACCAGCCCCAGATGCTGAGGGCCTGGCCGCAAGCGTAGCCCGCCAGCCCCAGAAAGGCGGCATGGCCGAAGGACAACAAGCCCGTATAGCCCAGCAACAGGTTGAAGGCGCAGGCGAACAAGGCATAGCACATGACCTTCATGATGAAGATCGGGTAGGCGCCCAGATCGGGAAGCGCAGCGATCACCACGATGGCGACCAGGTAGGCAAGCAGTTGTCGTTTCATGGTTCTTTTCCGAACAGCCCAGCCGGGCGCAGCAACAGCACGATCACCATGATGATGAACACCACGGTGCTGGAGGCTTCCGGCCAGAAGACTTTTGTGAAGCCTTCGACGATGCCCAGCCCCAGGCCCGTCAGGATGGAGCCCAGGATCGAGCCCATTCCGCCGATGACCACCACGGCAAAGACGACGATGATCAGATTGGATCCCATCAGCGGCGAGACCTGCAGGATGGGAGCAGCCAGCACTCCGGCAAAGGCCGCCAGGCTCACGCCCAGGCCGAATGTCAGGGAAATCATGAGCGGGACGTTGACGCCGAAGGCCTCGACGAGCTTGGCATTTTCAGTGCCGGCTCGCAGCAAGGCGCCCAGATGGGTCTTTTCGATCAGGAACCAGGTCAGCATGCAGGCCAGAATGGATGCCACCACGACCCAGGCGCGGTAGATCGGCAGGTACATGAAGCCCAGATTGACGCCGCCTTGCAGTAGCGCCGGAGTGGAATAGGGTTGGCCCGAGACGCCGTAGATGCTGCGAAACAGGCCTTCGATGATGAGCGCCAGACCGAAGGTCAGCAGCAGGCCGTACAGGGGATCCAGTTTATACAGTCGCCGCAACAGCAGGCGTTCCAGCAGGATGCCGAACAGTCCGACCACGATGGGCGAGAGAATCAGCATCACCCAGTAGTTCAGCCCCAGGTACTGCAGGCCCAGCCAGGCCACGAAGGCTCCCAGCATGTAGAGCGCGCCGTGGGTGAAGTTGATGATGTTGAGCAGGCCGAAGATGATGGCCAGCCCGAGCGACAACACGGCATAGAAAGAGCCGTTGACCAAGCCGAGCAGCAACTGCCCGAGCAAGGCCTGGATGGGGATACCGAAAAGTTCTGTCATAGGGCTGCAGCAAAGGCGGGTGACTGGATCGCTGATGGGCGCATGGCCTCGCCGGCGGGGGCGAGGCCATGCGGGTCACGCGTCGAGATTAGCCCTTGAGCAGAGGGCAGGTAGAGGTGGATTCCGCGCCATACACGGATTCAGCCGGCAGTTCACGGATGATGTTGTAGTAATCCCAGGGGGCCTTGGATTGATCCGGACGTTTCACCTGCGCCAGGTACATGTCGTGCATGAACAGGCCGTCCTTGCGGATATAGGCGTCCTTGGCGAACATGTCGTTGATCTTGCCGGATTTCAGCTGCTTCATGACAGTGTCGCCATCGTCCGTGCCGGTCGCCTTGACGGCCTGCAGGTAGTTCAACGCGGCCGAATAATCGGCAGCCTGCACAAAGGACGGCGCCCGATTCAGCTTGTCAAAGAATCGCTTGGCCCAGGTGCGGGAGGCATCGGATTGATCCCAGTACCAGGGGGTCGTCAGATACAGGCCCGCCGTGTTATCCAGGCCCAGGGCATGGATATCGTTGATGAACACCAGCAGGCCCGCCAGTTTCATGGTCTTGGTGATGCCGAATTCCTTGGCGGCCTTGACGGAGTTGATGAAGTCTCCGCCGGCATTGGCCAGGCCCAGCACTTGAGCGCCGGAACTTTGGGCCTGCAGCAGGAAGGACGAGAAATCGGTGGTCGACAGCGGGGCGCGGACTTCGCCCAGCACCTTGCCGCCGTCTTTTTTCACGACTTTGGCGGTGTCCTGTTCCAGGGAATGGCCAAAGGCGTAGTCGGCCGTCAGGAAGAACCAGCTCTTGCCGCCTTCGCGAATCACGGCGGATCCTGTGCCGTTGGCCAACGCCGTGGTGTTGTAGGCGTAGTGCACGGTATAAGGCGTGCACTTTTCGTTGGTCAGCTGGGATGAGCCGGCGCCGATGGCGATGAAGGGTTTTTTCTTCTCAGCGGCGACGCCGGCCATCGCCAGTGCGGTGGCGGAATTGGTGCCGCCGATCAGCAAGTCCAGGTGTTGGGTATCGAACCAGTCACGGGCGCGCGCCGAGGCGATGTCGGCCTTGTTCTGGTGGTCAGCGGTCAGCAGTTCGATTTTCTTGCCGTTGATTTCTCCTCCCATGTCGGCGATGGCCATGCGGATGGCATCAGCGCCCCCATTACCGTCGATGTCGGCGTAGACCCCGGACATATCAGTGATGAAGCCGATACGGATGACGTCGTCGGATATCCCGGCGGCGTGGGCGGAAAGGCCAAAGCCCAGGCCGGCCACGGCGAGTGCGGCGGATAGAGTACGCAATTTCATGGGAAGTCTCCTGTGGAAGCCGGTTGTGCCGGCAGATGTAATGAGGGTGCAGCGTTAGACGCCCAATAGGTTGTCGAGCGTGGCTTGCTTTTCCTGCAGCTGGGTAGCGGGGAATTCCTCGACGATCTGGCCGTGTTCCATGATGTAGAAGTGATCGGCCAGCGGTGCGGCGAAGTGGAAGTTCTGTTCAACCATGACGATGGTATAGCCCTTGGATTTCAGGGTCGTGATCATGCGGGCCAGCGCCTGGACGATGACCGGGGCCAGGCCTTCGGAGATTTCGTCGAGCAGCAGCAGGTTGGCGCCGGTGCGCAGGATGCGGGCGACCGCCAGCATCTGCTGCTCGCCGCCTGACAAGCGCGTGCCTGGCGAATGGCGGCGTTCGAGCAGGTTGGGGAACATATCGTAGATTTCAGCCAGCGACATGCCTCCGCCCAGCGTGTTGCCGACGGTCGGCGGCAGCAGCAGATTTTCCTCGCAGGACAGGGATGCGAAGATGCCGCGTTCTTCGGGGCAGTAGCCAATGCCCAGGTGGGCGATGCGGTAGGTGGGCAGATGGATGGACTCGGTACCCTGGATGCGGATGGAGCCGGTACGCCGGCCCGTCAGCCCCAGCAAGGCCCGTAATGTGGTGGTGCGCCCAGCGCCGTTGCGCCCCAGCAGGGTGACGACCTGGCCGGGCTCGACCCGCATATTGACCCCGTGCAGCACATGGGATTCGCCGTACCACGCGTGCAAGTCCGTGATGTCGAGGGCGGGGGAGCTCATGATGCCCCCTGGGTGCTGTGCACTTCCCACGTCGCGGCCTGCATGCCGCTCCGATTTGTCAGGCGCAAGTCAGTCCGCAGGGACTGCCCTGCGTCCGGTCTCATCCCCCCCAGGGGGAATTCGCACTTGGGGCGGCCCGGCGTGCTCATACATGTGCTCCTTCGAGTGCGCCTTGGGTGGTGCCCATATAGGCTTCCATGACGGCGGGATTGTTCGAGACGGCGGTGTAGTCGCCTTCGGCGAGGACGGCGCCCCGGGCCAGGACCGTGATCTGATCGGCGATGGATGACACGACCTTCATATTGTGTTCGACCATCAGAATGGTGCGGCCGGCGCTGACCTGCTTGATCAGCTGCGTGACGCGGTCGACGTCTTCGTGGCCCATGCCCTGGGTGGGCTCGTCCAGCAGCATCAGGCTGGGTTCCATGGCCAGGGTCGTGGCGATTTCCAGGGCGCGTTTGCGGCCGTAGGGCAGGTTGACGGTCAGTTCGTCGGCGAAGTCGGCCAGGCCGACTTCATCCAGCAGTTCCAGGGCGCGTCCATCCAGGTGGCTCAGGCTGCTTTCGCCGCGCCAGAAATGGAAGGACAGGCCGGTGTTGCGCTGCAGGGCGATGCGCACGTTGTCGCGCACGGACAATTGCGGAAAGACGGCAGAGATCTGGAAGGAACGGATGATGCCTTTGCGGGCGATATCCGCAGGCTTGTCGCGGGTGATGGCCTGGCCGTCGAAGAAGATCTGGCCTTGGGTGGGCGTGAGAAATTTGGTCAGCAGGTTGAAACAGGTGGTCTTGCCGGCCCCGTTGGGGCCGATCAGGGCGTGGATGTGACCGCGTTGTATTTTCAGGTTGACGCTATCGACGGCGATGAATCCCCGGAAAGCTTTGCTGAGATTTCGGGTTTCGAGGATGATGGATTGGTCCGTGCCCATAGTGCCCAATGAGTCCTGTCGCAGTGCAGCGCCGTTTGGCGGAATGCTTGAAGTATGAGACGAATCCGCGCGGGTCTCCATAAGGGTTTTTCAGGGTGTTTTTGCGTCTCGCTTATGTCAAGAAGCGATGTTGCAGCGCAGTATTTTCCAATGCCGGGAGCGTGCTAATCGGGCCGGGTTTTATCCGGGTAGTCGCACAGATCGCTGATCGGACACTGGGGGCATTTGGGTTTACGGGCCACGCAGACGTAGCGTCCGTGCAGGATCAGCCAGTGGTGGGCGTCCAGCAGATAGTTTTCGGGTACCCGTTTCAGCAGCGCCTGCTCGACTGCCAGCACAGTCTTGCCGGGGGCGATTCCCGTGCGGTTGGCGACGCGGAAAATGTGGGTGTCCACCGCCATGGCGATCTGACGAAAGGCGGTGTTCAGCACGACGTTGGCAGTTTTTCGTCCGACGCCCGGCAGGGCTTCCAGGTCTTCGCGGCGGTCGGGCACCTGGCCGTCGTGGCGTTCCAGCAGCAGCTCGCAGGTGCGGATCACATTGCGGGCTTTGGTCTTGTACAGGCCGATGGTGCGGATGGCATCCATCAGACCGGCCTCGCCCAGGGCCAGCAGGCTTTCTGGAGTGCCATGTTCGGGGAAAAACCGGCGGGTCGCCAGATTGACGGAGCGATCAGTGGCTTGGGCCGACAGGATCACGGCGATCAGCAGCTGAAAGGTATCGCCGTATTCCAGCTCGGTCTTGGGGTGAGGGTTGGCTTCGCTGAAGCGGCGGAAGCATTCCTCGATGGCGGCACGTTTCATGAGCGTCTGGCGCGCGCCCGGGCCAGGGCCTGGGCGATGCGGTCTTGTTTGTCGTGGTCGGTGGAAGGGGGTGTCAGCGCCGGTTTGTTGGCCAGGGTGCGGGCGGCGGGTCCGGCTGATTCATCATGGCGGGCCGCCAGCCGCGCATTGCGCGCCAGATAGCGGTGGCGCGCGGTCTGCGCGTCGGCGTGCGTCCAGTCGCGGCCAGCAGGCACCATGGTGATGCAGTCTACCGGGCAAGGGGTGACGCATAGTTCGCAGCCGGTGCAGTCGGCCTCGATGATGGTGTGCATGGACTGGTTGGACCCCAGAATGGCATCCACGGGACAGGCCTGGATGCATAGCGTGCAGCCGATGCAGTGCTCTTCGTCGATCAGCGCCACCCGGAACGGCTGGTGGACGCCGCAATTGGGGTCCAGCGGCTGCGCGGGGGTATGCAACTGCAGGGACAGGGCAGCGATGGTCTGCGGCCCGCCGGGCGGGCAGCGGTTGGTATCGGCCCGGCCTTCGGCCATGGCCTGCGCATAGGGGCGGCAGCCGTCAAAGCCGCACTGTCCGCACTGTGTCTGGGGCAGCAGGGCGTCGAGCGCGTCGATCAGGGAGGACATGGGCAGGTAAAGTCACGCTGCGTGGCCAGGGCGCCGAAACGGCGCCCTGATGCGGGTCCAGTCATGCGGCCGGACGGACTCAGGCGTGAGCGCGGATAAAAGAAGCGATTTTAGGACAGATCTGAGACCGCCAGCGGCGTCCGGAGAAAATCCCGTAATGGCCGCAGTCCTTGGCGGTATGGATTTCCCGCAACGAAGGTGACAGGTTGGCGCACAGGTGATGGGCCGCATGGGTCTGGCCGGAACCCGAAATGTCGTCAAGTTCACCTTCGATGGTCATCAGGGCGGTCTTGCGGATGGCGGAGGGTTCGACCAGCGTGCCGTCGATGGTCCAGGCGCCTGTAGGCAAGCGGAATTCCTGGAAGACGGTGCGGATGGTGTCCAGGTAGAAGCGGGCCGGCATGTCCAGCACGGCGTTGTATTCGTCGTAGAAGCGGCGGTGGGCCTCGGCGTCGTTGTCGTCGCCGCGCAGCAGGTGCAGATAGAAATCGTAGTGGGATTTCAGATGGCGGTCGGGGTTCATGGCGACAAAGCCCGCGTGCTGCAGGAAGCCGGGATACACCAATCGGCCTGCGCCAGGATAGCGGGCGGGGACGCGATGGATCAGATTGTCTTCAAACCAGGCGTAAGGTTTGGTGGTAGCCAGACGGTTGACTTGGGTGGGGGACTTGCGCGTGTCGATCGGGCCGCCCATCATGATCATGCTGCGCGGCTGACAGGGGTCGTCGGCGCTGGCCAGCAGCGAGACCGCAGCCAGCACGGGCACGGTAGGCTGGCAGACCGAGATCACATGCGTATCCGGCCCCAGGTGGCGCAGGAAGGTCTGGATGTAATGCACATAATCGTCCAGCCCGAACGTGCCGTCGGCGGCCGGCACCATGCGGGCGTCGATCCAGTCGGTGACGTAGACGTCGTGGTTGGGCAGCAGCGCCCGGACCGTGTCGCGCAGCAGGGTGGCATGGTGGCCCGACAACGGCGCCGCCAGCAGGATACAGGGGTCCTGCCGGTTCGTGTCGCGGCGAAAGTGCACCAGGCGGCAAAAAGGCTGCGCCAGGGCGATGTCTTCGGTGACAGCGACTTCCCGCTTGTCGATGGTGGTGGAAGACAGGTTCCAGACGGGTTTTTCGTAGTCCTTGCCCATGCGATGCGCCAGCTCGTAGGTGGCGGCGAACTGCCGGGACAGCGGCGTATAGGCCAAAGGACTGTAGGGATTGGAAAACAGCTGGGACCCTGTCTCTGTAAAGGCAGTGAAGGGAGCCAGAATGGAGCGTTGCAGCTCGTGAAGATCGTACAGCATGGATGGTGCGTTCCGGTGGTCGGCTGCAGCGCAGATCGTGCGCTGCAATATCGGTGATACAGACTTAAAGTACCGGTAATCGTTACGGTGCGCTACAGGAATTACCCGAGGTAAGCCATTCCCTGTCTTGGGTGTGGGGTTTTACAAACAAGACTGACGCGGACGGCGCCCTCGTTCTGCCGCCGATCAGGGGCGTTCCAGGTATTTGAGCTTGTCGGCCACGCCGTTCCAGTCGTCTGCGCCATCCAGCGCCTGGACGGATCGGTTGATAGGGCCGAACGTGGGGGACAGTTCGGCATTCAAGGGGATGTAATCGACCTGGTCCTGGGGCACGTCTTCTTCGGCGAAGATCGCATTGGCGGGGCATTCGGGCACACAGACGGCACAGTCGATGCATTCTTCAGGGTCGATGACCAGGAAGTTGGGCCCCTCGCGGAAACAGTCCACCGGACAGACATCGACGCAGTCGGTATATTTGCATTTGATACAGTTTTCGGTGACGACGTGGGTCATGAAGAGCTCCGGCAGGCAAAACAGAGGCTAACAAAGGCCTCAGGGGATTTTACCGAATTTATCAGGGAGAACCCGCAGAGCCTGATATGGGCATAGGGGCGGGCTATACAGAATGGCGATATGGCGCCTGTCTGGCGGTCGGCGGCCTCCGCAGGGCGGGGGACTCAAGTAGTATAGAGGGGTGGCCCTTTCAGGCCGTTTTCCTCGTCTGCCCTTGTCATGAGCGCTTCTTCGCACACCGTACCAACCGACCCTTTTGATCCGGACTGGTTCCAGGCCGCCACTCAGGGGCTGGACGCGGAGGGGGCCGCCTTGCTGCGGCAGGCGGTGGATTGGGTCAGCGAGCCTTTGCGCCAGGCGCGGGCCAGCACGGGCGAACCGCTGGATGCGCATTGCGCAGCGGTCGTCCTGATCCTGCGTGATCTGGGCACCGATGCCGCCACGCGGGCAGGCGCCTTGCTGGCCGTGCAGCCGGTGCCTGCCGGCGGGCTGTCGCGCACGGACCCCCTGCGCAAGGCATTCGGCCCGGAAGTCGCCACGCTGGTACAGGGCGCCCGCGCCTTGCTGCATCTGGGGGCCGTCGCCGGCCGTGCCGGGGGGGAATCCGGCTCGGATCAAAAGGAAATGCAGCGCAAAATGCTGCTGGCGATGGCGGCTGACTTACGTATTGTGCTGATGCGACTGGCCTCGCGGCTGCAGTCGCTGCGCTGGTTTGCCGCGACGCGCACGCCTTGCCCGGCGGAATTCGCGCAGGAAACCATGGCCTTGTATACCCCGCTGGCCAATCGTCTGGGTATCTGGCAGTTGAAATGGGAAATGGAAGACCTGTCCTTCCGGTTTCTGCAGCCGGATGTGTACAAGGCCATCGCCCGCCAGCTGGAAGAAAAACGCGCCGAACGCGAAGGTTTTATCGATGAGGTGGTCAGCCGTCTGCAGACGGCGCTGGATGATGCGCACATCCAGGCGGACATCAGTGGTCGTCCCAAGCACATCTACAGTATCTGGAACAAGATGCGCATCAAGCATCTGGAATTCCATCAATTGTTCGATCTGCGGGCCCTGCGCGTGATCGTGGCTGACGAGCGCACCTGCTATGCCGTCCTGGCGCTGGTGCATGCCATGTGGACGCCTGTGCCGGAAGAATTCGATGATTACATCGCCCGGCCCAAGCCCAATGGCTATCGCTCTCTGCATACGGTGGTGGCCGACGATCAGGGGCGGGCTTTCGAAGTGCAGATCCGCACGCAGGACATGCACCAGTTCGCCGAATTCGGGATGGCAGCCCACTGGCGCTACAAAGAAGCCGGCGCCCGGGGTGGTCAGGTATCGGCGACAGGGGATTATGACCAGAAGATCTCCTGGATGCGCCAGCTGCTGGCCTGGAAGGAAGACGGCGGGCCCGCCCCCGCACCGGAGGCGCCGCGCAGCGAGCGGCACATTTATGTGATGACGCCTCAGGCCCGTGTCCTGGAATTGCCGGAAGGCGCCACCCCCGTTGATTTCGCCTATCTGCTGCATACCGATCTGGGACACCGTTGCCGGGGCGCCCGGGTCGACGGCCAGATGGTGCCCTTGTCCACGCCCTTGCGCACGGGGCAGACGGTAGAGATCACCGCCGCCAAATCCGGCGGGCCTTCGCGGGACTGGCTCAATCCGCAGCTGAACTATCTGGCCAGCCCCCGTGCGCGCTCCAAGGTGCGGGCCTGGTTCAATGCAGTGGAATTGCAGCAGCGCATCGCCCAGGGGCAGACGCTGGTCGAAAAGGAACTGCAGCGGCTGGGCAAGACAGCCGTCAATCAGGAACATCTGGCCCAGCAGTTGGGGTTCGCGCGCGCCGATGATCTGTATGTGGCGGCGGCCAAAGAAGAATTCAGCCTGCGGCAGATCGATCAGATCTTCCGCGAGCCCGACGTTGAATCCGAACCACCGGATGCCGCCCGTGTCTATGCCAGCGATGCGGGCAGCGTGGCGCGTACCGGAAAAAGCGGCGTACTGGTGGTAGGGGTCGATTCCCTGCTGACACAACTGGCCCGCTGCTGCCGGCCGGCGCCGCCGGACGCGATCGAAGGCTTTGTCACGCGCGGTCGGGGGGTGTCCATCCATCGGCAGGATTGCGCTTCTTGGGGTGCGCTGGCGCAGCGGCACCCAGAACGCTGCATCCAGGTGGCCTGGGGGGAAACCGGGCAGGCCCTGTATCCGGTGGATCTCAGCATCCATGCCCAGGACCGCCCCAATCTTTTGCGGGATCTGTCGGAAATCTTTGCCCGCCTGCGGCTGCGGGTGGTGCGGGTCACGACCCATAGCCGGCGGTCCCTGGCGCACATGGTGTTCACCATCGAAGTACGTGACGGCGCGCAGATTCGCCAGGCGCTGGATGCAGTCAATGAGTTGCCGGGCGTCCAGGCCAGCCGCCAGTAGCCGTGCAGGAAATGGCGTGCGATGCTCCGTCAGCGCCCGGCCTTGGCCGCGCTGTTAAAATGCTCATTTGGCTGGCCGCTGTGGTCCGCTTTGCCCGGTTCGGGCACCTTTGAAGCGAGTCTGGATTTGAAGCCCTATCATTTGCCGGATGCCCAGGGGCATTTTGGCCAGTTTGGCGGTTCGTTCGTGGCCGAAACCCTGGTGCACGCCCTGGATGCTTTGCAAAAAGCCTACCAACACTACCGGGACGACCCCGAATTCCTCAGCGAATTCGCCGACGAACTGGAACACTTCGTCGGGCGGCCCAGCCCGGTCTACCATGCGCGGCGCTGGTCGCAGCAGCTGGGCGGCGCGCAGATCTGGTTCAAGCGCGAAGACCTGAATCACACGGGCGCCCACAAGGTCAACAATTGCATCGGCCAGGCGCTGCTGGCCCGCCGCATGGGCAAGCCGCGCGTCATCGCCGAAACCGGCGCCGGTCAGCATGGCGTGGCGACCGCCACGGTGGCTGCCCGCTACGGCCTGGAATGCGTGGTCTACATGGGCAGCGAAGACGTGCGTCGTCAGGCGTCCAATGTCTATCGCATGAAGCTGCTGGGGGCGAAGGTGGTGCCGGTGGAATCCGGCTCGCGCACCCTGAAAGACGCGCTGAACGAAGCCATGCGCGACTGGGTCACCAACGTCGAGGACACCTTTTACATCATCGGCACCGTGGCCGGCCCGCACCCCTATCCGCAGATGGTGCGTGATTTCCAGACCATCATCGGCCGGGAATGCCTGGAACAGATGCCGCGCGATGCAGGGCGCCAGCCCGATTACGTGGTCGCCGCCGTGGGCGGGGGGTCCAATGCCATCGGCATCTTCCATCCCTATATCGAACACGAATCCGTGCGCCTGATCGGGGTGGAAGCCGCCGGCGAGGGGCTGGACAGCGGCCATCATGCGGCATCCCTGAGCCGGGGCGTGGTGGGGGTGCTGCACGGCAACCGCACCTATCTGCTGCAGGACGTCAATGGCCAGATCACTGAAACCCATTCCATTTCCGCCGGTCTGGACTATCCGGGCGTCGGCCCTGAACACGCCTGGCTGAAGGATTCGGGACGGGCCCAATATGTGGGCATCACCGATCAGGAAGCCCTGGCCGCCTTTCACAATTGCTGCCGCATCGAAGGCATCATGCCGGCGCTGGAATCCGCCCATGCCATCGCCTACGCGGCGAAACTCGCCCCCACCCTGGCCAACGATCAGATCATTCTGGTCAATCTGTCGGGGCGCGGCGACAAGGACATGCACACCGTGGCCGAAACCAGCGGCATCGTGCTTTAGGAGTATTTCCTTGACTGCATCCAATCATCGTCTGGCTGCCACGTTCGGCGCCTTGTCAGGGCGCACGGCACTGATCCCCTATATCACGGCCGGCGATCCGCTGGTCGCCTCCACACCGGCCCTGATGCAGGCGCTGGTGGCGGCGGGCGCCAATGTCATCGAGCTGGGCGTGCCGTTTTCCGATCCCATGGCGGATGGCCCGGTCATTCAGCAGGCGGGCGAACGCGCGATTGCCGCCGACGTCAGCCTGGCCGTGGTGCTGGACCTGGTGGCCGACTTCCGCCGCCAGGATGACCGGACGCCCGTGGTGCTGATGGGGTACGCCAACCCCATCGAATGCATGGGGCGGGCGGCATTCGTGCAACGGGCCGCCCAGGCGGGCGTCGACGGGGTGCTGGTGGTGGATTACACCCCGGAAGAATCTGCGGATTTCGCCGCCAGTCTGTCGACGGCCGGCATCGATCCGATCTATCTGCTGGCGCCGACATCGACTGAACCCCGGATGGCCGAGGTCGCCCGCCTGGCCCGCGGTTATGTGTACTATGTCTCCCTGAAGGGCGTCACCGGCGCGGGCACTCTGGATACCGACGACGTGGCGCGGCATTTGGCGACCATTCGCCGCCACATCAGCATTCCTGTGGGCGTCGGCTTCGGTATCCGGGACGCCGCCAGCGCCGCCCGGCTGGCGCCGCATGCCGATGCGGTCGTCATCGGCAGCAAACTGATTCAAATCATCGAGGAAACCTCGCGCAGCGACGGCCCTCAGGCAGCGATCGGCGCTGCTGCCGCGTGGCTGGCCGACGTCCGGCAGGCCCTCGATCACATCCAAAAAGGTTGACCATGAGCTGGTTCGAAAAAATCCTGCCTCCGCGCATCAATCGTCAGAGCGACTCGGCCTCCAAACGGGTCCCCGAGGGGCTATGGGTGAAATGCCCGTCCTGCGAGTCCGTGCTGTACAAAGAAGACCTGCTGGCGACGCTGAATGTCTGCCCTAAATGCAGTCACCATATGCGCATCGGGGCACGGGCGCGCATCGATGCCCTGCTGGACCCCGAAGGCCGGACCGAGATCGGCAGCCAGACGCGTCCCATGGACCCCCTGAAATTCAAGGATTCTCGCCGCTACCCGGAACGGGTGTCGGAAGCAGTCAAGCAGACCGGGGAATCCGAAGCCATGGTCGTCATGAGCGGCACGATTCTGTCGGTGCCGGCGGTACTGGCCTGCTTTGAATTCGCCTTCATGGGGGGATCGATGGGTTCGGTCGTGGGCGAACGCTTCACGCGCGGCGTCCAGGAAGCCATCGATCGCCGCATGCCTTTTGTCTGCGTGTCGTCCTCGGGGGGCGCCCGCATGCAGGAGTCCCTGTTTTCCCTGCTGCAGATGGCTAAAACGACCGCCATGCTGCACCAGCTGTCCGAAGCCGGTCTGCCGTTCATCAGTATTCTGACTGATCCCACCATGGGTGGCGTGTCTGCGTCGTTTGCCTTCATGGGCGACGTTGTCATGGCCGAACCCAATGCCCTGATCGGTTTTGCGGGGCCGCGCGTGATCGAGCAGACCGTTCGTGAAAAACTGCCGGAAGGCTTCCAGCGGGCCGAGTTCCTGGTCAGCAAGGGCGCCATTGATTGCGTCGTGGACCGCCGCGAGATGCAGGAAGAACTCGCCCACCTGTTGGCGCTGTTCACCCGCCAGCCCATCGAAGTCGTGTGCAAGGCGGCTTGATCCCTTGCCGGGGCGGCTGCTTGCGTAGCCGCCCTATGTAGCGACGCCTGCGGCAAAGGCCTGCGCCCATCGCCCTTCAGGGCAGTTCCCGCATCAGTTCCGCAAAGCGGATATGAATCCATTGCGCCGTGGCCCCCAACGGGCGCCCCAGCGGCCAGAACATGCGTACGGGCAGCGGCGGCAGGGCCAGCGCCGGGCAGGAGACCTGCCGTAGCGGACGGGGGTAGTCGTCGTAGGCAGCAATGTGCACCGGCAAGACGGCCCAGCCCAGATTGGCCGCCACCATGCCTGCAATCGTATAAAAGCTGTCAGAGCGCCAAATTTTCGGACTGTAGGCGATGGCGTCGATGTCTTCGGCGCACATCAGCAATTGCCGGTAGCGCGCCAGGTCGCGGCGCTGGACGGCGTCCGGGCGCAGCAGCGGGTGGCCGCTGGCCACAAAGACTCCCTGGGGCAGCGCGCCAAGGTGGCGTTGATCAAAGCCGTCGTGCAGCGAACCGCGCTCGAAATGAAAGGCGATATCGGCGCGGCCTTGTTCGACGTATTCGGCGACTTCCGTGGCAGTGCCGTTGAGCAGGGTCAGTTCCAGCTCGGGGAAGCGTTCAGAGATCTCGCCTAATAGCGCGTTGAGCGCGGTATAGGGCAGGGCCTCGTCGAATGCCAGAGCCAGCCGGGGCTCGCTGCCGTCGGCCAGGGATCGCGCCCGCTGATCCAGTTCGTGCGCCTGACGCAGCAATTCCCGCGCTTCCCGCAACAGCAGCTGTCCGGCATCGGACAGGACTGCGCGGTGCCCGCTGCGGTCGAACAGAACGACGCCCAGGTCCGCTTCGAGCAAAGCGATGGCCGTGCTGACAGCCGACTGCACCTTGCCCAGCTGTCGTGCGGCCGCGCTGATGGAGCCCAGTTCCGCCGTAGCGACGAATTGACGCAGTTGATCGAGATTCCATTGCATGCCGCCACTCTATCTATAAAAAAGATTGATATCAACTTTTTGAATCCATTAATTAGAATGAAAATGGCACACATCACATCATTGCTGATGAAAAAGGTTCATCGTGTTCCTGCGTCCCTGGTTGTTCCTGCTGGCGGCGGTAGCAGTGGAAGTCATCAGTGTCACCGTCATGAAACGCGTGTCGCTGTCCGGTTCTCTGTCCGCCTTGCTGCTCATGTATGCCCTGATCGGCCTGTCATTCGTATTCCTGGCGACGGCTGTCAAATATCTGCCTTTGGCCTTGGCCTACGCAGCCTGGGAAAGCATCGGCCTGATCTGTATCACGGTGATCGGTTTGCGCTATTTTGGCGAAACGCTGGATCTCTTCAAGCTGCTGGGCATGGGCGCTCTGCTGGCAGGCGTGGTACTGGTCAATCTGGGTGCGTCCGATGCACCCTGCAGACGTCGCAACGGGTCAACCGCCATGCCGGAGTAAGCCATGCAACATGCCGAATTCATTCATTATGTCTTTATGGCGGCCGCCATCGTGCTGGAGGTCGCAGCCAATGTCTTCATCAAATATTCAGACGGCTTTCGTCGGCGTGCCCTGGGCATGCTGGGCATCGCCAGCATCCTGGTCTCGTTCACCGCCTTGTCGCAAGCGGTCAAAGGCATAGATCTGTCCATTGCCTATGCCTTGTGGGGCGGCATGGGTATCGTATTGACCGCCATTTCCGGCCTGGTGCTGTTCAGGCAGCGGCTTGGCCGCCTGGGTTGGCTGGGCATCGCCAGCATCGTGTCCGGCGTGGTGCTGTTGAAACTCTCGCACTGACAAGACAACAAAAAACCCGGCGTCTGTTCAGACGTCGGGTTTTTTGTATTCGGCCCGCCCCGTCAGGGGCGGCCGATCACACTGGCATCAGTGCGAGGTTTCCACCTGTTGCAGGGGTTCATCCTGCAGTTTGGCTGCGGACTTGCGTGCGCGGCCCAGGGGCTTGGGTGGCGCCAGAGGGGCCGCTGATGCCGTAGCGGCCTGTGTTTCGATCAACTGCATGCCGGCGGCGCGCAGAGAGTCATCGATCGACGGCAGGACGATGGGGTGGCTGCTGGGCGTTTGATCGTCAGCAGGAACCTGGGGAGTCGGCAGCGGCTCGGCGGCAAGCGCCGGCGTTGCTGCGATTTCTGCCGGAATCACCGGTACTGCGGCGACGGGTTCGGGAGCCGCCTCCAACGCAGGGGCGTCCTCGGTTTCCACCACCTCGGCATCCACCACCGGCGCCGGCACGGGAATGACGACGGGCGCCGTGCTGCGGGAGACGGCAGGCTGCGTCAAGGTGGCGTCGGTTTCGGGCTGCGCTTCAGCGACGAGGGGCGCCGGAACGGCAGGGGAGTCCTGTTGTCCGGACTGTTCTGCGTCCAGGGCTTCGGGATCGAAGCGGGGCGTTTCGTGCGTTTCGATATCGCTGGTGTCGGATTCGGCGGCATCCAGCGTATCGGCGCTGACTGCGGTTTCCGAGCCCTCGCCGGTGCGGCGACCGCGACGGCCGCGACGACGACGGCGCTTGCGTTCCGGATCCGGGCTATCCAGACCGGCATCGCCATCGATATCGACGGCCGGGCCGGCCACGGCATCCGCTTCCGCATCGGCAGACGCCGAGTGGACGGGGAAGTCGTGATCGGCAGGCGCCGCGGCGGGGATGTTTGCAGGTTCTTGAGCCGACACAAGCGTGGCGGCGGCAGCGGTCAGTTCCACCGTATCCAGCGCGGTTTGATCCTGTGCGTCTTCGGTGCGGCTGCGGCCACGACCACGGCGGCTGCGGCCACGGCGCGGCTCGGCGGCGTCCTGGGGCGCATCGGCGGCTGGCGCCACCGGCTTGGCAGCCTGGGCGGCACGGTCGTCGGCGTTGCGTTCACGTCGTTGAGACGTCCGGTTGTCAGCGGACTTTTCGCCGCGTTCGGTGCGATCCGAGGATTCGGCCTTGTCTGCGCGGCCATGGCGATCATTGCGGCCATTGCCGCGCGATTCGGAGCGGCGGCCATGGCGGTTGGATGCGCCGCCACGGCGGCGGCTCTCGTCTTCGCGGCGTGCCGGGCTGGCGGCTGTGGATTCCGTCGCGGCAGCCGGCGTGGCGCTCGTGCCAGTGAGCCAGGACAGGATGCGCTTGAACAGCCCCCCGCCCGATGCGGCGGCGGCGGGTGCAGGCGCAGCGGTCTTGGCGGGACGCTCGACGTGATGCGGCGCCGGCTGAGCCGGTTGGATGCTCTTGACCAGGGCTTCCGGACGGGCTTTGGTTTCCTGGGCCTTGTTGGGTTGCCAGACGACCTTGTCTTCCGGTTCCTGGGCCAGTTCGAAGCTGGTTTTATTGTCGTCCAGACGCGGATCGTCGTGTCGCAGCCGCTCGATGTGGTGATGCGGCGTTTCCAGCGATTTGTTCGGGATCAGGACCAGATTGACCTTCAGGCGGGATTCGATCTGGCCGATGTCGCGGCGTTTCTCGTTCAGCAGGAACGTGGCCACGTCGACCGGCACCTGGGCGTGCAGAGCAGCCGTGCCTTCTTTCATGGCTTCTTCTTGCAGCAGGCGCAGCACATGCAGGGCGCTGGATTCGGCGTCGCGGATCACGCCGGTGCCGGTGCAGCGCGGGCAGGTGACGTGAGAACCCTCGTTCAGGGCCGGACGCAGGCGCTGGCGGGACAGTTCCATCAGGCCGAAGCGCGAGATCTTGCCCATCTGGACGCGGGCGCGGTCGAAGTGCAGGGCGTCGCGCAGGCGTTGTTCGACAGCGCGCTGGTTCTTGCCTTCTTCCATGTCGATGAAGTCGATCACGATCAGGCCGCCCAGGTCGCGCAGGCGTAGCTGGCGGGCGACTTCGTCGGCGGCTTCCACGTTGGTGCGCAGCGCGGTTTCCTCGATGTCGGCGCCTCGGGTGGAGCGGGCCGAGTTGACGTCCACCGCCACCAGGGCTTCGGTGTGATCGATGACGATGGCGCCGCCCGACGGCAGCGTGACCGTGCGGGAGTAAGCCGTTTCGATCTGGTGCTCGATCTGGAAGCGGGAAAACAGCGGCACGTCGTCGCGGTAACGTTTCACGCGATTGACGTTGTCGGGCATGACCACGCTCATGAAGGCCAAGGCCTGGTCGTGGATATCGTCCGTGTCGATCAGGATCTCGCCGATTTCCGGCGAGAAATAGTCGCGGATGGCGCGGATGACCAGGCTGGACTCCAGATAGATCAGGATCGGAGCCTTGTTTTCACGAGCCGCGCCGTCGATGGCGGTCCAGAGCTGCATCAGGTAATTCAGGTCCCATTGCAGTTCTTCGACGCTGCGACCGATGCCGGCCGTGCGCGCGATCATGCTCATGCCGGCCGGGATATCCAGCTGGTCCATGGTGTCGCGCAGTTCCTGGCGGTCTTCGCCTTCGACCCGGCGCGAGACGCCGCCGCCCCGCGGGTTGTTGGGCATCAGGACCAGATAGCGGCCTGCCAGGGAAATGAAGGTTGTCAGGGCCGCGCCTTTATTGCCGCGTTCTTCCTTTTCGACCTGGATGATGAGTTCCTGGCCTTCGGCCAGTGCATCCTGGATGCGCGCGGTGCGCACGTCCACGCCTTCCTTGAAGTAGGTGCGTGCGACTTCCTTGAAGGGCAGGAAGCCGTGACGTTCTTCGCCGTAGCTGACGAAGCAGGCTTCGAGGCCCGGTTCGATACGGGTGATGACCCCTTTATAGATATTGCCTTTGCGCTGTTCGCGCCCGGCGGTTTCAATGTCCAGGTCGATGAGTTTCTGTCCATCGACAATGGCGACGCGTAGTTCTTCTTGGTGCGTCGCATTGAACAGCATGCGTTTCATGAGTGGGTTTCTCCGTTGTCAGGGTGCGCCGGATTCGGCGCACGACCACGGGTCACTCGGTATGCAATGCGGCAGTCTGCGGGGGGAGGTGGCTGCGGGCGTGATTAGACCGCGCCAGTCTCCGGTAAGAGTGGCACGGCGCGCTGGTAGGCGCGAGGTTCTGGCAGCAGGGAGGTCAAGGGCACGGTTGTGGTTGACAAAGAGTTGCTGGGAACGGCGAACGCACGCTGGGCGGCGATCGGTGCGGAAGAGCGAGCAGAAACCTGCAGCGTCGCACGCGGTTTGTCGATTTTCCTGTTTGGTATGAAACAGCAGACAGTACAACCTGGACAGAACCGGCGACCAAGGACCCAGAAACCGAAACCCAGGCAGTACAATGGTGTCCCTGCAGCCGGGCGGAGCGCATCCTTTGCGTCTCTACGTCTGGCGGTTTTCGGCCTCTATAGGCTGTTGTGATTATATGCCGCTTTTCCCTATGCGCAAAATAGATGTTTCACCCGACCGTCAACCGGCCGTGCGTCAGGTGGTCGTAGACAGCGAATCGGCAGGGCAGCGGCTGGATAACTTTCTGTTGCGCCAGGCCAAGGGCGTGCCGAAGAGCCACCTGTATAAAGCGATCCGCGACGGACAGGTGCGCATCAACAAAGGGCGCTGCCGTGCGGATACCCGGCTGCAGATCGGCGACGTGGTGCGTATTCCGCCCTTGCGGCTGCCCGACCCCGCCGCTCGGCCGGTTGCGCCGGCGGCAACTTTCCCCCTCTTATACGAGGACGACCATCTGCTGGTCATCGATAAGCCGGCGGGCGTCGCCGTGCATGGCGGCAGCGGTGTGTCCTTCGGCGTGATCGAACAATTGCGCTCGGCGCGCCCGGACGAGCGGCTGCTGGAATTGGCTCACCGGCTGGATCGGGAAACGTCCGGCGCACTGATGATCGCCCGCAGCCGCAAGGCCCTGCTGGCCCTGCATGACATGATGCGCAACAGTCTGGGCCGCAAGCATTACCTGGCGCTGGTGGTGGGGGATTGGGTCAATGACCGCCAGCACATCCGGCTGCCGTTATTGAAATACCTGACCCCGGGCGGCGAACGCCGCGTGCGGGTCGATGCGCTGGGCAAGCCTGCCCACACCATCATCACGCTGAAACGCCGCTATGGCGGCGCCTATTCCCTGCTGGATGCCGAGTTGCGGACCGGCCGGACGCATCAGATCCGGGTGCATCTGGCATCCCAGGGGCATCCCATTGCCGGGGATGAAAAATACGGCCCGGACGACGTTCGCGCCGCCTTGTTCGCCCAAGGCTTTCGGCGCATGTTCCTGCACGCTTGCCGGCTGGAGATTCCCCATCCGATCACAGGCGAACTGCTGACGCTGGAAGCGCCCTTGCCGCCTGCTTGTCAGGCGCTGCTGGACCGCCTGGACAGCCAGACATGACTTCAATGGACGATATGACACAGAACTCGCCCCTGGAAATGCCGGTCCCGGCTTCCGCAGCCTCGCCTTTTGCACCAGAAGCCGGCCGCGCCCCATACCGGGCGGTGGTCTTCGACTGGGACGGCACCCTGCTGGATTCCACTCATCACATCGTTGGCGCGCTGCTGGGCGCCTGCCGCGACTTGGGCTTGCGTGAGCCCACCCGCGAACAAGCAGGGTGGGTGATCGGTCTGTCCCTGCAAGCAGCCTTGCATCAGCTGGTGCCCGAGTTGCGGGCCGACCAGGCCGACGCGTTTGCAGAACGCTACAAGGCTCATTTCATGCATCTGCTGGCCGATATGCATCTGTTCGAAGGGCAGGCGCAGCTGTTGCGCGACCTGCATGCGCGGGGCGTCGTGCTGGCCGTCGCCACCGGCAAAAGCCGCCGGGGTCTGGATACCTCGATTGATCGCCTGGGCCTGCAGGGTCTGTTCCAGGCGACCCGCACAGTGGATGAAGCCCGCGGCAAGCCGGATCCCGACATGCTGGAACAATTGCTGCTTGAGCTGGATCTGGCTGCAGATGCGGTGTTGATGGTGGGTGACACCACGCACGACGTGTTGATGGCCAAGGCCGCCGATATCGACAGCCTAGCCGTGTCCTACGGCGCGCATCGCGCCTCTTTGCTGGAATCCGCGCAGCCTACGGCGCTGGTCAATACCGTCGCCGATATGCAGTCCTGGATCCGCGCCCGGGTCGTCTGATCAGCTGGCCAGAAACAGGAACAGCGTCGGCTTCTTGTCGAAGTCCGGCGCCCCCGCCTTGCGCCATTGGGCTACCGTGCGTGTCTGGACCGATTCGTCCGTGCACGTCAGCGCGCTGGCGATGCACAGCCGCGTGGTGTCGCGCAGCGTGTGCAGCAAGGCATCGAACATCGCCCCGTTGCGGTAAGGCGTCTCGATCAGAATCTGCGTCTGCTGCTGCTTGTGCGATGCAGATTCCCAAGCGCGCAGGTGTGCGTCGCGTTCGTGCGCCTTCACCGGCGCATATCCGTGGAAGGCAAAACGCTGGCCCTGCAGGCCGCTGCCCATCAGGCCCAGCATGATCGAAGACGGCCCTGTCCACGGCTGTACGCGCAGGCCGCGTGCATGCGCCTGCGCGACCACCAGAGCCCCTGGGTCCGCCACCGCCGGGCAACCGGCTTCGGACACCAGCCCCAGATCCTGATCAGCGGGCACTGCGTTCAGCCAGCTGTCGATGTCCTGCGGCGTGCTGTCGGCCTTCAGGGTGTGGATGGTGATGTCCTGCAGCGGAAGCTGCGTCCCGATCAGCTTCAGGAATGCGCGTGCCGATTTTGCGTTTTCAGCGATGAAATAGCGCAGTTGCGATGTGATTTCCTGGGCGGCTCGGGGCAGCCAGCCATCGGGGGCGGATTCGCCCAGGCCGACGGGGATAAGGTGCAGAATGGTCATGGGTATCAGATCGATGGGGCGGGTTGCAGGGGGTCCAGGCCGAAGGCGCGCAGCATGCGGCATACGGCGATCAGAGGCAGGCCGATCAGGGCGGTCGGATCATCGCTGCGCATGCGCGCCATCAAGGCGATGCCCAGGGCCTCGGCCTTGGCGCTGCCTGCCGTATCATACGGCTGTTCCGTGCGCAGATAGTGCTCGATCTGGGCGGCGCTCAGGGGCAGGAATTCGCAGAGCGTCGTGACTTCATCCTGTTGCGTCCGCCGCCCGTCGGTGATGCATACCGCGGTATGGAAATGCACCTCGCGCCCGCTGAAGCGTTGCAATTGGGCGCGGGCGGCTTCGTGGGCGCCGGGCTTGCCGATGGCCTGGCCGTCGCAGACGGCGACCTGGTCGGATCCGATCACCAGGGCGCCGGGATGGTCCCGCAGCACGCGCTCCGCCTTTTCCTGCGCCAGCCGGCATGCCATGTCTTGGGGAAGCTCGCCTGGCAGCGGGCGCTCGTCGATATCCGGTGAGTGGCACTGAAAGGGCAGCTGCAGGCGTTGCAATAATTCGCGCCGATACACAGAGCTGGAAGCCAGGATGAGTGTCATGATGGAGTCGGTCAGTAAGAGCCGGCAGTGTACTGCGCCGCTGCATTCAAGCCGAAATTGACTTCGTTTGCAGATGCCAAGTAAAATCTAGAGTTTTCCCGGAAGTCAGAATTCATGGTCGTCGATGCCTTGGAGTTCTCGGGGGCTGGGCGGGTGCTGGAAGGCAGTCGGGCGGCTTTTGAGTTCACCCGTTTGTGTCAGGGCCTGCCGGCGCCTCAGGATACTGAAATCGCCTGGCGTGTCGCCGGGCGTCGGGATGCAGGTACCGGGCGGCTGTGGTTGAATGTGCAGGCGCAAGGATCCGTGCGATTGATTTGTCAGCGGTGTCTGGGGTCGTTCGTGCTGCCGTTGCAGGTAGCCAATACGGTCGGGCTCGTCAGGAATCAGGCTCAGCTCGACGCCTTGGATGCGCTGGAAACCGCAGGAGAAGGCTCGGATGTCGAATACCTGGTCGCTGATCGGCAACTGGACGTTCTGGCGCTGATCGAAGACGAACTGATTCTGGCTCTGCCTTATGCACCCCGGCATGACGTTTGCCCCGAGGCGGCTGATGAGCCGGAACCCCGGGACGAGGCCAAACCTTCGCCCTTTGCTGTTCTTGAACAGCTCAGGAAACACTGAATCACCATTTAACACGCGGGCTCGTGCTTATTCTAAAATAAGCGGCCCCGATCACAGGAGTCACCATGGCTGTCCAGCAAAACAAAAAGAGTCCGTCCAAGCGCGGCATGCATCGTTCACACGATTTTCTGACGACGCCGGCGACGGCGATCGAACCGACCACCGGTGAACTGCATCTGCGTCACCACATCAGCCCCAATGGCGTGTATCGCGGCCGCAAGGTCCTGAAGACCAAGAACGACGAGTAATCCGGCGCTTCGGTTTTCATCGCGCTCAATGCCAGATTACGCTCTTACCGTCGCCATCGATTGCATGGGCGGCGACCACGGCCTGCCCGTTACTGTACCGGCAGCGGTGGCGTTCGCCCAGGCATACCCGGATACCCGCTGCCTGCTGGTGGGGGATGAATCCCTGATTCGTCCGATGCTGGCGCAGCATGTGGTGTCGGCAGGCCAGTTCGACATCCTGCATGCCTCCGAAGTCGTCACCATGCACGACTCGGTCGAGATCGCCTTGCGTCGCAAGAAGGATTCGTCCATGCGCGTGGCGGCTCAGGCCGTCAAGGACGGTCGGGCCGATGCGGCTGTGTCTGCCGGCAATACCGGCGCCTGGATGGCGATTTCCCGTTATGTCCTGAAAACGCTGGATGGCATTGACCGTCCCGCCATCGCGACCGCATTGCCCAATCAAAAGGGCGGGGCGACCACCGTGCTGGATCTGGGGGCCAATGTCGACTGTTCCGCCGACCATCTGCTGCAGTTCGGCCTGATGGGAGCGGCCCTGGTGTCGGCGGTCGACCGGCAAACCCAGCCTTCGGTGGGCCTGCTCAATATCGGCGAAGAACTCATCAAGGGCAACGAGGTCGTCAAACAGGCGGCGGATCTGTTGCGTGCCAGCGGATTGAATTTCTATGGCAACGTCGAAGGCGACGATATTTTCAAAGGCACGGTGGATGTGGTCGTCTGCGACGGCTTCGTCGGCAACGTCGTGTTGAAATCGGTCGAAGGCCTGGCGCGGATGATCGGCACCATGATGCGCGAGGAATTCCGTCGCACACCCTTCACCATGGCGGCTGGCCTGGTGGCCACCCCCGTGTTGCGGCGCTTCCGCTCCCGGGTCGACAATCGTCGCTACAATGGCGCAGCATTGCTGGGCTTGCGCGGCATCGTCATCAAGAGCCACGGCTCGGCCGATACCTATGCCTACGGACAGGCGCTGCAGCGTGCCCGTGAAGCCGTGCTCAACGGCCTGCTGCAAGGCACCATCCAGCGTCTGGATGCGTTGCGCAGTCGGTCGCCCTCGTCCCCGCCGGGCGATACCGCCCAGACTGCCTAGTCTCTTTTTTCGGAATCGATATGCCTTACGCCAGGATTACCGGAACGGGCGGCTATCTGCCCCCTCGTATCGTCACCAACGATGATCTGGCTGCCGATCTGGCCACGCGCGGCGTGGAAACATCCGACGCCTGGATCACGGAACGCACTGGCATCCGCCAGCGCCATATCGCCGATCCCGGCGCCAAGACCAGCGACCTGGCGACAGCAGCAGCGCGCGCCGCGCTGGAAAACGCGGGTCTGCAGGCGGATGATCTGGACCTGATCATCGTTGCAACCTCCACACCCGATTTCATCTTCCCCAGCACCGCCTGTCTGGTACAGGCCAATCTGGGGGTTGGCGGCGCGGCGGCCTTCGACGTACAGGCGGTATGCAGCGGTTTCGTCTATGCCTTGGCCACGGCTGACGCCATGATCCGTGCGGGCCGTGTGCGTCACGCCCTGGTGATCGGCGCCGAGGTCTTTTCCGGCATCCTGGACTGGAACGACCGGCGTACCTGCGTCCTGTTCGGCGATGGGGCAGGGGCCATGGTGCTCAGCGCTTCGGACGAACCCGGCATCCTGGCGGTTCGCCTGAATGCCGATGGACGTCAGCAGCATATCCTGTGCGCAGCCGGCAACGTCAGCGGCGGCCAGGTAACGGGTGACCCCTTCCTGCGCATGGATGGCCAGGCCGTCTTCAAGCTGGCCGTCAATTCCCTGGTGCGCTCGGCCCACGAGGTCTGTGACGAAGCCGGTATCGCGCTGTCTTCCCTGGACTGGATGGTGCCGCACCAGGCCAATGTCCGGATCCTGAATTTCATCAGTCGCAAGCTCGATCTGCCCGAAGACAAGGTGATCGTGACGCTGGACAAGCACGCCAATACCTCGGCGGCCAGCGTACCCTTGGCGTTCGATGTGGCCTGGCGAGACGGGCGGCTGCGCCCGGGTCAGCTGGCCCTGCTGCAGGGCGTCGGCGGCGGCTTTACCTGGGGCTCCGTCCTCGTCAGACTGTAAGGCTTCTTACTAAGCACATGAAAATCGCATTCGTATTTCCAGGTCAGGGTTCCCAGGCCGTGGGCATGATGGACGCCTGGGCGGACCATGCCGGCGTCCAGGCTGTCTTGCAGCAGGGCAATGAAGCCCTGGGCGAAGACCTGACGGGCCTGATCGCCCAAGGGCCGGCAGAATCCCTGAATCTGACCGCCAATACCCAACCGGTCATGCTGCTGTGTTCGGTGGCCATGTACCGCGCCTGGCAGCAGGCGGGCGGCGCTGCGCCGGCCGTCGTGGCAGGCCATAGTCTGGGGGAATATTCCGCGCTGGTGGCGGCCGGGTCTCTGGATCTGGCCGATGCCGTGCGCACCGTGCGGGTGCGGGCCCAGGCCATGCAGTCGGCGGTGCCGGTCGGCGAGGGTGGCATGGCCGCCATCCTGGGGCTGGATGACGATGCCGTGCGCCAGGCTTGCGCTCAGGCCGCCGGCGATCAGATTGTCGAGGCCGTCAATTACAATGCGCCGGCTCAGGTGGTGATCGCCGGCCACGCAGCGGCCGTGGAACGCGCCTGCGAACTGGCCAAGGCGGCCGGCGCCAAGCGCGCCGTCACCTTGCCGGTGTCCGCGCCTTTCCATTCCCGCCTGCTGAAGCCCGCCGCAAGCGTGCTGGAACAGGCGCTGGCAAAGATCGATGTGCGTGCACCCGCCATGCCTCTGATCAATAATGTGGATGTCGCTCAAGCGACTGATCCGGCGGCGGTCCGTGATGCGCTGGTGCGTCAGGCCTGGCATCCGGTGCGCTGGGTGGAGACCATCCAGGCGATGAAGCAAAACGGCGTCACGCATCTGGTGGAATGCGGGCCGGGCAAGGTCTTGACCGGCTTGGTCAAGCGTATCGACCGCGATCTGACAACCTTCAATATTACCGATCCGACGTCGTTGCAACAGACGCTGGACGCCTTGAGAGGCTGATATGGCAGAACTTACGCTAACAGGCAAAATCGCGCTGGTGACGGGCGCTTCGCGCGGCATCGGCCGCGCCGTCGCACTGGAATTGGCCGCCGCCGGCGCCACCGTGGTGGGTACCGCCACCTCGCAGGCCGGGGCCGACGGCATTACCGAAGCCCTGGCTCCCCAGGGCGGCCGGGGTGCGGTCCTGAACGTCGACGATGCCGCTGCGTGCGACGCGCTGCTGGCGGAACTGGCAGGGCAGGGCGGGGGACCGCATATCCTGGTCAACAATGCCGGCATCACCCGTGACGGGCTGGTTCTGCGCATGAAGGACGAGGACTGGGCCGCCGTGCTGAATACCAATCTGTCGGCTGTGTTCCGGCTGTCGCGCGGCGTGGCCAAGACCATGATGAAAGCCCGCTGGGGCCGCATCGTCAATATCACGTCGGTGGTGGGCTACAGCGGCAATCCCGGACAGGTGAACTATGCGGCCGCCAAGGCTGGCGTGGCAGGCATGTCGCGCGCGCTGGCCCAGGAACTCGGCAGTCGCGGCATCACCGTCAATTGCGTGGCGCCGGGCTTCATCGATACGGATATGACACGGGCGCTCAACGAGACCCAGACCGCGGCGATTTTGCAGCAGATTCCCCTGGGCCGTCTGGGCTCGGCGGCCGAGATCGCGCATGCCGTCGCGTACCTGACCAGCCCCCAGGCCGGTTACGTAACAGGCACGACCTTGCACGTCAATGGTGGTATGTACATGTAGGGTAAGGAGAACGGATGGCACCCGTCTAAGGTAAAATCCGTTCAAACTCAGTAGGCAAGTCTCGGTGCTTCAACCGTCCAGCGCGTGTTCGACTGGTCCCGAGCTGCTTTTTTTTGACTAAGACCCGCAGCCCAGCTGTCCTCATTTGGCTATAATTCGCGGGATTTTTCCTAACTGGAGATATGCATGGAAAGCATCGAACAGCGCGTCAAGAAGATCGTCGCTGAACAGCTCGGCGTCAACGAAGCCGAGATCAAAAACGAATCTTCCTTCCTTGACGACCTCGGTGCCGATTCGCTCGATATGGTCGAGCTCGTGATGGCGCTCGAAGACGAATTCGAAACGGAAATCCCCGACGAGGAAGCCGAGAAAATCACGACGGTGCAGCAGGCGGTCGATTACATCACCTCGCATAGCAAACAGTAATCTCATGTCGACCCGACGCCGGCGCAAGCCGCCGCGTCCGGGCCATGGCAGTTCGTGACGGGTGATCATCGGGCAGGCAGGTCTGCATGTCCGACCTGATGATCTGCCATGAACTGCCTTTTTCTTTTTCAGGAGCCGTATGTGAAACGACGAGTCGTCATAACCGGATTAGGCATCGTGTCGCCTGTAGGAAATGATGTCGAGACCGCCTGGGACAACCTCATCCATGGCCGCTCCGGGATCGGGCGGGTGACGCGATTCGACGCCTCGGTGCTCAATAGCCAGATTGCGGGCGAAGTCAAAGACTTCCAGGTCACGGACTACATGGGCGTCAAAGAAGCCAAGCAGATGGATGCCTTCATCCATTATGGCGTGGCGGCGGGCATTCAGGCCTGGCGTGATTCCGGCCTGGACATCGAAACCGAAGACGCCGATCGCATCGGCACCATTATCGGCTCGGGCATCGGCGGCTTGCCGCGCATCGAAGAAACCCAGATCGAATACCTGCAGCGCGGCGCCCGGCGAATCTCGCCGTTTTTTGTGCCTGCCTCGCTGATCAACCTGATTTCTGGCCAGTTGTCCATCATGCTGGGCCTGAAAGGCCCCAGCTATGCGGTGGTCTCGGCCTGCACCACAGGCCTGCATTCCATCGGTGATGCGGCCCGTCTGATTGAATACGGCGATGCCGACGTCATGGTGGCCGGCGGCGCTGAAAGCTCTGTCTCACCCTTGGGCATGGGCGGATTTGCCGCCATGCGTGCTCTGTCCACGCGCAACGATGATCCCGCCACGGCCTCGCGCCCCTGGGAACGCGACCGTGACGGTTTCGTCCTGGGCGAAGGCGCCGGGGTGCTGGTGCTCGAAGAATACGAACATGCCAAGCGTCGGGGCGCTCGCATTTACGGTGAATTCCTGGGCTTTGGCATGAGTTCCGACGCGCATCACATCACCAGCCCTGACCAGGATGGTCCGCGCCGCGGCATTCTGCATGCCTTGCGCAACAGCGGCGTGAATGCGGATGAGATCAGCTACGTCAATGCGCATGGCACGTCCACGCCGCTGGGCGATAAAAATGAAACCGAGGCGCTGAAGCTGGCCTTCGGGGACCATGCCTACAAGCTCGTGGTCAATTCCACCAAGTCCATGACCGGCCATCTGCTGGGCGCGGCGGGCGGAATCGAGGCGGTCTTCACGACCTTGGCGGTGTATCGCCAGATTTCGCCGCCGACCATCAATATGTTCAACCAGGACCCGGAATGCGACCTGGACTACTGTGCCAATCAGGCCCGCGATCTGAAGATCGATGTGGCTCTGTCCAATTCCTTCGGCTTTGGCGGCACCAATGGCTCCATGATCGTGAGACGGTTCTGATCGGGGATCAGGCATGAGCGAGCGCGAGGTAGACCTCGCGCTGGTCGAACGCGTCCGGCGCGGCGACCGGCATGCTTTTGATCTGCTGGTCATCAAATATCAGCGCAAGATCATGCGCCTGCTGTCGCGCATGATCCGCGACCCTTCCGAGGTCGAGGACGTGGCTCAGGAGGCCTTTATCAAGGCCTACCGGGCGTTGCCTCAATTCAGAGGCGACAGCGCCTTTTATACCTGGTTGTATCGCATCGCCATCAATACCGCCCGCAACTGGCAGTCGGCCAGTTTCCGCCGGCCGGTGACGGTCTCCGCCGTGGAAAGCGATGATGGTGAAACTTTTGACCAAATTGATGGCCTAAGCGATCAGAGCACGCCTGAATCGTTGATGGCCAGCCGTCAGATCGCCCAGACTGTCAACGAGGCGATTGATGCCTTGCCCGAAGACCTGCGGACTGCCATCGTGTTGCGAGAGATCGAAGGGATGAGTTATGAAGATATCGCCAGTACCATGCAGTGCCCGATCGGTACGGTTCGGTCCCGGATCTTTCGGGCGCGGGAAGCCATTGCCAGCCGCTTGCGGCCGGTCATGGAACAGGATTCGGGACGCCGCTGGTAAGGAGCCCTTATGAATATCACGCGTGAACCCGCTGCGGCGGGTCATGACTGGGAAGCTTCCGTTTCATCCTGGGTGGATGGCGAAGCGGATCTGCGGGTCGAAGAACTCGACAGCCCCTATGGACGACAGGTCTGGGATACGTACCACTTGATCGGTGATGTGATGCGCAGCCAGGACCTGGCCATTCAGCCGTCCGAGCGGTTTTACGCCCGCGTGTCGGCTGCGCTGGATGCCGAACCCGCCATCGTGGCGCCGGCGCCGTTGGTCCGGCATCATGCCTGGCGTCTGGGTTTGTCCGGCCTGGCGGTAGCGGCGGCGGTGGCTTCGGTGGTCTGGATGGCGCGGCCCTTCCTGGCCGACCCTGGTGCAGCGCCTGCCGGTACGCCAGTGCTGGCGCAAGCCGCCGAGGCGGATGCCAACGATCCCAGTTTGGCCGACTATATGGCGGCTCATCAGGATATGGCCGGCGCCGGTCCGGTGCGTCAGGCCTCTTACGATGGCATGGGGCTGCGCTGATGATCGCGCGGCAGGCTGGCGTGCGGTCGACCTGGCTGGCCTGTGGCCTGCTGGCGGGCGTGATGCTGGGAATGGCCGCGCAGGCTGCCCAGCCGCTTGCCCCCAGCGGCGATGTTCAGGCTTTTTTACAGCAGGTACAGAAAGCCGCCCGGTCGCTGGACTATGCCGGCGTTTACGTCTATCAGCAGGGCCATACGTTGCAGTCCTCGCGGCTGGTGCATCTGGTGGACGGCACCGGCGAACGCGAGCGCCTGGAAATCCTGGACGGCATGCCGCGCGAATGCCTGCGTCAGAACAGTGTCGAGCAGTGCCTGTTGCCGGAACGCAAGCTGGTCGTCATCCAGCCGGCGCGCAGTGATCATTTTCCTGGCCTGCTGCTGGGCAACGCCCAGGCTATCACCGCCCATTACGACTGGCGCACGTCTTCCCATACGTATCGGGTGGCGGGGCGCGAATGCTCGGTCTCCGAACTCAAGGCTCGCGACCGCCTGCGCTACAGCTATCGCATCTGCACCGACGTAGAAACCCATCTGCTGCTCAAATCCCAGACGCTGGATCCTGCCGGACACCTGGTGGACCAGGTCGCCTTCAGCAGCATCCGGGTGGGGGCTGACGTGCAGCCGGCCGCCCTGACAACGCATTGGGATACGCGCAACTGGCAGCTGGTGACGGAATCCAGCGCCCCGACGGACCTGCAGGCGCAGGGCTGGCGTTTTACGCTGCCACCCGGTTTTCAACCGGTCGCTGAACTATCGCGGCAGATCGGACCGGCTCATGCGGTGGACCAATTGGTCGTTTCCGATGGGCTGGCGGCTATTTCGATTTTTATTGAAACCTTTGACCCGAAACGCGATCAAAACATCAGACAGGGCGATCTGCGACAGGGGGCAGCCAATATCCACCGGATGCGTCTCGCATCCTATTGGTTGACCGCCGTGGGCGAGGCGCCGGCCCAGACGATCCGCGATCTGGCCCGTGCCGTGCAATATGTGCCGCAGGCCGCTCGCTAATATATTCCTCCAAGGAGAACTCCATGGTTTTCAATTTGCCCAGCGCACCGGCCGCCAAACGGGCGTTTGCCGGTGCTGCCGCCAGTCTGTTGCTGATATCGGCAGCCCCCATGGGTGCAGCCCAGGCTGAATCCGCCGTATCGGTGGCGGGCTTGCCGGATTTCACGCAAGTCGTGTCCGAAACCGAAGGGTCCGTCGTCAATATCCGCACTACCGAAGCTGTGCCGGTGCGGCGTTCCGCGATGGGGCCGGGCGGTGATCCTTCCGATCTGTTCCGCTGGTTCTTCGGTCCGGACTTCGCGCCGCCGGGATTCGGGCCGCAGCAGCAGGCGCCGCAGCAGAAACGGCCGCATGCCCAGCCTGAACAGCCGGCTCCCAAGGAACGCACCGTGCCGCGCGGGATCGGCTCCGGTTTCATTCTGTCCGACGACGGCTATGTGCTGACCAATAATCACGTGGTGGATAATGCCAACGGGATTTTTGTCACCATGACCAACGGCAAGGAATACAAGGCCAAAGTCATCGGCACCGACGCCCGCACGGATATCGCGCTGTTGAAGATCGATGCCAAGGACCTGAAGCCTTTGCCCATCGGTGATTCCGACAAGCTGAAAAAGGGCCAGTGGGTGCTGGCGATTGGCTCGCCCTTTGGTCTGGATTCGACCGTGACGGCCGGTATCGTCAGCGCCATCAACCGGGACACGGGGGATTATCTGCCCTTTATCCAGACCGATGTGGCGGTGAACCCCGGCAATTCCGGCGGTCCGCTGATCAATCTGCAAGGTCAGGTGGTCGGGATCAATTCCCAGATCATTTCGCGCAGCGGCGGCTTCATGGGGATTTCCCTGGCCATCCCGATCGACGAAGTCATGCGGGTGGTGGATCAGTTGAAGGCGCATGGCAAGGTCACGCGTGGGCGTATCGGGGTGCAGATCACCGAAGTCCAGGATGATGTCGCCAAGGCCCTGGGGCTGGGGACTGCGCAGGGTGCGTTGGTCAGCAGCGTCGAGCCCGGCGGCCCGGCCGACAAGGCTGGCGTGCATGCGGGTGACGTGATCACGGCGTTTGACGGTCAGGCCATCAAGCACATGACGGATCTGCCGCGCCTGGTCGGGGCGACGCAACCCGGCACCAACGCCACCGTCCAGGTCTGGCGCAAGGGCAAGTCGCTGGAACTGAAGACCAAGATCGCTGAACTGGATCAAAAGGCTGCTGGCGACTCCGGTTCGCAGGCTCCCGCTGAATCCGGCGCCGACCGCCTGGGGCTGAGCGTCAAGGCGCTGCCGGCGGATTCCGGACTGGATCAGGGCGTGGTGGTCAGCCAGTCGGACAGCCCGGCGGCGGATTCGGGGATCGAGGCCGGTGACATCATTTTGCGGGTGAACAATACCGATATCACCAGCCCGGCGCAGTACGAAAAAGTCGTCAAGGGCCTGGATAAATCCAGCCCGGTCGTATTGCTGGTCAGCCGGGATCAGCAGTCCCAGTGGGTGATCATCAAGCTTCAGTGATCCCTCTAGCGGGAAAAAGCTAAAATACGGTCTGTACCGAAGGGGGCGCCTTGCGGCGCCCCTCTTTTTTACGGCATACCGACTCTCCCCCCACTTTTCCGACTTCTCCGGTTTTTGCACGCAGTCTATGGACCACATTCGCAACTTCTCCATCATCGCGCACATCGATCATGGCAAATCGACCTTGGCCGACCGCCTGATCCAGCGCTGCGGCGGCCTGCAAGACCGCGAGATGGCGGCGCAGGTGCTGGACTCCATGGATATCGAGCGCGAGCGCGGGATCACCATCAAAGCGCAGACGGCGGCCTTGAGCTACACCGCTGCCGACGGCACGGTCTATGCCTTGAACCTGATCGACACGCCGGGCCACGTGGACTTTTCCTACGAGGTCAGCCGTTCCCTGTCCGCCTGCGAGGGCGCCTTGCTGGTGGTCGATTCCACCCAGGGGGTCGAGGCGCAGACTGTGGCCAACTGCTATACCGCCATCGAACTGGGCGTCGAGGTCCTGCCCGTCCTGAACAAAATGGATCTGCCCTCGGCCGATCCGGATGCGGCTGCCGCTGAAATCGAAGACGTCATCGGCATCGATGCGACCGACGCCATTCAGGCCAGCGCCAAAACCGGCCTGGGCATCGATGAAATCCTGGAAGCCGTCGTCGCCCGTGTGCCGCCCCCTCAGGGCGATCCGGGCGCCGCGCTGCAGGCCTTGATCATTGATTCCTGGTTCGACAATTATGTGGGCGTGGTGATGCTGGTGCGCATCGTCAATGGCGCGCTGCGTCCAAAAGACAAGATTCTGCTGATGGCTACCGGCGCCACCCACCTGTGCGAACAGCTGGGGGTGTTCACGCCCAAATCCCAGGCTCGCGATGTGCTGTCGGCGGGGCAGGTCGGCTTCATCATCGCCGGCATCAAGGAACTCGAAGACGCCAAGGTCGGCGACACCATCACGCTGGCGGGCAAGCCCGCCGCCGGCCCCTTGCCCGGCTTCAAAGAAGTCAAACCCCAGGTCTTCGCCGGGGTCTATCCGGTGGAATCCAGCGAATACGATCAGCTGCGCGATTCCCTGGAAAAACTGAAGCTCAACGACTCGTCCCTGATGTTCGAGCCGGAAGTCTCCCAGGCGCTGGGGTTCGGGTTCCGCTGCGGGTTCCTGGGTTTGCTGCACATGGATATCGTGCAAGAGCGCCTGGAACGCGAATTCGACATGGACATCATTACCACCGCGCCGTCGGTGGTCTACGAGGTCCTGAACCGCGATGGCGAACTGCTGATGGTCGACAGTCCGGCGCGCATGCCCGAAGTCGGCCACATCCAGGAAATCCGCGAACCCATCATGACAGTGACACTGTTCATGCCGCAGGAATACGTCGGGCCGGTGATGTCTCTGTGCACGGCCAAACGCGGCGTGCAGCTGAACATGAGCTACCACGGCCGGCAGGTGCATCTCAGCTACGAAATTCCATTGGCGGAAATCGTGCTGGATTTCTTCGACCGCCTGAAATCCGTGTCGCGCGGCTATGCCTCCATGGATTATGAATTCAAGGAATACCGGGTGGCCGACGTGGTGCGCGTGGATCTGCTGATCAATGGCGACCGGGTCGATGCCCTGTCCATGATCGTGCACCGCGCCAACGCGCGGCATCGGGGCCGGGACGTCGTGACCCGCATGCGCAGCCTGATCCCGCGCCAGATGTTCGATATCGCCATCCAGGCGGCCATCGGGGCGGAAGTCGTAGCCCGTGAAAACGTCAAGGCTTTGCGCAAGAACGTGCTGGCCAAATGCTATGGCGGCGATATCTCGCGCAAAAAGAAGTTGCTGGAAAAACAGAAGGCCGGCAAAAAACGCATGAAGCAGGTTGGCAATGTGGAAATTCCTCAGGAAGCCTTCCTCGCCGTCCTGCAAGTCGAGGACAAGTAAGGATTGCCGATGAGTTGGGATTTTGCATTGTTGTTGTTCATTGCCCTGGTCGTGACGGGGCTGGTCTGGTTGCTGGACCGGGTCCGTCTGCGCGGACGGCGCCGGGCGCGGGCCGAGGCTGCCGCCCAGGCCTGCCGTCACAACGCCGCCGGGCTGGACCCGGCCGCCTTGCAGGCGGAATGCGAGCAGATTTATGAACGCGCCTTCCAGGCCCCCTGGTGGGTGGAATACTGCGTCAGCTTCTTTCCGGTGATTCTGTTTGTCTTTGTGCTGCGGTCTTTTGTGGTCGAGCCCTTCCGCATTCCTTCCGGTTCTATGCTGCCGACCTTGGAAAACGGCGATCTGATCCTGGTGAACAAATTCCAGTACGGCATCCGCCTGCCGGTCATCGACCGCAAGATCCTGGATATCGGCGCCCCGGATCGGGGCGATGTGGTGGTGTTCCGCTACCCGGTGGATCCGTCCGTGGATTACATCAAGCGGGTGGTCGGTGTGCCGGGCGATGTGATCGAATACCGTGACAAGACGCTGTCCGTCAATGGCAAACCGGTGCCGCGCGAACGCGATGGCGATTATTTCGAACCTGACCGTTCCGCCTACGTGGGCCAATACCGCGAACAGCTGGGCCAGGTGTCGCACCGCATTTTGCTCAATGTCGACGCCCCCCAGGATTTCATGCCGATCACGCGCTTTCCCGACTTCCAGGATTGCCGCTATCTGGATGGCGGGGTGCGCTGCACGGTGCCGGCCGGCCACTATTTCATGATGGGCGACAATCGCGACAATAGTCTGGACAGCCGCTACTGGGGCTTCGTCCCGGACCGCAACATCGTCGGGCGGGCGTTCTTCGTCTGGATGAACTTCAGCTCACCCAGCCGGATCGGCGGATTTCATTGATGGCCAGCCTGGATACTCTGCAGACGGCTCTGGATTACCGTTATCGGGACCAGGCCTTGCTGGAACAAGCGTTGACGCATCGCAGTCACGGGATGCCGCACAACGAGCGCCTGGAATTTCTCGGGGATTCGGTGCTGAACTTCATCGTCTCTGCGCTGCTGTTCACCGAACATGCCGAAATGGACGAGGGCGATCTGTCGCGCGTGCGGGCCAATCTGGTCAAGCAGTCGGCGCTGGCCGATATCGCCCAGAAACTGTCTCTGTCCGATTATCTGCGCCTGGGCGAAGGCGAGCTGAAAAGCGGCGGATTCCGTCGCCCGTCCATTCTGGCCGATGCGCTGGAAGCCATTTTTGGCGCCTTGTACCTGGATGGGGGATATGATCAGGTCAGCCGGGTCATCGAGCGCCTGTACCGGCCGGTGCTGTCGCATATCGATGTGCGCACTTTCGGCAAGGACCCCAAGACGCTGCTGCAGGAAATCATGCAGGGGCGCGGCTTGGATCTGCCGCACTATGAAGTCGTATCCACGCGGGGCGCAGCCCATAACCAGACCTTTGATGTGGTCTGCGCGGTGACGCAGCTGGATGTCCGGGTTCAGGCATCGGGCAGCAGCCGGCGGGCCGCCGAGCAGTCCGCCGCCGCTCAGGTCATCGCTGCCATAGAAGCCCTGGGGCCGGTGCGCCGGCCTGGGCGGCGGCACCGCAAATCGGCGCAGCTGTCCCTGCCCGTGGCTGTTTCCCAGGAGAAAACATGAATACGGATTCCCAGACGCCCGCGCCGTCGGCCGGATCGGCCAGCCGTTGCGGCTTCGTGGCCCTGGTGGGACGGCCCAATGTCGGCAAGTCGACGCTGGGCAATGCCCTGATCGGCGCCAAGCTGTCCATCGTGTCGCGCAAGGCCCAGACCACGCGGCATCGCATCCACGGCGTGCTGACCCAGGAGGCGGACCAATTCGTGTTCGTCGATACGCCGGGCTTCCAGACTCGTCATGGCGGGACCATGAACCGCATGATGAATCGGGTCGTCACGCAGGCGCTGGCGGAAGTCGATGTCGTGGTGCATGTCGTCGAGGCCGGCAAATGGTCGGCCGGCGATGCAGCCGTGGTGCCTCTGCTGCCCCAGCAGCGGCCGGTGATCCTGGCCGTCAACAAGATCGACACCCTGAAGGACAAGAATGCGCTGTTCGCCTATGTGACGCGCCTGGCTCAGGAATTTCCCTATGCAGCGGTGGTGCCCGTCAGCGCGGCGCGGACCGTGCAGCTGGATATCCTGGTCCGGGAAATCGCCCAATACCTGCCCGAAGGCGAGCACCTGTTCGAAGCCGATACCTTTACCGACCGGCCGGTGCGCTTCCTGGCGGCCGAGCTGATCCGTGAAAAGATCTTCCGCCTGGTGGGCGACGAATTGCCCTATGGCTGCACGGTTGTGATCGAACAATGGGAAGAAGACGACACCGGCGTGCGAATTGCCGCCTGTGTGGTCATCGAACGCGATAGCCACCGGCCCATCCTGCTGGGGGCGGGCGGCCAGCACATGAAGCGCATCGCCACCGAGGCGCGCCAGGATATGCTCAAGCTGCTCGACAAGCCCGTCTTTCTGGATGTCTACGTCAAGGTCCGCAAGGGCTGGTCCGGACGCGAGGCGACGCTGCGGGAACTGGGCTATGACTAGACGGGGCTTGCGCATCCAGGATGCGCAAGGCTATGTGCTGCACGCCAGTCCCTGGCGTGAAACCTCTCTGATCGTCCAATGTTTTACACGCGACCATGGTTGCGTAGCGGTAGTGGCCAAAGGCGCCAAGCGTCCCTATTCGGCGTTGCGGCCGGTGTTGACGGCCTTTCAGCCGCTTTGGCTGTCGTGGTCGGGGGCGGCGGAAATCCACACCCTGGTGCGGGCGGAAACCGGCCCGGTGCGCCTGCTCAATGGCCGGGCGATGATGTCCGCCTGGTACCTGAATGAATTGATCCTGCGCCTGCTGGCCCGGGAAGATCCGCACCCTGGCGTCTATGATGCCTATGAAACCGCCTTGAATGCATTGACCGGCGGTCGCTCGCATGCCGCCATCCTGCGGCGTTTCGAGTGGCTGTTGCTGGAACAGGCGGGCTATGGACTGGATACGCCCGCCCCGGATTTTGAGGATGCCGCCGCCGAACCCGCCCTGCGGCAGGCGCTGCGGGAACGTCTGGATGAACTCCTGGATACCCCCCTGCGCACCCGTCAGGTCCTGATGGATCTGCAGCGTTACTGAGTCCCTTTCCGAGCGTGTCTCCTATGAAGCGTGGCATTATTCTGTCCGTCGCGTCCTCAGCCTTGTTTGCCGGCATGTATTTCTATGCCACGCTGATGCAGCCGTTCGATGGCGACATCGTGTTTGCCTGGCGCGTGCTGATGGGCTTGCCGATGATGGCGCTGGTCGTGCATCGCGCGCGGGGCTGGACCGCGCTGCGCACGACAGCGCAGCGGTTCACGCGGGGCCGTTTTCTGGCGGCGATGGTGTTGTGTTCGGCACTGCTGGGGGTGCAGCTGTGGCTGTTCGTCTGGGCGCCCCTGCATGGCTATGCTTTGGACGTCTCCATGGGGTATTTCCTGCTGCCGCTGGTGATGGTGCTGGCCGGCCGGCTGGTATATCGCGAACAGCTCAGCAGTTGGCAGGCCTGGGCGGTGGGCTTCGCCTTGCTGGGCGTGGGTCACGAATGGTGGCGGTTGGGCACGGTGTCCTGGGCCACGGCCTTGGTGGCGCTGGGCTATCCGCCGTATTTCATGCTGCGCCGGCGCTTGCAGGTTGATGCCTTGAGCAGCCTGTGGTTCGATATGCTGTTCCTGCTGCCTGCTGCGATCCCGCCCTTCCTTTTTTTCTCTCATCCCTCCCCCTCCCCTCACCCCCCCCCCCCCCCTATTCCACCCCTTCCCCCTCCCCTCCCGCGCCCCCCCCCCCCCCCCGGCCCCTCCCCCCCCCCCCCCCCCCCACCATCCCCCCTCCCCCCCCACCCCCCCCCCCAACCTTCCCCCCCCGCCCCCACCCCCTCATCCCTCCCCACCCCCATCCCCCCCCCCCCATGATCCTGCAGTCCCAGGCCGCCGAGGCCGCCCGGATTTTTGCGGACCATCCGCGCCTGCTGCTGCAGGTGCCGTTTCTGGGGCTGCTCAGCGTGGTGTCGCTGTCCATGTACCTGGCGGCCAGCCGCCTGCTGCCCATGAGTCTGTTCGGTCTGCTCAGCTATGTGGAACCGGTGCTGCTGTTCTGGGTGGCGTTCCTGCTGATGGGCGAACCGGTAGCCCCGTCGCAGTGGCTGACCTACGGGCCGATCTGGCTGGCGGTGGGGCTGATTGCCATCGAGGGGGCGAAGAAGTTGCCCCCACGCCGCGCAGGCTGACGCCTGCTTGCTGCCCCCCGAGGGGGCTCTTTTGCCTTGGGGCGGCCCGGCGGCAAAATTGCCCCCACGCGCGCAGGCTGAAAGCAAAAAAATGGCGGGCCGAAGCCCGCCATTTTGACGATCGCAGTAAAGCGGCGGTCAGTCTCGGTTGCCGCCCAGGACGCCCAGCAGCATCAGCAGGTTGGCGAAGATGTTGTACAGGTCCAGATAGACCGCCAGAGTGGCCGAGATGTAATTGGTTTCGCCGCCCTGGATGATCCGCTGCAGGTCGACCAGAAGAAAGGCGGAAAAGATGCCGATCGCCAGGACCGACAGGGTCAGCATCAGGGCCGGGATCTGGAAGAAGATGTTCGCCACAGAGGCGACGATCAGCAGGACCACGCCCACGAACAGGAATTTCTGCAGATGGGTGAAGTCGCGCTTCGTGGTGGTGGCGACCGTGGCCATGACGCCAAAGACTGCCGCCGTACCGCCGAAGGCCAGCATGATCAGCTGGGCGCCGTTGCCCATGCCCAGGACGAAGCTGAGCAGATTGGACAGCATCAGCCCCATGAAGAACGTGAAGCCCAGCAGCAGGACGACGCCCAGCGAGGAGTTTTTATTGCGTTCGATCAGGAACATCAGGCCGAAGGCGCCGACCAGAAAGGCGATGGTGCTGGTACCCGGGTTGGCGGCCATGATCTGGCCCATGCCGAACTGCAGGCCGACGGCCGCGCCCAGGACGGTGGGGATCAGGGACAGCGCCAATAGCCAGTAGGTGTTGCGCAGCACGCGGTTGCGCGCCGTGGCCGACGCGTCGTAAGCGCCGGCGCGAGGTAGGGTGTGGCGAAGGTCGGACATGGTGTTTTTCCTGTCGTACGTCAGATGGATCTGACTGTTATAGCATAGTGGATATAGCAATCTTACATTGAGCTGAACGAGATCGTCCAGGTCTCTATCCCTTGGACACGGTTATGGCTCCCAAGTTCCCTGTGACAGCTGATGGCCCCGGACGTCATGGCCCGCGTCTCGGTAGTGCGCCCAGCGGCTGCGCGCCGCTTGCAGGTCGGCCTCGTGCCCGGACACGATTTCCAGAATGCGGGCGAACTGTTCCGCGCCGGGCGGGCAGGCCAGGTCCAGGTTCAGCAGCCAGCCGGTGGCGGGCGCATCGGCCAGGGCCGCTGCATCAGAGACCAGCAGAACGTCCGCCTGATCGGCCAGCGGGTCGTCCAGACGCGCGTGGGGAATGAAGCTGGCGGGATCGAAATCCCAGAGCAGGCTGTCAAAACGCTTCAGACGCCGGGGGTCGGTGCAATACACCAGCAAGCGGTGGCCGGCCTGCACATGGCGGGCCGTGGTACGGCAGGCCGCCCGCAATCGGTGGGCGGCCCCATAGGCGAAATCCACCCGGCTCATGCCCCGCATTGCCCCAGCAGATATTGGACCAGCAGCGGCACCGGTCGGCCAGTTGCGCCTTTTTGCTTGCCTTCCAGCCAGGCGGTGCCGGCGATGTCCAGGTGCGCCCAGCGGTATTTACCGGTGAAACGGGACAGGAAGCAGGCTGCCGTGGTTGACCCGGCGGGTCGGCCGCCGATGTTGGCCATGTCGGCGAAGTTCGATTTCAGCAGATCCTGGTAGGCGGCTTCCAGTGGCATGCGCCAGGCCGGGTCCTGCGCCTGGTGGCTGGCGGCCAGCAATTCGGCGGCCAGGGTGTCGTCCTGGGTGAACAGGCCGCTGTTGACGTGGCCCAGGGCAATGACGCAGGCGCCTGTCAGGGTGGCGACGTCGATGACGGCGGCTGGCTTGAAGCGTTCGGCGTAGGTCAGGGCGTCGCACAGGATCAGGCGGCCTTCGGCATCGGTGTTCAGGATTTCGATGGTCTGGCCGGACATGCTGGTGACGATGTCGCCGGGCTTGATGGCGGCGCCGCTGGGCAGGTTTTCGCAGCTGGGCACGATGGCGATGATTTCACGCGTCAGGTCGAGTTCGGCGACGGTGCGCATGGCGCCCAGCACGCTGGCGGCGCCGCACATATCGTATTTCATTTCGTCCATGCCGGGGCCGGGTTTCAAGGAAATGCCGCCGGCGTCGAATGTGATGCCCTTGCCGACCAGCACGATAGGGGCGGCCTTGCGGGCGGCAGCGGTGCTGGGCGTATGGCGCAGCACGATAAAGGCGGGGGGCTCGACCGACCCCTGCGCTACCGACAGGAAGGACCCCATTTTCAGGGCTTCGATTTTTTTCCGGTCCAGCACTTCGGCCTTCAAGGTTTTGAACTGCTTGGCCAGGCTGCGTGCTGTCTGGCCCAGATAGGTGGGGGTGCAGACATTGGGCGGCAGGTCGCCCAGCAGCCGCGCCAGATTGACGCCGGCGCCGATGGCCGCGCCTTGTGTCAGGCCGATTTTGGCCCGGGCGGCCTGGGTGCGGGACAGATGCAGGGTAAAGCTGCGCAGCTTGACGGCAGGCTTGGCCTTGCTGAAGGTCTGGTCATAGCGGTAGGTGGCTGCGCTGACCAGGCGGGCTGTCGTGCGGGCGCAGTCTGTCAGATCGGCATCGCGGACGGTCAGCGCGCACAGGGTTGATGTCGCCGTGCTGATGTTGGCGCGGACGCAGTAGGCGGCAAGGGCTGTATGCGCTTGCGCCAGGGTGGCGGCCGTCAAACTGTCCTGGCGGCCCAGGCCGAGTAAAATAACCCGGTCGGCTGTGATGCCGGCAGGTGCATGCAGGGTCAGGATCGCGCCAGGGGCCGCGTCGAATTCCGACTGTGTCAGGGCTCGGATCGCGCCGCCGGATGCCTGATCCAGGGCATCGGCGGCAGGGCTCAGGATGCCGTCCTGAAAGATGCCCACGGCCAGGGCCTGGGTTTTCAAGGTAGGCAGGGTCGTCGTGGTGCTTGTGCTAAATTCCATTCGTTTTCCTTTGATCCAGCAGCGCTCGTGAAGCATCCGGCCAATCGGCCAGCGCTCACCTTTGCTCGAGATTGACGGCTCATTATTCCGCATTTTCCCATGTCATTGTTCAAGCGCGCCGTCTTTTCAGAGATCACCAGCCACGCAGGCATCGTGTTTTCCACTTTATTGGTGGTCTGGCTCAGCGTGCTGCTCGTGCGGCTGCTGGGCGAAGCCGCCAATGGCGACATCGGCGCCAACGTCGTCCTGGGACTGGCCGCCTTTTCCAGCATCACGGCGCTGCCGGTCATTTTGTCGGTGGCCTTGTTCGTCGCCGTGCTGACGACGGTCACGCGCAGTTATCGTGAATCGGAAATGCCGGTCTGGTTTGCCAGCGGACTGTCGCTGGCCGATTGGTTGCGCCCGGTGATGCTGTTCGCCCTGCCCGTGGCGCTTGTCGTGGCGGCGCTGACCTTGTCGGCTTCTCCCTGGGCCTATGGCCAGATTTCGGAATATCGCCAGCGGTTTCAACAGCGCTCGGATCTGTCCAAGGTCACGGCCGGCCAATTCATCGAAACCGATGGCGGGCAACGGGTGTTTTTCGCCGAATCGCCTTCGCGTCCGGATGATGAATTAGGCAAGGTCGTCGCCCGCATCATCGAGCCGGACTGGCTGAGCATCGTCACCGCCGACAGCGCAGCGATCCGTACCGAAGCCAATGGCGACCGTTTCCTGGTGCTGGGGCCGGGTCATCGCTATGACCTGAAACCCGGGACGCCGGAGCTGCGCCTGCTGGATTTCCAGCGCTATGGCGTCCGGATCGAAAGCCGCACGGACCCCGGGGCCTTGGATGCCGCCCGTCAAAAGGCGCTGCAGGAAATCAAGGCGCGCCCGACGCTGGATCTGCTGCTGCGCGGGGATAACGAATCACTGTCCCAGTTGATGTGGCGCCTGGCCCTGCCGATTGCGGTTCTGAATCTGGCGCTGATCGCCTTGCCGATGGGAGCGGTGAATCCGCGTCTGGGGCGCTCGGGCGATCTGTTGCTGGCGGGGCTGCTGGCCCTGCTGTATATGAATCTGATCAATCTGTCGCGCGGCTGGATCGGCAACGGGGTGTTGTCCTTCGGGGTGGGCGTCTGGCTGGTGCATGCCCTGTTCCTGGCCCTCGGGCTGGGGCTCTTGTGGCGGCGCATCCGCATGCCCAGGCCGCGTCATCGGGGCGCGACTCCGGCGGTCGGCTGACTCTCGGGGCGTCAGGTGGCTGCGGTTCCGGCAGAGTATGACGGCATCCAGCCTTCGGGCGGGGTGCGCAGGGTGCGGCTGTCGCCCTGCAGCAGATCGCGATTCAGTTCGATCGCCTGTTTCAGGTAGTTCCAGAGCGCCATGACGCGCCGCGTCCGGCGCAGGTCTTCGTGACAGTACATCCAGAAGCTGCGGGTCACGTGAATGTCCTGTTCCAGGATCGGTATCAGGCGGGGATCCTGGGCCGCCAGGAAACACGGCAGGATCGCCAGCGCCTGCCCCTGCAGGGCCGCCTGGTATTGAGCCTGCACGCTGGTGCTGCGAAACACGACGTTGGCCGCTGGCGCCAGATCGTCCAGGTAGCGCAGCCGGTCAGTGAACAGCAGTTCGTCCACATAGCCGACGAAGCGATGCTGCGCCAGATCGTGCGACTGGCGGATGGGCGGCTGGCGGTCCAGATAGGGTTGTGTGCCATAGAGCTTCAGGGAATAGTCCGCCAGCTTGGTGCATACGTAGGGACCGCGTTGCGGGCGTTCCAGGGCGATGGCGATGTCGGCTTCGCGTTTGGACAGGCTGATGTAGCGCGGCACGGGCATGATGTCCAGCGTCATGCCGGGATGGCGGCGCTGGAAGTCCACCATCAGCGGCGTCAGGATGGTGCTGCCGAAGCCCTCGGTCGATCCGATCCTCAGGTGTCCGGTCGGCCCCTGGGATGATCCGGACAGGGCTTCGCGGGCAGCCAGCAGGGCGCTTTCGACCTGTTCCGCATAGGTGAAGAAGCGCAGGCCTTCTTCCGTCAGGGAAAATCCGCTGGCACGGGATTTTTCAAACAGAGTGATCCCCATATCCAGTTCCAGGCTGCGGATGCGCCGTGTGACAGTGCTGTGCCGCACCCCCAGGCGCTGCGCGGCGGCGCTGGCGCGCTGCGTGCGGGCGACTTCCAGAAAATAGCGGATCGCATCCCAGTCGGTCATGATCTTCCTTGTGCAAATATCGTCAACCAATGTGCAAATATTTTGCTAGTAATAAGTTTTTTACACAACTACACTGGGATCAGACATAGAGCGGCGCGCCTCGCAGGCAGCCGACCGCCCACCCCACGGAATTCATCCGATTTCACCCAGGAGACTTGCATGAGCGATATTCCACGCGTCCCGCTACTGATCGACGGGAAACTGGTCCAGTCCGAGACGACGGAATGGCGAGACGTCATCAATCCAGCTACCCAGGAAGTGGTGGCCAGGGTGCCGTTTGCGACCCCCGCCGAAGTCGAACGGGCGATCGCGAATTCGAAAGCCGCCTTCAAGACCTGGCGTCTGGTCAGCCAGGCCAAACGTCGTCAGATCATGACAGATCTGGCCCGCCTGCTGCGTGACAACACGACCAAGATCGCCGAGGTCCTGTCGCGCGAACACGGCAAGACGCTGCCGGATGCCGAAGGCGAAGTGGCGCGCGGCCTGGAAGGCGTGGAACATGCGGTCTCGGCCAATGTGCTGCAGCTGGGCGATTATGCCGAAAACGCCGCGACCGGCATCGATGTCTACAACGTCCTGCAGCCGCTGGGGGTATGCGCCGGCATCACGGCCTTCAATTTCCCGGTGATGCTGCCCTGCTGGATGTTCCCGATCGCCGTCACCATGGGCAATACCTTTGTCTACAAGCCGTCCGAACAGGATCCCACGGCCTCGCTGATGGTGGCCCAGCTGGCCCTGGAAGCCGGCCTGCCTCCCGGCGTGCTGAACGTCGTGCATGGCGGCCCCGATGTGGCCAATACCCTGTGCGATCATCCGGATATCAAGGCGGTGTCTTTTATCGGTTCGACGCGGGTGGGGACGGAAATCTACCGTCGTTCGTCCAATGCCGGCAAGCGCTGCCAGGCCATGATGGGCGCAAAAAACCATAGCGTCATCATGCCGGATGCCGACCGCGAAGCCGCCCTGAATTCGATGCTGGGCGCCGCCTTTGGCGCAGCCGGTGAACGTTGCATGGCGATTTCCGTGCTGGTGCTGGTCGGCGCGGCGCAGAAATGGCTGCCGGATTTCGTCGAGCGCGCCCGCAAACTGAAGGTCAATATCGGTACCGATCGCAAAGCTGATCTGGGCCCGCTGATTTCACCGGCGGCGAAAAAGCGCGTCGAAGGTTTCATCCAGAAAGGTGTGGACGAAGGCGCTGAACTGCTGCTGGACGGGCGCGGGCTGACCGTGCAGGGCTACGAGCAGGGCAATTTCGTCGGCCCCACCGTGTTCAGCAAGGTCAAGGCCGGCATGAGCATCTACGAAGAAGAAATCTTCGGGCCGGTGCTGTCGGTGGTGCTGGTCGACACTTTGGAAGAAGCCGTCGAATTCATCAATGCCAATCCCAATGGCAACGGCACGTCCATTTTCACCCAGGATGGCGGGCATGCCCGTTATTTCCAGAATCACGTGGATGTCGGCCAGGTGGGCATCAATATTCCCATTCCGGTGCCGGTGGCCTGGTTCAGCTTCACGGGATCACGGGCGTCCAAATTGGGCGATCTCGGCCCCAATGGGCGTCAGTCCATCTATTTCTGGACGCAGACCAAGACTATCACGGCGCGTTGGCAGGCGCATCCCACGGATGTGAATACGACCATCGCCATGAAGTAATGGCGGCTTGATCCGGCCCGAAGACAGGGCGCCGGGGCTGTGACAAGACAGCCCGGCGCCCTGTCGCTTTTGCGTCGAAGACGCGTCAGCGGCGGGCTGTAGAATACGTTCCGCCAGCTAAACAAATAACAAAAAATAATATAGACAGCGTTTCATATTCCATATAATGGCTTTTCTTATAGGGCCATGGCGTATGAACCTCCAGCAATTCCGTTTTGTCCGCGAAACCATTCGGCGCGGCTTCAATCTGACTGAGGCCGCCAAGGCGCTGTATACCTCGCAACCGGGGGTGTCCAAGGCCATCATCGAGTTCGAGGATGAGTTGGGCGTGAAGATTTTCGAGCGCCACGGCAAGCGCCTGAAAGGCCTCACCAAGCCGGGGCAGGCCGTATCTGCCGTCATCGACCGCATCATGCGCGAAGTCGACAATCTGAAAAAGGTCAGTGACGAATTCGCGCAGCGTGACGAAGGCGCACTGGTCATCGCCTGCACCCATACGCAGGCCCGCTATCTGCTGCCGCGCGTGATTCCGGCGTTCCGGGCGCGATTCCCGAAAGTGCACGTGTCCTTGGCCGAAGGCAATCCCGAACACCTGGCGCGCCTGGTGCTGCATGAGCAGGCCGATCTGGCTATCGCCACCGAAACCCTGGCCGATACGCCGGGCCTGGTGGCGCTGCCGGTGTATTCCTGGGAACACACGCTGGTGGTGCCGCCCGATCACCCTCTGACCAGCCTGACATCCAGCGCGGCGCGCAATCTGTCGCTGGAGCATCTGGCGCAATACCCCATCGTCACCTACGACCGGGCCTTTTCCGGGCGCCGCGCCATTGATACCGCCTTCGAGCAGGCGGGCATCACCCCCGACATCGTGCTGGAAGCCATCGATGCGGATGTCGTCAAGACCTATGCCGATATCGGCCTGGGCATCGGCATCATCGCCGGCGTGGCCTTTGATCCCCGCCGCGACAAGGGTCTGGTGGGCTTGCCGGCAGGGCATCTGTTTGGCAAACATACCACCAGTGTCGCCATCAAGCGCGGCGTTTTCCTGCGTGATTACGTGTACGTGCTGATGGAGATGCTGGCGCCGGAATTGACCCGGGACCGGGTATCCGAAGCCGTGGCGCAGCCGGCGCCGGCAGTGCGTGAAGCCGCCTGATCAGACGCCCAGGTAGGCGCGTTTCAGCTCGGGGTCCTCGATCAGGGCCTGGGCCGGGCCTTCCTGCACGATGTGGCCGGTTTCCAGCACGTAGGCGCGATCTGCTGCAGCCAGCGCCAGGTGGATGTCCTGTTCCACCAGCAGCACGGTGACGCCTTGCTGGCGGATGGCCGCCAGATTGTCCATCAGTTGATCGACGACGATGGGCGCCAGTCCCAGGCTCATTTCGTCCACCATCAGCAGGCGCGGGCGCGCCATCAGGGCGCGGGCCATGGCGCACATCTGCTGTTCGCCGCCCGACATGCTGCCCGCCAGTTGGCGGCGCCGTTCCGCCAGGCGGGGAAATTGAGCGTAGACCTGATCCAGATCGTGGCGGACCGCTTTCGTGTCCGTGCGCCGGTAGGCGCCCATCAATAGATTGTCCTGCACCGACATGCGGGGGAACAATTGACGGCCTTCGGGGACCTGGACGATACCCTGCCGGAAGATCTGGTCCGGGGTGTTGCCCTGGATCTCGGCGCCGGACCAGGTGATACTGCCCGACTGGCTGGGCAGCAGGCCCGACAGCACTCTCAGCAGGGTCGTCTTGCCTGCGCCGTTGCTGCCGACCAGCGCCAGAAATTCAGCCTCACGCACGTCCAGGGTGACATCGTGCAGAACCTGTACCAGTCCGTAGCCTGCCGACAGATTCCGGATCTGCAGCAGGGGTGTCTCTGTCGGCGCAGCAGAATTCATAGACGTTTTTTCCCCAGGTAGGCTTCCACCACGCGCGGGTCGCTCAGGACGCTGTCCGGTGCGCCGTCGGCGATTTTTTCGCCGTGATGCAGCACCATGATGCGATCCGACAGGTTGCGGATGGCCTTGATCACGTGTTCGATGACGATGATGCTGATGCCGGTTTCACGGACTTTGCGGATGATGTCGATGACTTCGTCGATTTCCACCAGATTCAGGCCGGCCATGACCTCGTCGCAGAGCAGCACGCGCGGCTGCATGGCCAGGGCTTTGGCCAGTTCCAGGCGCTTGCGGTCAGGGCCGCCCAGGTCTTCGGCGCGGTGGTCCACGTGTTTGCCCAGGCCGACGAACTGCAGGCATTCGCGGGCGCTGTCGCGGGCGCGGGCCAGTTTCGCCTGCCCCTGGCCGCGACCGAACAGAGCGCCCACGGCGACATTGTCCAGCACCGACAGGCCGGGGAAGGGCTGCATGATCTGAAAGGTGCGCCCGATGCCCAGGCGCGCGCGGCGAAAGGCCGCCATGCGGTCGATGCGCCGCCCGTCGAACCAGACTTCGCCTTCCGTGGGGTTCAGGGTGCCGCTCAGCAGGCTGATCAAGGTGGTCTTGCCCGCGCCGTTGGGGCCGATGAAGCCCAGGATTTCGCCGGGCGACAGAGAAAAACTGACGTCATGGACCGCTACCAGCCCCGAGAAGCGGCGCGTCAGCTGTCGGGCTTCCAGAATCGGGCTCATATGCGGTTGGTCCGGATGTTGTCGATGAAATAGCGCCAACCCAGGCGGTGGAAGCGTTGCACCACATCGGCTAGCCCGCGCGGCATCAGCACCACGGCGACGACGATGACGATGCCGAAGAACAGCCCTGCGATGCTGGTGACCTCGCTGGACAGCAGTTCGGAAATCGCCGACAGGATGAAGGATCCGACGATCGGCCCCAGGATCGTGCCCGGGCCGCCGAAGACCGCCATGATGATCATCTTGACGTTCAAGGTGATGTCGAAAGCGCTGCCGGGGTCCAGGAAGGTGATCCAGTAGGCCTGGATGCCGCCGGCAAGGGCGCTGAAGACGCCCGCCAGGGTAAAGGCCAGCACCTTGTAGCGGGTCGTGTCCACGCCCATGACCACGGCGCCTTCTTCGTTTTCACGGATGGCGATCAGGCCGAAGCCGAAGCGGCTGCGTGTCAGCCACCAGACCGTCAATGTGGCAGCCACCAGCAGGATCAGCGCCAGCTCGTAGAACATGCGGTCGTTGTTCAAGGGCGGCAGCACCAGGCCGATGTTCTGTCCGGCCAGTGGCACGTTGGACACGATGGCGGCCATGATCTGCGCCAGCGCCAGTGTGGCGATGGCGAAATAGTGGCCCTTGAGCCGCAAGACCGGGATGCCCAGCAGCAGGGCGAATGCAGCTGCGAGCACGACGCCGAAGACCATGCCGACGGCAAAGGGCAGCTGCCATTGCACCATGGCGATGCCCACGCCGTAGGCCCCCAGGCCGTAGAACACGGAATTGCCGAAGGAGGGGTAGCCGGTATAGCCGCCGATGATGTTCCAGCCTTGGGCCAGCACGGCCAGCAGCAGCGTGCTGATGCCGAACTGGATCATGGTGTCGGAGCCATACCAGGGCAGCAGGGCCAGCGCGATCAGCGCCGCCGGAATCAGCAGGAGACGCAGGGATTTCATGCCGTTCTCCCGAGCAGGCCGGTGGGCCGTACGATCAAGACCAGGACCAGCACGCCAAAGCTGGCGACGTCCGCATAGGTGGGGCCGATGTACAGCGTGGTCAGGGATTCGATCAGGCCCAGGATCAGGCCGCCGGCGATGACGCCCAGAGGCGTGTCCAGCCCGCCGATGATGGCGATGGCGAAGGATTTGGCCGTCAGGGTGGCGCCGATGTAGGGATTGATCTGCGAGACGGTGCCGTAGAGCCCGCCCGCCGCGCCCGCCAGGGCCAGGCCCAGGCCGAAGGTCACGGCATACAGGTGGCGCGGTTCCACGCCATAGAGCCGGGCGGCCGATAGGTTCTGGGCCGTGGCGCGGATTGCCCGCCCCAGGCGGGTGCGCAGCAAAAAATACCACATGATCAGCGTCAGGGCGATGGCCATGATGCAGGCTGCCAGGCGCACCAGCGGGATGGTGACGTTGAACAAAGTGATGTTCTGGCCGGAATAGGCGGGGTTGATGGCCCGGAAATCAGCGGAAAACACCAGCTGGGCCAGGTAGGTCAGGACGACTTCCATCCCGAAGGTGATCAGCAGCGTGTTGAACATGGGCGAGCGCACGATCAGGTTCAGGATGCCGCGTTGGATGGCGTAACCCAGGACGAACATGACCGCCGCCGTCAGCGGCAAGCCCAGAAAGGGGTCCAGGTGCAGCCAGTGAAAGCTGTACCAGGACAGGTAGGCGCCCAGCATGATGAAGGCGCCGTGGGACAGATTGACGATATTGAGCACCCCCCAGACCAGAGCCAGGCCGAGCGCCACGATGGCGTATAGCCCGCCCTGCAGGATGCCGTTGACAAGGACTTGCAGCAGAAGATCCAAGGCGGGTGCTCCGAAGATTGCCGGGGATTAGCGCTTCGACCAGTCGGGCATGGGGTACTGGGGTTGGGCCAGGAATTTGTCGCCGTCAAAGACGGCCGCCGGCTTGCCGTTCTGCACCTGGATCACCGTCTGGTCCAGATGAATCTGACCGTTGTCGGCGAATTTGATATGTCCGTACAGGCTGTTGAAGTCGCTGGCGGCCAGGGCATTGCGCACGGCTTTGGGTTCCAGGGTGCCGGCTTTTTCGATGGCCTTGACCAGCGCTTCGACGTCGGCCACGCCCGATGCTGCATGGTAGTCGGGTTCGTAGCGGTACTGGGCGCCCCAGGCTTTGGCGAACTGGGCTGCATCGCCGAACCAGTCGTCCTTCAGGGTTTCGCTGGGCAGCCAGGCCGTCATGCCAAAGGCGTATTCGGCATCCTTGCCCAGAGCCTTGCGGAAGTCTTCGCTGGGCACGCCGACGGTGAAGGAATAGAACTTCGGTGACACATCCAGGCTTTTCGCCTGGCGGATGAAGTTCAGGATTTCGGTTTCATGCCCGGCGACCAGGACGGCATCGGCCTGTTTGGACTTGATCTGCGAGAGCAGTGTGTTGAAGTCGCTGGCGTTGGAACTGTAGCGTTCATCCAATATGGTCTGGACCCCAGCCTCTTGCAGCAGCGGCCGGGTGCCTTTGGCGACCGACACATCAAAGGAATCGTCCGCGTACAGCAGGGCGACCTTGGCAGGCTCTGGCTTCAGCTGCTTGAACATCTTGATCGTGCTGCCGAAATAGTCGCTGGCGGGCGCCAGCGTGCCGAAGACGTATTTGAAGCCTCTGGAAAAAATCTGGTCGGATGCTCCGCCGCCTTGAACCATGGGGATCTGGTATTTTTCCGAGACCGCCGAATCCGCCAGGGCGAAGTTGCTGGCGAAGGGCCCCAGCAGGAAATTGACCTTGTCTTGGGACACCAGCTGCGTGTATTGGCGCACGCTCAGATTGACGTCGGACTGGTTGTCGTAGATTTTCAGGGCCAGGGTATATTTTTTCCCATTGAGGGTCACGCCGCCCTTGCGGTTGATCTGATCGACGGCCAGCTGGTAGGCGTCGTTGTAATACCGCCCGGTATTGGCGACCGGGCCGGTCAGCTGGACGGATGCGCCCAGCAGAATCTGATTGTCCGCCGCCTGGCTGACGCCGCTGGCCAGGCCCAGGGCCAGTGCGATGGCGGTGCAGGGCAGGCCATGCCGAAATAGCATATGCATGGAAAAGTCTCCTGATGTTTGTTCTGTGTGGAATTGTGCGCCCTGACACATAACGTTCATCTGAACACTCTCTGACCAAAGGCTGAACATCACGGCAAGCCTGATGGCGTCCCCAAAATTTAATTACACTTGGGGATTGCGTTGATAAATAGGAATGATTATTATTTGTATTCATTGATGGAAAGCAGAGGCTTTCCTGTTTCCTTTCAGGAGCCGTTCTCATGGTGCAATCTCAAGTCAGTGCCTTGGTTGTCGGCGCAGATCGGCTGGGCAATATTCCCGATCTGCTGCGAGACCACAATATCGCGATCCGGCACCATATCAGCGGCCGGGATCCGTCTCATCAGAAAAAGGCGCCGACCTTGCCTTCAGGCACGGATCTGGTGATCTTGTTGACGGATTTTCTGGGGCATAACGTCATGAAGACGTTTCGGGCGGCCGCCCAGCGTGCGGGCGTGCGGGTGATGACCTGCCGTCGGTCGGTGTGCAGCATGCAGCAGGCATTGGATCAGTGCGGGTACTGTAAGGCGTGCCCTTTGCGAGCAAACCCCGAGGCCGTTTCTGCGGCCCGGATGCGTTTGAACTGAGGTTAGTTAGCGCCGAGCGGTTTCGGGCTGGGTTTGCAGGCGGCGCGCACCGTTGTAGCGTTTGCGCCAGTAGGCGATGTCCATGCTTTCGACGCGGATGGCGGCGCCGGTGCGCGGAGCATGCACGAATTGATGGTTGCCCAGGTAGATGCCGACGTGTGAAAACCGGCGGCCCAGGGTATTGAAGAACACCAGATCGCCCCGGCGTAGTTCGCCGCGGTCGATCGAGATGCCTTCCTGGGCTTGGCTGCTGGCGGTGCGCGGCAGTTTCAGCCCCAGGGATTTTTCAGCCGCATAGGCGACCAAGCCGCTGCAATCGAAGCCTTCGCCAGGCGCATCCCCGCCGTATCGGTATTTGACCCCCAGAAACTTCAGGGCCGTCGTCGCCATGGTCTTGGGACGTGGACTGGAAGACGCGCCGGACTGCGGATAGTCGATGGCCAGATTGTCTTTGGTATCCAACCAAGCGCCCAGCGGGTCGGATTGGGTGCTGAGCAGATAGTTGTCGCGCAGCAGGTGGTTGGACGTAGCGTCCGCCGTTTGGCGGGGCTGGGTGGCGCACCCGGCCAGAGCCACCGCGCCAGCGCACAAGGCCAGTTTCAAGATGCGTGTCACCGGGGAAGGAGACGAATGGGATTGTGCGCAGGCGGAATGGGGCGGCGGCATGGGTATCTGGATTCGTTCTTCGGCGTGCGGCCCGGCTAAGACCAGTGAACGCCTGGGGATTGACAAACGCTGCCCACCCTTGCGGGGCAACCGTCCGATTCTAAAGGATCATGGGGGGGCGGGTAAAGCTGTGCATGCAACCAGCCTGTGTTTCTGCCCAGTGTCATGCGGCATCCAGTTGCGCATCCAGCCAGCCGCGCAAGGCGTTCGAGACCCGCAGGGCCGGCGCGTGGCGCAGATCGACCAGGCTGAGCGCCGCTTCGCGGACCAGGCTTTGGTCCAGCAGCCATTGGCGCTGGACGCCGGGCAGGATCGTGCCGTCAGCCGGCGGCGTCAGCCAGCAGCCTTGGGCGTCGCGGACATAGAGATTGCATCGGCTGCCTTCGCAGAGCGCGCCGGCTGCATCGCCAAACACCAGATCGAAGTAGTCCGGATGGGCCAGCAGCCAGTCCTGGGCGGCGCTGAACCAGGGGCGGCGGGTCGTCTTGTGCCGGCGCCAGATGCTGGCGTCGGTGGCTGACGGCGCTTCATCCAGTCGCTCTTGGGCCAGCGCCAGCCGGACCGGCGTCGGCGTGTCGGGCAGCGGCGTCGTTTCCAGGGATAGCGCGCCATCGGCAGCCAGCAGCAGCCGGATGCGCCAGACGGGACTGGGTTCGCTGGGGCGTCCATCCTGGGCCAGCGCCGCCGTGGCGCTTGCGCGGATGGCGGCGGATACCTGTGCGTTCAACGCAACCGGGTCCAGCGGGTAGCCCAGCGCGGCGGCAGAGGCTTGCAGCCGGGCCTGATGGCCGGGCCATAGGGCGATCCGGCCGTGTGCCAGCCGCATGGTCTCAATCAGGGCAGGGGGCGTGGGCGTCATGCAGGGTCCAGCGGTTCAGGATTCTGGCCTTCCAGAGGCATTCCTGCCATTCCTCATCGGCCTGGGAGTCAAAGACGATACCACCGCCGACGCCGAACTGAGCCTGGCCGTCGCGCATCTCAATGGTCCGGATGGCGACGTTCAGGGAAAAATCGCCGTTGGGCGCCAGCCAGCCGACGCTGCCGCAGTAGATGCCTCGACGCCTGTGTTCCAGCGCCTGGATGGCCTGCATGGCGGCGATCTTGGGGGCGCCCGTGATCGAACCGCAGGGAAACAGGGCCTGCAGGACCTGGGGCAGGGGAACATCAGGGGCTTCGGCCTGCACCGAGGAAGTCAGCGTCCAGACGGAAGGGTAGCCCTCCAGGTGAAACAGCGACGGCACGCGCACGCTGCCCGGCGTGGCGATGCGGCCCAGATCGTTGCGCAGCAGGTCGACGATCATCAGGTTTTCCGCGCGGTTTTTGCTGCTGGTCAAGAGCGCTTCGGCGGCCTGCCGATCACGAACGGGGTCCGGGTCGCGGGGAGCCGTGCCTTTCATCGGGCGGGTCAGCAGGCGGCTGCCCCGGCGGGCGACAAAGAGTTCGGGGGACAGCGACAGCACCCAGCGATCGCCGTCGCGCAGGCAGGCTGCCTGGGAAACGGGGTGGCGGGCGATCAGATCCTGGTAGACCTGCGCGGGTGACAGGTCGGCCGGCCACTCCAGCTGCAGCGGGATGGTGTAGTTCACCTGATAGTAGTCGCCGCGTCCGATGCCTTCGCGGATGGCGGCGATCGCCTGGGCATGATCGGCTTTGGATCGGCTGCTGTGCATGGACAGGCCTGGCATGGCGGCATCCGAAGGCGCGGCGGGCCGCGTGCAGGCGTCTGGGGCGGCGGTCGGCGGATCTTGCGCCGGATCTTGGCAGCCGTGCTCCCGCGCCCGGGCGTACACCAGCGCGGTCAAGCGGGGCAGCGCGTCGGGGGGCGGATCGTGTGGGGCAAGACTATCGTCCAGCCAGGCGCCCAGCTCGTAATCCAGCAGCAAGGCTACCCAGTGACCGGCTTGGCGGGCGGTCTCGATGGCGTCCCAGGCGGCGGGCAGGTCCGACCGTCGGTGCACGGCAATCCGCCCGACGGGATCATCCAGCCGCAGGGACCAGCCGGTCAGGCGGTTTTCAAACAGGCAGTCGGATGTGGCGTTCATGCCGATGCCGGGGACCGCTGCAGAAATTCCGCCAGGATGCGTCCGGTATGGGTGGCGGTCGCGCACAGCTGTTCGGGGCTGCCTTGGGCCACGACCTGACCGCCCTGGTCGCCGCCTTCGGGACCCAGGTCGATGATCCAGTCGGCTTCGGCCATCACGTCCAGATTGTGTTCGATGACCACCACCGTATGACCGGCTTCGACCAGGCGATGCAGCACGCCCAGCAGTTTTTCCACATCCGCCGTCGACAGACCCACGGTCGGCTCGTCCAGCACATACAGTGTGTGGGGGGCGCGGGACGCCCTGCCGGTGCGCAGCACGCCTTCATCCAGATGGGCCTTGGTCAGTTCCGTGACCAGCTTGATGCGCTGGGCCTCGCCGCCCGACAGCGTGGGGGACGGCTGGCCCAGGGTCAGGTAGCCCAGGCCGACGTCCTGCATCAGCTGCAGGGCGCGGGCAATCTTGCGGTGGGCGGAGAAATGGCCGATGGCGTCATCGACTTCCATGCGCAGCACGTTGCCGGCGCTGCGGCCGTTCCATTGCACGCCCAGGGTTTCCTGGTTGAAGCGGGCTCCGTGGCAGGCGTCGCAGGGCACTTTCACATCCGGCAGAAAGCTCATTTCGATGGTGCGCATGCCTTGGCCTTCGCATTCGGGGCAGCGGCCATCGCCGGTATTGAAGGAAAAGCGTGAACCCGTCCAGCCGCGCAGGCGCGATTCGCGCGTGCTGGCATACAGTTTGCGGATGTCATCCCAGAAGCCGACATAGGTGGCCGGGCAAGAGCGGGGCGTCTTGCCGATCGGTGTCTGGTCGACTTCCAGCACCCGGTCGATGGCTTCCCAGCCGCGAATGTCGCGGCAGCCTTGCCAGGGAACGGACAGGCGGCTGTTGACCCGACGGCCAAGATTGTCCAGCAGCACTTCGCGGGCCAGGGTGGATTTGCCCGAACCCGACACGCCGGTGACAACCGTCAACCGGCCCAGCGGCACGCGTGCGCGTGCCTGGCGCAGGTTGTGCAGGCTGGCGTCGATGATGTCGATGGACGGTGTCTGCCCGTCAACAGCGCGGCGTCCGTGCATGGGGTGAATCAGCGGTTCGCGCAGATAGCGGCCAGTCAGGGATGCAGGATTCTTGGCGATGTCGGCCACCGTGCCTTGGGCGACCACCATGCCGCCGCGCGTGCCGGCGCCCGGTCCGATGTCGATCACGTGTTCGGCGCGGCGAATGGTGTCTTCGTCGTGCTCGACGACGACCAGGGTGTTGCCGTTGCCTTCCAGCCGGCCCAGGGCGTCCAGCAGGATGCGGTTGTCGCGCGGGTGCAGGCCGATCGTGGGTTCATCCAGCACATAGCACACGCCTTGCAGGTTCGAACCCAGTTGGGCCGCCAGCCGGATGCGTTGGGCCTCGCCGCCCGACAGCGTGGGCGCCGCCCGGTCCAGGGCCAGGTAGCCCAGTCCCACGTCCATCATGAAGTTCAGACGACCGCGGATTTCCGTCAGGATGTCGCGGGCGATCTCGGCCTCGCGCCCCTGGGTGCCCAGCCCCAGGAAGAAGCGTTGCGCATCGCTGACGGGCAGGGCAGCCAGTTCGGCGATGGATCGTTCATGCCAGCGAAAGGCCAGGGCCACGCGGTTGAGCCGCTGACCGTGGCACTGCGGGCAGGTCTGCAGGGCGTCGTCCGGGCCGCTGTCCAGCCAGACGGATTCTTCACCCGTCTGTTCTTCCGTGAAGCCCGCCAGGGATTGGCCCGTGCCGAAGCAACCGGGACACCAGCCATGGCGCGAGTTGTAGGAGAACAGGCGCGGGTCGGGTTCGGGAAAGCTGGTGCCGCAGTTCGGGCAGGCCCGCTTGATGGAAAAGGTGAGCCGCTGCGGATGAGGGGCCAGCCCGGCGGCGCGGCGAGCCTCGATCGTCGCGGGGCCGGCCGCCGTCAATCCCGTCAGGACGCGGAAACTGCCGTGGCCCAGCGCCAGCGCCGCGCGTACGGCATCGCGCAGGCCGGCTTCGTCGCGGGCATCCACGATCAGGTCGCGCACCGGCAGTTCGATGGTGTGTTCCTGGTAGCGGTCCAGGCGCGGCCAGGGGGCGACCGGGATGAATTCCCCGTCCACGCGCAGATGGGTGTGCCCGTGCGAGGCAGCCCATTTGGCCAGATCCGTGTAATAGCCCTTGCGGGCCACGACCAGCGGGGCCAACAGGCCGATATGGTCACCCGTATGATCGCGCAGCAGTTGGGCGACGATCTGTTCCGGCGTCTGGGGCGCTACCGGCACCTGGCAGTCCGGGCACATCTGCGTGCCCAGACGCACGTACAGCAGGCGCAGGAAATGGTGGATTTCCGTCATGGTGGCGACGGTGGATTTGCGCCCGCCCCGGCTGGTGCGCTGTTCGATCGCCACGGTCGGGGGAATGCCGTAGATGGCGTCCACATCGGGCTTGCCGGCTGGCTGCACGATGGCGCGGGCGTAGGCGTTCAGGGATTCCAGGTAGCGGCGCTGGCCTTCGTTGAACAGGATATCGAAGGCCAAAGTGGATTTACCGGACCCTGATACGCCGGTCACGACGGTGAAGGCATTGCGCGGGATATGGACGTCGATGCCTTTCAGATTGTGTTCGCGGGCGTTGACGATATGGATATCGGCGCTGGCGGATGCCGCAGAAGGCTGTCGTGCGGGCTCTCGCAGCATCAGGGCGGGATTGTCGAGCTGGCGGGCGTAGTCGGCCAGCGCCTGGCCGGTATGGGACGAGGGGTGCCGCATCAGCTGGTCGGGCGTGCCCTGCGCGATGATGCAGCCGCCCTGGTCGCCGCCTTCCGGCCCCAGGTCGACGATCCAGTCGGCGGCGCGGATCACGTCCAGATTGTGTTCGATGATCAGCAGCGAATGCCCGGCGGCCAGCAATTTGCGAAAAGCCCGCATCAGCCGGGCGATGTCGTCGTAGTGCAGGCCGGTGGTGGGTTCGTCGAACAGCAGCAGGCTGCCTTTCAGCATGCCCTGCGGCGCGCGGGATTTGGCCGCTGCCGCCAGATGGCCGGCCAGCTTCAGGCGCTGGGCCTCGCCGCCCGACAAGGTGGGCACCGGTTGGCCCAGGCGCACGTATTCCAGTCCCACGTCGGCCAACGGCGCCAGGCCCCATTGCACGTCGCGCAGGCCTTTGAAGAACGTCAGGGCTTCGCTGACCGTCATGTCCAGGACTTCGTCGATGGATGCCGTGCGGCCCAGGTGTTCGATGCGCGCTTCCAGGATCTGCGGGCGAAAACGCTTGCCGTTGCAGTCCGGGCAGCGCAGGTACACGTCCGACAGAAACTGCATTTCGACGTGTTCGAATCCGGTACCCCCGCAGCCGGGGCAGCGGCCATCGCCGGTGTTGAAGCTGAAGGTGCCGGCGGTATAGCCGCGTTCCTGGGCCAGTTCGGTCGCCGCGAACAGCTTGCGGATGGCGTCAAAAGCGCCGACGTAGCTGGCCGGATTGGAGCGGGCCGTTTTGCCGATGGGGGTCTGATCGACCAGCACCACGTCGGCGATCTGCTCGGCCCCCAGCAGGGCGTCGTATTCGCCGGGGGCTTCGGTCGGTCGGCCCAGACGTTTGAGCAGGGCGGGGTGCAAGACGTCCTGCACCAGGGTGGATTTGCCGGACCCCGAGACGCCGGTCAGGCAGGTCAGCCGCCCCAGCGGCAGGGAAAAATCGATGTTTTTCAGATTGTTGGCTCGCACGCCCTGCAACAGCAGGCGCGGCGTCTTGTCCGCCACCGGCATGGGGCGAGGGGATTCAATACGCTCGCGACCGCCGAAATAACGGCCTGTCAGCGTATCGGCCGCCGCCAGTTCGGCAGGGGTGCCGTCGAAGACGATATGCCCGCCGCGTTCGCCGGGGCCGGGGCCGATGTCCAGGATGCGGTCGGCCGCCACCATGACCTGCGGGTCGTGTTCCACCACGACCAGCGTGTTGCCGTGGTTGCGCAGTCGCTGCATGACCTGAACGATGCGATGGATGTCGCGCGGATGCAGGCCGATGGAGGGTTCGTCCAGCACGAACAAGGTATTGACCAGGGATGTGCCCAGGGCGGTGGTCAGATTGATGCGCTGGACTTCGCCGCCCGACAGGGTGCGGCTCTGGCGATCCAGCGACAGATAGCCCAGGCCCACGTCGCACAGAAAGCGCAGGCGGGTGCGGACCTCGTCCAGCAGTTCGTTCAGGGCTTCGTCCAGCGCCTGGCCCAGTTCGATATGCTCGAACCAGTCGCGCACGCGTTCGATGGGCAGACGCATCAGGTCATGCAGGCCCAGGCCGGGCAGACCCGCCAGCTGTGTGGCGGTCCAGCGGGCATGGGCAGGTTGGAATCGCGGGTAGCCCGGAATCTCTTCCGTGCTGCGGCCCAGCCGCCACAAAGTGGCATCGGCCTTCAGCCGGGCGCCCAGGCAGACCGGGCAGGGCGTGTAGCTGCGGTATTTAGACAGCAGCACGCGCACGTGCATGCGGTAAGCCTTGGTTTCCAGCCAGTCGAAAAACCGTTGGGCGCCGTACCACTGGTGCTTCCAGGCCGAGGGGCCGCCCTTCCAATCCGGGGCGCCGTGGATCACCCAGGTTTTTTCCGCTGCCGTCAGGTCGCGCCAAGGGGTATCCAGGCGGATGCCGATCTTGGCGGCGTAGTGCTCCATTTCCTGCTGGCATTCCTTGTAGCTGGCGGTTTGCCAGGGCTTGACCGCGCCGTCGCGCAGGCTACGGGTCTCGTCGGGAACCACCAGGCCGTAGTCGATGCCCATCACGCGGCCAAAGCCCTTGCAGGCCTCGCAGGCGCCCAGCGGCGAATTGAACGAGAAGGTGCTGGGCAGGGGCGTGCTGTATTCGATGTCGCACTGTGCGCAGTGCAGGCCGGCGCTGAAGCGCCAGGCCTCTTCGTGATCATCGAACAGGGCGTATACCGTCAGCCGGCCGTTGCCCTGATGCAGTGCGGTTTCCAGGGCCTCGTCGATCCGGGCGGCTTCGGCGTTGCCCAGGCGGAAGCGGTCCTGGATGACGTGCAGACGGCGGGATGGGCTATCGGCTTTGCGCTTGGCCGGGCGGGATGCTTTGGGGGGCTTGCCGCTGGCGGAAACCGGGTTGTCCGCCAGGCGGTCGGCAGTTGATCCGGGCGTGCCGGCAGCAGGTTCGTGGACGCGCGTGTAACCTTGTTGCTCCAGAAAGCCGCGGACTTCGTCCTCGGTGAAATTGCCCGGCACCGTAATGGGAAAGGTGACGACCAGCCGGGGGTCGGCGGCGGCGCACAGAGCGTCCAGCTGCCGGCGGATGCTGGACGGGTTGTCGCGCACCACCGGTCGCGCGCAGCCGGCGCAATGCAGGTGGCCGGCGCGTGCGTAGAGCAGCTTCAGGTGGTCGTTCAGTTCCGTCATCGTGCCCACGGTGCTGCGCGAATTGCGCACCGGGTTCACCTGATCGATCGCGATGGCGGGCAGGATGCCTTCGATGCGGTCCACCTGGGGCTTGTCCATGCGGTCCAAGAACTGGCGCGCATAGGGCGAGAAGGTCTCGACGTAGCGGCGCTGGCCTTCGGCGTACAGCGTGTCGAAGGCCAGTGATGACTTGCCCGAGCCGGACACGCCGGTCACCACCAGCAGTTCGCCGGTGCGGATCGTGACGTCCAGGTTCTTCAGATTGTTCTGGCGGGCGCCGAAAATGCGGATGGGTGCGTTCATGGCGCCATCATAATCCGCGCGTCAGCCGGATGGTGGCGGTGGCCGGGTGCGCTGCCGGGGTATCGGCGACCCCGTGATGGCGGGCGTCTTTCGCCGGGTCTTGGCAACCGCCGCAGATGCATGTGTTACCAGACTGAGCCGTCCGCCAGACGGGATTGGGGTGGTCAATAGGGATCTTTGCTAAAATGGCGTGTTTTGCATACCAAGCCCGCCTTACACCCAGGAGATTCTCATGGCTGAAATCAAACGCACGCGCCGCAACACGCTCGAACGCCGTTGCCTTGGCAAAGCGTTCAAGCGTCTTTTCGTGCGCGCCCCCAAAGGCGTCTTCAAGATGCTGGAAAAGGTCAAGCGCGTCTAACTTGCGCCAGACCCGCCGTATTGTTTACATACAATTCGGCATCGGGGAAACCACGGACACCATCGTCCGTGGTTTTTTTTTGCCGCTATCATGGGGCCGAGAAAACAAGAGGAGTCCACCGGCATGGCTTGCTGGCGTCATTTGTTTTCCGTTGTTACCCCCACATTCAATCGGGCGCATACGCTGGAACGCGTCTATCGTTCGCTGCAGGAACAGTCGTTCCAGGATTTTGAATGGGTGGTGGTGGATGACGGGTCTACCGACGATACCCGCGCGCTGGTGCGAGGGTGGCAACAGGAAGCCAGTTTCCCCATCCGTTACATCTGGCAAACCAATCAACATAAGAAAACAGCCTTCAATCATGGCGTGCGCCAGGCGCGGGGTGAATGGCTGGTGGCGATCGACAGCGATGATGAGTTGGACCCCAATGCGCTGTATCAGATGGCGCTGGTCTGGGATCAGGTGCCGCCGGCGCAGCGCGGTCGGTATGTGGCCATCACCGGGCTATGCGCCCGGCCCGATGGCCGGGTCGTGGGGGATATGTATCCCCAGGACGTCATGGACATCACATCGCTGGACATGACGTTCCGCTACCATGTGCGCGGCGAAAAATTCGGCTGTCTGCGCACCGATGTCTTGCGCCAGTTCCCTTTTCCGGAAGACATTCCGGGCTTTGTGCCCGAAAGCCTGGTATGGCGGGCCATCGCCCGGGCAGGCTACCTGACGCGCTTCGTCAATCAGGTGTTCCGGGTCTATCACGATAGCGAGGATGGCCTGTCGCGCCGTAGCCGGTCCGCCGACAGCAGCCGTCATGCCCTGGGCTTGTGGCTGCTGTCCTACGATACGGTGGAATGCTGTCTGCCTTGGCTGCGCTACCAGCCGTCGTCCTTTTTGGCGGCGGCGGTACGGTACACGCGCTTCGCGCTGCATCTGCGCGCCCGCCGCGTGGCCCGGCCGCAGGGGCGGCGTCTGACCCATCCGCTGTCCCGGCTGCTGGTGGTCGCCATGTGGCCGGCGGGGGCGGTGCTGTATGTGCGCGACCGGATGCGCGAATCCGCCGCCCGCAGCAAACATTCCGTGGCGATCTGATCACATCCTGCGATCAGTGCAGGGTGCGCCCTGCCTCCGGGGGATCGATATCGTCGTCGGCATCGGGTTCATCGATATCGGCGGTGTCGTCCTCGTCATCCGGCAGGTGGTCTTCCGACAGTTCAAAGGGCAGCAACTCGGACAGCTCATCCGACCAGCCGGCTTCTTCGCCTTGGGCGTCGACCTTGATGAAGCGGCAGCCGTCCAGATCGGACAGCTGGATTGCCCACAAGAGTTCGCAGTCAACGGGTTGGCCGTCGCTCAGGTCCAGCCCGCCGCCATTGCCCAGGAATCGCGCGCCAGGGCCGCCGGCCTGGACATGCGGGAGATCTTCGGCCTCGTCGTTGGGGCCCAGCGGCAGGGCGAACAGCGCCCATTCAAAGCCTTCGTCGGGTTCGGTGATGATTTCGGCAATCACGGGTTTGCCCATATAGGCGCACAAAGCGTCGGCCGTGCGGCCCAGCAAGTCGGCCTCGGCGGTGGTGAAGGTCAGCATGGTGGTGGTCCGGGAATCCAGGAAGTCGGTCTTTTCGCATTGTACGTTCCCCGGCCTACAATCGATCCTTTGTGCGGCTGAATTCCTCGGCCCGAGCTTTGACGGTGACGCCATGGCACAGTATGTGTATTCCATGAACCGGGTGGGCAAGATCGTGCCCCCCAAGCGCCAGATCCTGCGCGATATTTCCCTATCCTTCTTTCCCGGCGCCAAGATCGGCGTGCTGGGCCTGAACGGCTCCGGCAAATCCACTTTGCTGAAGATCATGGCCGGGGTGGACAAGGACATCGAGGGCGAAGCCGTCCCCATGGCGGGCTTGCACATCGGCTATCTGCCCCAGGAACCGCAGTTGGATCCTGACCACACGGTGCGCCAGTCCGTCGAAGCCGGCCTGGGGCAGGTGTTCGAAGCCCGCAAGCGGCTGGACGAGGTCTATGCCGCCTACGCCGAACCGGATGCCGATTTCGACGCGCTGGCCGCCGAACAGGCTGAACTGGAGTCCGTGATCGCGGCAGCCGCCACCAGCGGCAGCGACGATATCGAAACCCAGATGGAAATCGCAGCCGATGCCCTGCGCCTGCCGCCCTGGGATGCCGTGGTCGGCAAGCTGTCCGGGGGGGAAAAGCGTCGGGTGGCCCTGTGCCGCCTGCTGCTCTCCAAGCCCGACATGCTGCTGCTGGACGAGCCCACCAACCACCTGGATGCCGAATCGGTGGAATGGCTGGAAGTCTTTCTGCGCCAGTTCCCGGGCACGGTCGTGGCCGTGACTCACGACCGCTATTTCCTGGACAATGCCGCCGAATGGATCCTGGAATTGGACCGCGGGCATGGCATTCCCTGGAAGGGCAATTACAGTTCCTGGTTGGAACAGAAAGAAGACCGGCTGAAGCACGAGGAATCCGCCGAATCCGCCCGCCAGCGCACGATCAAGAAAGAACTGGAATGGGTGCGGCAGAATCCCAAGGGCCGCCAGGCCAAGGCCAAGGCCCGTCTGGCACGCTTCGAGGAACTGTCTTCGCACGAATACCAGAAGCGCAACGAGACGCAGGAAATTTTCATCCCTGTAGCGGAACGTCTGGGCAACGAGGTCATCGAGTTCAGCAATGTGTCCAAGTCCTTTGGCGAACGGGTGCTGATCGACGACCTCAGCTTCAAGGTCCCGGCGGGCGCCATCGTGGGCATCATCGGCCCCAACGGCGCCGGGAAATCCACGCTGTTTCGCATGATTGCAGGCCAGGAGACCCCGGACTCCGGCCAGGTCATCCTGGGCCAGACGGTCAAGCTGGCCTATGTGGATCAGTCGCGGGACTCTCTGCCCGACGATAAAACCGTGTTCGATACGATCGCGGACGGCGCCGATCTGCTGACCGTGGGGCGCTTTGAAATGCCGTCGCGCGCCTATCTGGGCCGTTTCAACTTCAAGGGTGCGGATCAGGGCAAGCAGGTCGGCAAGCTGTCGGGCGGTGAACGCGGCCGCTTGCATCTGGCCAAGACCTTGATCGCCGGGGGCAATGTGCTGCTGCTGGACGAGCCGTCCAACGATCTGGACGTGGAAACCCTGCGGGCCCTGGAAGACGCCTTGCTGGAATTCGCCGGTTGCGTGCTGGTCATTAGCCATGACCGCTGGTTCCTGGATCGGATCGCCACGCACATTCTGGCCTTCGAGGGCGATTCCAAGGCCGTGTTCTTTGACGGCAACTATCAGGAATACGAGGCCGACAAGCGCCAGCGCCTGGGCGAGGAAGCGGCCCGGCCGCATAGAATCCGCTATAAGGCTTTGAAATAAAAGAGCTGCCCGGCTGCAAGCAGCCGGGCAGCTCTGGTGCACAGGAGCGCATCATGAAATACATCGATGTGAATCGGGCCTTGATGACCGCCGACACCAGCTTGCTGCTGATCGTGGACATGCAGGAAAAACTGCTGCCCGCCATTCAGGACGTCGAGGCGCTGCGCAGCCGGGTCGCCCGCTTGGCTCAGGCGGCCCGCCTGTTGTCGGTGCCGGTCTGGGCTACGGAACACTGGCCGCAGAAGATCGGCCCGACCCATGCCGATCTGACGCTGCATGTCGATCGGACCATCGCCAAGACGCATTTCAATGCCTGCCGCGAGGCGGCATTTCTGCAGGATTGGCCGGGGGGCCGCCGCAGAGTGTTGTTGACAGGCACGGAAGCGCACATCTGCGTGTTACAAACCGGGCTCGGCTTGGCGCAGGCAGGCTATGAGCCGGTCTTGGTGACGGATGGCATCGGGTCCCGGCGCCCGGCCGACCAGGCAGCGGCCTGCGAGCGCTGGCGTCGGTACGGCCTGGAAACCATCACAGCAGAAATGGCTATCTACGAATGGCTGGAAACGCCGGATCATCCGGCCTTTCGCGATGTGCTGGCCTTGGTGAAATAAGGCGTTCCCGGCCCTTCCAGGCGGCCTGGGCCGAAACAACTGTAGCCTCGGCTCACAGTTTCCGGCCTGGGAGCGGGTTATAAAGCAATCAAGGTATTCACAGAAGGAGAACCTCCTATGTCTATTAGCGCCCTTGGGAAATTCAGTGCAGTGCTGGTGTTGGCGACTGCCATGGCAGGCTGCTCATCCTGGGACAACATGAGCCATCGTCAGAAATCCGCCGTGACCGGCGCCGGCCTGGGCGGTGTGGCGGGGGCCGTGATCACAGGGGGCGGTATTCTGGGAACTGTCGGTGGCGCAGCCATCGGCGGCGTGATCGGGGATCAGGTGGGTAAGAACCGCTGATCTTCCGGATGGCAAGATCCCATCTGGGGGAAATTCCCTCAGCTTGCTCAAAAGGCCCCGTCAGGGGCCTTTTTGTTGTGATGGTCCGGTAGGATAGACCTTGACTTTCCCCTCAATCTCGACTTAAATTCAAACGATCGTTTGAATTAATAATTGACTTGGTTGCCCAAGGCCTCGGCGTTTCGCCGGCCGGACAGCCATCCACCCGGAGACCTGGAGATGCCTGACTATAAAGCCCCCCTGCGCGAAATCCGTTTCGTGCGCGATGAGGTCCTGAATTATCCTGACCACTATCAGTCCCTGCCGGGTTGCGAAGATGCGACGCCGGACATGGTGAACGCCATCCTGGAAGAGGGCGCGAAATTCTGTCAGGAAGTCCTGGCGCCGCTGAATCAGGTCGGCGACCGCGAAGGCTGCACATGGTCGCCCGAAGGCGTCGCCACGCCCAAGGGCTTCAAGGAAGCCTATACGCAGTACGTGGAAGGCGGCTGGCCGGCCCTGTCGCATGACCCTGCTCATGGCGGCCAGGGGCTGCCGGAATCGCTGGGCATGGCCATCAGTGAACTGATGGGCGAAGCCAATTGGGCCTGGGGCATGTACCCGGGCTTGTCGCATGGCGCCATGAACACTTTGCAGGCGCATGGCACCCAGGAACAGCAAAAGACCTATCTGGAGCCCCTGGTGTCCGGGCAATGGACCGGCACCATGTGCCTGACCGAACCCCACTGTGGGACCGATCTGGGCATGCTGCGTACCAAAGCCGAACCCCAGGCCGATGGCAGCTACCGGATCAGCGGGACCAAGATCTTCATTTCCGCCGGTGAACACGACATGGCGGAGAACATCGTGCACATCGTGCTGGCCCGCCTGCCGGACGCGCCTGCGGGCACCAAGGGCATTTCCCTGTTCATCGTGCCCAAGTTCCTGCCGGATGGGCAGGGCGGTCTGGGTGCGCGTAACGCCGTCAGCTGCGGGTCCATCGAGCACAAGATGGGTATCCACGGCAACGCCACTTGCGTCATGAATTTCGACGAGGCCACCGGCTATCTGATCGGTGCGGCCAACAAGGGCCTGAACTGCATGTTCACCTTTATGAACACGGCGCGTCTGGGGACGGCCATCCAGGGTCTGGCGCACGCTGAAATCGCTTTTCAGGGCGCCAACCGATATGCGCACGACCGTCTGCAGATGCGCGCGCTGAGCGGCCCGAAGTTCCCCGATCAGCCGGCGGACCCCATCATCGTGCACCCTGACGTGCGCCGTATGCTGCTGACCATCAAGGCGTTTGCCGAAGGCAACCGCGCGCTGCTGTATTACGCTGCGCAGCAGGTGGATATCGCCCATTACAGCCAGGATGCCGAACAGCGCGAACTGGCGGACAAGCTGCTCAGTTTCCTGACGCCGATCGCCAAGGCCTTCATGACGGAAACCGGCTTTGAGGCCGCCAATCTGGGCGTGCAGGTGTTCGGCGGCCACGGCTATATCTCCGAACACGGTATGGAACAGAATGTGCGCGACAGCCGCATTTCCATGCTGTACGAGGGCACCACCGGCGTGCAGGCGCTGGACCTGCTGGGCCGCAAGGTGCTGATGACCCAGGGCGAGACCCTGCGCGCCTTCACCAAGGTCGTGCATAAGTTCTGCAAGGCGCAAAGCGGCAACCGGGCGATTTCCGAATTCGTGAAGCCGCTGGCCGAGCTGAACAAGGAATGGGGCAGCCTGACTATGAAGATCGGCATGTCGGCCATGACCAACCGCGAAGCGGTGGGCGCGGCATCGGTCGATTATCTGATGTATTCCGGCTACGTGACCCTGGCGTATTTCTGGGCCGACATGGCGCGGGTCGCCGCTGAAAAGCTGAAATCCGGCGAAGGCGACAAAGCCTTCTACCAAGCCAAGCTGCATACGGCGCGCTTCTACTTCACCCGCATCCTGCCGCGCACCCTGGCGCATGCAGAAGCCATGAAGGCAGGACCCGCGGTGTTGCTGGATATGCCGGCCGAGGATTTCGCGCTGGGCTATTGATCGTCAGCGATCGATGCGGCTTAGCCGCCATCGCTAGGCAGGGGCCGCACGCTGTGCGGCCCCTGCCGTTTCTGCGCAGAGCAGATCGCCTGCCGCAGTACACTGGCCGCTTTGTCTTGTCCGTGATCCCGACATGCTGTTGACCTTGCTGAACATCGTCCTGCCGGTTTTCGCCGTCGCGGCCCTGGGCTATGCCTTCGGGCGGCGTCAGGGGCGTGCGCCGGACATGGGCTTCATCAATCATGCCAACGTCATGGTGTTTTGTCCGGCGCTGGTGTTTTCGGCCTTGCTGGCCAATCCCGTCGACCTGGCGCAGGGTTGGCCTCTGGTGGCGGCAGGCATATTGATCATTGTCGTGCCGGGGTTGCTGCTGGCCTGCGTGCGTTGTCCCGGTGTGTCGCGTCCCGCTTTCCTGGTGCCGGGCATGTTCCGCAATACCGGCAATATCGGCATTCCCCTGATGATGCTGGCCTATGGCAAGGATCTGCTGGGCGACATTGTCGTGCTGTTCGTCTTGTCGAACCTGCTGCATTTTTCTCTGGGCTTGTTCATGCTGTCGCGCGGCGGCGACCGCTGGCTGTGGCTGCGCAATCCGAATGTCTGGGCGGCGGTCCTGGGGGTGCTGCTGGCTCCGCACCGGGACTGGATCCCCGGCTTTGTCACGACGTCGATCGACCTGACAGGGCAAATCGCCATTCCCTTGATGCTGTTCGGGTTGGGCGTGCGTCTGTCCCAGGATCGCATCGAGCAGCTGGGCCTGGCTCTGCGCATCAATGGCCTGTATCTGCTGGCTGGCCTGTTGACGCTGCCGATTGTGCTGTGGGTGCTGCCCTTGACGCCGGAATGGTCGCGTCTGGTGGCCTTGTCGGTGATGCTGCCCCCGGCCGTCCTGAATTATCTGCTGTGCGAACAGTATCGGATCGAGCCGCGGACGGTCGCCAGCGTGGTGTTGCTGGGCAATGTGCTGTCCGTGGGGATCATTCCGCTGGTGGTCTGGGCGACGCTGACCTGGTTGTGAGCCGGCGCTTGCGCCGGGGCAGGAGCGGGCCGGGAATGGTTTAGCGGCCTTTGCGCCCCGTCCCGGAATTGATGCTTAGGTTCGTTCAGTCCCCTGCGTTTTTGCGCCTGCGGCATCTCGATTTTGACTTCCAGGACTTCCAGGGAATCCTGGCGGTCCAGATTGACCTTGATGTCGTCCGGATTGATTTTGACGTATTTCGAGATCACCGCGATCAGTTCCTGCTGCATCTGCTGCAGGAAGTCCGGGCTGCGGCCGCTGCTGCGTTCGTTGATCAGAATCAGCTGCAGGCGGTCTTTGGCGATGTTGGCCGAATTCTTCTTTTGTCCGCGTAGAAAGTCCAGGAACGCCATGCTTATTTACTCCCGAAAAGCCGTTTGAGCAGGCCCGGTTTTTCGTAGTCTACAAAACGCAGCGGCTTTTCTTCGCCCAGATAGCGGGCGACCACATCCTGGTAAGCCAGGGCCACGTCGGATTCGCCCTTGTGGATGGCGGGGATGCCTTCGTTGGAGGCTTGCAGGACGATTTCGGATTCGGGGATCACGCCGATCAGGCGGATGCGCAGGATGTCTTCGATGTCGCCCAGCGACAGCATTTCACCGTCGGCCACGCGCTTGGCGTTGTAACGGGTGAGCAGCAGGTGTTCCTTGACCGGGTCTTCGCCTTTTTCTGCGCGGCGGGACTTGGCCGACAAAATCCCCAGGATGCGGTCCGAGTCGCGGACCGAAGAGACTTCCGGGTTGGTGACGATCAGGGCGTCGTCGGCGAAATACGAGGCCATGATGGCGCCGGTTTCGATGCCGGCGGGCGAATCGCAGACGATGTATTCAAAGTCCATGGCATGCAGGTCGTTCAGGACCTTTTCCACGCCTTCGCGGGTCAGGGCGTCTTTGTCGCGGGTCTGGGACGCGGGCAGGATGTACAGATTGTCCAGCTGCTTGTCGCGGATCAGCGCCTGGTTGAGCGAGGCTTCACCCTGGATGACGTTGACGAAGTCATACACGACCCGGCGTTCGCAGCCCATGATCAGGTCCAGGTTGCGCAGGCCGACGTCGAAGTCGATGACCACGGTCTTGTGGCCGCGCATGGCCAGCCCGGCCGAAAAGCTAGCGCTGGTGGTGGTCTTGCCCACGCCACCCTTGCCGGAAGTGACTACAACGATGCGCGCCATGGTGTCGGTATTCCCCTGTTTTCAAAATTCATGACATCGTAAAGCAAAACGCGGATGGATATCGGGATGGTCGTCGCCGAACGTATCCGCATCTGACGATTTCTATAAGGCCTGGATCCGCAGCGTGTCGCCGTCCAGTGTGATCCGGGCGGCTTGATTATGCAGGGTTTTGGGCAATTGGGTTTCGACGACCCGGTAGACCCCGGCGATGGCCAGCAATTCCGGGTCCAGCTGGGTGGTCAGGATCATGGCGTCGGTGCGCCCCTGAGCCCCGGCCATGGCCTTGCCACGCAAGGGTCCATAGACATGGATATGGCCATCAGCGATGACTTCGGCCCCTGGGCTGACTTGGGCCATGACGATCAGATCGCCGCCCTTGGCGTAGATCCGCTGGCCCGAGCGCAAGGGATGGCGGATGACCAGGGTCTGGCTGGCAGGTGCTGCAGGTGCGGGGTCCTGGGGGATTGGCGCGGCATCGGCGGCTGCCGCTGGCGCGGCGGGCATGTCGTGTGGCGCATCCTGCGGGCCTGTCCCGCCGGCGGGCCGGTTGGCGGATGCGTCCAGCGGCGCCAGCCCGGCCTTCAGGGCGGAGGCCTGCAGCGCCGGGTCGGCCTGCACCCCGATGGGATGCAGATGGTATTTGCGCATGGCGGCTGCCAGGGCCTTCCAGTCGGGGGCCTGATCCAGGCCCTGGGCGTCGAGAATGACGGGTTCGTTTTCGTAGAATGCGCCCGCGTCGCGCATGCGCTCGTCCAGCGCCTGCAGCAGCGCAGGCGTGTCGGACGTATACAGGACGGTGCGCAGCGTATAGAGCGTTGCGCTTTTGAAGTCCAGGATGTCGGATCGGGAGCCCATGACGCGTCAGACCCAGGTGTCGCGCAGGGTCACGGTGCGGTTGATCACCGGACGGTCGACAGTGGATGCTTCGCGGTCTGCGATGAAATAGCCCAGTCGTTCGAATTGCCAGCCGGCGCCGGGTTCGGCGCGGGTGCCGGGTTCCAGCCAGGCCTGCACGACGCGGCAGGAATCCGGATTGATGGCCTGCAGGAAATCCTGGTCGCCACGGTCGGGGTGGGCCTCGCGGAACAGCCGGTCGTACAAGCGGATTTCCGCCGCGATGGCGTGCTTGGCGCTGACCCAGGTGATGGCGCCCTTGACCTTGATCGCATCGGCGCCCGGGGTGCCGCTGCGCGTGTCGGGCAGATATTCGCAATGGACTTCGACGACGTCGCCCTGATCGTTTTTGACGCAGCCGGTGCAGCGCACCACATAACCGTATTTCAAACGCACCAGATTGCCGGGGAACAGGCGGAAATATTTTTTGGGCGGATCTTCGCGGAAGTCGTCGCGTTCGATCCACAGTTCGCGAGTCAGCGGGAATTCGCGCCGCGCGCCGTCGGGTTCGTGGGGGTTCACCGGCGCGGAACAGGGCTCGGTATGGTCAGCCGGGAAGTTCGTGATGACGAGCTTGACCGGGTCCAGTACCGCCACGGCACGCGCCGCAATCGGGTCCAGATCGTCGCGCAAGGCCTGTTCCAGCACGCTGTAGTCGATGCGGGAGTCGGCCTTCGAGACGCCGATGCGGTCGCAGAACAGGCGGATGGCGCCGGGTGAATAGCCGCGGCGGCGCAGGCCCGCCAGGGTCGGCAGGCGCGGATCGTCCCAGCCCTGGACGTGGCCTTCGACGACCAGCTGACGCAGCTTGCGCTTGCTGGTGACGACGTAGCTGAGGTTCAGGCGGGCGAATTCGTACTGGTGCGGCAGCGGCGCAGCCAACTGGCCCAGTTCGCTCAGGCGTTCCAGGATCCAGTCGTAGAACGGGCGCTGATCCTCGAATTCCAGGGTGCAGATGCTGTGCGTGATGCCTTCCAGGGCGTCTTCGACCGGATGCGCCCAGGCGTACATGGGATAGATGCACCAGGCGTCGCCCGTGCGGTGATGGCTGACGTGGCGGATGCGGTAGAGCACCGGGTCGCGCAGATTGATATTGGGCGAGGCCATGTCGATGCGTGCCCGCAAGGCCATGGCGCCGTCCGGGTGCTTGCCGGCCCGCATGTCGCGCAGCAGGTTCAGGGATTCGGCCGCAGGACGGTCGCGCCAGGGGGAGTCCGTGCCCGGTTCGGTCAAGGTGCCGCGGGTGGCCCGCATCTGGTCGGCGGATTGTTCGTCGACATAGGCGTGTCCGGCCTGGACCAGCGCCTCGGCGAATTGATAGAAGGTTTCGAAATAGTCGCTGGCGAAGTACTGGTGTGGCGTGCCGTCGGCCGTCCAGTCGAAGCCCAGCCAACGGACCATGTCGATGATGGCCTGCACGTATTCGTCTTCTTCTTTTTCGGGGTTGGTGTCGTCGAAGCGCAGATGGCAGATGCCCTGGTAATCGCGCGCCAGCCCGAAATTCAGGCAAATGCTTTTGGCGTGGCCGATGTGCAGGTAGCCATTGGGTTCAGGCGGAAAGCGGGTGCGGATGCGGGCGGGGTCGATCGCGCCGGCAAGGCGCGCGCTGGCGGCGCTGGGCGGAGGCGCCCATTGTCGATCCTGGTAGCGGCCTGATTTCAGGTCGTTGTCGATGATGGTGCGCAGAAAATTGGAAACAGGCGCGGCGTCGGTGGTCATACTGTCCGGTGCATAATAAACTAGCGCACATTATGACTCAAACCGCGTGGGTACTGTCGCTGACCCAGTTCTATCTGGGACTGGGCTTCATGTTGTTCTTCCTGGCGCTGGAGCTCGGCCTGGCGTGGGTGCTGTTCGTCCTGCGCCTGCGGGCGGGCCGCGAGGCAGCGGCGTTGCTGGCTTATCGCTTCTGGGTGCGCATTTACGCCTTGGCCTTGATCATCGGCTTTGCGGCCAGTCTGCCGCTGCTGCTGCAACTGGGCACGCTCTGGCCGGACTTCATGGATCGGGCAGGCGAGGTCGCCGGGCCGCTGCTGGCCATGGCCATCCTGACCACCTTTGTTTTCAAGTCCTGCTTTCTGGGCGCCATGCTGTATGGCCAGCGGCCCCTGTCCGACCGGGCGCACACGACGGTCGTGGGCATGGTGGCGTTGGGGACATCGCTGACCGCCTGGTGGATCGTGGTCCTGCTGGCCTGGCTGCAATGGCCGGTGGGCGCGACCTTGACGGAAAATCATTATCAAATCAGCAGTTGGGCAGCGCTGCTGGGCGGCGCAGCGCCGGCGCTGTTCGGCGTATTGGTATCAGGCGGGCTGATGCTGGCGGCAACGCTGATGCTGTCTATTACCGCGCAGCGCACGCGGTCGCGGCCCAGTGACGAGGGCGATCGGGCCATCTTTGCCGGCGGCGCCCGGCTGCTGCTGCTGGCGCTGGTGCTGCAGATCGGTCTGGCGGCCTGGCTGGGCAGCCAGTTGTTGCCCGTCCAGCCAGCGCGGGTGGCTGCCGTCGTGCCGCAATGGCAGAGCGGTCCGGTTCAGCCCTTGTCTCTGTTGGCCTGGCTGGATGTGCCTGCGGGCCGCAATGCCTGGGTGCTGGCCGGTCCGCCTGTGCCGTCGGGCTGGTTGTCCGGGGCGGCTGCAACGGATGCCGGCGCGGTCGCGACGCTGCCGGGGCTGAATGATCTGATGGGCATGCGTCCCCCCGTCTGGCTGACCTATGCCAGTTCGCGTCTGGCCGTTTTCCTGACGGGCTTGCTGGCGCTGATGGCGTTGGTGGCCTGGTGGCGGGGGCGTCGCCTGGGTTTCGAGCCGGATAGCCTGACGGACTCCGGGCGCGTCTGGCTGCAAGGCATGGCCTGGACGGCCTTGGTCCTGCAGGCTGTCGGGTGGGGGCATTTGCTGGTGGGCAGCTTGCCCTATGCGATCTACGGCACGGTGACGCTGCGTGAAATCGGCACGGTGCAGGCGCTGGACAGCTTGTGGCTGGTCCTGGGGGTGCAGGTGCTGGTGTATGGCGCCCTGGCGCTGGGGTTTCGTCAGTTATTGGGTCACACGATGCGCTACGGCGTGGTGCCGGTGGCTCGTCATCGGGGGCGCGCATGATCGATTCACTCGCCGCCCTGGTGGGCTTGGGTGCGCAGGACCCTGCATTCTGGATGCCTTTGGCATTGATGGGGGTGTTTTTCGCAACGCTGGTGGCTGGCGTGCTGCTGGATGGCTTCGATATCGGCGTGGGCTGCGTGTCCCTGGTAGCGCCGGCAGCCTTGCGGCCGCGCATGTTGTCTCTGCTGGGGCCTTGGCGGGATGCCAATGAATTCTGGCTGTTTCTGGGCATCGGCGTGCTGGCGGCCGCGTTTCCCTATGCCTGGTCCCAGACGCTGGGCCGCCTGTATCTGCCGCTGTCCCTGCTGGGGCTGGGCACCTTATTGCGCTCGGTCTGTTTTGAATGGCGTCTGCGCGCGCCGGTGGAACAGCAAGGGGTATGGCGCTTCGGCTTTGGGGTAGGGGCGGTGCTGGTGGCGTTTTCCCACGGCTATCTGCTGGCTCGGGTCGTCGTCGCCTACGAAACCGGGGCGGGTTATACCGGTTTTGCCGTCTTGATGGGGATCTGCTCGGTGGCGGTTTACAGCCTGCTGGGGGCCGCCTGGCTGATGATGCGCGAGGCGGGCGAACTGCGGGTCCGGGCCGTCGGCTGGGCGCGGCGCACCCTGCGCTGGAGCGCGGTGGGGGCCATCGGGGTGTCGGTTGTGCTGGATTTTTCCAATGCCGGCGTCTTCCTGAAATGGGGAGATGGCGATCATTGGTATGCGGTTGCGCTGATCTGGGGCGTGTTGCTGCTGTGCTTTGTGCTGACGGAGATGACCCTGCAGCGCATGATCGCGCATAGCTATCGCTCGACGGCCCTGCCCTATGCGCTGGTGCTGGTGATCCTGCTGCTGCTGCTGGGCGGTCTGGCATACAGTTTCTTTCCCTATGTCGTGCTGGACGAGGTCACCCTCTGGGATGCGGCCGCTCCGGTGGTGACCCTGCGTCTGGCGCTGTCGGCCACCGTCGTCGCCTTTCCGGTGGCGCTGATGTTCAATCTCTGGGTGTACTGGCGCATGCTGGGGCGTTCGCGCCCCCCCAGTCCTCCGGATTTTCACGGCTGATTCATGCAAAGACCTGATCTGCGAGCGCAGGCCGATGGCGTGGCGGCCATGTTGTTCTGGGCCGCCTTGGCCGGGGTGGGCGGGGCGGTCGTCACGATCGCCTTTCATGCCGGCATCCATGCCATCCAGCGTTTGTTCGCCGAACAACCCGGCCTGATCACGCAGGTCATGGGCAGTCTGTCCTGGCCTTTGCGGCTGCTGGTGCCCGCCGTGGGTGGCTTGTGCGCCGGTCTCTTGCTGGTGGCGGCCCGCCGGGTCTCGCGTGACAAGCATTCCAGCTATATGGAGGCCGTCGCCATCGGCGATGGCCGCATGTCCCTGGGGCAGGGGGTGCTGCGTTCCCTGTCCTCCTTGTGTACGGTGGCGTCGGGCGGTTCGATCGGGCGCGAGGGCGCCATGGTGCATCTGGCGGCGCTCTGGTCGTCGGGTCTGGGGCGCTTGCTGCGGGTCGAGAGCGCCCATCTGCGCCTGCTGGCAGCCTGCGGCGCCGCCGCCGGGGTGTCGGCTGCCTATGGGGCGCCGTTGGCCGGCGCCGTATTCGTGGGCGAAATCATCCTGGGGTCGATGTCCTTCCAGAATTTCGGGCCGTTGCTGGTGGCGGCCGCCGTGTCCAGCCTGGTCATGTACCTGACCGGCAACTACGAACCGCGCTACCCCATGCCGGACTTGCAGGCGATCCCGTTCGAACTGCTGCTGCCCTGTCTGGCCCTGGGTGTACTGGCCGGCGTGGGAGCGGCCCAGTTCCTGCGCTGCATCCATGGCGTCAAGACGCTGTTTGCCCGCACCGGGCTGGGGCTGCCGCTGCGCCTGGCGCTCGGGGGGCTGCTGCTGGGAGCCTTGCTGACCCAATTGCCCGATATGGCCGGCAATGGCAATCGGGTAGTGCTGTCTCTGCTGCACAACGATTGGGCTTGGCAGACCGTCCTGCTGATGTTGCTGTGCAAAGTCCTGGCCACGGCGCTGACGGCGGGTTCGGGCGCCGTGGGCGGGGTGTTCACCCCTACCTTGTTCGTCGGCGGCGCCCTGGGCGTGTTGTTCGGTCAGGTGCTGGGTGATGCCTGGCCGGTGCTGGCCGGGCATGGCGCCGTGTTCGCCCTGGTGGGCATGGGCGCTTTTCTGGCGGCGGCCACCAGCGCGCCGTTCATGGCGATCCTGATGGTGTTCGAGATGACGCTCAGCTACCAGATCGTGCTGCCGTTGGTGCTGGCCTGCGTCATCGCTTATTTTGTGTCGCGCGGCTTGGCGCAAGCCGTCATGTACGAAGTCACGCTGCATCACGAGGACAATCAGGCGCTGCGCCAGCGCCTGCGGCAGGCTCGGTTGGACAGCCTGTTGCGACCGGCGGAAACCGTGGTGCGCACGACGACGCCGGTGCGTCAGGCCCAGGAAATGTTTCTGGATTATCCCGTCAAGTATCTATATGTGGTGGACGAGGAGAACGCCTGGCAGGGCGTCATCGCCCAGCAGGATCTGACCCGCATGATGTTGGGGGAAATCGATGTGGCGGCCAAGACCTGCGGCGATGTGCTGCGCCTGGACTTCGTCAAGCCCCTGTATCTGGATCTGAGCCTGGACGAGGCCCAGGCGCAATTCAGCGCATTCCAGGGCGAACGCCTGCCCGTCGTCAGCCGCGACCGGCCGGCGCAGCTGCTGGGGGTGGTCTACAAATCGGATCTGCTGGAGCGCTATTCCCAGTTGAAGCGGGCCGTGGACAGCGAAGACGCCTTTGTGCTGTCGCCGCGGCGGCGGTAAGGGACGGGGCCTCGTCGGACCCTTACGATATACTGTGATTTTGCACAGTCGGATGTCCGGCTGTGTCAGGCCTTTTTGCGACGCGGCGTGTTATGGCGATACAACCCGATTCCTTGTCTTCCGGGACACCAGAACCCCGGCTGGTGGCCCCCGATGTCGCATCACACACCGAAGACTCCATCGAACGCGCCTTACGGCCTAAATCACTGGGCGATTACGTCGGCCAGCAGCGGGTCTGCGAACAGCTGGATATTTTCATCTCGGCGGCTCGCCAGCGCGGGGAATCCCTGGACCATGTGCTGTTGTTCGGCCCGCCGGGCCTGGGCAAGACCACGCTGGCGCATATCGTGGCCCATGAAATGGGGGTGCAATTGCGCCAGACCTCCGGCCCCGTGCTGGAACGTCCCGGCGACCTGGCCGCCATGCTGACCAACCTGGAACGCAACGACGTTCTGTTCATCGACGAAATTCACCGTTTGTCGCCGGTGGTGGAAGAAATCCTCTACCCGGCGCTGGAAGACTTCCAGATCGATATTCTGATCGGTGAAGGCCCTGCGGCCCGCAGCGTGAAACTCGATCTGCAGCCCTTTACCCTGGTGGGGGCGACGACCCGCGCCGGCATGCTGACCAATCCGCTGCGTGATCGCTTCGGCATCGTGTCGCGGCTGGAATTCTATTCCGCCGACGACCTGACCCATATCGTACGGCGCAGCGCTGGGTTGCTGGGGGCCGACATGACGCCCGAAGGCGCGGCGGAAATCGCCTGCCGTTCGCGGGGTACGCCGCGTATCGCCAACCGCCTGTTGCGGCGCGTGCGCGACTATGCCGAGGTCCGGGCGCAGGGGCGTATCGACATGGCGACGGCGCAGGCCGCCTTGTCCATGCTGGAAGTCGATCCCCAGGGACTGGATCTGATGGATCGCAAACTGCTGGAAGCCATCGTGCATAAATTCGATGGCGGGCCGGTGGGGGTGGACAGTCTGGCGGCCGCGATCGGCGAGGAACGCGACACCATCGAGGACGTCATCGAACCCTATCTGATCCAGCATGGCTATCTGCAGCGCACCCCCAGGGGGCGCGTCGCCACCCGCCGCTGCTGGGAACACCTGGGCCTGAAAGCGCCCGCCGCCGGGGGCGGCACAGAACTGTTCTGACAGGCGTCCGGCAGGCTAGTCGCTGACTTCCTGCACGCAGGCCACCACGTCGGCGCCATAGGTTTCCAGCTTGCGGGCGCCGACGCCGCTGATGCCGGCCAGGGCATCCAGGCTGTCGGGGCATTGCAGGGCGATTTCACGCAGGGTGGCGTCGTGAAAGATCACGTAGGCGGGCAGGCTGTGTTCTTTGGCGACGCGCGCGCGCCACGCTCGCAGGTGCTCGAAGCGGGCCAGGGCATCCGGCGGCAGGGCGTCCAGCTGGGCGGCCGTGGTGGTGCGCTGGCGGCTGGCCTTGGCGCGTTTGACGGCCACGGGGCGCAGCATCAGGGTGCGTTCACCCTTCAACACGGCGCGGCTGGCTTCTGTCAGGGTCAGGGTGCCGTAGCCTTCCAGATCCACCGTCAGCAGTCCCAGGGCCAGGGCCTGGCGCAAGATGCTGCGCCAGGTATCCACCGACAGGTTTTCCCCTACGCCAAACACGCTGAGCGTGTCGTGCCCGTGCTGCTTGACGCGATCCGTCATCTGACCGCGCAGGATGTCGATCAGGTGGCCGCCGCCAAAGCGCTGGCCGCGTTCGCGCCACAGGCGGTAGATGGCCGACAGCAGTTTTTGCACGGCCACGGTCCCGTCCCAGGCGGCGGGAGGTTCCAGGCAGGTGTCGCAATTGCCGCAGGGTTGGATCGTTTGGCCGAAATAGGCCAGCAGATCCTGGCGCCGGCAGGTGACGGTTTCGCACAGGGCGAGCATGGCGTCCAGCTGGCGCACCTGACGGCGCTGATGTAGGGAATCACCGTCGGAATCATCGATCATGCGCCGCTGCTGCACCACATCCTGCAGGCCATAGGCCAGCCAGGCGTCCGCCGGCAGGCCGTCGCGCCCGGCACGACCGGTTTCCTGGTAATAGCCTTCGATGGATTTGGGCAGGTCGATGTGGGCGACGAAACGCACGTCCGGCTTGTTCACTCCCATGCCGAAGGCGATGGTGGCGACCATGACGATGCCGTCTTCACGCAGGAAGCGGGATTGGTGCTCGGCGCGGGTGCGGGCGTCCAGTCCGGCGTGATAGGGCAGGGCAGGGATGCCGTTGCGCGCCAGGAATTCCGCGGTCTGTTCCACGCGGTTGCGTGACAAGGCATAGACGATGCCGCATTCCCCCGCGTGTTCCGCGCGGATGAAATCCAGCAGCTGGCGGCGGACCTCCTGTTTTTCGATGATGCGGTAGCACAGGTTGGGGCGGTCGAAGCTGGCGACGAACTGCGGGGCGTCCTGCAGCGCCAGACAGGTGACGATGTCGCTGCGGGTGGCGGCGGTGGCCGTGGCGGTCAGCGCCACCCTGGGCACGCCGGGCCAGCGTTCCGCCAGCAGATTCAGGCCCTGGTATTCGGGGCGGAAATCATGCCCCCATTGCGAGACGCAGTGGGCCTCGTCGATGGCGAACAGGGCGATGCGGCCCTGATCCAGAAAATCCAGACAACGCGGGGTCAGCAGCCGTTCCGGCGCGACGTACAACAGATCCAGCGCACCGCGCAGAAAGGCGCGTTCGACTTCGCGGGCCTGGCCCGGCGTCTGGGTGGAATTCAGAAAAGCAGCCCGCACCCCCAGTTCCTGCAGCGCGTCGACCTGATCCTGCATCAGCGCGATCAGGGGGGAAATCACGATGCCGGTGCCCGGACGCACCAGGGACGGGATCTGATAGCACAGCGATTTGCCGCCGCCGGTGGGCATCAGCACCAGCGCATCGCCGCCGGCGATGACATGGTCGATGATGGCCTGCTGTTCCCCCCGGAATGCCTCGTAGCCGAAGACGGCGTTCAAGGCGTCCAGGGCTGACTCGTATTGGACCGGGGGCGGCTCGGCCACCCGATGCGCCGCCTGTACCGGTTCGCCGTCCATGTCCCAGAGGGGGATGTCGTATTCGTCCATGCTGGCGTCAGGCGCGGGAAAGCGCCTTCAGGGCCTGGCGGATGCCGTCTGACACGTCCAGGCCTTCCGGCAGGGCGCCGATGGCGCGTCGCGCCTCGGCGCTGGAATAGCCCAGCGCCAGCAGCGCGTTCAGGACGTCGCTGCCGTTCGTGCCGACCGGGGCGCCGTCCGCGCGGGGCGCGCCGGCCAGGGGGGTGAGCTTGTCGCGCAGTTCCAGCAACAGGCGCTCGGCAGTCTTTTTGCCGATGCCCGGCACCTTGATCAGCCGCCCGGATTCCTGTTGATCCACGGCGTCGGCCAGGTCTTCGACGCTGAGGCCGGACAGCACCGACAAAGCCGTGCGCGCGCCGATGCCCGTGACCTTGATCAGCGCCCGGAAGGCGCTGCGTTCGGCAGCGGTCGCAAAGCCGTAGAGGACATGCGCGTCGTCGCGGATGGCCAGATGCGTGTGCAGGCTGACGGTCTGACCGACGGGGGGCAGCTTGTAGAGCGTGCTCATGGGCACGTCCAGTTCATAGCCCAGGCCGCCTGTCTGGATGCAGACGGTGGGTGGGCTGAGTTCGAGCAGGGTGCCGGTGATGCGGCCGATCATGATGGATTCCTGGACGTCTGGTGGTGCGGGGCGGACATGGCGGTTCGGAGAAGGGGCGGCGGGCCGCCCGGCGTGTTCAGGATACCAGACGGCCGGTGCGCAGGCGCCGCGTGCGCGGCGATAAAGTCTCGGGCGCCAGGGCCTGCAGACGGCCCGCCAAGGGAGCGCAATGCGCATGGCAGATGGCGCAGGCCAGCGCGTCGGCGGCGTCCGGTGCGGGTTCGCCGTCCAGCGCCAACAGGCGGCGCACCATGGCCTGGATCTGTTCCTTGCTGGCGCGACCCGTGCCGACCACGGCTTTCTTGATCTGCAGGGCGGTATATTCCTGCACGGTCAGGCCGCTGTCGGCCAGCGCGCACAAGGCCGCTCCGCGCGCCTGGCCCAGCAGCAGGGTCGACGCCGGATTGGCGTTCAGAAAGACTTTTTCCAGGGCGGCCTGATCCGGCCGGGTGTCCCGGGCGACCTCCCGCAGGTTGTCCAGAATGACCTTCAGCCGGTCGGACAGCGGTAGAGCGGGCGGCACGACGATGGTGCCGCTGGCGACATAGCGCAGCCGGGCGCCGTGGACCTCGATGACGCCGAAGCCCGTGCGCCGCAGGCCCGGATCGACCCCCAGAATGCGCATCAGTGGCGGAAGTGGCGGGTGCCGGTGAACACCATGGCGATGCCGCGCTCGTCGGCGGCCGCGATGACCTCGTCGTCGCGGATGCTGCCGCCGGGCTGGATCACGCAGGTCGCGCCGGCTTCAGCCACGACGTCCAGGCCATCGCGGAACGGGAAGAAGGCGTCCGATGCGACGGCCGAACCCTGCAGTGACAAACCGGCTTTTTCCGCTTTGATCGAGGCGATGCGGGCCGAGTCGATGCGGCTCATCTGGCCGGCGCCCACGCCCAGGGTCATGCCCTGGCCGCAGAAGACGATGGCGTTGGACTTCACATATTGGGCGACATTCCAGGCGAACAGCAGGTCCTGCATCTGAGTGGCGGTCGGCGCCAGACGGGTGACGACCTTGACGTCGGATTCGCCGGCCGGGTGACCGTCCGGATCCTGGGCCAGCCAGCCGCCGCCCACGCGCTTGACGTCAAAGGCGTTGCGCGCGGCCCCTGCTGGGACTTCCAGCACGCGCACGTTTTTTTTGCTTGCCAGGACAGCCAGCGCCGCGCCGGTATAGGACGGTGCGATCAGGACTTCCAGGAATTGCGCGCTGACCGCATGGGCGGCGGCCTCGTCTACCGGCGTATTGAACGCGATGATGCCGCCGAAGGCGGAAGTGGGATCGGTCTTGAAGGCTTGCTGGTAGGCGGCCAGGGCGTTCTCGCCCAGCGCCACGCCGCAGGGATTGGCGTGCTTGACGATGACGCAGGCGCCGGCGGCAAAGCTGCGCACGCATTCCCAGGCGGCGTCGGCGTCGGCGATGTTGTTGTAGGACAGTTCCTTGCCCTGGATCTGGCGATAGCCGGCCAGCAGGCCTTGGCCGATAGGTTTGTCGTGATAGAAGGCCGCGCCTTGGTGCGGATTTTCGCCGTAGCGCAGGGCTTGCTGACGTTCCATCTGCACGGTCAGGACGCGGGGCCAGGTCTCGCGGGCCGGCACCTGGGCCGGGGCCGGCTCGCGGTCGGCCAGGCTGCTGAGGTACGCCGCGATGGCGCCGTCGTAGGCGGCCGTGTGGGCATAGACCTTGGCGGCCAGTTCCAGGCGCAGACCATAGGATGGCTGGTGCGCCGGGCCGTCCATGTCGGCCAGCACGCGCGGATAGTCGGCGGGGTCGATGACCACGGTGACGCCGCCCTGGTCCGAGCCGTGGTTTTTCGCGGCGGACCGCAGCATGGCCGGCCCGCCGATGTCGATGTTCTCGATGGCGTCGGCCAGGATGCAGTCGGGCTTGTCGATCGTTTGCTGGAAGGGGTACAGATTGACCACCAGCAGATCGATGGTCGGGATGTTTTGTTCTTTCAGGGTCTGCATGTGTTGCGGATCGTCGCGTCGGGCCAGCAGGCCGCCGTGGATGCGCGGGTGCAGGGTCTTGACCCGGCCGTCCAGGATCTCGGGGGATCCTGTGTGGGTGGCGACTTCGGTGACCGTCAGGCCGGCCTCGCGCAGCAGGCGGGCCGTGCCGCCGGTGGACAGCAGGGCGACGCCGCGTTGGGCCAAGGCCTGGGCGAATTCGACGACGCCCGATTTATCGGACACGGAGATCAATGCAGTCTGTATGGTCATGGCAACAGGGGGGGAGAAAGAAAAAAGAATCAGGCGGTCAGCTGGTGGGTCTGGAGTTTCTTGCGCAGGGTGCCGCGAGTGATGCCCAGCATGTCGGCGGCGCGGGTCTGGTTGCCTTCGGTGCGTTCCAGCGCGACCTGCAGCACGGCGCGTTCGACGCACAGATTGACCATGGACAGCATGTCATTGGGCGCAGAATCCCCGAGGTCTTCGAAATAGCGATCCAGCTGATCGCGTACGGCTTGTTCCAGGGGCGTCGTGGTAGGCATGAGGCAAAAGGTCAGGAAAAGGTCTTGAATGAAAAGGTCAGTGCAATACGGCCAGAGCCGGAACGGCGGGTGCATCGGCGGCTTGCTCGTCCAGCCAGCGCTGCAGCGCCAGGGACTGTTGCGCCGTGCTGTCGAGCGTCATGATGGCGGGCAGCAGTGCGTCGGCCCCCGGCAGGCCTGTCAGATACCAGCCGATGTGTTTACGGGCCGTGCGCACCCCGGTGGTCTCGCCGTAAAAGGTGTAGTGGTCTTCGAGGTGGCTGAGCAGGTGTTCGCGCAGTTCGCCGTACGTGGGTGGCGGCAGATGGGCGCCATGGGCCAGGTAGTGGGCGATTTCGCGAAATATCCAGGGGCGACCTTGGGCGGCACGCCCGACCATGATCGCATCGGCACCAGTGTAGTCCAGAACCGCGCGGGCTTTTTCCGGGCTGTCGATGTCGCCGTTGGCGATCAAAGGGATGCGGATCGCTTGCCGCACCGCGCGGATGGTGTCGTATTCGGCCTGGCCGGTGTACAGGTCGCAGCGGGTGCGGCCATGCAGGGTCAGCGCGGCGATGCCGCAGTCTTCCGCCAGACGGGCGATGCGCACGGCATTGCGGCTGTCGCGGTCCCATCCGGTACGGGTTTTCAGGGTGACAGGGATGCCGTGCGGGGCGCAGGCCGCCACCACGCGTTGCAGAATGCGGGCCACCAGCGCTTCGTCGCGCAACAGGGCCGAACCCGACGCCACGTTGCAGACCTTTTTCACTGGACAGCCCATGTTGATGTCGATGATGCAGGCGCCCTTGCGGATATTGAACAGGGCGGCCTCGGCCAGCATGTCGGGGTCGGCGCCGGCGATCTGGACGGCGATGGGATCGGGTTCGCCTTCGTGATTCAGGCGGCGGGCCGTCTTGACGCTATCCCACAGGCGCGGATTGCTGGCCGCCATTTCCGAGACGGCATAGGCCGCCCCCAACGCTTTGCACAAGCGTCGATAAGGGCGGTCCGTGACCCCCGCCATGGGGGCCGCGCAGACCGGGTGGGGCAGGGTCCAGGTTCCGATACGCATGGGCGATATTGTAGGGGCAGGGGCGGGACTACAAGCGCTGGCCTTGCAGCAGGTGGCGGGCCAGCGGGATACGCAGGGCGGGCAGCAGGTCCAGGGCGGCCAGGCCCAGGCCGCCGGCATGGCGCAGCAGCGGGTTGTCGGTCGCAAACAGGCGCGGCAGCATGTCCGTGATGCCCAGCGTCAGCCCGCGATCCAGCCGCCGCTGGCGGGCGTAGTGTTCCAGCAGGGGCTGCAGCGCTTGTTCGGGCGCTGCCAGCCAGGGTTGCAGGGTGTGCGCCAGCTGGGCGGCATCGCGCAATCCCAGGTTCAGCCCCTGGCCGGCCACCGGATGCAGTGTCTGGGCGGCGTTGCCCACGGCGATGATGCCCTGTCCTTGCAGGCTGGGGCCGGCATGCAGGGACAGGGGGAAGGTGTGTGCGTCTCCCAGGCGCTGCAATGCGCCCAGTCGTTGGCCGAAGGCGCTTTGCAGCGCCTGGTCGAAAGCGGTGTGCGGCAAGGCGGCCAGTGCGTGCGCCTGCTGTGGCCGGACGCACCAGACCAGGCTGTACAGATCCTGACCGGCCGGATGGGGCAGCAGGGCCAGCGGGCCGGTACGGGTGAAGCGCTCGAACGCCCGTCCCGGCGCCGTCTGGCTGGCCCGGATGGTGGCCAGGACAGCGGTCTGGTCGTATTCGCGGTGCAGTCCCTGAGGCCGGGCGCCATCGGACATCAGCACCAGGCGGCTGGTGACGGCGCCGTCTCCCAGGTGCAGCGTGACAGGCTGGCCAGGGGCCGGGCGGGCAGGGCGTTCAGTGATGCGCTGCACGCCGCTGCGCTGCACTGCGGCATGCAGTGATTCCAGCAGTTCATCGTAGGAGACGACGCAGCCCAGCCGGGGGACGCCCAGTTCCGACTGGTCGATCAGGGTGCGGCCCAGATGGCCGGCCTGGGAAACATGTACGGTCAGGATGTCGGCCGCGCGGGCGGGCCAGGCCCCCAGGTGCTGCAGAAATTGGCGGCTGCCGTGGTTCAGGGCCAGGGCGCGTGGGTCGATGGCTTGGTCCGGGGCGCGGGGCGCCGGGTCGGGGCCCATCAGGGCGATGCGATCCGGGCGCGGGGCGCTGCGGGCCAGGCTCAGGGCCAGCACACAGCCCACCGGGCCGGAACCGAGAATCACGACGTCGTAGTTGGGGTCAGACATGGATGGGCCGGAGGGTCGGGGAAAACACCCATTTTAGAATGCTTTAAACTAGATGGATTGCGTTTTCCGAGCCATCTGCCCGTCTCATGGATCTGCTTGCCTGGCTGCAGCCCTGGGAATTTTCCCCCACCCTGGTATTGGTCTTTCTGGCCTCGGCATGGCTGTTCCTGCGCGGATTGCGTGTCCACCGGGTCGGACGGGTGCGCCAGACACTGTTCTGGATCGGTCTGGCGTTGCTGTATCTTTCCCTGCATACCCGGGTGGATTACTACGCCGAGCGCATGTTCTTCATCCACCGCCTGCAGCATCTGGTCCTGCATCATCTGGGGCCTTTGTTGATCATGGGCGCCTATCCCGGCCAGGTCATGCGGGCCGGCCTGCCCCTGCGCTGGCGGACGCGGCTGGCGGCGGCCCGGCTACGCAGTCCGGTGCGCCAGCTGGAAGCCCTGGCCACTCATCGCATCCTGATTCCCTTTCTGTTCGTCCTGCTGGTGCTGATCTGGCTGGAACCCACTGTGCAGTTCTATTCCATGCTGGACTGGCGCATCTACCGTTTCATGAACTGGTCGGTGGTGATCAGCGGTCTGCTCTACTGGAATCTGATTCTGGATCGGCGGCCGCATCCGCCGGCTGCCCTGACGGCGGGCGGGCGGATTTTCTCTCCGGTATTCACCATGGTGCCGCAGATGGTGGCCGGGGCGGTCATCGCCTTCACGGGCTACGATCTTTATCCGATCTTTGACCTGTGCGGCCGGGCTTTGCCCGGATTCAGCGCCCTGGACGATCAGGTCATCGGCGGCCTGATCATGTGGGTGCCGGCGGGCCTGATCGAAACATTCGGGCTGCTGTATGCCTTGGGTACGCTGATGCGCCTGTCGTCGCGCGGGCGCCTGCCGCCGCCCAAGCGCCGGGTGCCGAGGCCATCGGCCCGCGCGGCCTCTTAGGGATCTCATGAACCGCCGTTTGCTCCGGATCGGAAGAATCGGTTGCCTGGCAGGTGCGCTGGCCTGCGCTTTGCCCGTCTGGGGGCAGCCGATGGGGCTGCCGTCCATGGGGGCGGTGTCATCGGCGGAATTGTCCCCGCTGGTCGAGCGCACATTGGGTCAGGCCATCATGGAACAAGGCCGCCATGATCCGACGTATATCGCAGACCTGGATGTCAATCAGTACCTGACGGATCTGGGGCGCAAGCTCGCATCGCATGCGCCCCAGCCGCTGGCCCAGACCATCACCGTCTTCGCCGTGCGCGATCCTGCCATCAACGCATTCGCCTTGCCGGGGGGGTACATCGGCATCAATAGCGGTCTGGTGGTCGGCGCCCAGAGCGAGTCGGAACTGGCCGGCGTGCTGGCGCACGAAATCGGTCACGTCATGCAGCGCCACATCGCCCGGGGGATTGCCCAGCAGTCCCAAGGGACCGGCTTGATGGTCGCCAGTTTGATCGGCGCCCTGTTGGCCGCCTTGGCGGGCCAGGGGGATCTGGCTATGGGAGTGGCGACCTTCGGCCAGGCGGCCACGATTGACCGCCAATTGGGTTTTTCCCGCAGCGCCGAACAGGAAGCTGATCGCGCCGGGTTCCAGATGATGCGGCAGGCCGGTTTCGACCCTCGCGGCATGTTGGATATGTTCCGGCGGCTGATGAATGCTTCGCGCCTGAACGAAGGGGCGGGCGGCGGGTATGCGTCGACGCATCCTTTGTCTATCCAGCGGCTGTCCGACATTGAAAACCGGATTTCCGAACTCTCGCCTGTGGCTGCGCCGGCCGACCCGGAATTCTGGTTCGTCCGGGCGCGATTGGCGCTGATCCAGGGGCGCGGCAACGAAGACCGCTTGCGCCAGACCTTCAAGAGCGAGGCGGGCAAACAGCAGGGCAGCCGCAAAGCGGCGGCTTTGTACGGTCTGGCCTGGCTGGACTGGAAGGCCGGCCAGATCGCCGCGGCCCGGCAGCAGCTGGATGCGGTTCGGGCCCTGCAGTCGGCCCCGCAGGCGGACATGCTGGATATTCGTCTGGCGCGCACGCAAAGCCTGGCCGTGGCAGTGGATGCCGCCGCCACTGCCTCGAAGCGCTGGCCGCATAGCCAGGGGGTGGCCGACGAGCGGGCGCGCGCCTTGCAGGCTGACGGTCAGGACAAGGCGGCGGTGGATTTCCTGCGGGCGGTCATCCGGCAGTGGCCGGATACGCCGGAATTCCAGCAGCTGCTGGCCGGCAGTCTGGAGCGGCTGGGCGCCAAGGTCGAGGCGCACGAGGCGATGGCCTCCTATTTCGAGCAGACGGGCGCCTTGCCGACCGCCATGGAACATCTGCAGCAGGCGCGTCGCCTGTCTCAGGATTTCTACGAACAGTCGCGCCTGGACATGCGTATCCGCGCCTTGCGTGATCGCCTGGAAAATCAGCGGGCGTTGCTGGAACCCTACAAAAAATAACAGGCCGGCGGGGCTGGGCGATGCGCCGTCATTGCAGCGCTACTGGCCGGTCTCGAAGAATTGCCGCAGTCGATTGGGCAGCCAGCCCAGGTGGCCCGGAAAGATGCCGGTGACGAAACTGGCGTGGCCCCCCTGGCCGGGCTGGTGCAGCAGCACGTCGGCGGAGGCGTCCCGGCTGCCCGGCAGGGATGCCTCGGGCACAAAGGGGTCGTTGCGGGCGTTCAGGATCAGCGTGGGGATGCGGATGTCCGGCAGCAAGGGCAGGCTGGCTGCCCGTGTCCAGTAGTCCAGCGCGTTCTGGTAGCCATGCATGGGGGCGGTGTACAGATCGTCGAATTCGCGCAAGCTGCGCATGCGCTGGGTGCGCAGCACGTCGACGGATCCGGGGAATTCGTGCGCCTTGCCGTAGATTTTGCGGCGGATGCTGTGCAGGAAATAGCGTGAATACAGCTGCCGTCCCCAGACGGTATCCGACAGCCGGCGCCCGCAGGCGGCCAGATTCATGGGAACGGAAACGGCTGCCGCTGCCCGCAGGCCCTGTATGCCGTGGCCGGTTTCACCCAGGTGCTTGAGCAGTGCATTGCCTCCCAGCGAGATGCCTGCTGCATGCCAGGAGGCCTGCGGCAGGCGGGACCGGACGTGGTCCAGCATGAAGGCGATTTCGGTCGAGTCGCCGCTGTAATAGGCCCGCGCCATGCGGTTGGGCACGCCGGAACAGCTGCGAAAATGTGCTGCTACCACGACCCAGCCCAGGCGGCGGAACGTGTGCGCGATAGCTTGCATGTAGGGGCTCAGGCTGCTGCCTTCCAGCCCGTGGAACAGGATCAGAGCGCGGGCGTCTGCCGGCAGCTGCGGCCAGTCGGCGGGGTCGATCCAGCGGCTGGCCGCCGTGCCGACCAGACCGGATTCGTGCGGCGTGGCTTGACCGTCTGGCCGGGTGTGCGGGTCCAGGCCCGGGCCGCACCAGTCCAGATCCACGAAATCGCCGTCAGGCGTGTCGACCCGTTCGCGAATGAAGTGGATGCTGGGGTGTTGCGCGCAGAATGCGCCGTACAGCGTTTGACCGTGCCCGCCCGGCAGCCAGGCCGGCACGGGGCAGCGGCTGGTGTCGAGGCGGGCTGACGGATCAGAGACGGATGCCGGCCTGTTCGTGGCCATGCGGGTGATCGCCGTCGCGCAGAATGTATTCGGTGCCGCAATACTGGCATTTGGCGACGCCGTTTTTGACGACCTCGATGTAGGTGCGGGGATGCATGGACCAGAGCGGGGATTTCGGGCCGGGGCAGTAGACGGGCAAGTCTGCGGCGCCGACGATGACGGGATCCGGTTTCTGGGGGGTGGCGGGTGTGCTGCTCATGGTGTTTCCTGTCAGACCTTCGAGAGCCAGTGATGGTATTTCGGGGTTTTGCCCGATACCGCGTCAAAGAAGGCTTTTTGCAGTTGGGCGGTAATGGGGCCGCGTTCGCCGGCGCCGATCTGGCGGCCGTCGATTTCACGGATGGGGGTGACTTCGGCGGCCGTGCCGGTGAAGAAGGCCTCGTCGGCGATGTACAGGTCGTCGCGCGTCAGGCGGCGGGAGGCGACCTGCAGCCCCTGATCGGCGGCGATCTGGTGGATCGAGGCGCGGGTGATGCCGGTCAGGGCGCAGGCGATATCCGGTTCGTAGATCACGCCGTCGCGCACGATGAACAGATTTTCACCCGAGCCTTCGGCCACGAAGCCGTCGGTGTCGAGCAGGATGGCTTCGTCGTAGCCGTGTTCCAGGGCTTCGGTGTTGGCCAGGATCGAATTGGCGTAGGTGCTGGCGATCTTGGCCCGCGGCATGGTGACGTTCACATGCTGGCGGGCGTACGACGAAATTTTGACGCGGATGCCCTGTTTCAGGGCTTCTTCGCCAAGATAGGCGCCCCAGGACCAGGCCGCGATGGCGACGTGCACCTGCGCGCCTTTGGGCGACACCCCCATTTTTTCCGACCCGTAGAACACAATGGGGCGGATGTAGCAGGATTCCAGTTCATTGCGGCGCACGACTTCGATCTGGGCTTCGGAGATCGCTTCGCGTGTGTAGGGAATCTTGATCTGGTAGATATGCGCCGAATTGAACAGGCGCCGGGTGTGGTCTTCCAGGCGGAAGATCGCGGTGCCATGGTCGGTCTTGTAGGCGCGCACGCCTTCGAAGACGGACAGGCCGTAGTGCAGTGAATGCGTCAGGACATGGGTGGTGGCGTCGCGCCAGGGCACGAGCTTGCCGTCATACCAGATCACCCCATCGCGGTCAGCCATGGACATCGCCGTCTCCCAGAATAATAGGGCTTTATTGTACCAATTGCCCGCCCCGAGGCGATGCACGTTAAAATACGCTGTTCATGAACACACAGGGCCAATTCTGGCGTCTGTGTTCTTTTAGCTGCGAATGACCGAATCCACCCCCACTGATCCCATTGCCGAACAACCCGTCGCGTTTGGCCAGTTTGGCCTGCACCCTGGCATTATGCAGGCCATCGAGGCCACGGGCTACACGTCCGCCACGCCGATTCAGGCCAAGGCCATCCCGATTGCCCTGACGGGGCGCGATGTCATGGGGGCCGCCCAGACAGGCACCGGCAAGACCGCGGCATTTTCCCTGCCCATCCTGCATCGCCTGATGCCGTTTGCCAGCACCAGCGCGTCGCCCGCCCGTCATCCGGTGCGGGCGCTGATCCTGACGCCCACCCGCGAACTGGCCGACCAGATTCACGAAAACGTGCAGCGCTACAGCCAGTTCGTGCCCTTGCGGGCGGCGGTGGTCTTTGGCGGCGTGGACATCCGCCCGCAAAAAGAACAACTGCGCCGGGGCTGCGAAATCCTGATCGCCACCCCTGGCCGTTTGCTGGATCACGTGGAACAGCGCAATGTGAATCTCAGTCAGGTCGGCATCCTGGTACTGGACGAGGCCGACCGCATGCTGGACATGGGCTTCCTGCCCGATCTGGATCGCATCATGCGCCTGCTGCCCCCAGGGCGTCAGGGGCTGTTGTTCTCCGCCACCTTCAGTCCTGAAATCCGTAAGCTGGGCCGCAGTTTCCTGCGCACTCCCGTGGAAATCGAAGTCGCCCGGCCCAATGCCACGGCCGATACCGTCACGCAGATCGCCTACCCCCTGGAAGGCGACGCCAAGCGCCGCGCCGTGGTGCATCTGGTGAAATCCCGCCAGCTCAGTCAGGTCATCGTGTTTTCCAACACGAAAATCGGCTGCAGCCGTCTGGCGCGGCAACTGGAACAGGACGGCATCCGGGCGGAATCCATCCATGGCAACAAGTCCCAGATCGAACGCATGAAGGCGCTGGACGCCTTCAAGGCCGGCACTCTGGAAGTCCTGGTCGCCACGGACGTCGCCGCCCGGGGGCTGGACGTTGCGGGGATACCCTGCGTCATCAACTACGACCTGCCGCGCAATCCCGAAGACTACGTGCACCGCATCGGCCGCACCGGCCGCGCGGGCGCAGAAGGCGAGGCCATTGCCTTGTTTGCGCCGGACGAAGAACGCTATCTGCTGGATATCGAAAAACTCATCAAGGTCAAGATTCCACGTGGCGAACTGGAATTGCCGCGTCTGTCGTCGTCCCGCCGCCGTCCGGTCGGGGCGGGCCATCGCAGCGCGGGATCAGGGTCGGGATGGCACGCGTCCGAAGCGCCTCAGGACGACTTTTTCAGTAAGCCCTATGTGCCTGCTGCCGCCAGTGATCAGGCCGCCGTGCTCGATCCACGGCCCGCCGTGTCGCCGGCGCGCCGTTCGGTGGGTGTCTTGCTGGGCGGCGCCCACAAATCTTCCTGACGGTCTCAGTTCGCCAGCTGGTCTACGCGCCCCGGACCGTCGTGCTGCACCGGCAGGCTGTCGGCGCCGTCCAGCAGACGCTGCAAGTGCTCGATATAGGGCAGCTGGACACCCCAGAATCGCGTGCCGGCGCGATCCTGCACCAGAACGGACGGAAAATTCTCGACGTCTTCCGCGCCCAGCCAGTTCGGGCTGTCTTCGATGTCCACCCAGATGAAGGTCCAGTCGGGCCGTTGCTCAGCCAGGGCTTCCAGGGCGGGCTGATAGGCGTCGCAGGTGCGGCACCAGGCGGCGCAATAGCAGACGACGCGGCGTCCGGCGTCCTGGGTCAGATGGTCGCGCAGGGCGGCCAGGTCGGTGTGGGGGTTGAATACTTTCATCAGGGCAATATAGTATGAAAACATCATCCTTTTTTCATCCCATATGGATCGTATGACGCATCAGGATCTTGCCCTGCGCGGGTCGCATTCCTCTCACGGCCTGTCTCTGGTCGGACAGGCGTTTCGCCGCGCCTTGTTCAGCCAGATGCATCCGCGCATGCTGGCGGCGCTGTTTCTGCCCTTTGTGATCGCCGTGCTGGGGGCCATCGTCTTGCTGTGGTTCTTCTGGACGCCTTTGACCGGCTGGCTGGACCAGGAGGCCTCGTCCTGGGGCATGTTCAATACCGTGGATGGCTGGCTGGTAGCGGTGGGCTTGTTTTCCCTGAAACTGTGGCTGGTGCCGCTGATGGCGGCCGGCTTGCTGCTGCCGATGGCGGGGATACTGGGCTTGGGTATTGCCGCCATATTTGTCATGCCCCTGGTGCTGCAGCATCTGGAAAAACGCGATTATCCCGGCCTCGGCCGCCAGGGCCAGCACGCGACGGCGCTGGGCGTCTGGAATGCCGTCTGGGTGGGTTTCCTGTTTTGCCTGGGGTGGCTGCTGACCATGCCCTTGTGGCTGATCCCGCCGATGGCGCTGATTCTGCCGATCTTCTGGTGGGCGTTCGCCTTGAACCGCATGCTGCGGGTGGATGCGATGATCGAACATGCCAGCCCTGCCGAACGCCGCCTGTTGTGGCGCCGTCACAGCCGTCAGCTGTGGCTGATCGCTGCCGTGCTGGCGCTGTTCAATCTGATCCCTTTGTTCTGGTTGGTGATGCCGGTGTTTTCGGCGCTGGTCTACGCCCATTTCTGCCTGGATGCCATCGGGCGCTTGCGGGCCGAGACCGTGATCGATATGCCCTGATGTCCGGGCGCGCCGGCCGGCGCGCCGATTCCTTGAGTTCTACGCGAAAATACTTCGATGACCTCCCCCCAGAACGCCTCTCCAGAACCTTTGCCTGCCGTCGGATCGCAGACGCCGCGAGTGCGTCTGATCGCGATTGGCGATGAAATCCTGTCCGGTCGCCGTCAGGATAAGCATTTCTCCACCCTGATCGATCTGCTGCAGGCGCGCGGCATGCGCCTGCAGGCGGCGGAATTCATTTCCGACGACGAGGACGACATCACGACCTGCCTGCAGCGCAGTTTTGCGACCGGCGATATCGTGTTCTGCTGCGGCGGAATCGGCGCGACGCCCGATGATCGCACGCGTCAGGCCGCCGCCCGCGCCTTGGGCGTGGGGCTGGCCTTGCATCCGGAAGCCGCCCGTCTGATCGGCGAGCGATGCGCGGAGATGGCGGCCAAGGGGCAGGGCAGCGCCGATATGTCCACGCCCGAAAACCAGCAGCGCCTGCAGATGGGGGTGTTTCCTGTCGGGGCCGGCATCATCCCCAATAGCTACAATCGCATTCCGGGGTTTTATATCCGGGATCACAGCTTCATGCCAGGCTTCCCTGTCATGGCGCACCCCATGATGGCCTGGTCGCTGGATACCCGTTATGCCCAGTGGCATCACCGGGAATCGCGGGTGGAGCATTCCTTCCTCGTGTTCGGCTTGCCGGAATCGCGCATCACTCCCGCCCTGGAATTCCTGGAGCGGCGCTGGCCGGGCATCCGGGCGTTCAGTCTGCCCAATGTCGGGGATTCGGGCGGGCATCCGCATATCGAACTGGGCGTCAAGGGCGAACCGGATGCTGCCGCTCAGGCATTGGCCTGGCTGAGAGCCGAAGTCCAGTCCCTGGGCGGAAACCTGAATCCGCCAGCTTGATCCCTGTGATCGGCGCCGGTGCGACCCCATGGTTGATGCGGGCGGAAAGTCGGATAGGGCTTGCCAGATGGGATGATTTTTCATAGTATGGAATTTGTGGCGTTGCAACAAATCCCTTTTATGGCCCGTACCTCCAGTTCTGCTCCCTTCCTGTCTTCCACTCAGCCGCCGCTGCGGGATGCCGTCGCGACCGAGCAAAGCACGGTCACGATCCAGGTGCTGGATCGCGCCATGCGTATTCTGGACGTGCTGGCCGGGCAGCGTGATCCCATGGCGCTGAAAGACCTGTCTGCCAAGACCGGCTTGCATGCCTCGACGACGCACCGCATTTTGGCTGATCTGGCGGTCGGGCGTTACGTCGAGCGCGTGGACAGCGGCCTGTATCGCCTGGGCATGCGGCTGCTGGAATTGGGGTCTCTGGTCAAGGGGCGGCTGGACGTGCGTACCGCCTCGATCGGGCCGATGCGCGAACTGCATCGCCAGACAGGGCAGACCGTCAACCTGTCCCTGGCCCAGGGAGACGAAATCGTCTACATCGAACGCGCCTGGAGCGAACGCTCCGGCATGCAGGTCGTGAGGGCCATCGGGGGCCGGGCGCCCCTGCACCTGACGTCCACCGGCAAGCTCTTTCTGGCCACCTGGGATGCCCGCAGCATCCGCAGCTACGCCATGCGCACCGGTCTGGCCGGCAATACGCGCAACAGCATCACCCAGCTGGATCAGCTGGATCGTGAATTGGCCTTGGTCCGCCGGCACGGCTATTCCCGCGATAACGAAGAACTGGAATTGGGGGTGCGCTGCATTGCCGCCGGGGTGTATGACGACACCGGCACCTTGCTGGCAGGCTTGTCTCTGTCCGCCCCGGCCGAGCGCATGCGTGACGACTGGATTCCGCTGCTGCTGTCGGCCACCGCCAGTATTTCCGAGGCTTTGGGCTACGAAGCCCAGCACTGACAGGACCTGTATCCGACAGGGGAATTCTTTTTGTTGCGTCGCAACAAAAATATCTTGACTTCCCTGTTGGTTCCTTTAAACTTTCATTTGTGCGCTGCAACATTTCAGTTGCAGTCGAGAAGGTGCCGGGCATTGTGCCTCTGAGGAAGCCTTCTATCTACTGACAAGGAGTCATCATGAGCGCAAACCCCCAAGCCTTGCTAGCCTCGCAAAAGGCCGTCATCGAAAATTTCCTGGCTGTCCAGGGCACGTTTTTCAGCGGCTTCGAAAAGCTGGTCGATCTGAACCTGAAGGCCACCAAGGCCGCTCTGGACGACGCCGCCCAGAAATCCCAGGAAGTCGCTGAACTGAAAGACGCCCAGGAACTGCTGGCCTTCACCTCGGCGCTGGTGCGCCCCGAACAGGCCGTGGCCTATGGCAAGGACGTCTACGAAATCCTGGCTGACGTGCAAGGCGAACTGAGCAAGCTGGCCGAAGCTCAACTGAGCCAGAACCAGGAACGCGTGGCCGACGCCGTGGAACAATTCGCCCGCAACGCCCCCACCGGCTCCGAAGGCGCCGTGGCGCTGCTGAAGTCCTCGCTGGCCACCGCGACGAATGCCTACGAATCCGCTGCCAAGGCTGCCCGCCAGGCTGCCAGCGCCGCTGAATCCAACTTCGCCGCCGCGACCAACGCGACCCTGAAGGCTGCCTCCGACGTGACCAAGGCCTCCAAGCCGGCCCGCGCCCGCCGCTCGGCCAACTGATTGCAGCAGCGGTATCGGCCGGTTCCGTAGCCGGCCGGCTCCGTCTTGAAAGCCAGGCATTTGCCTGGCTTTTTTCATTTTCAAGATTCCTTCATCTTTTCGCGCAGGCTTGCTCGTATACTCGCACAGGGCGTCTGTCGGCGCCTGTTCTATTTCGTCACAATCTGTCGGGGATCTCCAAGCATGTCCGCTGTGCGCCGTTCCTTGTTGCTGATTGGCTTGCCGATCCTGATCGTATTGGGGGCTGCCGTCTGGTGGCTGAGCCGTCCCGCAGCGGCGCCAGCGCCAGCGCCATCGGCGTCCGGCGGGCCGGCCTTGGTGCGCACAGCGTTGGTGCGGACTCAGGACATGCCGATCCGTCTGCCCGGCCTGGGCGCGGTGCAGGCCTGGGAAACCGTCACGGTGCGGTCCCGCATCGACGGGCAACTGGAATCCGTGGGGTTTCAGGAAGGCGATACGGTGCGACAGGGACAGCTGATCGCGCAACTGGACGACCGGATGCAAAAGGCCCAGCTGGCGCAGGCCACGGCGCAGCTCGATCGCGACCGGGCGCAGCTGGACAATGCCCGCCAGGACTTGAAGCGTTATACCGAATTGGTCCGCCACGCGGCCATTGACCGTCAGACACTGGATACGCAGCGCGCCCAGGTCGCGGCGTTGCAGGCCACGGTGCAGGCCGACGAGGCCCAGATCCAGGCGGCACGCGTGCAGTTGGCATATACCCGCATCGAGGCGCCCTTTGCCGGCCGCACGGGCGCGCGGCTGGTCGATCCGGGCAATCTGGTGCGGGCGGCGGATGCGCAAGGCTTGGTGGTCATCAATCAGATCGATCCGATTGCTGTCAGCTTTACGGTGCCGGATATCGCCTATGCGCAGATCCGGGCGGCGCTGGATGCGGCAAGTCCGGACCCAGCGGCGCGCCAGGCTGGCGCCGCCGACCCATTGCAGGCCATCCGCGTCCAGGTGCTGTCCCAGGGGCAGACCCAGGAATTGGGCGAGGGCAGCCTGGTGCTGGTGGATAACCAGATCGATGCTGCCAGCGGCACCTTGCGGCTGAAGGCCCGCTTGGATAATCCCGCCCGGCGCTTATGGCCGGGCCAGACGGTCGATGTGCGCCTGATTCTGGGGACGCGGCCCGATGCGCTGGTGGCGCCTGATCCCGCCGTGCAACGCGGCGCGCAGGGCTTGTTTGTCTACGTGGTGGATCAGGGCGACACGGTTCGGGTGCAGCCGGTGCAGGTGCTGGTGTCCCAGGATGGCCTTAGTGTGATCACCCAGGGTCTGAAGGCCGGAGACCGGGTGGTGGTGGATGGACAGTACCGCTTGCGGCCTGGAATGCGGGTAGCCGAGATCCAGGACAGCAAGGCCGGCGCCTTGCCAGCAGCCAAGCCCGGTGCGGCCAAGGCCGCTGCTGGCGCTGCTTCCTGAGCGCTCCCATGGTGAATATCTCCACGCCTTTCATCCAGCGGCCCATCGGGACGTCGCTGCTGGCGCTGGCCCTGTTCCTGGTGGGGCTGGCCGTGTTTTCTTTGCTGCCGGTGGCGCCGTTGCCGCAGGTGGATTTTCCGACCATCCAGGTGACGGCCAAGCTGCCTGGGGGCAGCCCGGAAACCATGGCGACCAGTGTGGCCCAACCCCTGGAACGGCAGTTTTCCACCATTCCGGGCCTGACACAGATGAGCTCGGACAATACGCTGGGCGCCTCGCGTATCACACTGCAGTTCGATCTGGACCGCAACATCGATGGCGCCGCCCTGGATGTGCAGACCGCCATTGCGGCGGCGGCTCGCCAGTTGCCCTCGAACATGCCCAATCCGCCGACCTTTCGCAAGGTCAATCCGGCGGATTTTTCCATTCTGCTGCTGTCGGTGCAGTCCGATGTGCTGCCGATCACGGTGGTGAACGACTATGCCGACAATATCCTGGCGCAGCAGTTGTCGCGGGTGGAAGGGGTGGGGCAGGTCAATATCTTCGGCCAGCAAAAACCGGCGATCCGCGTGCAGGTCGATCCGCGCAAGATCGCCTCGTTGGGGCTGGATCTGGAATCGATCCGGGGGGTGATCGCCACCACGACGGTCAGTCAGCCGACCGGCACGGTCGATGGCGCGCGGCAGAGCTATACCATCTACACCAATGACCAGTTGGTGGACGTGGCTCAGTGGAACGACGCGATCGTCGCCTGGCGCCAGGGTGCGCCCGTGCGGGTGCGCGATATCGGTCAGGCTGTTCATGGTCCGGAAGACACCAAGCAGGCGGCCTGGGCCTTTGCCGGACGCGGCGCCGGACCGGGCGACGTGTCGATGGATGGCCGCTCGCTGGTGGTGGGGGTGACCAAACAGCCAGGGGCCAACGTCATCGATACGGTGGCGCGCATCCGCGCCGAATTACCCAAGCTGATGGCGGCCATGCCGGCCAGCGTGCATGTCAGCACCCTGATCGATCGCACGCAGAATATCCAGGCGTCGGTGCACGAGGTCGAATTCACGCTGATTCTGTCCATCGTGCTGGTGGTGCTGGTGATTTTCATGTTCCTGCGCAATCTGGCCGGCACCCTGATCGCCAGCGTGACCGTGCCGCTGGTGTTGATGGGCACCTTCGCCCTGATGTATCTGGCGGGCTACAGCCTGGACAATCTGTCGCTCATGGCCTTGACGATTTCGGTCGGTTTCATCGTCGATGATGCCGTCGTGATGCTGGAAAACATCTGGCGCCACGTCGAAGAAGGCATGCGCCCGATGGATGCCGCGATTCGCGGGGCGCGGGAAATCGGTTTTACCATCGTCTCGATTTCCGTCTCGCTGATCGCCGTGTTCATCCCCTTGCTGCTGATGGGCGGCATTGTGGGGCGGCTGTTCCGGGAATTTGCCGTGACGGTGGTCATGACCATCGGAATTTCGGTGCTGGTGACGCTGACGCTCACGCCCATGCTCTGTTCGCGATTTTTGCGCGATCTGCAGCATGCACGGCATGGGCGCGTCTATCACGCGTTCGAACGGGGTTTCGATGCTCTGTTGGGCGCTTACCGCCGCAGCCTGGATGTGGTGCTGGACCATCCTTTCCTGACGCTGTGCGCGTTTCTGGCCACCCTGGCCGCGTCGGTGGCGCTGCTGGTAGCAGTGCCTAAAGGATTTTTCCCGCAGCAGGACACCGGGGCCATTTTCGGCTTGGCGGAATCCTCTCAGGATAGTTCTTTCGAGGCCATGAACGGCCACATGATGGCCTTGGCCGATGTGCTGCGCCAGGACCCGGACATCACCGCCTTCGGCATGACCAGCAATGCGCCGACCTTCAATACCGGCCGCTTTTTCATCAGCCTGAAGCCGCGCAGCGCCGGGCGCACCGATTCCGCCGATGCGGTCATCCGGCGCCTGAACCCGCAACTGGCGAAAGTACCTGGCGTGCGCCTGTTCATGCAGGCGGGTCAGGATATCAATGTGGGCGGGCGGATGTCGCGCACCCAATATCAGTACGCGCTGACCAGCGCCGACCTGACTGAGCTCAATGACTGGGCGCCCCGTCTGCTGGATCGTTTTCGCACGCTGGCGCCCCTGACCGATCTGGCGACCGATCAGCAAAACAGCGCCAATACCGTCGTGGTGACCATCGACCGGGCGCGGGCCGCTATGTTCGGCATTACGCCGGCCCTGATCGACCACACGATTTACGATGCCTTGGGTCAGCGTCAGGTGGCTCAGTTTTTCACCCAGATCAACAGCTACAACGTCGTGCTGGAAATCACGCCAGAATGGCAGCGTGATCCGGACGTGTTTTCGCATCTGTACATCACATCGCCGCTGACGGGGCAGCAAGTGCCTTTGTCCAGCCTGGTGCAGGTGGATACGTCGAAAACCGGTTATCTGTCCATCAGCCACCAGGGACAATTCCCGGCGGTGACGATTTCCTTCAATCTGGCGCACGGCTATTCTCTGGGGCAGGCGGTCGACGCCATCGCCCAGGCTCAGGCCGAGATGGCCGTGCCGATCTCGGTGCAGGGTTCGTTTCAGGGAACAGCACAGGCCTTTCAGGAATCGCTGGCGACACAGCCCTATCTGATCGCCGCCGCCTTGGTTGCGGTGTATATCGTGCTGGGCCTGCTGTATGAAAGCTACATCCATCCGCTGACTATTCTGTCCACGCTGCCGGCAGCGGGGGTGGGCGCCCTGTTGATCCTGATGGTCAGCGGCATGGATTTCAGCGTGATCGCCCTGATCGGCATCCTGCTGCTGATCGGCATCGTCAAGAAAAACGGAATTCTGCTGATCGATTTCGCCATCGTCGCCGAACGCGAACAGGGCTTGTCATCGCGTGAGGCCATCTATCAGGCCTGTCTGCTGCGGTTCCGCCCCATTCTGATGACGACGCTGTGCGCCTTGTTCGCCGGCTTGCCGTTGATGCTGGGGACAGGGGCAGGGTCGGAATTGCGTCAGCCTTTGGGGTACACCATGGTGGGCGGCTTGATCCTGTCGCAGGTGCTGACCCTGTATACAACGCCGGTCGTCTACCTGTATCTGGATCGCGTGCATCATCATTATGTGCGCGGCCGGGCGCTGAAACAGGCGCGGCGCCTGCGGGCGCGGCGCACGGCAGCGCGGTCAGCCGGCTAGCCCGCATGGCTGGCAGGCCATGCCTGCCAGCCGGGGGCCGATCCTATCGTCTACAGCTTGAAGCTGTTGACGACCTGCTCCAGCTGCGTCACCTGGCCTTCCATGGATTGCGCGGCCGCAGAGACCTCTTCGACCAAGGCGGCATTTTGCTGGGTCGTCAGATCGATTTGACCGATCGCCGTATTGGTTTGTTCGATGCCGGCGGTCTGTTCGCGGCTGGCCGACATGATCTCGGCCATCAACGTCGTGACGTTATTGACCTCTTTCACCAGATCGCCCATGGTGGCGCCGGCTTGCTGCACGAGTGCGCTGCCGGTTTGAACCTTGGATGTGGATGTCTCGATCAGGGTGCGGATTTCGTGCGCCGAATTCGCGGATCGCTGCGCCAGGGCGCGGACTTCTGCGGCTACGACGGCAAAGCCGCGTCCTTGTTCGCCGGCGCGGGCCGCTTCGACGGCAGCATTCAGGGCCAGGATATTGGTCTGAAAGGCGATGCTGTCGATCACACCGATGATTTCCGCCATTTTGTCCGAGGATGCGCTGATGTCATTCATGGTCGTCACGACCTGATCGACGACCTCTGTACCGCGTTGCGCCGTTGCCGAGGCATTGCTGGATAGCTGATTGGCATGTTGCGCATTGTCGGCATTCTGGCGGACAGTGCTGGTCAGTTCTTCCATGGATGCCGCGGTTTCAACGATGGACGCGGCTTGTTCCTCGGTGCGCGATGCAAGATCCAGATTGCCTCTGGCGATTTCGCGTGAAGCCGTGGTGATGGATTGGGCGCTGTCGCCAACCTGGCGCATCAGGCCTTGCAGGAAGGCGATGAATTGGTTGAAGCGTTCGGCAACGGCGTTGAATTCCGGGCTGCTGCTGGCAGGAAGCCGCTGTGTCAGATCAGCGCCGCCCGAGGCCAGAGATTCGATGTTGTTTTCCAGCACTTTCAAGCTGAGCATGAGCTTGCGGATGAGGCCCAGGATCAGCAGCAGCAGAATGATCGCCAAGGGAATCTGCACCATCCCCAGACGGCTGAGGATGGTATTGGATTGTTGCGTGAGCAAGGCGGTCGGCACATCGCTGGCGACCGACCAGGGGCTGCCGGCAATCGTCTGCAGGAAAACCGTGTGTGATCCATCTGCGCCGTCATATTGGGTTTCGACTGTCCCGCCGTTGCTCTTGAGCAGCGCCTGCAAGGGGGCTGCCATGGGCAGACCGGTATCATCCAGCTGCTGCAGCTTGGCGTCTCCGGCGATCAGAGCAGCATTGCCCACGACTTTGCCGTCGCTTTCCACAATCAGGACAGTCCCGTGGATGGCTTCGCCCATTTGCTGAGCCAGGCGGTTGAAAAAACCGAGCGTCACGTCGATGGTCGCCACCCCCCAGATTTTGTCTTGGCGGTAGATCGCCATCGCGCAATTGGTGCGGGGTTCGGGGCTGGCGGAGTCTTGATAGGCCTTTGCCCATGCGCATTGGCCCTTGGGCATTGCCATGCCGTCTTTATACCAAGGCGCTTCCCAGTAATTATCCGATTTTGCCTGGTTCCAGATGGTATTGACCTGTAGCGTCCCGCTGGCGTCACGTGCATAGAATGTGCTGTATTTGTCCCGGGCAGGGTCTCGTTGCTTTGGCAGCGGCCAGATACCGCCGCCAAATACGTTGGTGTCGCCGTATTGATTGACCAGGTAAGGCTGCAGCTGATCGATTTGCTCGTTATCCAGCGCGGGGACGAGTTCGGTGATCGTTTTCTGTTGAGCCTGAACGCGGTTCATCTGCTCTTGAATGGGCTCCGCCATCACGGTCAGGCGATTCTGGATTAATTGGCTCTCATTGTGGATCAGTTGCGGCGTGATGAATCCTTGGATGACGCTCACGGTGATGGCAACCAGCAGGATGAAAAAGCCGATGATCAGGGCGGTAAAGCGGGCCTGTGTTGTCTTGAACATGGGAGCCTTTATAGAAAAATCTTGCGATATCAAACATTCATGATTATAAGTTGCAATGTGTAAACACCGCCAAATACAGTTACGGTTCGATCTGTATATTGTGGTAATAGAGTCAAATTTGCCGGTTTGGCCGATGATGTTGGAAGAAAACCGATCTTAGTTTCTGGCGACGGATGTCAGCCCGGCCACCAGCTGGTCGATAAAAAAGGTATACAGCACGGCAATCGGGATGCTGGCGATCAGGGCGCCTGCCAGCAGCGGCCCCCAGTGATAGACGTCGCCGCGGATCAGTTCCGTGGGCACGGCGATGCTGATGGTCTTGTCGGCGCTGTGTGTGACGAAGGCCAGGGCGTAGATGAACTCGCTGGTAGACAGCGTAAAGGCGAACACCACCACGGTCATCAGACCGGGCAGGGCCAGGGGCAACACCACATGGATAAAGGCGCTGAAACGGTTATGGCCGTCGATCATGGCCTGTTCTTCCAGGTCGCGCGGGATACCCTTGAAAAAACCCATCAGCAGCCAGGTGCAAAAGGGTACGGTAAAGGTCGGGTAGGCGACGATCAGCGCCCAGAGGGAATTCTGCAGGCCCAGAAAGGCGATGACCTTGGAAAAAGGGATGAACAGCAGGGTAGGAGGCACCAGGTAGCTGAGAAAGATGCCGATACCCAGGGTTTCGCCCCAGCTGCCTGCGATACGGGCCAGCCCGTAGGCGGCCGGTACGGACAGAATCAATGTGATGAGGACGACGGCCAGACCGACCCAGACGGTGTTGAGCAACCACTGCACGAATTGGGTCTGGAAGAACAGCAGCCTGAGGTTATCCAAGGTGGGCGGCTCGGAAAACCAGAAAGGATTGATCGCCGGGGAAAAAATATCGCCCTGGGTCTTGAAGCTGGTGATCAGCATCACATAGAAGGGCAGCGCCGAAAATACTACGAACAACAGGGTGGCGATGGTCAGGCCAGTGGCGCGGGCGGGGGATCGGGTGGCGGTGCGCATGATTGTCAGATCTCCCGGCGGCGGATGATGGACAGGACCGCGATGGATACCGCTGCCAGCACCGGCAGCAGAAAGAGCGCGGTGGCGGCCCCTCGGCCCAGCGATCCGCCTTGCACGCCGGTAAAGAAAGCCAGCGTGGGCAGGACCTGAGTGGCATTGGCCGGCCCGCCACGCGTCAGGATGAAGACGGTGACGATGTCGGTGAAGACGAACACGAAGGTGAACAGGATCGTGACCCCGAACACCGGAATCAGCATGGGCAGGATGATGTGGAACAGACGCCTGAAATAGCCGGCTCCGTCAATTTCGGATTGTTCCAGGATGTCGCGCGGCACGCCGTTCAGGCCGGCCAGGATGATGACGGTGGCCAGCGGCAGCAAGCGCCAGACATTGACCAGTATGATGGAAAACAGCGCCAGGCCGCTGCGCCCCAGCCAGAACGTATTGTCGAAATCTCCGAACAGGGCGCCAGGGTGGCCCAGCAGCCCCAGCCCGCGCAAGATCCAATCCAGCGGGCTGAAGGTCGAATCCAGCATCCACAGCCAGGCGATGGCGCTCAGCGATGCCGGCGCCGTCCAAGGCAGCAAGATCAGGAAGCGGATCAGCCATTTGCCCCGCGTCGGGCGCATCAGCAGTTCCGCCTGGAGAGTGCCCAGCACCAGCACGCCGACCAGCGTGCTGGTCGTGATGACGAAGGTATTGCTGATGGCGCGCAGAAAATCAGGCATGTCCAGCAACGCCCGGAAGTTGTCCAGGCCGATGTAGCGCATTACCGGGCTGCCGGTGGTGACGTCGTTCAGGCTGTAGATCACGGCCAGCACGATGGGAATGCCCAGCAGCAGTGTGATGTACAGGATGGCGGGCAGCACCATGCCCATGGCCAGCAAGGTGTCGCGCTGGCTCAGGCTCAGAGTGACGCGGGATCGGCTCATGGCGTCAGTCCTGGACCCGTAGGCCGGATCGCGGGTCGAAGCGGCGCATCAGGGCATCCGGCACGCAAAAGAGGCAGGATTGCCCGGCGGCAAGCCCTTCAGCCAGCCGCTCGGGCAGTTTCAGGATGATTTCAGTGCGGTTGGGGGTGAACATTCCGTAGACCAGTGCATTGGCCCCCAGGTTCTCCACCTGCTGGATGTCGATGGGCAGCATGTGATGCTGCGGCAGGTCCGTCTGCTCGGTCAGGCGGGCGTCTTCCGGATGAAAGCCCAGCAGCCAGTCGCCGGCTGGGATCAGGTTCATGGGGGGCGAGCCCATGAACTGGGCGACAAAGGTATTGGCCGGCTCGTGGTAGATCTCGTAGGGTGTGCCGATCTGCTGAATCTTGCCGTGATTCATCACGGCGATGCGCTGTCCCAGGCCCATGGCCTCGATCTGGTCGTGCGTGACGTACAGCGTCGTGATGCCGGTTTGTTGATGCAGGCGCTTGAATTCCCGGCGCGCCGAATGGCGCAGCTTGGCGTCCAGATTGGACAGGGGTTCATCCATCAGGAACAGCTTGGGCGTCCTGACCAGGGCGCGGGCGAGCGCCACCCGCTGGCGCTCGCCGCCGGACAGCTCGCGGGGCTTGCGCCCCAGCAATGGGCCGATGCTGAACAGATTGGCCGCCCATTGGACTTTGTCCTGAATCTGGGCGGCCGGCATTTTCAGGGCTTCGAGTGGAAAGGAGATATTGCGGGCTACGGTCTTGTGCGGATAGAGCGCATAGCTTTGGAACACCATGGCGATATTGCGCAGGCGCGGCGGTTCTTCATTGGCCAGCCGTCCATCGATGCGGATGGCGCCGCTGCTGGGGTGTTCCAGTCCGGCGATGGTGCGCATCAGGGTCGATTTGCCTGACCCCGAGGCGCCCAGCAGCACCAGGAATTCGCCATCCGGCACATCCAGGCTGACATCATCCACGGCCTTGACGCGTCCGTGGTCGTAGGTGGTGCTCAGGTGCTCGATGTTCAGGCTGGCCATGAGGGCGCTCCTTGATCGTCAGATTCAAGCCTTCTTGCCGCCGATCAGGCCCCGGCCGCGCCATTGCTCATAGATGCCCGCGCATTGCTTGGCAGCTTCGTCCACGGCCTGTTCCGGCGTCAGGTCCCCACGGGCGGCCTTGGCCATCATATTGGGCAGGATGAAGGTATTGAAGACCTCGCCCACGGCAGGGTTGGAATAGCCGGGATGCCCCAGGTTGGTGGTCCATTCGGGGGCCGGCACCAGGGGGGCCAGCTTGCCGTCGGCTTCGCCGTCCAGCTTGAAGGGATCGTGCGCGAACCAGGCGTCGTTCAGGTTTTTCAGGGTCTTGGCGCCCTGGACCGCCGCATATCCCCGATCCCCGCCGGGCACGGCAGTGCCGAAGAAGCTGGGCGAGTTGTAGAGCTTGCTCTGGTACATGGCCTGGTCGTAGTTTTCCGCCAGGTGCAGGATGAACTGCTTGGCCAGATCTTCGCGGGCTTTGGCGAATTTCGGGATGATGGTGTTGTAGAGCACGTGCACATTGGCCCAGCGGTCGCCCTTGGGGCCGGCCAGCGGTCCGGTGAAAAACACGTCCTTGGCGATGTCCGGCTTGGCTGCCTGGGCCGAGCGGTAGGCCGAGATCGAATTGACGATGTACGACGCCTTGCCGGCCAGCAGATCCTGATTGTTGGACGCGGCATTCCAGGCAAAGACGGCGGGCGTCATGGTGCGGTGATACAGATCCACCATGTACTTCACGGCTTCGACGGCGCGGGTGCGGTTGTCGCCTTGGCCCAGGATCACATTGTCCTCCGCGTCCTGGACGGAGGCTCCCCAGGACCACAGGATGGACCGCGCCACCATGTTCGAGTCCAGTTCCTGCGACATGCCGATCCCGACCTGGACGCCCTGATCCTTGCGGATTTTCTCGCCGACGTCCAGCAGTTGCTGCCAGGTATCCGGCCCATTGGCCATGCCGGCCTTGTCCCATAGCGACTTGCGGTAGTCGCCGCAGTCGATGGTCCAGCCGTGGCAGAACGCATACCAGGTCTTGACCACCGGGTTGTAGGACACCCGTTCGATGATGGGGAAGATGCTGCCGAACTGCTTGGCCGCCTGCTGGTTGATGTCGGCCATGTCCAGCACGTTGGGGGTGAATTGGGCGGCTTCCGGCCCCAGCTCGATGATGTCGTGACCCGAACCGGCCGACAGTTCGGACGTGGTGGCGGTGACCAGGTCACCGATATTGATGTGATCGACCGTCACCTGCACGCCGTGGGCATCGCCCCAGGCCTTGGCGAAGGCGTCGAACCACTTGTCGTAGCTGGGGACGAAGTGGCTCCATTGCAGGATTTTCAGGGTTTTGTCGGCCGCCAGCGCGCGGCCGGACAAGAACGGCACGCCCAGCACCGCCAGTCCCGCCAGGCTGCCGGCCTGCAGGATGTGACGTCGGGTGGGGGAATCGGGAGAATCGGAACGGCGGGGGAGAGGATGTTCCGAGGTAAGGGTGGAGCGTGTGTACGACATGACCTGCCTCCTAGGAAGGGCAGGTCGTCAGACCACATACACTGGCGGCGCCACCCTGAACAGATGGATATGCAGCAGCGTAGCGGTCGCGGGGTACCTGGCGCGTCACGCACGATGGAATCGTGATTCAGTGTAACGCCGTTTGATTTCAGAAAACGGGATCGATGCGGGTAAACCCCTGGGTTTACAGACTGTCCAGCGCCTGGACGCATTCCCGGATCAGGGCGGGGCCGCGATAGATCAGGCCGGTGTAAAGCTGAACGGCATCGGCGCCTGCCTGGATTTTTTCCAGGGCCTGCCGGCCGGATTCGATGCCGCCGACACCGATGATGGCGGTGTCCGCGCCCAGGCGTTCGCGCAGGCGGCGGATCACGGCCAGCGACAGGGCGTGTACGGGCGGGCCGGACAGGCCGCCGGCCTCGTCTTCGTGAGGCAGGCCGTGGACGGCATCCCGGGATAAAGTGGTGTTGGTGGCGATGATGCCGTCGATGCCGTGGCGCGGGACCAGGTCGGCGATGGCGTCGATTTCCCCGGCTTGCAGGTCGGGGGCGATTTTCACCACCAGCGGGGTGCGGCGCCCGTATTGGTCGGCCAGCGCCAGGCGGCGGGCCTGCAAGGCGGCCAGCAGGGCGTCTAGCGCGTCGTGGCTTTGCAGGCTGCGCAGGTTCTGGGTGTTGGGCGAAGAAATATTCACCGTGACGTAGTCGGCATGAGGATAGACGCCATCCAGGCAGCGCAGATAGTCGTCCACGGCATGTTCGATCGGGGTGGCGGCGTTCTTGCCGATATTCAGCCCCAGAATGCCGCCCTGGCGGCGCCACTGGCTGCGTTGCACATTGGCGATGAACGTATCCAGGCCGTCATTGTTGAACCCCATGCGGTTGATCAGGCAGCGGGCGCGCGGCAGGCGGAACATGCGCGGTTTTGGGTTGCCGGGCTGTGCGCGGGGCGTGACGGTGCCGACTTCGATGAAACCGAAGCCCAGAGCAGCCAGGGCATCGACGTGGGCGCCGTTCTTGTCCAAGCCGGCAGCCAGGCCCACGGGATTGCGCAGGGGCAGGCCCATGACGGTGCGGGGCAGCGTGGGTTGGTGAGAGGCCGTCAGCAACCGTGTCGCCGTGCAATCGTGGCTGCGCTGCAACATGCGCAGCGTCTGTTCGTGCGCCTGTTCCGGGTCCATGGAAAACAGGGCGGCGCGGGCCAGCGGATAGGCGTTGAACAGAAGAGACATGGGCGCTTTGAAAGGTGAGGAAATCAGTGTGCGGCGGGTTCGATCCAGACGCCGCCCCGAAGAATCTGGTGCGGACGAAACCGCGACTTGTAGGCCATTTTACGGCTTTCGGCAATCCAGTAACCCAGGTACAGCCAGGGCAGCCCCAGGCGCTGGCAATAGTCCAGCTGCCACAGAATGCCGTAGGTGCCCAGGCTGCCATGCCAGTCAGGGTCGTAGAAGGTATAGACCGCCGAAATGCCGTGGTCGATGCGGTCCATGATCGATACCATGCGCAGGACGCCTTGCGCATCGTGGAATTCAGCCATTTCGGTCTGCACACGGCTGGTCAGCAGGAATTGCGTGTATTGCGCCTGATCGTCCTGGTCCATGCCGGCGCCCGGATGGCGTTGTTGCTGGTAGCGCAGGTAGAGATCGAAATGTCGGGCGTCCCAGTGCAGCGGCGCCAGCTGTACCGTCAGGGCTGTCTGCATGCGATGCCAGAGCTTGCGCTGGGTGCGGTCGCGCTGAAAGCGCCGCACCTCGACCCGCAGCGGAATGCAGGCCTGGCAGCCGCCGCAGGCGGGGCGGTAGGTGAACAGGCCGCTGCGGCGAAAGCCCTGCTCGATCAGGCGTGAATAGGCGGCGTCGTCCACCAGGTGAGCGGGGGCGGCGACTTCGGATCGCGCCATGCGTCCGGGCAGGTAGCTGCAGGGGTAGGCTGCCGTGGTGTAGAACTGCAAGCGGCGGAAAATCGATTCACTGGGTTTGCTCATGGCCGGGGCTGGAATTCCTGTCGGTTCATTGTGACACCGGGCACAGGCGATGACCAGTGCCTGCCGCTTGAACTGTCTGGCCTGGTTGTCGTACAACATAGGTCTGGAAAATCGGATGTCGGAGAACGGTATGACGCAGGCGGGTGCAGAACTTGCACAATTGGTATCCCTGGGGGCGGATTACGATGCGCAATTGGCGGCGCGCTGGCGGGTGCTGCCCTTGTTTCAGGAAGATGCGCCCGAAGCGCGGCTCAAGGCCCTGGCGCCGGATGTGCGGCTGCTGGTCACGTCCGCCCGGGTGGGCGTGACGCCTGACACCTTGCAGGTCTTGCCCCAGCTGCAGGCGATCTGCAGCTGGGGGGTCGGCTGTGATGCGCTGCCTCTGCAAGCGGCGCGGGATCGGCGGGTTGCGGTCAGCAACACGCCTGATGTGCTCAGCGAATGCGTGGCGGATATGGCCTGGGGTCTGCTGCTGGCCAGCGCTCGGCAGATTCCTGCAGGCGACCGCTATGCACGCTCGGGAGGCTGGGTCTCGCAAGGAAAATTCCCGCTGACGACCCAGGTCTGGGGCAAGCGGCTGGGCATCCTGGGGATGGGGCGGATCGGCCAGGCCATCGCCCGTCGCGGCCAGGGGTTCGGCATGGCGTTGCGCTATCACAATCGTCGGCCGCGCACGGATCTGGCCGTTGGCGACTACGAGCCTTCCCTGATCGAACTGGCGCGCTGGGCGGATTTTCTGGTGGTGGCCTGCCCGGGAGGTGAGCAGACACGGCATCTGGTGGATGCGCCGGTCCTGCAGGCGCTGGGTCCCAAGGGGCTGCTGATCAATATCGCCCGAGGCTCCGTCGTGGATGAATCCGCCCTGATTCCTTTGCTGCAGACGGGGGCCTTGGGCGGGGCGGGGTTGGACGTGTTTGAACGCGAACCCGGCGTGCCCGCCGATCTGGCGGTGATCGACCGGGTGGTGCTGATGCCGCATGCCGCCAGCGGCACACGTGAAACGGCAGGCAAGATGTCGCAGCTGGTGGTCGATAATCTGATCGCCTGGCAAGATCGGCAGCAACTGTTGACGCCAGTGGCCTGAGGCATCCCAGGGCTGCGGACCGGCGGTGTCAGGCGGGTGGCGGCGTGTCGTCGGCCAGCAGACGGCCATCGGCCAGCAGGCGGCCACGCCCCCAGCCGGGCGGCGGTGCGTCGCGGCCATCGGCCAGCAGGCTCAGGAATTGCGCCCGCGTGATAGGGCGCGCGCCCAGACGGCTCAGGTGCGGGGTTTCCTGCTGACAGTCGATCCAGGGAACCCCCTGGGTCTGCAGGTAGCGCACCAGATAGGCCAGGGCGATCTTGCTGGCGTCCGCCGCCAGGCTGAACATGGATTCCCCGAAAAAGCAGCGGCCCAGGCTGACGCCGTACAGGCCGCCGGCCAGCTGACCGTCGATCCAGGTTTCGACGCTGTGTACGCGCCCCATCCGATGCCAGGCGGCGTACACCTGGATGATGTCCGGCGTGATCCAGGTGGCGTTCTGTTCTGTGGTGTGATCGGAGGCGGCCACGCGCTGCCCCAGGCGCGCCGCGCCCAGGCTGATCCGGGGGGCGCCCCGTCGTGCGCAGTGCGCGATGATGTCGGGAAACGCCTGGTTCAGGGTGACGCATAGCGATCCGGCGGCGCTGTGTGAGGGCGCGCGGTTGTCCGGTGCGCGCCCGAATTGGCGGATGCGTTTTGCCAGGGAATGACTGATGTGCAGATCCTGGCAGCGCAAGACCATGCGCGGGTCGGGGCTCCACCACAATACCGGGTCGCCAGGGCTGTACCAGGGAAACAGGCCTTTGCGGTAGGCTTCCTGCAGCCGTGCGGGCGACAGGTCCAGCCCGGCAGCCACCAGGCCCTGGGGCGAGGCGCGGCTGATATCGGGCAGGGGCGCATCCGGTTCAACCCAGGCAATCGACATGGCGCAGAGGTATCGGTCAGGCGGTTCGGGTCGGCAGGCTAGTCGGGAAACCGCAGGTCGATCGCGTAATGACGGGTCGGGAAGCTGTCTGTCCCGTGGTCCTGCAGGTAGTGTTCCAGTGTCGTGCTGACCGTGCGGAAGGCCAGCTCGTGCCAGGGGATCCTGTCCAGATCGAAGAACGCGGCTTCCAGAGTTTCCGGCCCGGGCGCCAGATGCGCGTCCAGGGCCTCGGCCAGATAGAACAGATGCACCTGGTTGACCGAGGGCACGTCGATCACCGTATACAGGGATTGGATCCGGATGCGGGAGCCGGATTCTTCCTGGTTTTCGCGTGCCGCGCCCTGTTCGGTGGTTTCGCCTAGTTCCATGAAGCCGGCGGGCAGCGTCCATTTGCCATGGCGCGGTTCGATGGCGCGGCGGCACAGCAGCACCTGATCACCCAGGATCGGTATGACGCCGACCACATTGCGCGGGTTCTGGTAATGCACCGCCCCGCAATGGGTGCACAGATCCCGGATCCGGTTGTCGTCCGGCGGGATTTCGTGGGCCAGCACATGCCCGCATTGTGAACAGTATTGCTGCGTGCGGGGTGCGGGATGGTAGAAGGCAGGAGCGGACGGGTTCATGTGCCGATTTTAGCGTGCCGGCTGATGGTGCGTATGGGCGCCGGCGTGATCAGCGTGCAGCCCCAGGAGACGCGTCGGACGGCCTGCGCACGAAGCCCAGGGTGGTTTCCGTGGCGGCCGCCTGTATGCCGCCCAGCGGCGCCGCCGGGCAGCGGGGGGTGTTCCAGCGGATGGCGACCCTCGTGTCGGCCGGGATCCGATCCGGGGCGTGACCTTCCAGCCAGGCGCTGAGCGGTTGATCGTCCGTCGTGCGCAGCGTGTCGATCACCTGGGCCAGGTCTCGATCGGCAATCAGCCCCGCCCCCCGGCCGGACTGGGTGTACAGGCGGCCATGATCATCCAGCCACCAGTGGGAAATCGGTCCGTAAGGCTGGCCGGTGTGGGTCAACAACAGCAGCTGTCCCTGAGGATCCGGCGCGGTATGCAGAATCCAGGGGGCTCCGTCCAGGCGGACGTAGACGCGTTGCGGGCCATTTTGAAAGAACCAGCGGCCTTGCTCATCGGACTGATAGTTACGGTTCATGAAGGCTGCGATCTGCGGATTGCTGATGAGCTCGCCGGGTTCTTCCGCGGCAGCGCCCCACCCCTGGCCGTGCGGATGCAGCAGCCACTGCCCCCGCAGGGATAGGGACAGCCAGCCGTAGGCCGCCGGCACACTGGGCCAACGGGCCATGGCAGCCAGTACCTGTTCGTCCATGTCGAAATCCTTTTGTATCGCTGGTTCCTCAAGGATGGCATGAAAGTCGCTCGTCCGCATCTTCAGGGCCGCTTTGACGTCAGGGGGTTGGCAGCGGGTAGCGGGCGTAGAATGAACGTTGACAGAAAACACCAGGAAGCCGTCATGGATGCTCCTTTTCGCGCGGGTCTGGACCCTATCGCGTTACAAGAATTCGTCGATGCGCAGTGGGACCGGGAAATCGTCCCCGCCTTGAAGCATTACATCGCCATTCCCGCCAAGAGCCCGGCCTTTGATCCGGACTGGGTGCAGCATGGATATATCGATCAAGTCGTGCGCGATGCCGCGCAGTGGCTGGAGTCCCGGCCGATTGCCGGTCTGACGGTCGAGATCCTGCGCCTGCCGGGCCGTACGCCTGTGCTGTTTTTCGAGGCTCCGGCCACCCGCCAGGATCAGGGGGATGCCGTCCTGATGTACGGCCACCTGGACAAGCAGCCCGAATTTTCCGGCTGGCGCGTGGGGCTGGGGCCTTGGCAGCCGGTCATGCAGGACGGCAAGCTCTATGGTCGCGGCGGCGCCGATGACGGTTATGCCGTCTATGCCTCCCTGACCGCCATCGAGGCGCTGGACCGCCAGGGTGTTCCCCGTCCGCGTTGCGTCGGCTTGATCGAAACCTGCGAGGAATCCGGCAGCTACGATCTGCTGCCCTATGTCGACGCCTTGCGCGACCGGCTGGGGCGTGTCGCGCTGGTCGTCTGCCTGGATTCCGGGGCCGGCAACTATGACCAACTCTGGATGACCACCTCTTTGCGCGGGCTGGTGACGGGGGTGCTGGAAGTCCAGGTATTGGACGAGGGGGTGCATTCCGGCGACGCCAGTGGCGTAGTGGCCTCCAGTTTCCGGATCTTGCGCCATCTGCTCGAACGATTGGAAGACAGCGGCACGGGACGTGTGTTGCCCGGCAGTTTTCATTGCGAAATCCCGGCCGAGCGCCAGGATCAGGCCCGCGAAGCCGCCCGGATTTTGGGTGACGAGGTCTGGAAACGTTTCCCCTGGGCCTGCGGGGCCGATCAGGGCTTTGTGCTGCCCATGACCCGCGATCCCCAGCAGGCGATGCTGAACCGCACGTGGCGGCCGGCCTTGTCGGTCACAGGGGCCGAAGGCCTGCCGCCCTTATCCAGTGCGGGTAACGTGCTGCGCCCGCGCACCGCGTTCAAGCTGTCTTTGCGCTTGCCGCCGCTGGTGGATGCCGTGGCGGCGGCGCAGACGCTGAAATCCTTGCTGGAACAGGATGCGCCCTATCAGGCGCGGGTGCTGTTTCACCCCGACCCCGGCGTGGCCAGCGGCTGGAATGCCCCCGTCTCTTCGCCGTGGCTGGTGGAGGCGCTGGATGCCGCGTCTCAGCAGTATTTCCAGGCGCCTTGCGCTTATATTGGCCAGGGCGGCACGATTCCCTTGATGAACCTGCTGCTGCAAGGCTTCCCGACCTCGCAATTCATGGTGTGCGGGGTTCTGGGGCCCAAATCCAATGCGCATGGCCCCAATGAATTCCTGCACGTGCCCTATGCCAAGCGGCTGACGGCGGCAATTGCGCAGGCCATGGCGGCGTTGCCGGCTTGATGGCGGCAAAAGACGCGTATTACTGGTGAATGGGGTATCTGTTTACCCGATCTCGCTTTCGAGGGCTGATTAGAATGATTTGGAACCTTATACCAAATCTTTCGAGGCAGCCCTTCTCATGTTCAATAGTTTGCGTGCCCGCCTGACCGGTGTCAGTGTCCTGATCGTCTCGCTATCCCTGATCATCCTGACGGCAGCAGTGTTTCTGGTGGTGCGATCCATCGTGCTGGATTCTCTGGATGCCGGTACGGATCGGTTGGCCAGGACCTATGCGGGGGAACTGACCCAATGGGTGCAGGACAAACAGCAGATCACTCACTCTATCAGGCTGGCGCTGCCACAAGAGGACCCTGTCCCCCTGTTGAAAGCTGCCGAACAAGCGGGCTTGGATCTGGCCTACTTTGTGCGGGCTGATAAATCGTACGGCTTTACCCGCAAACAACCGGATGGCTACGACGGTACGCAGCGCGATTGGTACAAACAGGCTGCCGCCGCAGGCGGGCCTGTGGTCACCCCGATCTACGCCGATGCGGCGACGGGAGATTTGACCCTCAGCTTTGCAGAGCCTGTCGTAGAGGGCGGCAAGACGGTCGCCGTTGTCGCCTCGGACATGACGATGCAGTCGGTCATCAAAAAAATCGCCGACATCCGGCCCTATGAAAAAAGCTTCGCCTTTTTGGTGGATGCCAGCACCGGCAAGATTCTGGCGCATCCGGATGCGGATCTGACGCTCAAGCCGATCACGGATTTGTCCTCGGACCTCAGTATTGAACTGGTGTCCGATCTGGCGAAGCAGGGCGGACATCAAGTGGTGCTGATCGGTGGTGTGCCGCAGATGTTGTATGCGATGAGTGTCGCTGGAACGCACTGGGTGCTGGGGATCAGCGTGGATCAGGCCGAGGCCACCGCAGCATTGAATCGGCTGCTCTGGCTGGCAGTCATGATCACTCTGGCCTGCGTGCTGGTGGCAGGCTTGTTGATGGGCGGATTCGTGCGCCAGCAGCTGGGCCGTCTGATCCAGGTGCGTGATGCCTTGCAGGATATCGCTTCGGGCGATGGCGACCTGACCCGGCGTCTCGGGGAATCCGGCAAGGACGAACTGACTCAGATCGCCAGCGCCTTCAACCTGTTCGCCAACAAGATTTCCACCGTCTTCGTGCGTATCCGTGCGACTTCCAATTCCGTGCAGACGGCTGCGACGGAAATCGCCAGCGGCAGCCAGGACCTGTCCTCGCGCACCGAGGAACAGGCCAGTTCTTTGGCGGAAACCGCCGCCACTATGGAAGAAATCACCGCGACGGTGCGGCAGAACTCCGATCATGTCCAACAGGCCAACACATTGGCGTCGACGGCCGCCAAGACCACCGCAGTCGGGAATGCCGCGGTGAACGAGCTGGTCACGACCATGAGTGAAATCAATACCAAGTCCCAGCAAGTGGCTGAGATCATCGGCGTGATCGACTCCATTGCGTTTCAGACGAATATCCTGGCCTTGAATGCCGCGGTAGAAGCCGCCCGGGCGGGCGAGCAAGGGCGGGGTTTTGCTGTGGTGGCGGCGGAAGTCCGCGCCCTGGCGCAGCGTAGCGCCTCATCGGCCAAGGAAATTCGCGGCCTGATCGAGACCTCGGTTCAGGCCACCACCAAGGGCAATCAACAGGCTGCCAGCGCCAGCAAGGCGACGCAGGAAATCCTGGAGGGCATCAACCGCGTGACCGACATCATGGCGAAATCAATGCCGCCAATCATGAGCAGACCACCGGGATCGAGCAAATCAATACGGCAGTGACGCAGATGGATGACGTGACCCATCAGAATGCCAGCCTGGTCGAGGAATCCGCTGCTGCCGCTGCCAGCCTGCAGGACCAGGCCAACACGCTGGCAGCGCTGGTTGGCACCTTCCGCGTGGATGATCAGGATGCGGTGCCGGCGGTGTGGTCTTGTCCGATACGCCGCGCCGTCCAGTGGCGCTATTGCCGCGTCGTTGATCAACGTGTCATACAAGGGCCTGTGCCGTTAGCGGCACAGGCCCTTTGCTGAGTGGGATAGCGGCGGCGCGCGTCCTGTCCTTACAGCGCCAGTTGCCCCGCCGTCATTTGCTGGGCCTGATCCAGACTTGCATTCCGGATCAGGCTGGCCAGCTTTTGGGTGGCCTGTACCAAGGCGCTGTTCACCGCCGATATCTGCGCCTGCAGCTGCAAGAGACGGACCCGCTTCGTTTCGGCAGGCATCTGCTTGTCGGCCTGGACTTGCTGCAATTCACGCGCCAGCCGGTTCAACATCTCGCGCAGATCCCGGATCATCCGCAACAGGCTCTTGGCCCCGTCGGGCAGATCGCTGTCTTCGATATCCTGGTAGCGGCTCTGGACCGCGCCGGTCTTGGACAGCGTCCGGCCCAGATTTGAAATCGAGCTTTGGGCGGAGAGCGGCGAGAGTGGCGGCGCCAGGTGCGTGACGCCGGCGACAGTCTTCCTCTCTGCGGGCGAGTGATCGGTCGCAGCGGGCAAGACGGAGGAGAGCGCTTCGAGCGGCATCATGGCAAAGTCCAGCGGAAAATCCCAGTAGATCAGTCGGCCTCGGTGGGGGCTATGACAGATCTACGGCAGGAATCCGGGGGTCTTTACCTTAGTGTTCAGGGGGGGGGGGCTGATTGCGGGTGTGCCGCAGGGCTTTCGCTGACTGGAAAGCCGCATGAAATCTGGAGGCGCAAGCCGGAATCGAACCGACGTATACGGATTTGCAGTCCGCTGCATCACCACTCTGCCATTGCGCCGGTGACGGGCTGGAATAATCCAGCCAAGTCGATCATTATACGATAAATTCTTTTAGCGCATGTCGAACGCCTCCCGGTGTACAGAGACACCCTTCAGGCCCCTGGATTGCAGACCGGATTCCAGTTGTCGGGCCAGCCCGGCGGGGCCGCAGAACCAGACGTCCATGGCTTCGCCGGCTTGCGCTTGGCTGGCCTGGTGCAGTGTGCCGGCATCCAGGCGCTGACCGGCGCTGGCATCATGCACGTGCAAGGTGATGTGCGGCAGCGGGGAGCACAGTTCGTGCAGGCGGGCGACAAAAGGATCGCGCGCTGCGTCGCGCACGCAGTAGTGCAATTGCACGTGCGGGCTGGCCTCGGGGCGGGTCTGCAGCGATTCCAGCCAGGCCAGAAAAGGCGTGATGCCGATGCCGCCGGCCACCCAGGCCTGCCGGTCTTGGCCGTGCCGGTGGTCGAAGCGGCCATAGGGGCCTTCGACGTGAACGGGCTGGCCTGCCTGCAGGCTTTGCGCCAGGGTGCGGGTGTAGTCGCCCAGCGCCTTGATCTGAAAGCGCAGACGTCCCGCCTGCGCCGCGCTGGCGATGGTGTAAGGATGGGCGCCTTCTTTTGCGTCAAAGGTCACAAAGGCGAATTGCCCCGCCTGATGACCGGGCCAACTGGCCTCCATGGCACACACGACTTCGGTGATGCCGCTTTCCAGCTGGCGTACGGATTCAATGCGTCCGGCATGGCGGCGGCGCTGGCCGATGCGCTGGCGCAGGGCCGGAATAGCCGCCAGACTGCCGCCCAGCATCAGGGCGCCCAGGATGAATCCTAGGGGCTGCAGCCACCAGGCCGCCGGTGTCAGGGCGACGGTGTGAAACACCAGCGCCAGGTAGAACAAGGGCATGACCCGGTGCAAGATGCGCCAGGACTTGTAGGGGAAGGCTTTCCACAGCGTGACCAGCAGCGAGACGATCAGGGCGTAGATGATCCATTCCCCTATGTCTTTGGCCAGCCCGTGGCTGGATTGCAGAAAGTCCGGCACGGCGATTTTGGGCGGTTTGTTGACGGCGGCGCCGACCAGGCTGCGCAGGACGCCTCCGCCGAGTTCCAGCAGCCAGTGGGCGATGCCCAGGCTGATGGCCAGGATGCCGGCCCATTTGTGCAGGCGGTAGATACGGTCCATGCCGCCCAGCGTGGATTCCAGCCAGGCAGGCCGGGTTGCCAGCATCATCACCAGCGACATCAGGCCCATGGCCCAGATGCCAGTCAGGTAGATGCCCTGCTTACGGGCGACCCAGATCGCATCGCCGGCCATGGGATGCAGGATCAAGGCATCCCAGGCCCAGGCCAGGGTCAAGGCCCCCAAAAAATGGCCTGTGTCAAGTCTTTCATGCAGCTCACGCAAAACTTGAAACTGTATATGAGACAGCAGGTTAGCTCGTTCTTAGGCTGCTTTGCAGAGGTGCGACTTCATGGTCTAGGAGCCACATAGGAGCGTCGCAGTGGCAAGCCATGTCGCGTTGCATCGGTATCGAAAACCGATGGACATTGCGAACAGCAGGTTGTCAGCATAGCCCAGTTCTTCACATCCCAGCTTGACCCATGGCTTGACTCCCAAACTCTTCCATAGAATAATTGATGTCATATTTTTTAACTGACATCGTGTTTTATGGCACCAGAAACCATTCCAAGACCGGAGCAAGTTCGTGCCGCGCGCAGCTTGCTCGGCTGGTCGCAGCAAGATCTCGCCGCCAAGGCAGGGGTTGCAATCTCCACGATCGCTGACTTCGAACGCGGGCAGCGCAGTCCTATACCAAACAATGCGCTTGCCATCCGTCAAGCGTTGGAAGCGGCGGGTGTGCTGTTTACCGAAACAGGCGTTAGTCATGGCTTTCATTGGACGTTCATGACTGAGCGCGGGACGAGTGGCTTGATCGTCACTTTTACCCCCGAAGCGGCCGGGCCAGTGATCGACTTTGCGTCAATCTTTGGCAAAGTCGAGCCTCCAAAGGTTTCGATCGACACAATCCAGTGCGCAACGCCAGAACTCAGGAACAAGGTCCACGATTACGTCGATCGGCATGCGGCTAAAACGCCACATCTGTTCCGCTTGCGCAAGATGCTCGACGACATGCCTGACGGGGAGTTCTTCCTGCTCCTGCCAACGCCGCCGTCCTCAACGGCTGAGCAATTTCGCTATGAGCAGGTACTGCACCAGCTCAATCATCCGCAAGAGCAACCTCTAGATGAACACTTGCAGGTCTTCGGGCGCTTGCTTGAGAAATATGACTTGTGCATGCCTCGAACCGACAAACATTTCAACATCGGCAATGCCAAGAAGGCAGACAGAACTTGTCGATTTTGTGGCAACTCAAGGAAGACTGGAGCACAATTCAATAAGGAGGCCCATGCCATTCTGGCCGCACTGGGCAACAAGTACCTCAAGCTCGCTGACGAATGTGACGATTGCAATCAGTACTTCGGAGACAAGATCGAGCCCACCCTTGTCGAGCTTCTCAATATCCAGCGGGTGTTTCTCGGCATTGAGGCTCGCGGGTCATTGCCTACTGTTAAATTCCCAGGGGGCAGGCTGTTCCGTGATGGCAACAACGACAAGATGATGGTCGTTGTATCCGAGAAAATCTCTGAGGATGCTTCCGGTGTACTGACTGCGCAACTAGGAACGGGAAAACCCATAGTCCCACAGAGTTTCTACCGCGCTCTGAGCAAGATCGCCCTATCTGTTATTCCAGAACAAGAACTTCCTGCACTGGCGAAAACGATCCGTTGGGTACGCTATGGCGAATTTTCCGAAACTCCTTTGCCGAAGATAGCCGCTGCAGTGGTAATGCTCCCTCCCGACCCATCGGCCCAGATCACTTTATACATCCGCAAGGAGCCTCATTCGAAGATGCCCCATGTCTTGTGCGAATTCCGACTGGGGTGCTACATGTACGTCTATGCCCTGCCTTTCTCCGAGAGAGATGATGGAAACCTTTTGGGATTCTTCGAGGAAGAGGAATTCAAGCAAACTTTTCGGCACTACGCATCGGTGCCCTCGTGGAGTCAACAGGACTACAGCGGAAACCAGGAAATCCAGGTGCTCCAAAGTATTAGACTGCAACCGAGCAACGCGCCTATTGATGGGCAACCATCCTGATCGCTGATTGCCTAAGCTGCTCTCGTGTCAATCCCTCACTTTGAGAGCCGCTTGAAGTTTCGATCGCCCAACATGAACGCCTCCAGCATGTGCGGGATCAGCGTCGAGGCATCGACCGCCTCGCCATACGCCTGCCCATGCAGCGCGGCGTAGCGGTCGAGATCGGCTTTCAAGTTGGCCGGGCAAGCGAAGGTCAGCTTGACGCTTTCGGTCTTGGGTAGCGGCCCCAGCCGCAGTTTCCTGGTCGTGCTCATCGAGAAGTCCCCTTGTTGAAGAACAACGGCTGATAAGGCCGCAGCACCAGATCGCGGTTGACGATGATGCGCACCGGCAAGCCGGGTCGGCTGGTCAATGTAGGTTGGATATTGAGGTTGCGCCGCGTCACTTCCTGGCCGACCTGGTTCACCGTGTCCTGCAAGCTGTCGCGTCCGGCGATGATGACGCGATCGCCGTCCTGGCGGTTCTCCGGCGCGGCCAGCTCGGCGCCGATGCCGAGTAGCGTGGTCAGCGCCGCACCAGCAAAGATGCGATCCCAATGCCAATCCACGTCGTCTTCCAGACCGGCATACCCGGCCGGATCGGTGCCGACCAGGTTGTCGAGCGTGAGCGATGACGTATCGGGCAGGATGATGCGGTTCCACACCACCTGCACGCGGCTCTGCCCGTAGCTGACCTGGCTGTTGTACTTGCCCAGAATACGCGCCCCCTGCGGGATCAGCAGGAACTTGCCGGTGTTCGTGTCGTAGACCGGTTCCGTCACCGTGGCGATCACGTCGCCCGGCAGGTCGGACTTGATGCCCGTGACCAGTGCCCCGGCAATGACCGTTCCGGCCATCACCTGATACGGTGAGGTGGGCATTTGCAGGTTGCCGGAATTCCGGGTTTCCGTAGAGCCGCCTGTCAGGAACGCCTCTTTCTGGTCTTGCCGGTTCTGCACGGCAGTCGGATCAACAGGCTGGGCCGCCGTTGAGGCCGGGCCAGCGGCCAGTGGATCGAAAGCGGCATTGGCGGCGAAGCCTGGTGCGGCAGCGACCTGCGACTGCGCCACGGGCGCTGCTTGCGGGGAACCAGTGCGGAAGAACACCGATGAAGCTGCCGCTGCTTCTTCTTCCTTGCGCAGTGCATCGTTGGGGTCGTAGCCCGGCGCGGCATAGGTGGCGGCGACCGGCTGCTGCGAATTGACGATGGCCGGCCCCAGATCACCCGGCAAAGGTGGCCCCAGCTCCGGCACGTCGGGCGGCAGCGCTGGCAGCTTGGAATAGTCCGTTGGCAGCGCATCCAGCCCTTCCGACTTGGACACGCGATCCACGTTGTACAGTTCGGTGGATTCGCCTGCGCCACGTTGTTGCGGTTGCAGCGACCAGGTCAGTGCGCCCATCACGCCAACCGACAGGCCGCCGGCGAGGATCGCCAGCGTGCGCCGGTTCAGGCGCGTGACCGGGCGCGGTTGGGCGCGCAGCGCCACCGCCTCGGGTGCCACCTTGTCCGCCTGCGGCGTGGCAAGATCGGGAGTGTCGTCCTGGGGCATGCTCAGTTCCTCCCGGCAATGCCATCCGTGCGCTTGATGCGCACCACGTCGCCCTTGTCACCACCCAGGCGCAGTTCTGCCGCGCCGAACAGCCGATCCACGATGTAGTACGGCGAGCGGAAGCGGTAGTTCACCAGTTGCCCATCTCCCTGTGCGCCGATGACGAACAGCGGCGGCAGCTCGCCCTGGGCGATGCCCGCCGGGAACTGGATATAGACCTTCTCGCCATCATCGAAGGCGCGCAACGGCTTCCACGGCGGGTTGCTGCCACTGATTGCATAGCGAAAGCGGATCTTCTCCAGCGAAAGCCCCGCATCGACCGGCGCGGCAGCGTTGGCGGCTTGCGCCTGGCGCTGCAAGGCCAGCATCCGATCCTTGGGATAGTCCCAGGACACCGACGCCATCCATGCTTTGTCGGTCGAAGTCAGTTCCAGCAGGTACGTCCTGCGACTGGTGGTGATGACCAGATTGGTCTTCAAGCTGGAACGGATTGGTTTGACCAGCACATTGACGCGCAGATCGGCCCCGCTGCCGCTGGAGGTGTCACCCACGATCCAGCGCACGGTATCGCCCGCAGCGACCGTCACCAGTTCCTCGCCGGGCTGCAGCGCGATCACCGTCACGCGACCCACCGACGCATAGACCTGGTACAGCGCGCCGTCGGTGAAGGGCCAGACCTGGATCGCATTGACGTAGCCCTCGCGGGTCGGTGCGATGCGTGCTTCGGCATTGGCGCGGGAGACGCGCACCTTCTCGTCGGCAGGCTCTGGTGCCGCCGGGGCCGCATCGACGTCCGGCAGCGGTTTCAACTGCGCTGGCAATGCCAACGGCTCGGGCACAGCCACGACTTCGATGGGCTTGGGCAGCTCGGGCAATGGCTGCGCCTGCACCGGCTCATCGAGCGAGATCACCGGCGGCGGTTTGCCCTGCGTGGCGCAGCCTGCAAACAAAACAGTCGATGCCAGCAGGATCACCGGCAATGCGGTTTTACGGAAACGTGCATTCATGGTTTGGCTCCTTCAGAAGAATCCAGTTCACGGCTCCACGACAGGGCATTGACGTAGATGCCCAGCGGGTTGCGGCGCAAGCGTTCTTCGGTGCGCGGGGTCTGCTGCACGATGGACACCACCGCCGTCCATCGCTCCAGCCCGGCAGCCGCACCATTGACGTAACGGCGTTCCGTCCAGCGCACGTTGAACGACGCATCGCTGGCGCGAACCACACTGGTGATCTGCACCGTCACCGACTCCTTGCCGATGCGGGCGAACGGGTCATTCACCCGCGCGTAGTCGTTGAGCACCGCCGCGCCCCGATCGGTGGTGTAGTCGTAGGCATCGAGCCAGTTCTGGCGCACGACGATGGGGTCGATGGACAGCGAGCGCACCAGCGTCACGAAGCGCGCGATGTGGTGCGCCGTCTGGGCATCGGTGGGCCGGTACGGCGTGGCCGCTTCGCCCACGGTGCGTACCTGGCCGGACTGATCGACCTCGATGACATAGGGCGTGACGATGGATTGGGCCGAGCGCCACACCAGGCCACCGGCCATCAGCAGCGCGAGCACCAGGCAGCCGAAGGCCATCAGCCGCCAGTTCTTGGCCTGAACGCGGGCCGAGCCGATGCGCTCGTCCCAGACCTGGGCTGCGGATTGATAGGGAGTAGCAGGCTGCGGCGTATCGGCATAGCGCACCTGCGGTCGTTTGAATCGCATGGAGTTCTCCTTGAAAGTCAGCTATCGGAATCCCGCAGGCTCGGGCCTTGGCCCGAACCGCCGCCGTCGCCACCGCGCAATGTGTGTGCGGCCGTGGTGGTGGCCTGGGTGAGCTGTTGGTGACGTTGCAGGCGCTTGGCCCAGCCGGGTTGTTCCTGCTTCTGCGCATTGGCCGTGTCGCCAGCGGCATCGCTTGTGGTGGCCTGCCCGGAGCTGGCAGCGCCACCGCCGGAACCACCATCGGTGCCGGAGCCTTGCCAGCCTGCTTTGAATGGCACAGCCGCCTTGGCTGCCGCCGCTTTGATGCCTGCACCGGCGCGTTGGCCAGCGGCCTGTGCGCCGCCCTTGGCGACACTGCCCAGCCCTGCCATCGCGCCTTTGGCACCGCCACCCGCAGCGGCAGAACCGGCCTGGAAGGCCGACTTCGCGCTGCCAGCCGCCGAGGTCGTGGCCCGCGCGCCAGCCCCGGCCAGCTTGGCGGCAGCCGGTGCCATGCGCGTCCCGGCCATCACCGCACCGCCCACGCCGGTGGCCGCAGCACCTACGGCCACCGCCGCGCCTGCGGCACCAATCGCAGCACCGGCCATCGCGCCTGCACCCAATTGCGGTGCGCCGGATACCAAGCCAGTGGCGATGCCAGGGCCGAAGATCCCCAACGCCAGCAGCGTGAGCGAGGCCAGCATGATGACCACCGCATGGTCAATGGACGGCTCGGCTGGATGTACTTGGAACTCGGCGAACAGACCCGAGCCGATGCCGACGATGACGGCCAGCACCAACACCTTGATGCCTGAGGACACCACGTTGCCCAGCACCTTCTCGGCGAGAAAGCTGGTCTTGTTCCACAACGCGAACGGCACCAGCACGAAGCCTGCGAGTGTGGTCAGCTTGAACTCGATCAGCGTGATGAAAAGCTGGATCGCCAGCACGAAGAAGCACAGGATCACCACCGCCCAGGCCAGGAACATGACCACGATGGGCGTCAGGTTCACGAACACCTCGGGAAAGCCAGCCATGTCGCTGATCTGCTCAAGGATCGGCGCTGCCGCGTCGATGCCGGTCTTGGCCAGGCGTCCCGGTTGCAGAAATTCGCCCATGCTCATCGTCGAGCCGCTGGCCGTCAGGCCCAGGCCCGCGAACGAACGGAAGACGATGCTGGCCAGCCAGTTGAAATTATTGATGATGTAGGCGAAGGCACCGACGTACAGCACCTTGCGCAGCAGCTTGGCGATCACGTCATCGCCCTGGCCGGTGGCGTGGCTCGGCACTGCGATCAGCCATGAGGCAACCTCCCTGTGCTGGGGGTGCGTCGCCACGGCGAAACGGCGTGCTACGAGGCCATCGTCAAAACGTCATGGGTGAAGCGTAAACTGGCAGTGTCAAGACCGATGAACTCCGATGCGTTGCTGAAATCGTCCGAGTGCGACGGCGGCAACGCACTCCAATGGCATGCCGCGTCGGTCAGCTTGCCGCAGCCCGCGCCAGGCATCATGACCGTTTCGATCAGGCACGCACCGCTTCGGTGCAACACTGCCGATTCAGACCGAACGGGTCACAGACCAGACTGAAATAGACACGGTGCGCCCCGCTTGGCGGTGGCGCTCAATCGGTGATGGAGCCGTTGTCTTCGGCCAGTCGCAGGTATTCCGACAGCCGCCGCACGGGCTGAAAATAGCGATCCCGCATCACGGGCTGCTGGCGCGGCCCAACGATACCGGCCAGGTCGGAAACCTTCACAGTACCCAGTGCAGGCATGCCAATTCCCAAGTCGATCAGGCCGTGGGCAGTATCGCCATCGGCTGGGTCGAGCGAAGCCAGCAGCCAGGTAGCGTGAGCATCTGGCGTGAACAGGCGTACCACGGGCTGCGGGTCGGTGTCCTGCCCGGCAGCGCGGGCCTGGCCGTTGGACAGCAGGCGCGAGCGCTCGTCGGCGGTGATGAGCGGGGTCATGGTTGCACTTCCACGGATACACAAAGCATCAGAGACGCTTTACCGCTTTCCCTCGAAAGCGCGGATGTGCAAGCCCACACATCCGCAGAAGCGTAGAAGCACGAAGACACATGCACGGAAGTCAGGAAACACACAGATCAGGCTCTCCACTTTTGAAGAAAGCCGCCGATGCGGATTTCAGTAAAAGCACAAAAACAGGTGAGATTGGATGAATGAGTTAAATATAACGTGGTTTTAATTGTGCTGTGAATCGACGCTTCTGTCTATGCAGAAGCGAACCGTCCAGCGCGGCCGACCGGCCGGCTCCACCACCTTCGACGCCGAATTGGCCCTGGCTTTCGGTGTGGCGGTGCGTGCGCTGCGCACGGAGCGCGACATCGCCCAGGAAACGCTGGCCAACCTGGCCGGTATTGAGCGCTCGCACATGGGCAAGATCGAGCGTGGTGAGCATGCACCGACCCTGGCGATCATCTTCAAGATCGCCGGTGCGCTGGAGTGCAGCACAGCAGCGCTGATGGCCGAAGCGGAAAACCGACTTTCGGCTTCCGAGACGTAACACCCCGCCGCGATGGACGGGGCGCCGCGGCGGTTACGCCGCTTTGGGCTTGCTGCGCGACCAGATCAGGTCATGCGTGCCGTCCTCGCTCTCGATCAGGCGGGCATAAACCGTTGCAGGGAACGAAGGATCGTCCAGGGTCACGGACACATAAGGGCGTCCGGCCTCGCTGGTCTTTTTCCATGCTGCGCCGATGTCGTGGCCAGCTGCTTGCAGGCGGTAGTCGGGTGCGCTTTCGTTGTCACCCTTGTCGTTGGCAACCAGCTTGACCTTGACCTTGACGTTGAGGGTCAGGGTGCGAAGCGTGCCGGTGAAGCCGTCTTTCTCTGCGGTGAAAGTGCCGATGTTGGCCATGATGAATTTCCTTTCGGTTGAACAGGTTTCGCGCCCATCGCGTCCTGTTGTGATCCGACCGGCGGGGGGCGGGCTGGCTGCACCGCTTGCGGGCGCAACACAGTGGAGCGCCTGGAAGCGAAAAGAATTTGCCCCGCGAGGAATGCGCGCAGTGCAGGGGAAATTGTTTTCGCTGGAAGGTTGCAGCCATAGAAGCCCGGCCACCGCCAGGATTCACAAACAGACAGGACGCCCTGGGCCGACCCGCTCCGAAAGGAAACATGGCCGACTCGGCTCCCCGCGTGACGGCTTCACCGGCTTGCGCCCTGACACGGGCAAGGACAACGCCCAGCGACAAGGTGAAAGCGCCCCTGACGTAGCAGGCGGCCTCTTGCTTGAGGCGTGACGTGGAAGCGCCATTGCAAGGCCGGGCGGCGTGTCGGTGAACCGTCCTTCGTGACGTACAGGCGACGAACTGCCAGCGTCGAGGACGGCACGCTTTCGTGCAACCTGCGGCAGCAAGCCGGGCCGATACGGCGCAGCCGGTTAGACCGCATCGAGGGGCGCCAAGCTGCACGCGGCGGGGATAGCCGCAGGGCTTTCCCCTGGAGGCAAGCGGAGCGCGCAGCGCCTCAGGCGCGAAGGCGTGAGGGATTGAAGCCGAATGGCCGTGACGGCAAAGGCGGCACGGACCACAGCAAGAAAGCCCGGCGGCGCATCGCGTCGACACGCGTAAGAATAGGGCCAAAATGGGCTCGGCCTTACCAGACTTGACGCTATAGTTATGCAGCGCAGCACGATAGAAGTCATTTCATAAGTTGGTTTTCTACCCGAAACCTGTCCGCAGCCCATTGACTGCGTGAAGCCGCCTAACCTGGAAGGTATTTATGAAATGACTTCTAGTTATTTGCAAAACTCACTTAAATCAATCAAGAGGGAATGCCATGTTGACTGAAGATAGATTGTCAAAAATCGAAGAACAGATTACCGAAGAGAAGAAAACAGTTGACTTCGATACAAGAGAATTCACCATTGAATTTTTAGTGAAAAAATACACAGAAAAAAGAGAATCCGACGAGAACGATATCTTTGTTCCAGAGTATCAGAGAGAGTTTGTCTGGGATGATGAGCGGCAATCGCGGTTAATTGAATCCGTCACTCTTGGGCTGCCGATCCCAATTATATTTCTTGCCGAGGATAAAAATGGGAGACTGGAGATTGTTGATGGCTCCCAGCGCATTCGCACTCTCGCCGCATTCATTAATTGCGAACTAAGGCTTGAGGGATTGGAGAAGCTCACGGAAATGAATGGCATCAAATTTAGCGATTTACCTGTGTCGCGGCAAAGAAAAATTAATAACACCCCAATTCGAATGATTGTCCTATCGGATGCAGCAACCGAGGAGGTACGCAACGATTTATTTGATCGAATAAACAGGGGAAGCGATCTTCTCAGAAACATGGAAAAGAGAAAAGGGATATATCACGGGCCATTCAATGACTTTATTTATAAAGTCTGCGCAAAAAACCCATTGCTCCCCAAATTAACGCCACTAGCCAAATCAGTGCGAAATCGACAAGAGCATGAAGAGCTCGTTCTTAGATTCTTTTCGTTTTCCGATAAATATCCGGACTTCTCGCTTCATCATCGCGGCGTTGGCACAGCGCTGGATCAATATATGGATGAAACCAATCAAATCTTTGACGCCGCCAAAGGGGCAGAAAAATTGGCAAGCTTTGAGGCTATGCTCAATTATGTAAATAAATCATTTAAATATGGATTCTCGCGCGGGAAAGATAAGTATGTCTCACGCACCCTATTTGAGGCGATTTCAGTCGGAGTGCATCTTGCACTTAAGGAAAATCCAGATTTGCCGACTAAAGAGGTTGATACATCAAAGTGGATGCAGGACAAAACGTTCTATTCTCTTGTTGCGGGAGAGAGGCAGACTCACAGTAGTAGAAGAATAGCAGGAAGAATTGAATATGTGCGAGATCAGCTTCTTGGGAAGCAATCTGCATGAATCAGCTTCATGCGGATATCCAGGAAAAAAAAGCAGAGGCAGAACAAATGATGGAAATAATTTCATGTATTTCCAGTATGAATGGAGCTATCGTGAAAACGGCAATTCTAAAATCATCATTTGTTTTACTGTTGTATAACGCAATCGAGTCAACGGTCTTTTCTGCGTTTGACAGAATTCATGAGGAGTTATCAGGCGAGAGTTACTTGGCATTAAACCACCAGGTGCGCAAGATATGGGTTGATTATTATTTTTCTAATCACGCGCCAAGTTCTCACTATGGCAATCTGGAAAGGACGCTTGAGCAGACCCTGCGACTTCCTTTGCTTGGGGAGTTTATGGGCAGAATAAAACTATTCTCAGGAAATCTCGACGCGAGAAAAATAGATGGACTCCTGTCCAAGTATGGGATAGGGGCGATTAGAGCCATCGACAAGGGCAAGCTAGTAACAATAAAAAACAGAAGAAATACGCTATCTCATGGAGAGAAAATGTTTAAGCAAGCATGTCGAGATTTAAGCGAAAATGATCTTAACTCTCTTAAGTCAGCAACGTTCAGTACACTCGATGACTTGGTTGCTCAAGTGGACTTATATCTAAAGAAAAAGAGATATTTAGCTACACCACTTGCATAGCTCATATGCCGGGCCAAAGAAACGAGTGCGACAAGGACAGACCGGCATTTGATGTGTGACACGACATTAGTCGGTCGGATTGTTCGGGCAGCTCTCCTTTCAAGCAAAGCGCCCCGGTCAAGACCGGGGCGCTTTGCTTAGGCTCGGGTCAAGCTGCCAGCGCCTCGGCTGGTTCATCCGCCATTGTCTCAGCATCCTCCGGGGCGTCCTGCTCCGGGCCTGCGTCCTGCGCGCTTTCCTGTACTGCCTGCTGCGGGCCTGCGGCCTTGAAGATGGCAGGCATCCAGCCGGTGCCATCGGCCAGCCGTTCGGCTTCACTGGCAATGTCGCCCTTCTTCAGCTTCGCCAGCCGGGTGACGTGTTCCGGTGCGAATTCGCCCACGACTTCCAGAATCGCGGCCTTCGGCACATGTTGGAAATAGCCGGCTGCGGTGGGTTGCCACCATGCCGCCATGTCCAGCCCCACCGCCTGCGCCAGTTCGGCACCCGGCTGGTGCTGCGTGGCGCGGGGCGTCACCACATCGACCGTGGATGCCACGCATACGGCCAGCAGGCGCACCAGTTCATCCTGCGGCTTCGCCAGCAGTGCGGCGAACAGTTCGGCGCTGTCCTCCGGCAAGGCTTCACCCGCTACCTGTTGCAGTTCGCGCAGTGCCACGGCGGCGGGCGATTCCGGCCAGTCCGGGGCCATGCCTTCCAGCCGGTCTTGCTGGGTCAGTTTCACGCCCAGCGGCAGATCGTGGCCGTAGCGGCTGCCTTGCAAGACAGTCTGGGTAATCCCCCCATAAAGGCGGTGAGATCAGAAGTAGAATTTTCTCATTGAGGAGTTCTACAGCATGAAGAAGTCACGATTCACAGACAGCCAGATCCTGGACGCGATCAAACGGGTAGAGGCCGGCATGACGGTGCCTGAGATGTGCCGTGAACTGGGCATCAGCTCCGCGACGTTCTATAAGTGGCGCGCCAAGTACGGCGGCATGGATGTGCCGATGATGTCGCGGATGAAGGAGCTGGAAGCGGAGAACGCCCGGCTACGCAAGATGTACGTCGAAGAGAAGCTCAAGGCCGAGCTGCGCGCGGAGGCTCTCGAAAAAAAGTGGTGAAGCCATCTCGCCGCCGCGAGATGGCTCAACGTGTGGTGCAGGAGTGCGGGGTATCGGTCCGGTTGGCCTGCGAGACGTTTGGCATCAGCCAGACGTGCTATCGCTATGAGGGCAAGCACAAGGCTGAAAACGACGAAATCGCCGACTGGCTGCTGCGCCTGACGGACAACCACCGCAACTGGGGATTTGGGCTGTGCTACCTGTATCTGCGCAACGTGAAGGGCTTCGGTTGGAACCACAAACGGATCTACCGCATCTATCGGGAGTTGGAGCTGAACCTGAGAATCAAGCCGCGCAAACGCCTGGTGCGCCAGGCGCCCGAGCCGCTGACGGTACCCGCCGCCACGAATCAGGTCTGGTCGATGGACTTCATGCACGATCAACTGTCCGATGGACGCAGTATCCGGCTGTTCAACGTGATCGATGACTTCAACCGCGAAGCGCTGGGCATCGAGATTGACTTCTCCTTGCCCTCGGAGCGGGTCATCCGTGCGTTAAAACAGATCATTGCCTGGCGCGGCAAACCCTTGGCGATTCGTTGTGACAACGGCCCTGAATACCTGAGTTCAGCGATCACAGAGTGGGCACGCCGGTGGGGCATCAAGCTGGAATACATCCAGCCGGGCAAGCCGCAACAAAATGCCTACGTCGAGCGGTTCAATCGAACTGTGCGCTACGAATGGTTGTCCCAATATCACTGGGAAGATCTGGATCAGGTCCAGCGCGTAGCGACAGAGTGGATGTGGTCCTACAATCACGAACGCCCAAATATGGCCTTGGGCGGCATCACCCCAAAACAGCGGCTGGCCATGGCCGCATAGCCTGCCTACTTCTGGCAATCGCTAAAAATGGGGGGATTACCTCTGCACCATGCCATACACCAGTGCGGCCAGCGCCACCTGCGGATGCCGGGCCACTTCGATTTGCAGCGCGGCGGTACGGTGTGCGCTCAACCGCTGCGCCAGTCGGTCGGACATGGCGGCGGGCTTGGGGGCGTCGTCGGCTTCCTCGCCTGCGTCGTCGTTCCTGGCTTCGCCCTCGCTGCCGAAACCCTGCCGCAGCCGTTCAAGCGTGCGCAGTGCCTTGGCCTCGGCTTCGCGCAGCAGGCCACGATGAATCACGGCCTCGCCGTTGCGGTCGATGGTGACGATGGCACCGGCGGCAGCTTTGACGGCTTCCCCGTAGTCCTGCAAGCCATCTTCCAGCGCCTGCAACTGTTCGCCCAGGTGTTCGCCTTCCTCCTGCAAGGCGTCGGCCTTTTCTTCATCGTCGGCGTCCAGTGCGGCATCCACGGCCTCGGCCAGCGCCTGCATCTTGGTTTGCAGCTTCTCGATGCGTTGGGCTTCGCGCTTGTTCGGGCTGCGGCGCTGCCTCGGGGCGCGCTGGAAGGCTTGCAGGTCGGCATGGGTCATGCCCGGCGTGGCATCCACCCACGCCCAGCCTTCGGCTTGCACCTCGGCGGCGATGCCTGCCAGCTTGTCCTGCGCCATCCGCTCCAGCAGCGTGGCATCGGTCAGATACACGCCACTATCGGCTTCTGCAAACAGATCGCGGCGTGTGCCACCGCCTGCGGCCTCGTAGGTGTCCAGTCCGACGAAGCGCACCAGCGGGTGCCGGTGGGCGTCAATCTCGCGCTCGGTCAGGCGGTCGCGCAGGTTGTGCGGGCTGCGCTGCCATGTCGGCGCATCGTAGAACGCGGCTTCTTGTGCGGTGTGGTCGTCGGTGATGGCAAGGGCCATCAACTGGTCAAGGCTCACAGCCTCGGCCCGGTAGTCGGCCAGCAGGCGCGGCGACACGTTGGCGAGTTTCAGGCGGCGCTGCACCACCAGCGGCGTAACGCTGAAATCTGCGGCAATGTCCTCGATGGGGCGGCCTTCGGCCACCAGCGCGGCGAATGCCTCGAACTGGTCGGCGGGGTGCATGGCTTCACGCTGCACGTTCTCGGTCAGGCTGGCGGTGCGGGCGGTGCCATCGGCCACCAACAGGCAAGGCACCTCCCATTCCCTGCTGATACGGTGCTTTTTCGCCAGCAGCTTGAGGGCGGCAAGGCGACGGCCTCCGGCCACGACTTCGTAACGCTCGCCGTCAGCGGTCGCGGTCACGATCAAGTTTTGCAGCAGGCCGACACGCTGGATGCTGGCGGCGAGTTCAGGAATCGACATGCGCGGGGTCTTGCGCACGTTGCGGCCCGTGGGGCGCGATACCAGCCGCGACAGCGGCACCAGAATCAGATTCTTGCTCGGGTCGGCGGCTTCCAGCAGCACGGCAGGCGCGGCGCTGGCCGTGGCGTGGATGGCTTGGGCTTCGGTGTGGTTGATGGCGTTCATGGTGAAAACTCCTTGCGATGATGGAATGCAGCAGCGAATGACGCGGCAAGGGTTGCTGCCTGCCCCTGCCGCGCAGGGGAATCAGGCTTTCAACTGGCGCAGACCATCGGCCAGCAGCCACAGGGCGCGATTCAGACGCACATCGGAATCAATGCCCTGCACCGGGCGGGTCTGCTGACGGCGTCCGTTGGCGCTGCGCCCGTGCAAACCGCCTTTGGTCAGGTTCTCTTGGGTGCGGTTGAACACGCTCCACAAGTCCGGGCGGCGGTCGTCGAACCTGCGCGGCATCAGGATTTGCGATTCGGTGATGGGTGCGGGCTTGTCCGGGTCGTCGTACTTGAGCGACAGCGCGGCGCGGGCGAATACTTCGGCCTCGCCTTCGTCCAGCGTGATGGCCTGCATGGATTCGCGGGATTCCAGCGCACGGTCAAAACCGTGCAATACCTGATAGGCACCTTCGATCACTTGTCCGGCCACGTCGCCCTTATGCGGCACGCGCACATCGGCCACGGTGTCGCCGCAAACAAGGCCATTGCTGCACACGAAACGGAACATGCCGGCCAGCATCTGGTAGCTGCTGGTGCCATCGTGCGAGTTCAGCAGGATAATTTCGTTGGCTTCGCCTCGGGCGTTGATCTGGCTGGCATGGCGCAACCGGATCATGTGCTTGGTGAAGTCGCGGCGGTCTTCGTGGCGGGTGCGGGTCTGCGTCACCATGAAAGGCTGAAACCCTTCCTTGCGCAGTTCGGTCAGCACCGTGGCGGTGGGGATATAGGCGTACCGCTGGGAGCGGCTTTCGTGGGGCGCTTCCGCAAAGATGGACGGGGCCACGCGGTGAATCTGGTCATCGGACAGCGGGGAGTCGCTGCGCAGTACCGGGGAACGGGAAGCAAAGCGCGAAGCAAGGGGGGATGCGTACATGGTTTTTCTCCTGACGAAAAGGGTTTGCTGTTCAAACCGCACACCGGATTCCAAGATTCGGAGCCCAGCCTTTCGGCTGTTCGGTGCGGTTGGCACGAGGAACCCGGTTGGCCCTGTTGCCACCGTCTTTCCTGAGTTCATCGCCCGCGACGGTCAGGAGCCCACGGACGTGGGCCGTCAAGGAGAAAAGCGACAGGTAGGTGCGGCCCGCAGGCGCAGCCGAGGACACGGCCTGGCGCGCCTTGATGGCACGCGGCCACGGGCTACAGTCGCGAGCAAGGTGATGGAGTCAGGAGAGACGGCTGGACATGGCAACGGCCGCCGCGATGTGCAAACCGCACGCAAGCGAAGCGCGCAGGCCCGAAGCTGGAAGCCGGGCCGTAGGCGTCAGGGATGTGGAAGGCTGGCGAATGCCAGTCCCGTCAGGGATGAGCGAAGAGCGAACCTGGAGCAGCGCGGTCTGCGAAGCGGAGACGCAAGGCTCTTCTTGGCTTATTATCTATTTGTATGATTGTATTTTTCGGCAGGTACGGAAGCTCGTTCGACTAATTCGATGCCTGACAACGGACTCAGCTGTGCCAGCCTCACATCCGTCAGTAAATGACTGTTTTGAACAGATATATTGGTGATGACGCAGTTGGCGATAAATCTCAAAAAGTATTTCCATGCGATCCAAATGCTCAGAATCGGCAAATGTCATCTATTTAATAATTGATGCGAAGATGGGGGAAATATGAGAATTGAGAAAGTAAAGGTCGAAGGTTTCCGACTCCTCCAGGATGTTGAGATCATGCTGGAAGATAGCTCGACTGTGGTAGTCGGTCGAAACAACAGCGGAAAGACCTCTCTCACCGATGTCTTTGATCGCTTCATTGGCCAAAGCGGAGCTCGCTTCCGGCTGGAGGACTTCTCCGCAGCTTCACGGACAAAATTCTTCGAAGCGAAAACACTAAGGGAACGTGGAGCAAAACCTGAAGATGTGCTGACAGCGTTTCCAACGATCGCCCTCACACTGACGTTCGCGTACGACGCAGCCGCACCCAATCTGGGCCCCCTGGCTCCATTTGTCATCGACTTGGATGTCGCATGCACACAGGCATTGGTGCGTGTGGAGTATAAGCCGACCTTAGAAACGCTCCACATCCTGTTCGACATCGCTGCGCCCGCGGAAGGCGTAGAGCAAAACGCTCATTTCCTCAGATCATTGCGCGACACGATTCCCAAGGCATATTCCATAAACGTCAGCGCCATTGATCCGACGGATCAAACCAATCGACGTGATTTTGAAGGAGTCTCTGCTCTTTTGACTCTCGTCCAATGTAATTTCGTCCGAGCACAGCGCACCCTCGACCACGCTAGCCAAGGCGATGCTGACGTGATCGGAAAATTGCTGAGTACGCTTTTCAAGACAGCCTCGGCCCCAACAGCAGCCGCCGCCGATCAAGAACTGGCAGCGAAGCTGAAGACTTCCGTGGAAGAGATCGAACGCGGCGTTCAAGGGGACTTTGACGCAATGCTTAAGAAGCTCCTTCCGACGATGGAGGTTCTGGGCTTTCCGAGTCTCAATGACACCGAGCTAAGGCCAGAAACATCGCTCAACGTCGAGGCGCTTCTTTCGGACCACACAAGGGTGGTATACGCGGGCGCAGACGGAGTTCACCTTCCCGAAGGCTACAACGGTCTAGGGACGCGAAATCTCATTTATATGCTCTTGCAGCTGGAGAGCTACCACAAGATCTATCGCGCAAAGCCAACCCGCCCCGTCACGCACCTGATTTTCATCGAAGAACCAGAAGCTCACCTGCATCCTCAGATGCAAGAAGTGTTCATCAATCAACTGAACATCGCAATCAAAAAACTCTCTGCCACGTATCCTGACGAGCCTACGTGGAAAGTACAGTTTGTGATCACGACACATTCACCGCACGTGGCGAATGCCGCCTCATTCGAGGCCGTACGTTATTTCTTGAACGAGGCACCCAAAACGCCGAATACGCGGCAAACTAAGGTCAAGGACTTCAAGAAGGGGATGGCAAGTATATCGGCTGATGACCAGGACTTCCTCCATCAATACATGACCCTGACCAAGTGCGACCTCTACTTTGCCGACAAGGCAATTATGGTAGAGGGGACCACTGAGCGACTTCTGATGCCGCGGCTGTGCGGTCTCGTGGACAAGTCACTGGACGACAAACACAAGCTGGCCAGGCAGTACGTAACCTGCGTTGAGGTCGGTGGTGCGTATTCTCATATTTTTTACCCCTTGCTGGACTTCCTTGAACTCAAGACTCTAGTTGTTACGGATTTGGATTCCACCAAACCAGTTGAGAAAGAGAACAAGAAGGGAAAAGTTATTACTACGTGGGAGAAATGCCCTGTAGCTGAAGGTCAGCGCACATCAAATGCCGCAATCAAGGATTGGTTCCGCCCACCCAACACAAAGGATGCAAACGGCTGGCAGATCTCGCCGGGTGAGTTGCTTGCAAAATCTGCAAAAGAAAAGATCATTGGGTGCCGCCGCATCGCGTATCAGATTCCAGAGGTCCCCACAGCAGCCACCTGCGCGCGAAGTTATGAAGACGCGCTCGTCCTCGCCAACCCGGATCGATTCGAATGGCCTAAGGAGCAAGACGAGGCCACCGAAGCATGGGACATCGCAAAGGGGCTCGCGAAAGCAGATACCGCTTTGCGGTTCGCTATTCGCGAAAAGGAGTGGAAGGTGCCGCGATATATTGAGGAAGGTCTCGTGTGGCTATCCGAGCCACCACCACCAGAACAAGCCCTAGAAGTGCAGAACGCCCCGGTGGTCGCATGACGGGCCAAGTTAAAAATCCCGCACTTGAGGCAGCGCAACAGGCGCAGAAGAAAATCAACGAAGCCCTTGATGCAGGCCGCAGCTTTAGGCTCGAAGCCGGCGCAGGTGCAGGGAAGACCTATTCTCTGGTCGCGGCGCTAAAACGGCTGATCGCAGAGCGCGGGCCTGCGCTTGTTCAATCCGGGCAAAAAGTAGCCTGCATTACCTTCACTGAGGTGGCTCGGAACGAGATCGCGCAGGAAATTGAGGAACATCCCGCAATCCTGGTCGACACCATCCATGGGTTCTCCTGGACTTTTTTACGCCAGTTTCAGAAAGCACTGAGAGACAGCCTGGCTGAGATGGAGGAGCGAAAGGAGAAGATCGAGCAAGGTGGCGGAGTCGATACAAAACCAGTGGTCTACGACTTCGGCTTTTTCGGGGTCGATGCAGACAAGATAACGCTTAGCCACGACGATATCCCAGAGCTGATGGCGAAGCTCCTATACCAAGAAAAATTCAAGCGCATCTTAAGTCAGCAGTTTCCAGTGATTTTCATTGATGAGTATCAGGACACGCATCGCCAATTCATGGAGTCGATCACGGACAACTTTCTGAGGCCCGCAACCGGTCCTCTTGTGGGACTCTTTGGAGATCACTGGCAAACCATTTATCGAAGTGAGTATGAGCTGGCGCAGTATCCCATTGAAGAGATCGCCAAAGGCTCAAACTTCCGGTCTGTGCCAGCCATCGTAGACGTACTAAACAACCTGCGCCCTGAATTACAGCAGGCTGTTCATGACCCGGAAGCAAAGGGAGAAGCAAGATTCTTTCACACCAATTCCTACTGTGGCGATCGTACAAGTGACAGGCATTCCAAAGGGGACCTACCACCAGACTTGGCGCGAAAAAACCGAGAGGCGTTGACGCAGCGCCTTCAGGCCGAAGGATGGGACATGAGCAAAACGAAGGTACTTATGCTCACTCACAACGTCTTGGCTGCGGAGCAAGGCTATCCAAATATCGCAGAGATCTTTAGCGGGCGCACCGACCTTTTCGCGAAAAAAGAAGATCCTACGATCAAGTTCTTCGCCGAAATTGTCGAGCCGATGTGCGCGGCTTACGCCTCTTCGCGCTATGGAGAAATGTTCAAAATACTTGGTTCTGGTCCCGCGATTGCCAAACACGAGGACAAGGCGAATTGGCGTCGGGATATGGATGCCCTCCAGAAGCTACGGGCAGAGGGCACGATCGGCCAAATTGTCGATTTTTTGCGCTCAACCAAACGACCGTCGCCCCCCGACCGCGTCCTGAGGCGTGAGGAAGAACTTAAGGCGCTGGATGGCACCCCAATCCCCGAGGAGTCATCCGCGCTGCAACGTTACAGCAAGCTTCGGGACGTTCCCTATCGGGAAGTCATTGAGGTAGTCAAGTTCATTGAGAAGCAAACCTCCTTTGCAACACAGCACAGCGTCAAGGGCGCCGAGTTCGAAAACGTCCTGGTCGTATTGGGCGGCGGCTGGAATCACTATAACTGGCCGCAGCTTCTTGAATTGATTCACACCAAGGCGTTGAATGCCAAGAACACTAAAGGCTTCTACCGGGCCCGCAATCTCTTTTACGTGTCCATATCTCGCCCGATGAACCGTCTCGCTGTGCTCGCGACCCAAACCCTTCCTGACCCCGCACTCGAAGCAGTCAAACATCTATTCGGTGCCGGTAATGTAGAAGCACTTGAGGTAATGATATGAGGCTTCTCTCCACCAAATGTAGAAGTTCGCTTAGCGCAGTTCAATTTCTGCTTTGCAGCGTGGGGGGGCCTGCATTCTGCCAAATTCGATGCCCTAAAGCGGTTCCACAACGTTTGAGGTTAGAAACTGAACATAGGCAGATCCGCCGAGAGCATCTCGGGCTAGTAACCTACATTAAAAGCGGGTGCAGGAAGTGCAGATAAGATGGCGAAGCAAGGTTCTGTAGGTCCTTCCAGAAGCGGCGATCAGTTCCACTATCAATGGGCTGCTCGGCAGTGCCTCGGGCTGCTTACCGGTGAAAATGGTCTGGTGGCGGTGGCGATCGAAGGAGCGTCACTGGACGAGGGGGACGCATCTACGAGCGTCGGCGACGAGGTCATTGACGTCGGCCTGTACTACGGGAGCGAGGACGTCACAGCGGCAAAGTCCATCCGCTATGTGCAACTCAAACACTCATCCAGGCGCTCGCACGAACCCTGGACGGCAAGCGGCCTCAAAGGAACCATCGAGGGCTTCGCAGGGCGTTTCAAGGAGTTGGAGGCGTCGCTTGGCCTGGACGTCCTGGCGAACAAGGTTCGGTTCATTTTTCTGACGAACAGGCCCATGGATGGAACTGTTCTTGAAGCGTTGGCCGATATCGCTGCGGGGTCGACAGCGCCGCGGCACCGTGAAATAGACGAGTTGCTGAAACGGTACGCGGCGTCAGCTGGCAGCAACGTACAGAGCTTCTTCGCCGCCTTCTTGGTTGAAGCTGGTGAGCCGGATCTATGGGAACAGCGCAACCTCCTAAGTCAGGACCTGAGCGCATACCTGTCCGAACCGGATACCGAGGCTGCGCTCCAATTGAAGGAACTGGTCACCCGTCGGGCAACCGACGAGGGGACGAAGGACCGCTCAGTCCGGCTCTACAACGTACTTCGCGCACTGCACGTGACCGAAATCGATCTCCTGCCGGCGCCCTCGTTGATCTCGGAGCCGAAGCAGGTGCTTCCTCGAGCGCAACAGGCAAACATCCTGTCCACGCTTCTCACCGCACAACGCCCGGTGGTCATCCACGCAGACGGTGGTGTAGGCAAGTCGACTCTTTCTGCTCACCTGGCTCGTGCCATACCTGCTGGGTCGGTGGCGGTCCTGTACGACTGCTTCGGTGACGGGACTTATCGCCAAGCCTTGAAGTATCGCCATCGGTACCGCGATGCTCTCGTCCAGATCGCGAACGAGCTCGCAGGACAGCAGCTTTGCCTGCCATTGATTCCATCCGGCGGCACGGATCCCAAGCAGTTCATGCGGGCCTTCGTATCTCGGCTCAAGCAAGCCATTGATCTTCTTAGAGCCCGCACGCCTCAGGCGAGCCTTTGCATCATCATCGACGCGGCCGACAACGCATACATGGCTGCACAAGAGATCGGTGAGCGTGCCTTTGTCCATGACTTGATCAACACGGATATGCCCGACGGGTTGCGGTTGGCATTCACATGCCGATCACACCGGCAGGGCCACCTGGGAGCTCCGCTGGACGCCATAGTGATCAAGCTGGAACCGTTCTCCAAGGCTGAGACTGCCACGCACCTACGGCTGAGCTATCCCGAGGCAACGGACGTGGAGGCTGCGGAATTCGCTTTTCTAAGTAGCGATAACCCGCGCGTTCAAGCACTGGCGATGGAGGGAACCCCACCCATCGGCGACATGCTGAGGGCCCTGGGGCCAACACCCACAACGGTCCAGCACGCGATCGGAGGCCTGCTGACCAAAGCTATCGACAGGCTGAAAGCCGAGTGGGGCCCGACCGAGGCGAATCAGATTGACCTCATCTGCAAGGGCCTCGCGGTGCTCCGGCCGATGGTGCCGATTTCGATCTTGGCCCAAATCGCCGGAGTTCCCGAGAGCGCCGTCCGTACGTTTGCCACAGAGTTCGGCCGGCCGCTCTTTGTCAAGGACTCAGGTCTGCATTTCATGGACGAACCGGCAGAGACCTGGTTCAACGAGACGTTCAAGCCCGATGCGGCTTCGCTTGATGCGTTTCTTGCAAAACTAAAGCCGCTCGCGGCGACCAGTTCATATGTGGCGGCGGCGCTGCCGCAGTTGCTACTGTCTGCCGGCCGGATGGACGAGCTGATTGCGCTGGCGCTCTCGAATGAGAGCTTGCCAGAGCTCAACCCTCTGGAGCGACGAGACGTCGAGCTGCAACGACTGATGTTCGCGCTCAGAGCATGCTTGCAGCAGGATCGGCATGTTGCCGCCGCTAAGCTCGCGCTGAAGGCCGGCGGCGAGGTGGCTGGCGAGGCTCGCCAGAACACGCTTATCCAGCAGAACACTGACATTGCCAGCGTTCTGCTTGCGCCAGATCGCATCGAAGAAATGGTCTCCAGGCGCACGTTCGGCGGCGGATTCCTTGGCTCGCATCACGCCTACGAGGCGGTGCTGCTTGCCGGAAACGATGACCTCATCCCTGAGGCGAGAAGCAGGTTGCGCATGGCCTGGGAGTCGTTGATCACTTGGAGCAAGCTGCCACCCAAGCGCCGCAAGGAGGACAAGATCGACGACGCCGACGTCGCCGAGCTTGCTATCGGTGTGCTGAGATTGCGAGGCCCTGCCGAGGCCGCGCGGTTCCTGAAAGGATGGAGTCCCAAATCCACCGTACTGAGAACCACGAAGCTCGTTGCCGCCCGACTTGCGGACGCCGGCAACTTCAAGCGAATCGATGAGCTCGCCGAGCACGCCGACGGGGATGCCTGGATGATGCTGGGCCTGGCTACCGAAGCAGCCCGGGCCGCACATCTGTTGCCGGCGGAGCCGCTGCGCCATCTGATGGGCATCTTGGTCGACCCTAAGATCAAGTTGCCCGAAGAAGATCTCTCATGGAAGTCTGGGAGCAGCGTACTGGACGGAGTCCGGTCTGCAATCACGCTGGCGCTCCGGTGCCTCCCGCGCGACGAGGCGACTTGGGCGGAGACGTTGCGCCGATATCTTCCGTCAGATCCGCCCCGCCAGTTTCACGATTTCGACGCCGAGCACGCGACGTTCATTCGAGCCTACGCTTTGGAAGCCGCGCTGCGCGGAAAACGGATTGAGTTGATTGATCTGGCGCCGAAGGATGTTCGCCCTGAGTTTGAGACGAAGGGATCTCCCGTTAGAAGCCAACAAGCGTCCCAGCTGCAGCAAGTGACAGGGGGAGTCCTCCCCTGGTTCATCTTGGCCGCTGAGATTGCTTGTGGCCGCCAGCTTCCCAACCTTGATCACGAAATCGAGCTTGCGCTGAGACAGACGAAATCTGCTTCGTCACGCGACTATCAGCGGAACTTCAATTTGGAGAAGGTGGCTGCCGTCGAGTGGGTGCAGATCCTGCGCGATGCAGGTCCCATTCAGTCAGTTCAGATCGACGCACTTTTGAAGTGGGTCGAGAAAAACGACCGCATCTACTCGAGTACTCTCACGAGGATGTGCCGCGTGACCGCGCGAACAGGAGGGCTGAGCGACCTCTCACTACGACTCAGCTCCAGAGCGTTCGATCAGATCGTCGCGTCGCACAGCGATGCGGAGACGCGGGTTGACGATCTTCAGGAGCTGGCGCGCGCCATCTTTTGCGTGAGCAAGTCAGAAGCGGCTGCCTATTTCGACAAGGCGATCGACATCGCCAGCAAGATCGGAGAAGAACACCTCTCTCGATGGACGACGTTCCTCGATCTCACGGACGCTGCGCATCGCCCGGGCCACGCAAGACCTCGGACCGCCTATCGGCTGGCGTGCATTGCCGAGCTCAGCTACGAGCACATGGCCCGGGACAAGTACATGGACTGGGACCGGTTGGTTGAGGGTCTGGTCGGCCTTTGCCCTTCATCCAGTCTCGCCATTCTGAGCCGCTGGCGGGATCGAGAGTTCGGCTTTGCAGGCGAGCTATTCCCCGTCGCAATCTACAGCCTGATCGACCACGGGCTCCTTCCAAAGAAGGCCGCGGTCGCCCTGGGTGGCACCGTGAGTGGATGGAAACGCGTTAACGACATCAAAGCAGCCATCGACGCAGAGTCCGACAACAATCGAAAGAGATCGATCCTGAGGATCGCCTACCGACTCCTCCGGATCCAGCCCTACGAGGTGCCCACCTGGCGCGAACTCAAGGCTCTAGCCGACTCACTGGCGATGTCGCTTCCAGATTTAGAGAGGCTGCTTCAGGCATCTGAAGCCAAAGGAGCCAGTGAGTCGGCGACCGCCGCTCCCGCGCCGTGGACGGGGCCTCGCAAAGAGATCCAAGAGCCCGATTGGGATGCCATTTTCAGCGGAGTCGATCTCCGCGACGCGGCTGCGGTTCTCGCGGCACGGCGATCGCTCAAGAAGGTTGACCATCGTTCGTACGTTCGCGAGTTCTACGAGGAAGGCTGTCGGCGCGCGACGCTATCGGAGATCGACGGATACCTCCGCGCAATCCGATCGGACGACGGGTTCAGTGTGTTCAGCTTCATGGACGTCATCAGGCACCTCCCGCAACCGAGCAAGAGGCTCCTGTCCGTCCGCAGCGAACTCAAGAAGGCCGCCCTTTCGTTGGCTGCGAGCGAACCCAACCGTGTGGGGCGCCGCGGCTGGGGCCATGAGGGCCCCTTTGATGGAATCTATGCAGAGGGCATCGTCTTGGAGAAGGACGTCGCGTCAGTCCGGATCAAGGGGTACCTGTCGCAGCTCGACACGCTTGATGCAGAAGACTTATTCCATCTGGTGGACCCGCTCGCGCGACGCTTGACCAGCGACGAGGCCGATGAAGTGTTGAACTTCGGCTTCGACTTGCTCGAAGAAATTCTTGAGGGTGAAGATGGCGATGGCCCGTGGAACGACTCGCTCGCACCGTCATCCTCTTGCGAGGAAGCCTTGGCCGGCTACTTGTGGGCGGGTCTGGCGCGCCCGTCCACTGCGGAACGCTGGGAACACGCCCACTGCGTCCGCAACTGTCTTGAGCTCGACTGGCAAACCCTGTTGTCCGCGCTGGCCACTCGCGCATTGAGCGCCGACCCGCAGCCATTCGTTGACCGTGGCCTGGTTTTCTATGAGTGGCATGCCCGGCAATGGCTCTGCCTTGCATTGGCACGGGGCGCGATGGATGAGCCTTGTGCCGTTGCTCCTTTTCTCGCGTTTCTTGACTCCGCCGCAAGGGAGCGGCATGTCGTCATCCGACACTTCGCCTCGGATGCACTGAGGCGCTTGAACGAAGTCTGTCCGTTGCCCACGGAGTTGCTCGCCATCGCGAACGGCGCAAACCGCCCTGCGCTGGCCACCGAGGTCTACGACCGTGGCGAGCACGAGATAGTTGATGACGATGCCTCGGAGGACGAGGCCGCGGACGACGACGAGAGGTACTTTTTCGGCATCGACATCGGTCCGTATTGGTTCGCTCCGTTGGGCCGTGCCTTTGGGCTGAATCAGCAGTCGATCGAACGGCGAGCACGGGCAGTCTTGCGTGGCCGCATGTCTCTAGGTCTTCGTCGTTGCGTCGATGATCAGCGCTATAAGCGCGGACTCTTTCGAGGACGAGAGACAACTCACTCGCACGGCAGCATGCCCGAAGTGGAGGACAGCGTCGTCTATCAGTCCTATCACGCGATGATGTTCGTCGCTGGCCTGCTCTTGGAGACCAAGCCGGTACGCCGTCGCGCTGATGAGGAAGAGAATCCGTTCGACGACTGGTTGAAAGGACAGTTGCTCACTCGCGGTGATGACCGGTGGCTTGCGGATCGACGCGATCCCGAGATCCTGAAGGCCAACCCGCCGGGCAGCGCTCGATCTGATGCCGCATGGTGTTGGCAGGTCGATAGACAGTACCTCGATGACCAGCTGACAACGGACGACGGTATGACGGCCCTCTGGGGCCATTGGACGACCACCGATGCGGTCAACGGCGAAACGGTGTCAGTCGGGTCTGTGCTCGTTCCTTCTCGTCACGCAGCGGCCTTTCTGACCGCGATGCAGACCAGCCCTTGCCCAGGAGAGATTTACCTTCCAGACGCGGATCACATCGACCATCGGGAGGAGGTTGATGATCCAGAGCTCAGCCTGCTCGGCTGGGTAAAGACGGGAAGCGACTCGTTGAGCCTTGACGAATATGACCCATGGGCTGGCAAGGTAAGTAGCCCTGGCCCGCACCCTTGTCAGGGAATACTCGATGTCCTGAACCCGATGACGGATCCAGACGCGAGATCGTGGACGCTACCAGACGGCGGCAGGCTGAGAAGCGAGTCGTGGTCGCGCAGCACGGGCTACGCTGAGGAGCGCAACGTCCAGACCGGCTCTCGGCTCAGCGCCGACGACAAGTTCATTCGCGCACTGTTGGATGGGCACCCAAACAGATCTCTGATCGTCTGCGTTAAGGTCCGCCGCAAGCCACCAAAAGACGAGACTGGCAACGATGACTACTCCTTCTACAACTATCCCTATAACCGCTACTACCTGATTGGACACGATGGAATCACTCGATCGCTCTAAAGCCGTCATCGAGCTCGGCAAGCGGATCGTTGCCGGTTTGAAGCTCGGCGACGATGTTACTGCCCAATGGATGGCGCACCTAGTCGCTGAGAAAATCTCCGCTGCTGAGGATGCGCCCGAAACCGTGCGAGATGCTGCGGTGGCCGAGTGCGTAGATCTCATCCAGAAACTTTGGGCACACCGGTATACATTGCCTCCGTACATGCGGCCGCTGCGGGAGTTAGACCCGCTGCTGCGCACGCTCAATTCCTTAGGTGTGAATGAGGCAGATGAACTCAGATTTTTCGCGCGCCCACCTAGCAGCGAAGAGCTTGAAGGTGCAACGGAGGACGAGAAGAAGCTCTTCGAGTTCGCGATCGGGATTGATTACGCAGCAAGGGAACTGCTACGTCATGCACTCTGCGTTGCTGCCGAACGGTCAGTCGATGTGGTCAAACCGTGGTTGGAGGAAACCGTCAAGGGTAGCTTGGACGCCACCGTAGAACTGCGGATTTCAAGATTCGTTGCAGAAGGTCTACTGAAGAGCCAAGAAAAGGCCAAACAGCAAGCTATACGCGATCGAATCGATCGGCTGGAAAATTTTGCGAAAGCAACCTTGTCCTTAGCCGGAGATATGAGAAAGACGCTCCCTCAAGACAGCGAGGAATCGGATGACTGAGGAGCAAAGTCCCGCTCCAGCGAAACAGATTACGCTGCCTTGATCACCTGGGCGCTGTTTCTGCTTTGGGATGCGGATTCAACCGGTCGATGCAACACACTAAAGCCTGCGCAAGCAGAAGGAGTGTTGCAGATGAAATACCGGCCCCGGATTTACTACACGGAAAGCCAGAAATTCCTGATGTGGGAGCGCTGGCGAAAGGGCGAATCACTCCAGCAGATCGCCCAGTTGTTCGATCGCAACCACTCCTCGATCCAGCGCATTCTGGCTGAGACAGGCGGCATACAGGCGTAAGCTCCCCCGTCAAGTAGACAGCGGCTGATAGAGTTTCGGAGCAAGGGTTAGCCGGGGCATAAACTGCACCGGCGGGACGCCGCCCAACGAGTCATGTGGGCGGTATTCGTTGTAATCGATCAGCCATTGCTCGGTGATCGTCTGCACCTGCTGCAGATTGGCGAACAGGTGCGCATCGAGCACCTCAGTGCGATACGTCTTGTTGAAGCGCTCGATGAACGCATTCTGATTTGGTTTGCCTGGCTGGATATAACGCACGGCAATGCCCCGGGCAGCAGCCCATTCGGTGAACGCCTGCGAGACCATCTCCGGCCCATTGTCCAGCCGTATGGCCTCAGGAGCCCCATAGCAATTGATCAGACGGTTGAGCACACGGATCAGGCGCGCCGAAGGGATGGATGTACCGACCTCGATGGCCAGGCATTCCCGGTTGGCCTCGTCGATCACGTTCAACGTCCGGAAGCGTCGGCCGCAATACAAGGCGTCGTGCATGAAGTCCAATGCCCAGCAGCGGTTTGGCTCCAAGGAATGATCCAGCGCCTGACGGGGCCGGTCAGTCAGCCGTTTCTTGCAGCGTCGAGGTAAATTCAATCCCATCTCGCAGTACACCCGGTGAACCCGCTTTTTGTTCCAGCAACGACCATCGAGCCGCAGCCGCGTGAAGCACTTCCAGAATCCCCAGCGCCCATGCCGGGCCACGATCGCATTGAGCGCATCAATGACCTCGGCATCGCGTTGTTCCGCCGGAGTTGGCCTCTTGTAGTACGCCGCCCGCGATAGGCCAGCAATCTGACAGGCACGTGTGATCGAGAGCTTCGATTCCACCAACTGCTCGACGACCTCGCGCCTGGCTGACGGCGTCAGGATTTTCGGTTCAACACATCCTTGATGGCTGAGTTCTCCAGCGCCAGATCCGCATACATGCGTTTGAGCTTGGCGTTTTCCGCCTCAAGCTCACGCAGGCGCTGCAGCTCAGACACCTGCACGCCCGAGTACTTGCTCTTCCACTGGTAGTACGTGGCGTTGCTGATGCTGTGCTTGCGGCACAACTCGGCGACCGGGATTCCGGCTTCGCCTTCTTTGAGCACCGCAACGATCTGGCTTTCGGTAAATCTGCTTTTCTTCAAGGGAGTCTCCGATTGAAAGGAGGCTCCGAAATTCTACTGGCTGATGTCTACTCTGAGGGGGAGCTTACGCAGCCACGGCCCAGATGTCGATCTCGACGGGCACTGTCGTTAGCCGAGCGGGAGGAGATTTCGAGAGGGCTGGTCGCCGGCCACTCCATCCGTTCGATCGCAAGATTGCTCAGGCGAGCGCCATCCACCATCAGCCGGGAAATCGATCGCAACGGCGGAGCGTCCGGGTATCGCGCCAGTCTGGCCGAACAGGCGGCCTGGGACCGAGCGCTTCGCCCCAAACTCTGCAAACTGGCAGAGAATCGAAGCTTGGCACACCTTGTCGCGGACAAGCTCAGGCGACAGTGGTCGCCGGAGCAAATCGCCGGCTGGCTGAAGTGTGCCTATCCCGGCAACGAGGGCTACCAGGTGTCACATGAGACCATCTATCGCACGCTTTTCATTCAGGCGCGTGGCGCCCTGAAGAAGGAGTTGCTGGCACACCTGCGGCGCACCCGAGCCATGCGACGTTCCCGCCACCATACGCAGAAGACCGATAATCATGGCCGGATTGTCGGGGCCGTCTCGATCAGCGAACGCCCGGCCACCGCGGAAGACCGGGCGGTCCCCGGCCATTGGGAAGGCGATCTGCTCTTCGGCAGTGGCAACAGCCAGATCGCCACACTGGTCGAGCGTCAGACGCGCTATCTCATGCTGGTGAAGATTCCCCCCCGTGTCAGACTAGTTGTCGCCTCAGTTTTTGAATGAAGCGATGAACTTGACGAATTACACCCAGGCCTTCAAGGAAGAAGTGGTCCGCAAGATGCTGACCCGAGGCAACCGCACGATTGCGGACATGGCCGCCGAGCTGAACGTCCCGTACCATAGCGTGCGAAATTGGTTACGGAATCCCAGAATGGCCCATCTACATAGAGCTGACGGGGGCGCAAAGCGCCCCCTGGACTGGACTGCTGAACAGCGGCTGCAAGCGCTGCTGGACACCAACAATCTGGCGCCCGAGGATCTCAATGCCTGGTGTCGTGAACGAGGGATCTTTGCCCATCAGCTCCAGGCCTGGAAGGCGGAATTCTGTCTGTCTGCCAAGCCGTCGACGGACATCGGCGAGGTCCGTAAGCTCAAGGGCGAACTGGCCAGCCTGCAACGTGAGCTCTCCCGCAAGGACAAAGCCCTGTCTGAAGCCGCCGCGCTGCTGGTGCTGCAAAAAAAGTACCAGGCGCTGTGGGAGGACGGGGACAAATGACCTCACTCGCACAGCGCCAGACATTGCTGACCTTGATCGACGAAGCGGTGGCGGCCGGGGCGCGCGCAGCCCGCGCCTGCCACATCATGGGCCTGAGCTTGCGCACCGTACAGCGCTGGAGATGTACGCCTTGCCGTGGAGATCAGCGTCCCGAGCGGATCCAGCAACCCACCAACCGCTACAGTGCTCTGGAACGTCAGCGGATTCTGTCCGTGATCAACAGCGAAGAGTATGGCCACCTGCCGCCTTCGCAGATCGTGCCGCGCCTGGCCGACCAGGGCCGGTATCTGGCCAGCGAATCGACGATGTATCGGTTGCTGCGCCAAGCCGGGCAACTGGCCCCTCGGGGACGGCAGCGACCGCCAGCCCCCCAGCCCAAGCCTCGGGCCGTCACGGCGTATGCCCCAAACGAGCTCTACAGCTGGGACATCACCTACCTGCCCGCTGCTGTCAAAGGCTGCTTTTACTATCTCTATCTGTTCCTGGACCTGTTCAGTCGCAAGATAGTCGGCTGGCAGGTCTACGGCACCGAGGATGGCGCACATGCCAGCGAGATCATGCGTGATGTCTGCCTGCGCGAGGGTATCGAGCCTGGGCAGGTGGTGCTGCACAGCGATAACGGTGGCCCCATGAGGGGCGCCACCATGCTGGCCACACTGCGGGAACTGGGCGTCACGCCCTCGTTTAGCCGACCAGCGGTCAGTGATGACAATCCGTACTCCGAGGCGCTGTTCCGCACCTTGAAGTACCGTCCACAGTATCCGCGCAAGCCCTTCTCCAGCCTGCAACACGCTCGGGCGTGGGTGGCTCAGTTCGTGCGCTGGTACAACATGGAGCATCGCCATAGCGCGATCCGGTTCGTGACGCCCGAGCAGCGCCACTGCGGCCTGGACGCCGCCATGCTCGCACAGCGGCATGCCGTCTACGAGACAGCCCGCCGAGATGCCCCACATCGCTGGTCCGGTCCCACACGGAACTGGTCGCGTATCGATGTCGTGCATCTGAACCCTGACAAAGGTGTGGCCGACAGGATCCATACCGAAAACAACCTCCGGCGGGCGGCCTGAATACACCTACGCGCGACAACTAGCTTGACAGCCGCCGATTCCGGCCAAAGACACCGAGACGGTGGTCGAAGCGTTGATCAAGCACGCCAGAAAGTTGCCGCAGGATCTGTACAAATCGCTCACGTGGGACAGGGGCAAGGAGCTGGCTGCTCACAAGCGATTCACGCTGGCCACCGACATCCAGGTGTTCTTCTGCGATCCGCAGAGCCCTTGGCAACGCGGATCGAACGAGAACACCAACGGGTTGGTCAGGCAGTATTTGCCCAAGGGACTTGATCTAGCCCCCTACTCGCAGGCCAAGCTCAATGCGATTGCAAGACGATTGAACGAGCGTCCCAGGAAAACCCTAAACTACGAAACGCCCGCACAGCAGTTTTATCAAGCTGTTGCATCGACTGGTTGAATCCGCAGACGAAAGCGGCCTTCGCTCAATGTAGTCAAAAAAGAAGGGGCCGAAGCCCCAAGCTCAAAATAAGCCACGCTCGGCAAACGATACCGTGCCGGCACCGGCCACAACCACATGATCCAGCGTGCGCACTTCTACCAGCCCCAGCGCTTCATTGAGTCTCTGCGTAAGCGCCTTGCCGGCCTGAGACGGCTCAGGATTCCCGCTCGGATGGTTGTGCGAGAGGATCACCGCCGCTGCATTGAGTCGCAGCGCTTCCTTGACCACTTCGCGCGGATACACCGATGCGCTGTCGATGGTGCCGTGGAACATCTCCCGGTACTCGATCAGCCGATGGCGCGTGTCCAGAAACAGCACCGCAAAGACTTCATGCTCAAAGCCTGCCAGCTTGTTGCGCAGGTACTCTTTGACCAGCGTCGGCGAAGTGAACTCAGCACCACGCTGCATCTTCAGCTCAATGGCCTGGCGCGCCGCTTCAAGAATTTGATCCACCGATGCCGGCAGGTAGCGCCCTTGGGCGTCACGCACCAGCAAAGCGTCTTCGAACGAGGAAAAGGACAATTGCGACATGATCGTGCTCCGGTTGCTCGGGCGGAATTGCCCGGAACCGTGGCCAGCACGGCGCAGCGCAAGCAGTCAGAGATCGAAGACGGCCGACAGGCCGCAAGCGTGCGAGCACGCGCAGTCATTGACGGCGAGAACGCCGTGATACGGTGAAGGGAACAGCAAGACCGCCTACACCCCACTCAGCCACACCCCCGCCGTTGGCAAGTGCGCAGCACGCGCAGGCCCGGATCAACGATCCAGGCCGGAGGCGTCAGGGATCAGCGCCCGATGGCTGTGATTCGACATGAAGCACAGGGCATAGCCCGCGAGCCCGACGGCGGTACGCCGGGACGCACGACTATGGTTTGTCATCCTTGAGTGACAGCGTTCCGCGAGATTCGAGCAGCCGCCGCGTGTTCTCCAGTTCCCTTTGCAGCAATTCGGCATCCGGCAACACCGTCCGATAGTTCGCCGCCATCACCTTGGTCGGCAGACCATCCAGCGCATACCGCGCCAGGGCATGGCCTTTGTCGGCGCACAGGATCAGGCCCACTGGCGGGTTCTCGTCCGGGTAGGCCCAATGCTCCTTGGCATAGTTGCAGTACATATGCATCTGCCCCACGTCGGCATGGGTCAAACTGCCCAGCTTCAGGTCGATGATGACCAGGCAGCGCAGCTTGCGATGGAAAAACAGCAGATCCACCCGATACCAAGTCTGGTCGATGCGCAACCGACGTTGCCGCCCGACGAAGGTAAAGCCTTCACCCAGTTCCAGTAAGAAGTCTTCCAGTCGCTGGATCAAGGCCGCTTCCAGATCAGATTCTGAATACTCGTCCTTGAGGTCGAGGAACTCCAGCACATACGGGTCTTTGATGGCGTCGTTGGGCGTGACAGAATCCTCGGGCTTGGCCACGGAGCCCTTGACCAGCATCGCCGCCTTGTCCTTGGACAAGGCCGTGCGTTCGTAGAACTGGCTGCCAATCTGCCGGTCGAGTTGGCGCACGCTCCAGCCACCGCGCAGCGCCTCGGCCTCGTAGAACTGGCGGGCATGGTCATCCTTGACCGACAGCAGCCGGACATAGGCCGACCACGGCAGCGTGAAGACCTGGGCCAGTTCGGAGAGGTCGAATTTCCGAGACACCGTCTCGGAATTCTCGATGGGCAGTCCGTCTCCAGATTTCCGAGACAGTGTCTCGGAAATTGCTTCAAGGGGGTAAGCGGCGAAGAAGCGCCGCATGTTCTCCAGGTTGTCCGGGCTGAAACCGCGCCCGAATCGTGCCGTCAGATCGGCGGACAGCCTTGCCATCAACTGCTCGCCGTAGCCAGCCCGTCGCCTGCCTTTCTGCTCAGCTTCGACGATTCGGCGGCCAATCTCCCAATAGCTGGCCGTCATCAGCGCATTGACGCTGCGCGCCGCTGCCTGACGCGCGGCATCCAGCAGCTCAACGATGCCGCCGTGGATGCCGGCATAGCCGGCCGGTAAGGCCGCAGGTTTCCGCTTTGCCACGGGCGTCTTCCTTGTCATGCTGTCACCTCCATAGAACGGGATGCCCCGGTAATCGCCAGCCGCCGACTCGCCACCAGTTCGGCCGCATCCCGCACCGGCTTGTCCTCGGTATGAACATAGTGCATAAACATCGCCACGGTCTTGTGACCTGTGAGCTTCATGCCCACCTTGGTCGGCACGCCCGAGTTGGCAATATCGGTGGTCGCTCGGTGGCGGATGCCATGCGTTCCAACGTGTGGCACGCCAGCAGCCTTGAGCACGCGTGTCCAGCCACCATAGTGCTCACCGTGGGTCATGTGCCGGGTCGGATCATTGGGCGACGGCAAGACGTAGGGGCAGCCGTCCCGGCGCGGTGCTGTGGACAGCAGCCGATAGGCTTCCTCGCTCATGGGCTTGGAGATACCGCCGGTCTTGCTGTCAGGCCAGACGACGCGGCGCTTTTCCAGATCCACCCATGCCCATTCGAGCGGGCAGATTTCGGAGCGCCGAGCGGCGAACTCGAATTGCAGGCGAATCGCCAGCGGGATGACGTAGTTCTCCAGTCCCTCGGCTTCCAGATGCTCCAGGTGACGGAAGATCCGCACCAGCTCGTCATCGACGATGAGCCGGGTTTCCTTGCCGGGTGGGTACATCGGGACGTGGCGGCACGGATTGGTGCCGTCCGGGCGCAGCCCCCATACTTCGGCCAGGTTGAACATCTTGCGCAGCACGCCGAAGGTGCGGTTGGCCTCGGCCTGCTTGTAGGCCAGCTTCTTCATCAGCGCTGCCACATCGGGGCGCGTCACGTCCTGCACCTTCATCCGGCCCATGATCGGGATGATGCAGCGGTCAATCACGCCCTGATAGCCACGTTGCGTGCTGGGCTTGTTGCGCTGCTTGGAGTAGTCCTCCATGAAGGTGTGGCAAAACTCCTTCATGGTCGGTGCCTTGCGGGCGGCGTTCTTGGCCGCGCTGGGGTCGCCACCCTTGCGCACCTCGGCCAGCCATTCCTGCGCCATCGTGCGCGCCTGATCGACCGTCAGTTCCCCGTACTGGCCCAGGGCGGGTTTGCGGCGCTCGCCGGCGTTCGTGCGGTACTGGAGCATGAACACCTTGCGGCCCGCCGGGGTGATCTTGCACAGGAAGCCGGGCACCACGGTATCCCGCAGTTCGACGGCCTTGTCTTGGGGTTGTGCCGCATCGACTGCGGACTTGGTGAGCTTGATCTTCGCCATGATGACTCCTCGGAAAGCCCGGTTTCCAAGAGCCGCATGGGAGCCACGCGAGGGAAAGCCGGGTCAAGTTTCGGAAAGCACCGACATATGTTGAACTCGCCTAAGTGATTGATAAACCTGCTGTATCGAGCCTTGGCGTAGTCCAGCGAATTGCGGTACTGGAGTCATCGTGAAACAAAAAAACGGACAGCGCGGTGCGTGTGTTCATACGGACATTCTCTAGGCGCGCCGATGGCATCGGCAATGCAGGCAGTATGAAAGCCGGCATCTGAATCGAGTCTGAAGCGGCTGTTCAGGAAGGGTTCATGCCGGTGGAGCATCCGGTCCGTCGGACAGAGGTGGCTGCAGCGGTGATGGTGGGCGCCTTGTTAAGATGCTTTATCTGCGTATTCTGCAATTCATCCTGCGACTGGACTGTTTCATGGGAACCCTCTTGCCCCTCATCACTGGCGCCATCTGGCTGTATGTTCTATGGCGCTTTGTCTGGCCCTTGCCCTGGGGGCTTGCCAGCAAGGCGGCACTGGCGGTCGTCTTGTTGCTGGCCGCTCAGTATCATCAGTTCACGGGGCGATTTTTCGGTTCCTTGGGGTCTCCGGAGTTGCCGCAGTGGATACTGATCGGTCTGGGCTGGGCCTTTGGCGTGGTCTTGCTGTTGGCGGTCTTGCTGCTGGTACGCGACATCATCGGCGTGCTGGTGTGGCTGCCGGCGCACGGAGCAGGGCGCGTGATCCTGCAGGGCCAGGCGGTGGGCTTGACGATAGGCGGGCTGGCGCTGGTCCTATCGGCTATCGGGGTCTGGCAGGCCGTCAAGACGCCCCACATCCGTACCGTGGCGGTGACGATTCCCGGTCTGCCCGCCGCATTTGATGGGTATCGCATTGCGCAGCTGACAGATCTGCATGCCAGCCGGCTGCTGCCGCAATCCTGGCAAGAAGCCGTGGTGGCCCGGACTCATCAACTGGCCCCGGATCTGATCGTCATCACAGGAGACCTGGCCGACGGCATGCCTGAAGCTCGGGCGGCAGATGTCCGGCCCCTGCAGGATCTGCGGGCGCGTGATGGCGTACTGGCGATTCCGGGCAATCACGAGTATTACGCCGATTATGTCCGCTGGATGGCCGCATACCGGGCGCTGGGTTTGACCATGCTGGAAAACAGCCATGTCCTGCTGCATCGGGATGGCGCCGAATTGGCGGTGGCAGGGGTGACGGATCGGCAGGCCGGCGCCTTTGGTCTGCCGCGCCCTGATCTACAGGCTGCCTTGCAGGGGATTCCCGATGGCGTGCGGGTCGTGCTGCTGGACCACCGCCCAGGCGGTGCGCCGGCCAATGCACAGGCCGGGGTGGCGCTGCAGCTGTCCGGACACACGCATGGCGGGCAGATCCTGGGACTGCATTTCCTGACGCAGTGGGCCAATAACGGGTTTGTGTCTGGGCTGTACAGGGTGGGAGATATGGCGCTGTACGTCAGCAACGGCACGGGCTTGTGGAATGGCCTGGCGATCCGTCTGGGGCGGTCATCGGAAATCACGCAGATCGTGCTGCGGGCGAAATAATGTATGCAGCGGGCAGGCGCAGAGGCCATCCCGTAGCCAGAGGCGCAGGCGTCTTGATGAGGGGGTTCGGCGGGTATGGATAGCTTGATGCTGGTGGCTGGCGCGGGCGCGCTGGCCGGTGCGATGAATGCGCTGGCGGGCGGCGGTTCGTTCGTCAGCCTGCCGGCGCTGATTGCGGCGGGCGTGCCGCCGGTCTTGGCCAATACCTCCAGCACGGTAGCGCTGTACCCCGGCAGCGCGGCCAGCGCCTGGGCGTATCGCGACAGCCTGGGCGGCGTAGGCGACGTGCCCTTGCGCAAGCTGTTTTTCGTCACGCTGATGGGGGGCAGCGCTGGAGCGCTGCTGCTGTTGCTGACGTCGTCGCGGGCGTTTGATTTCGTCTTGCCCTGGTTGCTGTTGGTGGCGACGCTGGCCCTGGGGTTCGGCCGCAGGGTCGGCGAGTGGGTGCGGGCGCATTGCCAAGTGCATCCGGCTATCGTGATGGTGCTGCAGTTCGGCCTGGGGATCTATGGCGGCTATTTCGGCGGCGCAGTCGGCATCATGATGGTGGCGGTCTGGGGACTGCTGGGCGCGCATGATCTGAAACGCATGAGCGGACCGCGGGTGTTGATGGTGACGGTGGCCAACACCATGGCGGTCATCATCTTCATCAGCGCCGGCGCCGTGCAATGGCGGGAGACAGCCGTGATGCTGGTGACCGCCAGTCTGGGCGGCTATCTGGGGGCCTTGCTGGGCAAGCGGATTCCGGCGCCGATCATCCGCGGCGGCACGCTGGCCCTGACCGTCTTCATTACCGTGACGTTCTTTATCCGGGCGTACGGTTGACGGAGCGGCGCGTCAGCCATTGTTGGTAGCCCTGCGCCCGCAGCAGGCAGGCGGGGCATTGGCCGCAGCCGTAGCCCCAGGCGTGCAAGGTGTCGCGCTGGTTCAGGTAGCAGGTATGGGTGTCCGTGCGCACCAGTTCCACCAGCGCTGCGCCGCCCAGTTGCTGCGCCAGTTCCCAGGTATCCGCCTTGTCCAGCCACATCAGCGGGGTTTCCAGGGTCAGCGGGCGGTCTATCCCCAGGCTGAGCGCCACTTGCAGCGCCTTGAGAGTATTGTCGCGACAGTCCGGGTAGCCGGAATAATCAGTCTGCGACATGCCGCCCACCAGTACATCCAGCCCGCGCCGGTACGCCAGTGCGGCGGCCAGGGTAAAGAACAGCAGATTGCGGCCCGGCACGAATGTATTGGGCAGGCCATCGGCTTGTGTGGCGATAGCCACATCGTCGGTCATGGCTGAAGCGCCTAGCTGTTTCAGCACAGTCATGTCCAGCAGATGGTCTTCGCCCAGGCGGGTCGACCAGTCGGGATGCAGCGTCTGGAAGCGATCACGCAGCGTGGCCCGGCAGCTCAGTTCCGCGCTGTGGCGCTGACCATAATCGAATCCCAGGGTCTCGACGTGAGCGAAATGCGTCAGCGCCCAAGCCAGGCAGGTAGTGGAATCCTGTCCTCCTGAAAACAGGACCAGGGCCCGGCGCCGGGACTGTCCTGTCGCGGTCATGCCGGGGATGCCTGGGCAGCGGTGCGCCGTTGCATGGCGCGGATGATGGCGTTCAGGGCGACGCCGTAGAGCGGCACGAACAGCAGCAGGCTGACGATCAGTTTGATGGCATAGTCCACCAGCGCGATTTCGATCCAGTGCTCCGCCATGAAAGGGTTGCTGCTATGCCAGAAGGCAATGCCAAAGAAGGCGATGGTGTCCAGCGCCTGCCCAAGCACGGCGGATGCCGACGGCGCCACCCACCACGGCATATTGCTGCGGCGGATGCGGTCGAATACCTGCACGTCCAGCAGCTGACCCAGGACGTAGGCGGCAAAGCTGGCGAAAGCGATGCGGAACACAAAGGTATCGAACGCACCCAGGGTATCCAGCCCGTTGAAGCGGCCTTCGTGGAACAAAACCGATACGACGTACGAGGCGATCAGGGCCGGCGCCATGACGCGGGCGATCACCTGGCGCGCCTGGGTCTTGCCGATCAAGCGGACGGTCAGGTCCGTGGCCAGAAAGATAAAGGGAAAGCTGAAGGCGCCCCAGGTGCTGTGAAAACCCAGCAGGGTGATGGGTAACTGCACCAGATAGTTGCTGGCGATGATGATGGCGACGTGAAAGCCGACCAACAGGGCCAGGCAGGCGGGAACCCGCGAGGGCGGGACGAGCAAGGGTGTCATGACGGACCTTTTTAGTGAATGGGGTGAGGGAACCCATGAATGAATAGCAGGCGGGATTATACCTGGGGCGTCGCATGCGTTTTGCCGCGCGGCCATCCAGCGGCTGCCGTATTGGTGCGAGAATACCTCCTCTCGTGTGGATGAGCGCCTGATCATGCCGGTCTTCGATTTCAAGCAAGTGGATGTTTTTTCCAGTGAGCCCCTGAAAGGCAACCCGCTGGCCGTGGTCATTGCCGCCGATGGGCTGGCCGATGCGCAAATGGCCGCATTCGCCAATTGGACCAATCTGAGCGAAACGATTTTTCTGCTGCATCCTACGACGCCGCAGGCGGATTACCGCGTGCGCATCTTCACTCCGCACGGCGAGCTGCCCTTTGCGGGGCATCCCACGCTGGGCGCCTGCGCCGTTTGGCTGGCCAGCGGGGGCGTGGCGCGCAGCGACACGATCACCCAGGAATGCCAGGCGGGTCTGATCACGCTGCGCCGCGATGGGGCGCAAGTGGCGTTTGCCGCGCCGCCCCTGGTGCGGTCCGGCCCGGTCGAATCGGCATTGGCGCCGCGCCTTGCCGCAGGGTTGGGGGTGGATGTCAGTGACATCCTGGCGGCGCAATGGGTGGACAACGGTCCTGGCTGGTTGGCCGTCTTGTTGGGAACGCGCCGACAGGTGCTGGCACTGAGGCCTGATCCGGCGGCGCTCGGCGATCTCAAGCTGGGCGTGGTCGCCCCTTGGGATCCCGTGGCGGACGGCGCCGAGGCGCAATTCGAGGTCCGCGCCTTTGTGCCGGGCCTGGGCATTCCCGAAGACCCGGTGACGGGCAGCCTGAATGCCGGTCTGGCTCAGTGGCTGATCGGCAGCGGGCAGGCGCCTGCCGTCTATGTGGCGTCTCAAGGCACGGCGCTGGGGCGGGCAGGGCGCGTGCATGTCCGGCAGTCGGGTGCGGATATCTGGATCGGGGGCGAGGTCGTGAGCTGTATCGAGGGGCGGGTGACGTTGTAGCGGGTGCGGCGATCTGGCAGCGTGGCGCCGCGGCCTATTGTGCGTCGCCGTTTTGCAGCCATCGCAGATAGGCTGCGCGAGTTTCGGCGGACACGGCTTCCAGTGCTTTCTGGTGCTGGACCTGATGCCGTAGCATCAGCCGTGCGTCAGCTACCGCGCGGGACTTGCAGAACCAATGGCAGCTGTGCTGAAACAGGTACAGCTCCGCCGACAGGTGATAGGCGCGGTCTTTGGGGGTCCAGCAGTCTTTGTTGTCCACGACGCGGCGCAGGCCGGCGGCATGGATATGCAGCAGGGTGCGGAAGTCCCGCGTCGATGCCGGTAGAAACTGTTCGATGTGGGGTACGCAAAACGGCAGCACGCCCATACGGGTAGCCTGGGTGTTTTCCTGCTGCATGGCGTCGGCCAGCGACTGGATTTGCGTCGCGACGGCGCGTTCGGTGGGGGCAAAGGTATCCAGCACCTGCAGCTGGCGGGCCTCGTCTTTTTCGTGGATGGCGCGGGTGTAGCCCTGTGTCAGGGTTTCCATGTGGCGCTCCAGCTGCAAGCTGGCCAGGTGGCGTCCCAATAAAGCAATATGGGTGCGCTGGTAACGCAGGCACAGCAAGCGCCATGTGACGACGATTGCCAGCAGGATCAGGACAAAATCCATGGTTTGCATTCTCTTATCGTTTGGATCAGACGACAGGCGCTGGCGCCGCATCAGGCCGGTATCTTGCACAGGCCTGTCGGGCGCCTGCCGCTGGCGACGATCATAACGAATTTGCGAGCGTGCGGTCCGGCGCATCCCCACAGGGGGATGCGCCGTCAACAGCATGGGGTGGCTTATTCGGCGATGGCTTCGAGCGCGATATCCAGCGTGACGTCGTCGCCCACGCCGGGCGCGAACTTGCCGGCGTTGAATTCACTGCGCTTGATGACGGCGGTGGCATTGGCGCCGATGGCGTCCTTTTTCAGCATGGGATGTGCGCCGTTGAAAAACGAGGTCACCGTCAGCGTGATGGGCTTGGTGATGCCCTTGATCGTCAGATCGCCCTCGATGCTGACCGGTGTGTCGCCGTCAAACTTGACCTGGGTGGACTTGAAGGTAGCCGTGGGATAGGTGGCGGTATCCAGGAAGTCGGCGCCTTGGATGTGGCCGTCGAAGACCTGGAAACCCGTATCGATCGAGGTCATGTCGATGGTCACGTCGACGTGGGCCTGCTTGGCCGCCTTGTCCAGTACGACGGCGCCCGTGGTTTTGTTGAAACGCAGAATTTGCTTGGACAAGCCCATGTGGTTATAGGAGAACCGCGGGAAAGAATGGGTCTGGTCCAGTACGTAGGTTTGGGGGGCGGCCAGGGCCTGGCCCGCGAACAGGGAAGCGAATGCTGCTGCGATAAGGATTTTTTTCATGATAGTCCTGTATGTGTAATCAGTAAGGGGATGGGATCGGGTCGCTGTTTATGGATTGGCGACAAGGTGAAATTGGATCTGGATGTCATTGGCCACGATGCCGAAGTCTTTCCATTGGCCTTCGCCGATGGCAAAGTCGGCGCGCTGAAAGGTGAAGGCGCCTTCAAAGATGCCGGCGTCGCCGTCCTGCCGGAAGGTGAAGGGCGCCGTGATTTCCTGGCTATTGCCTTTGATCGACAGCGTGCCGGTGACTTGGTAGTGCGATCCGTCGATGGCTTCGACCTTGCTGGACTGGAAGGTCGCCAGCGGGTGCGCCGCCAGGTTCAGCCATTCGTCCTTTGCCAATTCCGCATTGGCTTCTGCATAGCCGGCGTCGATGCCGGCCAAGGCGATTTCGATGGTGACCTTGGCCTTGGCGGGGCGCTCGGGGTCAAAGGTGAGCTCGGTCGCTTTGATGTTGCCGAAACGGCCGTCCATATTGACGCTCATCTGGCTGTAGCCAAACGAGACGCGGCTTGCGTCGGCATTCAGCGACGTATAGTCCGCTGCGCCGGCGCTGCCCAGCGTGCCCAGGCCCAGGATGGCGGCGAGAGCAAAGGAGCGCAGTAAAGAAGTCTTCATGAGGTTTCCTGGACGTCTGAGTGATAGGGCGGGGGGAGTGTGTGCTTACGCTTTGCCGGCAAAGGGCAGCATGTGCGACAGCACGGCGTCTTTCTGGATGAAGTGGTGCTGCAGCGCTGCGCCCACATGTCCGATGACGGCGACGAGCAGGGTGTAATTGAGCGTCACGTGCGTGGTTTTCAGCAGCGCGCCCAGAGCGGCATCCTTGGCCACCAGATCGGGCAGCGGCAGCACGCCGAACCACACCACCTGGAAGCCTTGTGCCGAGCTCATCAGCCAGCCGCTGAGCGGTATCGCCAGCATCAGGCCGTACAGCAGCCAGTGCCCCGCATGGGCGGCCATTCTGGTGATCGGCCCCATGGTCAGAGGCAGTTCGGGTGCGCGGTGGCTGAGACGCCACGCCAGGCGCGCCACGATCAAGACCAGCAACGTCACGCCTGCCCATTTGTGCCAGGAATACAGCTTCAGCTTGTCGGGTGATAAAGGCAGGTCCTGCATATAGAAACCGAGCGCAAAAACGCCGATCAGGCCCACGGCGATCAGCCAGTGCAGGAATATCGCGGTACCGGTATAGCGTTGATTCATCTGGGGTTCCGGAAAGGATGGGAACGAACGGCGCTTGAAAAGGGCTGACCATTCAATCAGCGGTTCATTCTATTGAAAATAAACGTGCAGAAAAATACGCTTTTTGATCTATGATATTTCCATATATGGAACAATAAGAGGTCAGCATGACGATGATCACCCTGCACGCGAATGACTTGATCCTGTTCGCCCATATCGTGGAGGCAGGCAGTTTTACGCGTGCATCCAATCAAACCGGCTTGCCCAAATCGACGCTGTCGCGTCGGCTCAGCAGCCTGGAAAACGCATTTGGCGAGCGGCTTTTGCAGCGCAGTACGCGTCGGCTGGTGCTGACGGAATTCGGCGAAAGGATGCTGGAATACGCCCGCCGGCTGATGGAAGAGACCGAGGCAGCTGCTGCGCTGGCGCAGCACCGGCAGATGACCCCGCACGGCACGCTGCGCGTGTCGCTGCCGCCGGAATTCCACGAGTTGTTCATCATTCGTGTCTTGACGGAATTTTCGCAGCAGTATCCTGATGTGCGACTGGAACTGGATCTGTCGGCGCGGCGCGTGGATCTGATTGCCGAGCGCTTCGATGTAGCCGTGCGGATTGCCACCCATCTGCCGGATGATAGTTCGTTGGTTGCACGCCGCCTTACCACGCTATACAGCGGCCTGTACGCAAGCCCGGCATACCTGACGCGTCACGGCACGCCCCAGGCGCCCGATGATCTGTTCGATCACGTCGGATTGGCGCTGCTTAGCAGCGGAGGCGAGCAACGGCCATGGCGCTTGTCGCGCGGCGCCGAAATCTGGGAAGGGTTGCCGCTGCGCGATCTGCGCGCAAATTCTGTTGGCTTGCAGCAGGCCTTGTCCATGCAGGGCCTGGGTATTGTCGGCCTGTCGGACAGTTTTACAGAGAACCTGGTGAAGCTAGGCCTCCTGGCGCGTGTATTGCCGGAATGGAGTTTGCCGCCCATGACGGTCTGGTGCGTCACGCCGGGCAGGCGTCTTTTGCCGCAGAGAACCATTGCCTTCATCGAGACTCTGAAGGTGGTGCTGGGTGATGATGTTCAGGCCTAGGCAGGTGATCAGTGCCTTGGTGTGAGTGCGCCGGGATGATGACGCAGGCGGCGGTCACTAGCTGAATAGATTGTGTTTCATGCTGAAGGCGATGAGATCTTGGCTGCTGTGAACATCGAGCTTGCGCATGGCGGCCGTTTTCTGTGTGCTGATGGTCTTGATGCTGCGGTTCAGCTGCACCGCGATATCGCTGATGGAAGCCCCGCACACAAACAGCCGCACGACCTCGAATTCCCGTGGGCTCAGAGAGGCCAGGCGTTCCTGAATAGAGCTTTCAAGCCGGGTTTTCAGGGCGTCTTGCCTGAAGCCTTGGGGATAATAGTTCACGCGCTGGCGGAGTTGTTTCAGCGCGATAAGCACTTCGGATAAATCGTCCTGCTTGAGCACGACGGCCTGAACGCCCGCATCGTACAGGGATGAAATGATCATGGGATTCGAGATCATGGTCAGGACGACGAGCTTGACGTCGGGGAAATGCCGCCTCAGGTAGGTGATCAAGCGGATGCCGTCGTTGTATTGATCGTCGCCGGGCATCGAGTAGTCCGTGATGACGACGTCGGGCGGCGATTTTTCCAGCAGCTGGACCAGCTCGGAAGGTGTATTTGCCGTCGCTTCGACGAGCAGATTGAGGTCCTGCGACAGGAGTTCGCGGATACCCATGAGAATCAGTGGATGATCGTCTGCGATCACAATGCGCAGTTTTTGAAGAGAGGGCATGCTGGTTCCATGGTGAATGGCCGGGTGCTGCGCCGGGGTTTGACGCGCAGAGTCAGCGTTCGTTCCCCGCAGAGGCGGGAGGTTCCTGCGTAATTTTGGAACGTTTCGTGAGGCCTGTACAGCTGTAATGACTGAATCGGCCCGGAACCTCACACCCGACCCCGGGCACATACCGCCACCCCAGCCGACCCACCCCGCCGTGGCCATGTTGCCGCGCGTTTGGGGACAGCCCGAGCCGACGGCGCCCCGCGGCGCCGCCCGCCGCGCCGCGGCGCCGCCAGCCGCGGCCGGCCCCCCGGCGGCGACTTCGCCGCCCACCCTTTCGCCCTCGCCCTCCGCCGACCACCCCCCACCCGCCCCCCACCCCCCCGCCCCGCACCCGCGCCGCCGCACGCACCGGCCCCCCCGCGCCCGGCCCCACCCCCCCCCCCGGTACGCCCACGCCCCCCCCCCCTCGCCCCGCCCCCCCGCCCACCCCCCCCCCCGCGCCCTTTCCCCCTCTGCCCAGCCCACGCGCCCGCCCCCCCCCGCCCCCCCCCCCCCCACCCCCGCCCCCCCCCCCCCCCCCCCCCCCCCCCCCCCCACACGCCCCCCCGCGCCCCGCGGGCCGGCCCCACCCCCCCGCAGGGCGGCCCCGCCGCCCCACAGGCCGTTGCGTTCTCCCCTTGGGTCCGTAGCCGGATGCCGTCGTCGGGCGGCGGCAATACAACGATCAAACGCCCCCCCCCCCCCCCCCCCCCCCCCCCCCCCCCCCCCCCCCCCCCCCCCCCCCCCCCCCCCCCCCCCCCCCCCCCCCCCCCCCCCCCCCGCCCCCCCCCCCCCCCCCCCCCCCCCCCCCCCCCCCCCCCCCCCCCCCCCCCCCCCCCCCCCCCCCCCCCCCCCCCCCCCCCCCCCCCCCCCCCCGCCCCCCCCCCCCCCCCCCCCCCCCCCCCCCGCCCCCCCCCCCCCCCCCCCCCCCCCCCCCCCCCCCCCGCCCCCCCTCCCCCCCCCCCCCCCCCCCCCCCCCCCCCCCCCCCCCCCCACAAAAAGGCCCAAACCTGAAGTTCGGCCTTTTTTCAATCCTTGTGCAAGACAAATCTTGGAGCGGGAAACGAGTCTCGAACTCGCGACCTCAACCTTGGCAAGGTTGCGCTCTACCAACTGAGCTATTCCCGCGTTACTGATCTAATCAGCTAAGCCATGCATTGTATGTCGCATTTTTTTGTCTGTCAAACCGCTGGCGGTTCCTGTCAGGCTGGCAGGCCACTGTTTTCAAGCGCCGCGCCGATGCGAAATCAAGCAGGAGCCGAACTATACGGCATGGATTGCGAGTGTGTCAAATCGGCTGGCATACGCTGTATGCTTACGCCTTTGTCTCTCTTTGCACTGGCCACGCCGGTGCCGCTGTCATCATGCCGCTTGTCTTCACCGATCAATCTCTGCAGCAGTGCAATACGCTGGGTTTGCCTGCGCGGGCCCAGGCGGCTGTGCTGGACGATGAGGCCGCCATCCCAGGGCTATGCCGGGAACAAGGCGCGCCGATCTTCATCCTGGGGGGCGGCAGCAACGTGGTGATGCAGGCGCAGCCGCAGCATTGCGTGCTGCGGGTCGCTCTGCGAGGCATCCGCTTGTGGCAGGAAACCGCGGACCACTGGATTGTCGAAGCGGCGGCAGGCGAGTCCTGGCATGGTTTTGTGACCCACTGCCTGGATCAAGGGTGGCCGGGGCTGGAAAACCTGGCGCTGATTCCCGGGACGGTCGGGGCTGCGCCAGTGCAGAACATCGGCGCCTACGGGCTGGAACTCGACCAGCGTCTGCATTCGGTCGTGGCCTGGGATCTACGAGAGGGGCGCGAGCAGACCTTGCCGCCATCCGCTTGCGGCTTTGCCTACCGCGACAGCGTCTTCAAGCGTGCTGGGGCCGGGCGTTGGCTGATCGTGCGGGTGCGCTTTGCGCTGCCCAAGGTCTGGACGCCGCGCCTGGATTATCCGGATGTGCGGGATCATCCTGTGCTGCAAGACGGTGCGCTGACGCCCCATCAGGTCTACGAGGCGGTATGCGATATTCGCCGCCGCAAGCTGCCTGACCCGGCAGTGCTGGGCAACGCCGGCAGTTTTTTCAAAAACCCGGTGCTCGATGCTGCTCAGGCGGACGGCCTGAAGCAGCGTTTTCCCGGTCTGCGCGTCTATCCCCAGCCCGATGGCCGGGTCAAGCTGGCGGCAGGCTGGCTGATCGAACAGGCCGGCTGGAAGGGCCGCCGCTTGGGGCCGGTGGGCATGCATGAGCGCCAGGCCCTGGTGCTGGTCAATCATGGCGGTGCGCAGGCGGCAGACGTCCACGCCTTGGCGCGGGCGGTTCAGCAGGCGGTGCAGGACCGGTTTGGCGTGGCTCTGGAGCAGGAGCCCGTCGTCCTCGACTGAAGCCGAGCGCAATCAGCTGGCCAGCACATCCTGCATGTCGAACAGACCGAATTCCTTGCGCGCCAGATAGCGGGCCGCCCTCAGGCTGCCTTGGGCGTAGGTGACCCGGCTGCTGGATCGGTGGGTGATTTCGATGCGTTCGCCCGTACCGCAGAAGTACACGGTATGGTCGCCGACGATATCGCCCCCGCGCACGACGGAAAAGCCGATGCGGCCGGTCTCGCGGGCGCCGGTATGGCCGTGGCGCGCCCAGTCGGCGACATCGTCCAGTTGCACACCCCAGGCGTGGGCGACGGCTTCGCCCATGGCCAGGGCGGTGCCCGACGGCGCGTCGACCTTGTTGCGGTGGTGGGCTTCGAAGACTTCCGCGTCATAGCCGCTGTTCAGCAGCCGGGCGGCCATATCCAGCAGTTTCAGGGTGGCGTTGACGCCGACGCTCATGTTGGGAGCGAAGACGATGGCGGTTTTCTGGGCTGCCGCGCGGATGGCCTGCTTGCCCGGCACGTCAAAGCCGGTAGTGCCGATGACGCATTTCACGCCATGGGCGGCGCAGATGTCCAGGTGGGCTAGTGTGCCTTCCGGGCGGGTGAAGTCGATCAGGCAGTCCGCCTGAGCCAGGGCCTGCAGATCGTCGGTGATCAGCACTCCGGTGGAGACGCCTAGAAAACCGCCTGCGTCTTGACCCAGGCTATCGCTGCCTGGACGGTCCAGGGCGACGGCGAGCGTCAGGTCTGCAGATTCGACGACGGCCTGGATGAGCATGCGGCCCATGCGGCCTGAAGATCCGGCAATGGCGATCCGCATGGTCATTCTGCCTTGTCGGCGGATGGTACGGCTTCTTTGCCGCTGTCGGTTTTCTGGAAGGGCTGGCGGTCGGGCTGATCGTCACCGGCCCAGCGTTCCAGCTGGTCGTTTTTGAACCACACCGTAAATTTGCGCAGTTCGTCCTTGCCGTATCCCGGTTGGTTGTAATAGGGGTAGTCCCAGCGGTCGGCGTGGAACGCATCCTGCAGGGTGGGGGTGCCCAGCACAAAGCGGACCTGATCGCGGGTCATGCCGACTTCCAGCTGTGAGACCTGTTCGGTGGTGATCCAGTTGCCTTGCTGGATCGTAGCCCGATAGGGAAAGCCCCAGTTGGTCGAGCCGCAGCCGGCCAGGCCGATGGTCAGCAGGCCTGTTGCCAGGCAGACGTTCAGTCTGCGGGAAAAATGACTAGCTCGGATACGCACAAATGCCCCCGTGATCGATGGCCGGCCTGCAGATCGCGGCCGCTAAAACCGCTATCATAAAGGGAATTCGGATTGATGCATGCGCAAGGGCGGGCTTCCCGGCCAGCGGGCCGACTTGCTTTCTTTGGCCGGACTCAGGATACTTGAATCATGAATGACCAGATTGAGCTCAAAAATATGGGACTGAAGGCGACTTTTCCGCGCCTGAAGATCCTTGACGTCTTCCGCAAAGCGGAGACCCGCCACCATAGCGCCGAGGACGTCTACCGCGCCCTGATCGCCGAAGACGTGGACATCGGCCTGGCGACTGTCTACCGGGTGTTGACCCAGTTCGAGCAGGCCGGCATCTTGTTGCGCAGCCAGTTCGATGGCGGCAAGGCCGTCTTCGAACTGAACGACGGCGATCATCACGATCACCTGATCTGTACCAATTGTGGTCGCGTGGTCGAATTTTCCGATCCTGAAATCGAAAGACGTCAGCATCGCATCGCCAAGGAAAACGGCTTCACGCTGGAAAGCCACAACATGATGCTCTACGGCATCTGCCCCAAATGTTCGGCAGGCAAAAAATAAAACAGGGCGTATAACACAAGGACACGGCAGGCCGGTGCGATCTTCGCCCGGCCTGTTTGTCATCAGGCCGCGTGTTGGCCTGACGACATCCTTAGCATTTCCTGGGCATGTTCGCGGGTGGCCGCTGTCATCTTCAGCCCGCCCAGCATGCGGGCGATTTCCTCGATCCGTGCGGGCGCGTCCAGCGTCTGGATGGTGGATAGCGTGCGCTGGTCGCGGGTTGTTTTGCTGACCTGGAAATGGTTGCGGGCGCAGGCGGCAACCTGGGGCAGGTGGGTGACGCACAGCACCTGGTGGCGTTGCCCCAGTTCACGTAGCAAGCGTCCCACGACTTCTGCCACGGCGCCCCCGATGCCGGTGTCCACCTCGTCGAAAATCAGGGTCGGCACCCGCGCCGCCTGGCTGGCGATGACCGACAGGGCCAGGGAAATGCGCGCCAGTTCACCGCCCGAGGCGACGCGGGACAAAGGCCGCGGCGCCACTCCGGCATGGCCGGCGACCAGGAATTCCACGGTTTCCAGGCCGTGCGCCGATGGTTTGCAGGCGGCCAGGGATACCTGCAGGGAACCGCCTTCCATGGACAGGCTTTGCATGGCGGTCGTGACCTGCTCGGCCAGTCGCTGCGCGGTCACGCTGCGCGCCGCGCTGAGCGTCTGGGCGATGGTCTGATAGCGTGCCTGGGCCTGGTCGCAGGTCTGGGTCAGCGCCTGCAGGTCCTGGCCGGCGGCGGCCTGCTGCAACTGAGCGCGCAGGGATTCATGCAGTTCACACAAGGCGTCGGGTTCGACGTGAAAGCGCCGGGCGGTCGTGAACATCTGGCTCATGCGGGCGTCGGCCTGGTTCAGGGCGTCCGGATCCAGTTCCAGGCGGTCGGCATAGGCATTCAACTCTGACACGGTTTCCGCGCACAGGATGCGGGCGGATTCCAGCGTCTGGCAGTGTGCTTCCAGGCGAGGGTCGTGACGGGTCAGGGACTGCAAGGTCTGCAAGGCGGCGTGCAGGGCGGCGGCTACCGATCCGGATTCGCCGTCCAGGGCCTCGATGGCCTGCCCGGCGCCTGCCAGCAGGGCCTGGGCATGGGCCAGGCGGGATTGCCGGGTGCAGAGCTCCGGCCATTCATCAGCAACCGGGGCCAGTTCGTCCAGCAGGGCCAGGTCCTGTTGCAGGCGGTCGATCACCTGTGCCCGACCGGCCGCGTCGTCGCGGGCGGCATCCAGCGCCGCTTGGGCATGGCGCCATTCAGACCAGGCTTCTGACAGCGCCTGGGCCTGATCTGCATGACCACCCTGGGTGTCCAGGATGTCTCGTTGGCTGGCCGGCTGCAACAGGCTTTGGTGGGCATGCTGGCCGTGGATGTCCACCAGCAGCGCGCCAAGATCGCGCAGTTGCGTCAGCGTGGCGGGCAGGCCGTTGATATAGGCCTTGCTGCGGCCCTGGCTGTCGATGACCCGGCGCAAGATTAGTTCCGGGCCTTCGATGGTCTGTTCGTCCAGCCAGGCTGCGGCGAATGGGGGGGCTTCGAAGACCGCGCTGATGTCTGCCCGAGGGGCGCCTTCGCGCACCAGCGCGGCGTCGCCGCGCCCGCCCAGCGCCAGCGACAGCGCATCGATCAGGATCGATTTGCCAGCGCCGGTCTCGCCGGAAAACACCGTGAAGCCGGACTCGAAGCTGATGTCGGCGCGGTCGACGATGACGAAGTCAAGGATGTGCAGGGTGCGCAGCATAGGCTTCAGAGAGAATTTTCGTCGGGATCGTCCCAGGGATGCAGCATGCGGTTCCAGTTCAGTTTGCTGCGCAAGGTGGAAAAGTAGCTATAGCCCTGGGGGTGCAGAAAGCGCACCCGGTGCGGACTGCGGCGCACGTCGATGCGGTCGCCTTCCTGGCAATTGGACAAGGCCTGCATATCGAAGTGCACGCTGGCGCCGGATTCCACGCGGCCCAGGGCGCGGATCGTGATGTCCAGCAGGGAGTCTTCCGGCAAGGTGATGGGGCGGTTCGACAAGGTCTGAGGCGCCACCGGGACCAGCACCAGGGCCTGGACCTGCGGGTGCAGGATAGGGCCGCCCGCCGACAGGGAATAGGCGGTGGACCCGGTGGGCGTGGCGATGATCAGGCCGTCGGCCCGCTGGCTGTGCATGAACACGCCATTGCATTCCACGCGCAGTTCGATCATGCCGCCGCGCCCGGCGCGGTTGATGATGACGTCGTTCAAGGCCAGGCCCGATGCCATCAGCTGGTCGCCGCGCATGACGCGGCCTTCCAGCAGGATCCGTTCGTCTTGCACGTAGGCGCCGTTCAGGATGCGGGTGATGGCTTCGTCGGCGCTGCCCAGGGGGATATCCGTGATGAAACCCAGGCGGCCATGGTTGATGCCGATCAGGGCCACGTCGGAAGTGGCCAGCTCACGCGCCGCCGCCAGCATGGTGCCGTCACCGCCCATGATGATGGCCAGATCGGCCTGCTTGCCGATGTCTTCGTACGAAGCCAGGGGGAAGTCCTGCACGCCCGTATTGCGGCCGGTCTGGGCCTCGATCAGCACGGTGCAGCCGGCGGCCCGCAGCACGGCGCCCAGCCGCAGCAAGGGCGCATCCAGTCCGCTGTCCTGGTAGCGGCCAATGAGGGCTACGGTCTTGAAGTGCATGGAAGCCGGTCCTTCGCGCGTTTAATGGAATAATAAGGAGTATCCGATTATAGGGGGATGCGTGCGCTGTGCCGCTATCGGCGTGCCGCACTTGTCTCGCACAATGGGTGAAACAGGACATGGATGATCGAGCCAAGGCATTGCTCAAGGCGCTGGTGGAACGCTATATCGCGGACGGCCAGCCTGTGGGGTCGCGCACCTTGTCGAAAGTATTCGACTTGTCGCCGGCGACGATCCGCAATGTCATGGCCGACCTGGAAGACCTGGGTTTGATCCACAGCCCGCATACCTCGGCCGGTCGCATCCCGACCCCGCAGGGTTACCGCATGTTCGTCGATACCTTGTTGACCGTGCGGCCCTACGACTTCCGACCCGATGTGCAGATCGCCGACTATCTGCCGGCGGCCGAGCCCGGTCGCGCCGTGATGGCGGCGGCCACGCTGCTGTCCAATCTGTCCCAGTTTGCGGGGGTGGTGCTGACCCCCAAGCGCACCCAGGTCTTTCGCCACATTGAATTCATCCGCCTGTCGGACAAGCGCGTCCTGCTGATCATCGTCACCCCGAACGGCGACGTACAGAATCGCATCCTGTTCGTGCCGCGCGAATATACGGAAATCGAACTGCTGGAAGCCTCCAATTTCTTCAATCGGCAGTTTTCGGGCCGCTCCTTTCACGAAGTCCGCATTGCGTTGACCGCCGATCTGGCGACTTTGCGCACGGACATTTCCCGCTTGATGCAGCAGGCCGTGGACGCCGGCATCGGCGGACCCGACACGGTCGACGAGGCGGTCGTGATCTCCGGCGAAGGCAAACTGCTGGAAATCTCCGAAATGACCGCCGATATGGACAGGCTACGCCGCCTGTTTGCGCTGTTCGAGCAGAAAACTGATCTGCTGCATCTGCTGGATGTCTCCAGCCATGCCCAGGGGGTGCAGATCTACATCGGCGGGGATTCCCGCCTGATGCCCCTGGAAGATGTTTCCGTCATTACTGCGCCGTACGGGGTGGATGGCGAGGTCATCGGCACGCTGGGGGTCATCGGCCCCACGCGGATGGCCTACGAACGGGTCATTCCGATTGTGGACATCACGGCCCGCATGTTGTCCAATGCGCTGGGCCAGGCGGCGTCATGACGCGTCGCGGTTGCGCCAGCCGGCGTTTTTTTGCATTCCTTTGTCTCATGTCCTGTCGACCATGACCCGTTTTCTCTCTGCTGCACCGGACCCCCAGGCGCTGGATGCGGATGCGCCCGGCGTGGGTCGCGGCCCTCTGGGCGTTTTGCTGATCAATCTGGGAACGCCGGACGCTCCGACTCCCGCTGCCGTGCGCCGCTACCTGCGGGAATTCCTGTCGGATCCGCGCGTGGTGGAACTGCCGGGGTGGCTATGGCAGGTGATCCTGCGCCTGTTCGTCCTGACCCGGCGCCCGGCGGCGATTGCGCCCAAATATGCCGACATCTGGCTGGACCGCGGCTCGCCCCTGCTGGTGTACAGCCAGGATCTGGCGCACGGCGTACAAGATGCCCTGGATGGGCAGGGGCTGGATGTCCGGGTGGAATTGGCCATGCGCTATGGCCAGCCGTCCCTGAGCGACGCCATCGACCGCCTGCGGGCCGCCGGCTGTGGACGCATTCTGGCGGCGCCCCTGTACCCGCAATATGCCGCCAGCACCACGGCGACGGCCGTGGATGCGGTCAATGCGCATCTGGCGCGCTTGCGGCATCAGCCTACGGTGCGCTTCCTGGATCGCTTTCACCGCGATCCTGTCTATATCGACACGCTGGCCGGGTCGATTCAAGCGCATTGGGCGCAGGCCGGGCAGGCCGAGCGTCTGCTGCTCAGTTTTCATGGCCTGCCGCAGTCCTGTGTGCGCCAGGGCGATCCGTATTTTCGTGACTGCATGCAGACAGCCGCCGCCTTGCGCGAGCGCCTGGGGGCGGACGGCGCCCGCTTGCACGTCAGCTTCCAGAGCCGTTTCGGGGCCGCTCCCTGGCTGCAGCCTTATACCCAGGCGACGCTGGAGTCCTGGGCGCGCGAAGGCGTGGCGTCGGTGGATGTCGCGTGTCCGGGATTCACCGCTGACTGTCTGGAAACCCTGGAAGAGATCAATCTGGGTTGCCGCCATGCCTTTCTGGCCGCTGGGGGACGGGAATTTCGCTATATCCCCTGTCTGAATGCGCAGCCGGACTGGGTGCAAGGGTTTGCCGGCCTGTTGGCCCGCAATCTGGCCGGGTGGACGTGACGCTGCTGCGATCTGCTGGGTGGCGGGTTCGGGTCGACCCGGTTCGATTGAAACCGCCCTCTTGATATTCCCGGTTTTTCCCTCATCTATCGTTTTATTCGTCTATTTCTGTTTTTGGAGAATTCACCATGCCGGCACCCCAGGAAGACTTGGACCCCAAGGCTGCTGCTGCGCCCCAGGGTTCGGCCGAAGCCCCTGATGCCCCCGCGACCCCATCGGCCGATGTTCCTGAGCAGCCCGGCGAGGATCTGGCTGCCTTGCTGGCCGAAGCCCAGGCGAAAGTCGCCGAATATCACGATCAGTTGCTGCGGGCGCATGCCGAAGTCGAAAACGTGCGCCGTCGCGCCCAGGATGATGTGGCCAAGGCGCGGAAATTCGGCACGGAATCCTTTGCCGAAAGCCTGATTCCCGTGCGCGACAGCCTGGAAGCCGCTCTGGCCCTGGAAGACCAGACGGCGGAAGACTGGCAAAAGGGCGTGGAATCCACTCTGCGCCAGATCAATAATGCCTTTGAGCGCAATCAAATGCGTGAAATCGCGCCGCAGCCGGGCGAGGCCTTCGATCCGCACCGGCATCAGGCGATTTCCAATGTGCCTTCGGAACATCCGCAAGGTTCGGTGGCCCAGATGTTGCAAAAGGGCTACCTGATCGCCGACCGGGTGCTGCGTCCGGCGTTGGTCATGGTGTCAGCCGGCCAGTCTTGAAATCGGCGGGGATAGCCCCACATCAGAAACATCGGCGGACAAGGCCCGCCCCTCATTCAAATATCGACAGGATCAAACATGAGCAAGATCATCGGGATCGACCTGGGTACGACCAACAGCTGTGTCGCTGTGCTGGACGGATCAAAGGTCCAGATCATTGAAAACTCGGAAGGCACCCGCACCACACCGTCCATCGTCGCCTACATGCAGGATGGCGAAGTCCTGGTCGGCGCGCCGGCCAAGCGCCAAGCCGTCACCAATCCGACGAATACCGTCTTCGCGGTCAAACGTCTGATCGGCCGCAAATTCGACGAAAAGGCCGTGCAAAAGGACATCGACCTGATGCCCTACAAGATCCTCAAGGCCGACAACGGCGACGCCTGGGTCGAAGCGCAGGACAAGAAAATGGCCCCGCCGCAAGTGTCGGCCGACATTCTGCGCAAGATGAAAAAGACCGCCGAAGACTATCTGGGCGAGGAAGTCACCGAAGCCGTGATCACGGTGCCGGCGTATTTCAACGACAGCCAGCGTCAGGCGACCAAGGACGCCGGGCGCATCGCCGGCCTGGAAGTCAAGCGTATCATCAACGAGCCGACCGCGGCTGCCCTGGCCTTTGGTCTGGACAAGGCCGAACGCGGCGACCGCAAGATCGTGGTCTATGACCTGGGCGGCGGCACGTTCGACGTGTCCATCATCGAAATCGCCGATGTCGACGGTGAAAAGCAATTTGAAGTCCTGTCCACCAACGGGGATACCTTCCTGGGCGGCGAAGACTTCGATCTGCGCATCATCAACTACATCATCGATGAGTTCAAAAAGGAATCCGGCGCCGACCTGTCCAAGGACGTGTTGGCCATGCAGCGCCTGAAAGAAGCCGCTGAAAAGGCCAAGATCGAACTGTCCTCCACGCAGCAGACCGAAATCAACCTGCCGTACATCACGGCGGATGCTTCCGGTCCCAAGCACCTGAACCTGAAGATCACGCGCTCCAAGCTGGAAGCCCTGGTCGAGGAACTGATCGAGCGCACGATCGAACCCTGCCGCATCGCCATCAAGGACGCCGGCATCAAAGTGTCCGAGATCGACGACGTGATTCTGGTGGGCGGGATGACCCGCATGCCCAAGGTCCAGGACAAGGTCAAGGAATTCTTCGGCCGCGATCCGCGCAAGGACGTGAACCCCGACGAAGCCGTGGCTGCTGGCGCCGCGATTCAGGGTTCCGTGCTGTCGGGCGACCGTAAAGACGTGCTGCTGCTGGACGTGACCCCCCTGTCCCTGGGGATCGAAACCCTGGGCGGCGTCATGACCAAGATGATCAAGAAGAACACCACCATCCCGACGCGGTTCTCGCAGGTGTTCTCGACGGCCGACGACAATCAGCCAGCCGTGACCATCAAGGTGTTCCAGGGCGAACGCGAAGTCGCCGCCGGCAACAAGGCGCTGGGCGAATTCAACCTGGAAGGCATTCCGCCCGCCGCACGCGGCTTGCCGCAGATCGAGGTCACGTTCGACATCGACGCCAACGGCATCCTGCACGTGTCGGCCAAGGACAAGGGCACCGGCAAGGAGAACAAGATCACGATCAAGGCCAGCTCCGGGCTGACCGAGGACGAGATCGAGCGCATGGTCAAGGATGCCGAGGCGAACGCGGAGGAAGACCACCGTGTCGCCGAGCTGGCCCTGGCCCGCAACCAGGCCGATGGCCTGGTGCATGCCACGCGCAAGTCCTTGACCGAATACGGTGATAAGCTCGACGCATCCGAAAAGGACGCCATCGAAGCCGCCATCAAGGAACTGGAAGAAGCCGCCAAGGGTGACGACAAGGCCGCCATCGACGCCAAGGTCGAGGCCCTGTCCACGGCTTCCCAGAAGCTGGGCGAAAAGATGTACGCCGACATGCAGGCCAAGGCCGCTGCCGAGGGCGCCGCCGCCGCTGACGGCGCCCAGCCGGCGGACGACAATGTCGTCGACGCCGACTTCAAGGAAGTGAAGCGCGACTGATCGCCGATCACCGGCTGCCGGCCTGTCCCTCGGGATGGCCGGCAGCCGGCTCGGTGATCCGCCTGCCGCTGCCCGGTTCCGGTTTTTTGCCGGTCCGGGCGCATGTCCTTCAATCAGCAGTGCAAACGTAATCGATACCAATGGCAAAACGCGATTTCTACGAAGTCCTCGGGGTGGCCAAGAATGCCTCGGATGACGATATCCGCAAGGCCTACCGCAAGCTGGCGATGAAATATCATCCGGACCGCAATCCGGACAGCAAGGAAGCCGAGGATAAATTCAAAGAGGCCAAAGAGGCCTACGAGATGTTGTCCGATGCAGAAAAGCGGGGGGCCTACGACCGCTTCGGCCATGCGGGAGTGGATCCCAATGCCGCCGGTGGCGCCGGCATGGGCGGCGCCGGCGGGTTCGCCGATGCCTTCGGGGATATCTTCGGCGAGATTTTCGGCGGTGCGGCCGGTCGCCGGGGTGGCGCCGGGCCGCAGGTCTATCGCGGCGCGGATCTGAAATACAACCTGGAAATCAGCCTGGAGCAGGCGGCCAACGGCTTTGATACCGAAATCCGCATCCCCAGCTGGGAAACCTGCGACACCTGCCACGGTTCGGGCGCCAAACCTGGAACGGTGCCGCATACCTGCAGCACATGCGGGGGCAGCGGCGCCGTACGCATGCAGCAGGGCTTTTTCAGCGTGCAGCAGACGTGTCCGGCCTGCCATGGCAGTGGCAAGGAAATCGCCAACCCCTGCGCGGATTGCGAAGGCGTGGGGCGAATCCGCAAGAACAAGACCCTGCAGGTCAAGATCCCGGCCGGGATCGACGACGGCATGCGCATCCGTTCGTCAGGCAATGGCGAACCGGGCGTCAATGGCGGGCCGTCGGGTGATCTGTTCGTGGAAATCCGTATCAAGCCGCATGGCATCTTCCAGCGCGATGGCGAGGATCTGCATTGTGAATTGACCATCCCCTTCACCAGAGCGGCGCTGGGCGGCTCACTAGAGGTCCCGACTTTGGCCGGGCGCGGGGAAATCACCATCCCCGAAGGCACGCAGACCGGCAAGACGTTCCGCCTGCGCGGCAAGGGCATCAAGGGCATCCGCTCCAGCTATCCGGGCGATCTGTATTGCCATGTGGCGGTAGAAACTCCCGTGCGCCTGAACGACGAACAAAAGGCCTTGCTGCGCCAGTTCGAAACCTCGCTCAGCACCGGCGGCGACCGCCATTCGCCCAAGAGCGAATCCTGGACAGACAAGGTCAAGAACTTCTTTTCCTGATCCGTTTCAGATCTTGCCCGGGCCCCGCGCCTCCTGTTCCGGGAGCGCGGGGTTTTTCGTTTGCCCTTAGGGCAGGGCAGCGGGATCGGCCGCCACGGCGATGCTGAAGTCCTCGGGTTTCAGCAGCTCGCGCATGGCGGTATTCACCTGTTCGGCCGTCAGGGCCTGCCACTGTTCGATCAGACGCTGCTGCCAGGCGAAGCTGCGGTCAGTGTCCAGATAGTCCAGCCAATGGCCGGCCAGCCAGCTGTCGTCGGATCGGCCCAGTTTCAGGTAGTTGATCTGGGATTTGACGCCCTGGTCCACTTCGGCCTGGGTGAAACCGGTCTTGAGCGTGCTGTCCAGCGTCTTGCGCATGGCGTCTTGCAGCACGCCGGCGTTTTGCGAGGCCATGGTGGCGAACAGCATCCAGTTGCCGGCTGGCTCCCAGGATGACGCCTGCAGATGGCTGCCCACGGTATAGGACAGGCCGCCCTTGACGCGGATCGCCTGCCACAGGCGGGAATCTTCGGATCCGCCCAACAGGTAGTTGGCCAGCGTCAGCGCCGGCCAGCGCGGATCGGTGTCCTGCAGCTTCAGGGGCAGAGAGGCCAGGTAGTTGGCGTTGGCCTTGCCAGGGGCTGGGATATTGAAGGTTTCAGGGGTGACGGCGTACCAGGGTTCTGCAATCCGTTCGTAGGCAGGCGCCTGTTGCCAGCCGGCCAGGCCTTCGCGCAGGCTGTATTCGACGGTCTGAGGATCGAAATCGCCGACGATGGACAACAGGATGTCGCCCGCACCGTAGAAGCGGTCGTGGAATTGTTTCAGGGCAGCCGGGGTCAAGGCCGAGGTCGCTTTCAGCAGTTCCTGCGTCGTTGGGGTGTAGCGGATGTCATCCGGTTCCCAGGGCTGGTCCTGACGCTGCAAGGTGTTGCGCACCAGATAGGCGGGGCTGGAAGCCGAGTCTTCGAGATTCGTCATCAGGCCGTGCTGGATTTCCGTCAGCTCAGAGGCCGGGAATGTCGGTTGGCGCAGCAGGCGGAAGGTCAAGGCCAGCAGATCAGGCAAATGGGTGCGGGAACTGCGCAGGGCCACCGTCAGCGTATTGCCGGCGCTGCTGAAGGACAGATCGGAGTCCAGGGCATTGAGCTGATCTTCGATCTGTTGGCGGGACAGCCCTTCGGACCCGCGCAGCAGCATGGCCGCCGTGACCGATGGCGTCAGGCCCAGTTTGCGCATCTGCTCAGCGGTTCCAGAACGCAGGCGCAGGTAGGCGTGAACCTGCTCGCCGGGGGTTGCCTTGGGCAGCAGGGCCAGTGAAACCCGGCCGTTGGGCAGCATCAGGGTGCTGCGCTGAGTATCCGTATCGATGGCCTGCGGATCGGTATCAAAGCTGGCGACCGCCGGACGAGGCGTACCGGTCTGCAACTTGGACACCCAGGGCTTCAGATCGGCTGCTGGCGCGGCAGGGGCGTAGCGCGGATCGGGCGTCGGCAGATACAGGCCGCTGGTGCGGTTGCTGGGCAGCAGCCAGTGATGCAGCTGGCTGCGGATGTCATCCAGCGTCAGCGCGCGGATGCGCATCGGCTCGATGAAGAACAGACGCCAATCGCCGTTCGAGACCGCATCGGACAGGGCATCGGCCAGGCTGGCGGGTTGGTTGTAGATCTGTTTCCATCGGTTCAGCCAGGCGGTGCGGCTGCGATCCAGTGCGGCTTGGTCCAGCTGATCGATACCGCCGGATTCCAGGGTATCGGTCAGCAGGTCCAGCACCGTCTGCGGATCGGCTTCTGATTGCGGTTGCGCGCCAAACACCACATGGCCGGGCTGCTTCATGGCACTGGCGAAGCCAAAGATACTGCTGGCTTTGCCGGTCTGGACCAGGGCTCGGTAGAGCGGGCCAGACGGGCTGTCCGCCAGCATGTCCGTCCCCAGGGACAGGGCCGTGTAGGCATCGCTGCCTGCCTCGGGGAAATGATATTGGGCGATGACGATAGGGCTGCCGCCGATGCGGCGCAGCGTGACGGCGCGCGCGCCCTGCTGGATGGGTTCCACCGTGTATTCCGGCGGCAGCGCGCGTGCCGGTCGCGCAATGGGGCTGAAGTCGCGGACGATCCAGCGCAGCGCCTGCGCGGGATCGAAACGCCCGGTGACGATCAGCACGGCATTGTCCGGCTGGTAGTAGCGGTGATAAAAGGCCCGCAGCTGAGCAATATCGACGTTTTCGACATCGGATCGGGCGCCGATCACACTGCGGCCGTAGGGATGCCAGACATAGGCGGCGGCATTGGTCTGTTGCAGCAGCATGCCAAAGGGACTGTTTTCGCCGCGTTCCATTTCATTGCGCACCACCGGCATTTCTGCGTCCAGGTCGGCGCGGCTGATGCGAGCGTTCAGCATGGCGTCTGCCTGCCAGGACAGGTACCACTGCAAAGTATCCGGATTGCTGGCGAAGGTTGCGTAATAGTTGGTCAGGTCCGTGGTGGTGGACCCGTTGGCTGCCAACCCGCGCCGCGAAAATTCAGCCAGCGCGTCCGGGTGTGAGGGACTGCCGCGAAACAGCAGATGTTCCAGCAGGTGCGCCATGCCGGTTTCGCCTGACCCTTCGTTGCGCGAACCGACGCGGTAGCTCATGTTCACCGTGGTCTGGGCGCGGGAGTCGTCCGGCGCCAGCAGCACGGTCAGGCCGTTTTTCAGGCGGTATTCGGTCACGCCTTCGATCATGACGACCTGCTGGACACTGGCGGTCAGGGCGTGCTTGGCGGCTTTGCCGTTTGATGCGGCGGCAGACAGCCCCGGCAGCAGGGCGAGGCCCAGTGTGAGCAGGGTGGAGATCAGGGGGAAGCGCATGGTCGGGAAAGAGAAAGTGACGAAAGAATCGCCGGCAACAGCGGGCAGGGAAGGGTGTCATTTTGACAGCAATCGCATGGCTTGTTCCAGACCGTCCATCGTCATGCCATACATGCGATCGTGCATCAGTTCGCGGACGATGGCGATCGACTGGCGGTACTGCCACGAACCGGAGGGTTCGGGGTTCAACCAGGCGGCATGCGGCCAGTGGTTCAGGATGCGCTGCAGCCAGGCGGCGCCAGTTTCGGCGTTGTTGTGTTCGATCGAGCCGCCGGGGTATAGCAGCTCATAGGGGCTCATGGATGCGTCGCCCACCAGGATCAGGCGCCAGTCTTCACCGTAGCTGCGCAGCAGGTCCTGGGTGTCGATGCGCGCTCCGTGACGCCGTTCGTTGTGGCGCCAGACGGATTCGTAGGGGCAGTTGTGGAAGTAAAAGACTTCCAGATGCTTGAATTCGCTGCGGGCCGCTGAAAACAGGGATTCGATGCGGGCGATGTGATCGTCCATGCTGCCGCCTACGTCCAGCAGCATCAGGACCTTGATGGCGTTGTGGCGTTCAGGCACCCAACGCAGGTCCAGCAGACCGGCCTGTTCGGCGGTTCCCCGAATGGTGCCGGGCATGTCCAGTTCCAGGTCGGCGCCCTGGCGGGCAAAGCGCCGCAGGCGACGCAAGGCCATCTTGAAATTGCGCGTGCCCAGTGTTTGCTGATCGTCGTAGTCCCGATAGTGGCGCTGTTCCCAGACCTTGACGGCGGTGCGGTTGCCAGCGGACGGGCCGCCGACGCGAATGCCTTCCGGGTGGTAGCCGCCATGCCCGAAAGGGGATGAGCCGCCCGTGCCTATCCATTTGCTGCCGCCCGCGTGGCGCTCTTTTTGCTCGGCCAGCCGTTCGCGGAACATCTCCATCAGGCGGTCCCAGCCGTGCTTTTCCAGCGCGGCTTTTTCCTCGTCGCTGAGGTGTTTGCGAAATGTCTGCTGCAGCCACTCTGCGGGGATGGATGTGCCGCCGGCTTGCTTCTGCAGCTGACCGATGAAGACGGCGAATACCTGGTCGAAGCGATCGTAGCGGGTTTCGTCCTTGACCAGCGCCATGCGGGCCAGATGGTAGAAATCTTCGGTGCTGGTCGGAGCGGCCGGGCTGCGCAGCAGTTCCAGCAGGCTGAGGTATTCCTGGATGGAGACGGGAATGCCGGCGCTGCGCAGGCGGGTGAAAAAATCGATCAGCATGGCCGGGTGGAAGACATCGACATCAAAGCGGCTGGCGGGTTCAGCCGCGTGGCCGCTGCAGTTGATACTGCAGGTGGGCGCGGACCTCGGGCCATTCACCTGCCGTCAGGCTGTACATGACGGTATCGCGCACCGTGCCGTCTCGGCGCAGCGCGTGGTGGCGGATCACGCCGTCGCGGCGGGCGCCCAGACGTTCAATGGCGCGTTGCGAGGCGATGTTGTAGTTGTCGGTGCGCCAGCCCACCACCGCTGCCCCCAGCGTCTGAAAAGCGTGTTCCAGCAAGAGCAGCTTGCAGGTGGTGTTGACGTGCGAACGTTGCCGGGACAGGCCATACCAGGTGTAGCCGATTTCCAGACGCGCCACCGCGGGCACGATGTCGTGGTAGCGGGTCGTGCCCAGGATGGCGCCGCTGGCGGCGTCCGTCACGGCGAAAGGCAGCATATGGCCGGCTGATTGCCCTTGCAGCGCCGTGCTGATGTAGGCATCGGTCTGGTCCGGTTCCGGCACGGAGGTGACGCGCAGATTCCACAGTGCCCCGTCGGCGGCGGCGGCTCGCAAGCCTGCTGCATGTTCCGGAGTCAGCGGAATCAGGCGGATGCCGTGGTCTTCCAGTGTGACGGGGGCGGGTAGCAAGGCGAAGGCGTGTGTGCTCATGGACGGGGTCCAATGGGAGTTGGGAAAAGGTGCGGCAGCGGGGGCAAGCGGATGGCCGGTCGTCTGTTGCTTAGCGTCCGCGCTGCGCCAGGGCGGTGAGCCGCTGCAGCAGGTTCAGGTCCTGTTCGTTTTTCAGCAGCGCGCCGGCCAGCGGCGGGATGTCGCTTTGGGCCAGTGTTTGCGGCGCTACCGATTCGGCCAGCAGCAGGTGCAGCCAATCCAGGAATTCCGAGGTCGATGGGCGCTTTTTCAGGCCGGGGACGTCGCGCAGGCGGAAAAAGACGTCCAGGGCCGCCCCCAGAATGTCTTCGCGCAAGTGCGGGAAATGCACGCCGACGATGTCGCCAAGCGTCTCGCGATCAGGAAATTCGATGTAGTGGAAAAAACAGCGCCGCAGGAACGCATCGGGTAGGTCTTTTTCGTTGTTCGAGGTGATGACGATCAACGGTTTGTGCCGCGCCTGGATGGTCTGCCGGGTCTCGTAGACATGGAATTCCATGCGGTCGAGTTCGCGCAGCAGGTCATTGGGGAATTCGATGTCGGCTTTGTCGATTTCGTCGATCAGCACCACGCAGGGGGATTCGGATTCGAAGGCCTGCCACAGCACTCCCTGCACAATGTAGTTGCGGATGTCGTGGACACGATCATCGCCCAGCTGGGAATCGCGCAGCCGAGAGACCGCGTCGTATTCGTACAAGCCCTGCTGCGCCTTGGTGGTGGATTTGATGTGCCATTGCAGCAGGGGGCGGCCCAGCGCGCGGGCGACTTCTTCGGCCAGCAGGGTTTTGCCGGTACCCGGTTCACCCTTGATCAACAGTGGGCGCTGCAGGACGAGCGCCGCATTGACGGCCATTTTCAGGGCGTCGGTGGCCACGTAGCGATCGGTGCCTTGGAAGCGTTGAGGGTCGGGAGAAGCAGCGGCGTCAGGCATGGATTAGGCGTGGAGTTGGCAGGTTGTTATAGGGTTCAATATTCGATGACTGTCTGTATCGAGTCAACTATCGTACAATCGATGTGCCTCATCGGCCCGGTAAGAGGGTGGTCGATGCCGACATTAAAATTCGAAACACGAGACAAGAGGCCATATGAAGTCACAAGGAATGACAAAGCATGGTGTGGGGGCTGCCGGCTTGCTGGTGTCCTGTCTGTTTGCAGGCTCTGTCCTGGCAGCGGACCCCCCGGCGATTCAGGGTGATGCGCAAGCAGGCGCCCAGAAGGTCTCCATGTGCATAGGATGCCATGGAATTCCGGAATACAAGGCGGCCTATCCCGAGTTGTACCATGTCCCTATGATTGCGGGTCAGAACGCGCCCTACATCGTCGCTGCGCTGAAAGAATACGCCAGCGGCGCGCGGGCCTTCCCGACCATGGATGCCATCGCCAAGTCCCTGTCCGAACAGGATATGGCCGACGTTGCAGCCTATTACTCCAATCTCAAATAGGGGAACACCATGCGAGCATTCTGGATTGCCCTGTTGGGGTGCGGTCTGATGACGGCGGGCGCTCAGGCCGCCGACCTGAACGCCGGCAAAGCCGCCTTTGAAAAATTCACTTGCGCGTCCTGCCATGGCGCAGATGCCAAGTCGCCCATCATGCCGGACTATCCGATCCTGGCCGGACAGCATCAGGACTATCTGGCGCACGCCCTGGTGGCTTACCAGCGCGGCCAGAAAGGCGAGCCGGCCTCGGCCAATGTACGTAAGAACGCGGTGATGGGGGCCATGGCCATGCAGTTGTCGGCGACGGATATCGTCAATATCTCATCCTGGCTGGCAACACTGCCGACCCCGCTGGCAGTACGCAAATAGGCGATTGCCGGTTCAATGCAGTCCAGAGCGGCCCACGGGCCGCTCTGTTATTGATGCGGATTGTTTGAGGTTACGCCGTGCGGCTGGCGTGGCGGCGGATCAGGTCCAGATAGTGATCATTGTCTAGCGGCTTGCCCAGGCGTTGGGCTTCCCAGACAACCTCGCCCAGGGCTTCCATGATGATGTGGGCCGCGTCGTGTTCGTCGTGCGTCTGCAGCAGGCCGGTCCAGGCCGCCCGGATGCCGGGCGGATGGTCGATAGACAGCTGTTCCTGAATCGCCAGATGCATGGACAGGTGCAGAAACGGGTTCGTGCGGCCGGCTTCGACAGGGTAGTCGCGCTCAGCGGCATCGGGGTCCTGCAGGTCGTCGTGGTATTCAGGATGGCGTTCGACCAGATCGGCTGCCATGGTTTCCAGCGGCGTCAGGACACCGCCTTCCCGGCGTTTGCGCCAGGCAGCGGTAAAGAAATCGCGAACCTGTTCTTTGGAGGGGTTGAACATGGGGTGGGCAGAAAGATTGATCGGGCGTAATCTTCATTCTAGCGGTTTGGCGTCCGACGAATGCGGACTGCGATGGGCAACTGACGCCCTGCAGGACAGTTTACGTTAAACTCTTATATAAGACTGCTATCCACGCTATCAGATCCCCTTTTTGAACAACAACCCCAGCAACACTGGAGCACACATGTCTTATCAGCACATCAAGGTCCCGGCCGGTGGTCAGAAAATCACGGTCAATGCCGATTTTTCCCTCAATATCCCTGACGAACCCGTCGTTCCCTACATCGAGGGTGATGGTACGGGCCAGGACATCACTCCGGTGATGCTGAAGGTCGTGGATGCAGCGGTAGCCAAGGCATATGCGGGCAAGCGCAAGATCCACTGGATGGAAGTCTACGCTGGCGAGAAATCCACCAAGGTCTACGGTCCGGACGTCTGGCTGCCCGAAGAAACCCTGGAAGCAGTCCGCGACTACGTGGTGTCCATCAAAGGCCCGTTGACCACGCCGGTCGGCGGCGGCATCCGTTCCTTGAACGTGGCCCTGCGCCAGCAGTTGGATCTGTATGTCTGCCTGCGCCCGGTGCGCTATTTCAAGGGCGTTCCTTCGCCTGTGCGTGAGCCGGAAAAGACCGATATGGTCATCTTCCGTGAAAACTCCGAGGACATCTACGCCGGCATCGAATTCGAGGCCGAATCCGACAAGGCCCGTCAGCTGATCGACTTTCTGCAGAACACCCTGGGCGTCAACAAGATCCGCTTCCCGGGCACGTCGGGCATCGGTGTGAAACCCGTGTCGCGCGAAGGTACCGAGCGCCTGGTGCGCAAGGCCATCCAGTACGCCATCGACAATGATCGCCCCACCGTGACCCTGGTGCACAAGGGCAACATCATGAAGTTCACTGAAGGCGGCTTCCGTGACTGGGGCTACGCCCTGGCCCAGAAGGAATTCGGCGCCCAGCTGATCGACGGCGGCCCGTGGTGCAAATTCAAGAACCCCAAGACCGGGCGCGACATCACGGTCAAGGACGTCATCGCCGACGCGTTCCTGCAGCAGATCCTGCTGCGTCCGAACGAATACGACGTGATCGCCACGCTGAACCTGAACGGCGACTATGTGTCCGACGCCCTGGCAGCCCAGGTCGGCGGCATCGGCATTGCTCCGGGCGCGAACCTGTCGGATTCCGTCGCCATGTTCGAGGCCACCCACGGCACGGCGCCGAAATATGCCGGCAAGGACTACGTGAACCCCGGTTCATTGATCCTGTCCGCGGAAATGATGCTGCGCCACATGGGCTGGACCGAAGCAGCCGACCTGATCATCAGCAGCATGGAAAAATCCATTCTGTCGAAAAAAGTCACCTACGACTTCGCTCGTCTGCTGGAAGGCGCCACGCAAGTGTCGTGCTCCGGCTTCGGTCAGGTGATGATCGACAATATGTAAGCCTGTCTACCGTCGTATCGGGTAGTACACGAAACCCGCATCCTTCATAGGTTTGCGGGTTTTTTCTTTTGGTTGCTCATAGAACGTCGTATAGGGTGGTATCCATTCATGCCTCATTTTTTGAGGCAATTTACGAGGTATTCAAGATGCCGTAATGTCTCAAATACCTGGATTTCGAGGTACCACTGCACGAGGCCGCTATGCGACATGTGAACTACACGCTCACAGCGACCCGGATCAACCACGCGAAGCCGGAGGACAAGTCCTGCAGCGCACCGATGGGGGCGGCTTGACGCTGTCAGCGCTGTCCAGCGGACTCGAAACAGAGCGTCATAGGACGACAAGTTCAAAGGCTTTCGGGGGTGCATTGCTTCGTCGTACTTCATCATGAAAAACACCCCAAAGCTGGGATTGGCGTCCAACTTTTGGGGTGCAGTTCAGCCTTCGAAAGAAGGCAGGGCTTTTTTCATATCCTGCGGACAAGGGCAGGGGTCGGACTATCGACTGCTGACGGTCCAGAGATCACGCCAGTACTGGAGTTTCTTGAAATCTTCAGGTGTGGTGTCCGAGTTGTTGACGAACATCTGAGCGGTGAGCTGGCCTACACCGGATGGTTCGTCGTCGGGCATTTTTGCGTTACGGTTCGTGGAAATTTTACCGTCTTCCATCTGCGGTTGCATGCCTTCGGCTGACATCATGTAGTGCACGAACAGTTTGGCGGCATTGGGGCTTTTTGTGCCTGCCGCGATGACGGCCACGCGGGGTGTCAGCTGGCCGATCCAGGGCGTCATCTCTTTGCAGATGGCCAGCGGGAAGTTTTCGTTCTTGGCATGGCTGAAGATCGCTGCGCTGACGAAGCCGATGACGGGGTGCTCGCTTGTGCTGGCGCCGACGATAGGACCGACGTCCGTATCGCTCTTTTGCACTTTGACCTTGTTGTTCGCGAAACGTTTCACCCATTCCGCCGTGGCGGTAGGTTCTTTGGTTTCGATGGGCTTGCCGAAGTACGCCTCGTAGGCTGCTTTCATCTTGGTATCGGCGTTGTCCGCAATCTGGTTGAACCAGAACATCGTTTCGTTACGCAGTAAGGGATCAGGAATGCTGATCTTGCCCTGCCATTTCCGATCGGTCAGCGCCCACAGATTATCCACCGGACACTTGTCACCAAAGACGGCGGGGTTGTAGGCCCATACCCATGCATTCAGGCTGGTGATGGCCGGGTGCTGATATTCGGTCGGGGTTTCGTCTTTCAGGTCGGGCGGCATCCAGCTGACGGCAATGCCCTGTGGCAGAAACTGCGCCGTGACGTCGGGCAGATTGCTCATGTTGAATGCGTCATGCCGCACATTGCGGGCCTGCGCTTCGCGCACCAGGATTTCTTCCTGGTTCGAGGCCGACATTTTCACGCCTGTCGCTTTGATCCCATATTTTTCGGAGAATTTCTGGGCCATGACCTTGATCTTGCCGGTCGCGTCCACGACCGTGATGGGGTCTTCCTTTTTGGCGGCTTCAATCAGTTTGTCCAGGCTGTACTGAGCATCGGGGATACCCAGATCAGTACTGCCATCGGATGCGGCCTGGGCGGTAGCGCCGTATCCGGCCAGCAGCAATGCCGCCGCAAGGGCCGATGCCGGGAACAAGGTTTTGTGTATCTGAGCCGATGTCGAGTGTCTCACAGTCATCTCCTTTGTTTTAATCGTGTTATGCGCCAGTGGCGACTGGTTTACTGCTGATGTTACCTGTCTTCGGTCTGTCAGAGAGTCCGGCCGTTACGAGGGCAATCGGTTTCCATCTGCGTGGAAAAGATGCAGATCGGCCTGATCAACCAGGAAGCCGGTCTGTTCCCCCACCTGGAGGCGGGGGGGGGATATTGGTGGTGGCAAACAGCTTTTCACCCGCCACAGTGAGTTCGATGATCCAATTGCCGCCAGTCGGCATGATGCCGGTTGCGGTGGCCTGCCCGGAATAGCTCGTGGCGGAGACGGCTTCGGAAAAATTCCCAAGGCGCATGCTTTCGGGTCGTATGCCCGCCGAACCCTGGCAGGGACCAAGGCCGGCGCCATCCAGATAGGTGCGCAGCGATACCGATAGCGCAGAGTCCGCGCCTGACCCCAGTTCGATGATGTTCATGGGCGGACTGCCGACGAATTCGGCGACAAATCGGTTGCAAGGGCGGTTGTAGATGTTTTCGGGGCTGTCCAGCTGCTGCAGTGTTCCTTCGCGCATGACGGCGATCGTGGTGGCCAGAGTCATGGCTTCCCACTGATCATGGGTCACGAAGATGATGGTGGATCCGGACTCAAGATGGATTTTCTTGAGTTCGGCACGCATCTCAAGCCGCAGTTTGGCATCCAGGTTGGACAGCGGTTCGTCCATCAGGATGACGTTTGGCTGCATGACCAGCATGCGTGCCAGCGCGACGCGTTGTTGCTGACCGCCGGATAGATCCGATGGATAACGATCGCGATATTGGGCGATCCCCAGCTTTTCCATGACCTCGCCCGCTGCCGCTTGTCTGGCTTTGCGGTCCATGCGGCGCAAGGCCAAGCCGAAATCTATATTGTCCTGCACGGTGAGATGCGGCCACAGCGCGTAGCTCTGGAAGACGAAACCCATGCCGCGCTTTTCGGGCGGCACGAAGATGCCCGCTTTGGTGGAATCGAATACTTGCTCGCCGACTTGAATTTCACCGGCTGTGGGGTGTTCCAATCCGGCGATCATACGTAGCGTGGTGGTTTTTCCGCAGCCTGAAGGGCCGAGTACGCAGAGGAATTCGCCGTCGTTGATGTCGAGGTCCAGGTTTCTGACGGATGCAGCAGTGCTGCTGCCATAGCGCTTTTCAATTCCCCGTAGCATGATTCTCGGCACGATCAACCTCCCAGTCCCGACGCCAGACTTGTCTTCGTCGTTTTTTGCAAAAACAGTGTTCCAAAGAATGCGATTGCCGACAGCATCAACACCACGGCATTGGCAGCTTGGCCATAACCGAAGTCAACCAGCCGTATCGCGTAGGTGGTCAGTAAGTCGGTTCCGGGTGTTGCCAGCATGATGACCAGGCTCAATCCTTTAAGCCCCGATATGAAAGGCAGCAGGATGCCGGCGGCCAGTGGCCCTTTCTGGATAGGGATCACCACGCTCAGCAGGCGTTTCCACCAGCCTGCGCCTGCAACCTGGGCCGCTTCTTCCGGGTCCTTGCCAAGCTGCATCATGGCGGAGATGCCGGCGCGCGACGCAAAGGGCATCTGGTCGGCCAGCAGGGCCAGAATCAAAATGAGCGCCGTTCCGTAAAGGGCAGGAATCGGCCCGTGGGGTACCGCGAAAATCGATAGGCATGCTGCCGCAAATGCGATGCCAGGCACCAGATAGGGCAGGAAAGTGATATATCGCAGATAGGCGCCGATGGATTTGAGCGACGTGCGCACCACGACGTATCCGACCAGCATGCCGAGCACCCCTGCGCCAACGGCTGCGATGCCGACAATCCAGAGAGAGTTCCAGGCGGCTTGCCAGAATTCAGGGGTGACCAGGATGCCGGTGCGTAGCGCCGTGGTGGGGAGATCGTGGCCTGTCCAATAAGCCCAGGTAAAGTTGTCGAGCGCAAAGTTGCCCGGTGTGCGCATCACGGTGCTCAGGAACAGGACCGTCAAGGGGATCAGGACGCTGACAGTAAACATGGCGCTGGCGAAAACGGTCATGGGCAATCGCCAGGATCCAAGCCTTTGGGTGCGGTTCATCGAACCTTTCGAACCGATCGTGATGAAGCGGCGCGCCTCGCGTACCAGACGGGCATCGATCAGGACGGAGAGAGAACCGATCAGGATGATCACACCGGCCAGCACGGCGGCTTCGCCGCCTTGTCTGGCGGTGACGCTGCGAAACAGGGATGTGGCAAGCACATCGTATTTGACTGGGGCCCCCAGTATGTAGGCCACACCGAAATCTCCCAGGCACTTTGCGAAAATCAGTGTGACGGCTGAGAGTAGAGAGGGACGCATCAGCGGAATAATGATTTTTCGGGCGACGATCCAGGGGCGCGCGCCCAGCATGCGCGCGGAATCCTCGAGCTGAGAATCAAGAGAGCGCAGGGCGTTGCCGAACAGCAGAATGATGAACGGCGTGTAATGCAATGCCAGGACGATGGTGATGGGAAATTGACCATAGGCAAGCCAGTCGGGCGGCTCGAATCCTAGGGATTCCAGCAGTCCCGGTTGGCCGCCGACGGTGCGGTTCAGAAAGATCGAGCTCCATGCCAGTGCGATGGTCCACGACGGCAGCATGTACGGAACAATGAGCGCGGTCGCGAACCACTTGCGTCCCAGAATGTCGGTTCTGCTGATCAGCCATGCCAGAATGCCGCCGCCGACCAGGGCGATGGCCATTGCCCCGAACGCGATGCTGAGTGTATTGATCAGCGGGTTCCATAAAATATCGGGTGCGACGATGGACTGGAATACCCGTTCCAGGTGGTAGTACGTGAAGGCCCCGATTTTTTGGCCTGTGCGCATTGCATCAGCATACTGGACCCGGAAGGCGTCGCTTAGCAGTGACACAATAGGCGCGGCGATCAGGTAAGAGAACAGCAGTGCAGTCAGGATGCCGATCAGCGCCGTCGGCTCGCTCAGTGCGATCTTCAGGCGGTATCTTGAAAATATCAGGTTCCTTGTGTCACGACCTTGTGGAACTGCTTCTTCACGATGCGTCGCGTGATGCACTGTGCCTCCGTGTAAGACGACTGTATGTTGACGAGGATCCGCGGTGCGGTCCTGATTCCTTGCTGGTTCAATGTTTGCCAAGTCTTGTCTGTCCCGCGTGGCTTGTCAAGAAGGTCATCAGCGAAGAGAGTGCCGTATATTGTCACGATCAAAAAAGGCGCTTCAGAAACGTGAGTGTGGAGGATGCAAACATTGCGGCGTACAAGTAAAGCGCGGCCCTCAGCCCGGAGCCGTCCGATGTGGATTCGGGGCTGGATGTCCAGGCTGCTCTTTTTGCTGGCGATCCTGGCGCCGCCTGTCGTCTTCGCGACGACGGAACTGCGGATCATCACCTCGTACCAGGCCGATATGGTCGACCCGCTCCTCGAGGTGTTTGCGCAGCGTCACCCGGATATCCAGGTCCGGGTGCTGAACAAGAACACGCCTGCCGCCGTGGATGAAGTGCTGGCCGGCAACGACCGGCGCTTTGACCTGTTCTGGGCCTCTGCGCCCGAGGCCTTTGTCGTGCTGGAAGATGCCGGCCAGCTGCTGGATCTGGGCTTGGGGGCGCATGCGGATTTCGCGTGGTCGGCGGTGGGTTGGACGTGGCGCAGCGCTCAGGGCGCCGCGCAGGATTTCCAGGTGCCGCAGGACTGGAACGATCTGCTGGATCCTGCTTTTTCCCAGAGTATCGTGATGTCTCATCCGATGCGCTCGGGCACGACGCATTCGTTGCTGGAAACCATTTTGCAGGATCGCGGATGGCGGGCAGGATGGGCATGGATCCTGGAACTGGCCGGGCAGTTGAATACGATCTCCGCCCGCAGCTTTGGCGTGCTGGAAGGCGTCCAGAGGGGTGAGGCCGAGATCGGGCTGAGCATCGACTTTCTGGCGCTGACGCGCGGGGTGGACGGCTTGGCGTTTCGCTATGGTCGCCCGGTGCTGATGATTCCGGCAAGAATCGCCGCGTTGCGAGGAGGCCGACACACGGATGCGGCGCTCGCATTCATGAAGTTCCTGCTGTCCGAAGAAGGTCAGCGTACTTTGTTGCGTCCCGACATCCGCCGCATTCCTGTGGATCCTGTCGTGCGGGCGGAATTGGCGGAATCCTTGCAGCCTGAGATCCGGGCGGCCTTGAATTTCAGCTGGTCCCGGTACGATGCCAAATTGGCTGCGCGGCGGTACTGGCAGGTCAATCAGGTTTTCGAAGCCTTTGTCGCGCGCGACTTGTTGTTGCGCCGTGATCTGTGGCGCCGTCTGCGGGCGCTGGATCGGGCTCCGGCGGCTGAGCGCGCTCGCATCCGGCGCTTGCTGACCTGGATGCCGATGACCGAACACCAGGCGCGCTCAGCCCCTCAGACACGCGAGACCCTGGTGGCGTGGGCCGAGCGGTCTCACACGATGCTGCTCGAGGCCGAGGCGTACATCCGTTTGCTGGAATTGCCATGAGACGATGGCGAGGCTCGATCAGAGGCCGTGTGCTGGCCGTACTGCTGCTGGTCGTGGTGATTGCGGCTGGCGTGCTGGCGGTGGGGATGGCCGTGATGCTGCGAGCCGAGCGCGATTTCCACATGCTGGCCCAGGATCGGATTCCGGCGGTTGCCTTGGCGGGCGAATTGGCCGAGGCTACGGGTGAATTGGCTGCGCTTGCCATGCAGGTGGTTGCGGATCCTGCCATGCCCGCTACGCAGGTGTCTCAGGCCATCGACAAGGCCACACGGGGAGTCCAGGCGGTGCTGGCTTCGCCTGTGCTGCAGGCCGTGCCGGAACGCGCCGCGACCCGCGTGGCGACGGGGGCGGCGGAACGCGATCTGCGCGAGGCCTTGAATCATTTCAGCCGGATCGGCGCGGATCTGGCTCGTCATGCACGCGAGGAAGCCCAGGCGGGTGTCGACTTGCGCTGGATCCATGCCGATGTGCAGGATCAGGTGCAGGGGATTCTCAGCGACCTGTCCTTCAATATGGATACGCAGCTTGCCGCGCTGGTCGTCGAAACCGATCTGGGGGTGCGGCGCGCGGCGGAACAGGCTCTGTCGCGCGACTGGCTGCTGCGCGACCGGGTACAGCAGATCGGGTCCGAGGCTGCCACCCTGACGGCGCTGCTATTGCAGGCGCGCTCGGCCAGCAGCCTGGATGTGCTGGAACAGACACGTGGGCTGGGCCGCGACACGCTGGACAGGCTGGCGTTGGCGCAGCTGAATCTGGCGCCGCGAGTGGGAATCAGATTGCTGGTCCAGGCCCTGGATCGCTTGAAAGCCCTGGCGACGGGGGAGGGGAACGTCTTCGCGCAGCAAGCGCAGCGGCTGGATCTGCACCGGTCCGCCGTGACCCAGCTGCATGCCGCGCAGGCGGCTCTGGCGCGGATGCAGGCGGCGCTGACCGAGCTGGGGCGGTCCGAACGCATCGGAGCGCAGCACAGTGCCGATGCGGCTGCCTCTGCCATTCGCAGCGGTTCAATCTGGCTGGCGGTGGTGACATTGCTGGGAGTGGTTGCGACAACCCTTATCTTGGTGCTTGGCGTCCATCGCCGCATTCTATTGCGGATCGAGGCCTTGTCAGAGGATTTGCGGCGCATTGCTCGAGGCGATCTGACGGCGGGAAAGGCCAGTCTCGATCTGGCGCATGCCCGACCGGATGTTGACGACGAAATCGCCGACATGACGCGGGCGGTGGATGTGTTTCGCGCTTCGGTGCGTGAGCGCCAACAGGCGATCGAGCGCTTGGAGCTGACACAGCGCGATCTGGTGCAGGCAGGCAAGATGGCCGCGCTGGGCCAGATGTCCGCTGCCATCAGCCACGAAATCAACCAGCCGCTGGCTGCCATCGGCTATCGGCTGCACAATCTCGGCGTGGCTCATCCTGAGATCCGTCCGGCGCTGTCGCGAATCGACGCGCTGCTCGAGCGGATCACCCGCACGATCGGCCATCTGCGCCGTATTGCCCGTCGATCCGCTCATCGCAACAGCCGTGTGCTGGTGGCCGAGCCGATGAACGCCGCGCTGGAGCTGCTGGATCACCGTTTCCGCACCGAAGGGGTGGCAGTGCAATGCGATGATCTGGACGGGCTGGCGGTCGCTGCCGATGAGATTCTGCTGGAACAGGTCTTGTTGAATATTCTGGGCAATGCGCTGGACGCCATCCTCGCGCGCGAGGAGGCATCCGCGCAAGGCCTCATCCGGATCGAGCGGGATGGCGGCGATCCGGTCAATTTGTTGATCCGCGACAATGGCGTGGGCCTGGGCGGGCAGAGCGGGCAAATCCTGACGGATCCCTTTGTGACGACAAAAGAGCCGGGCAAGGGGCTGGGGCTTGGGTTGTCGATCTCATTTAACGTCATGCAGGATATGGGCGGGCACTTGGAGATCGAGCAGCAGGCGCAGGGCGGGGCTGTCGTGCGGCTGCGCCTGAAGCGCTGGCAAGGAGACGAAGATGAGTGATGTGCAACACGTGATGTTGGTCGAAGATGACGCGGACCTGCGGCTGGCCACGATCGAGACGCTGGAGCTGGTTGGGTTTCAGGTGCTGGGTTTTGCGGACGCGACTGCCGCGCTGGCAGTGCTGACCGCCGATTTTCCCGGTGTGATCCTATCGGATCTGCGGATGCCGGGTCTGTCGGGCCTGGATTTCCTGGATAGGGCGCGCGCGCTTGCGCCAGATGTGCCCTTTATCCTGATCACCGCGCATGGCGATGTGCCTGCCGCGATGCGCGCCATGCGCGGCGGTGCGCATGATTTTCTGGAAAAACCCTGTCCGCCCGAACTGATGTTGGATGTATTGCGGCGCGCACAGGCTATGCGCGGTCTGCATCTGGAAAACGTGCGCTTGCGCGATCGCTTGGAACGCAATGCAACACCTGAGGAACTGTTGATCGGACGCTCCCCTGCCATGCAGGAACTGCGTCGGAAAGTGCGGACCTTGGCCGGCTTGTCGCTGGATTTGCTGATCGTGGGCGAAACCGGCGCTGGTAAGGAACTGGTGGCTCGTGTGTTGCACGATCTGTCTTCGCGCGCCAATGGCCCTTTGATCGCCATCAATTGCGGGGCATTGAATGAAGCCGAGGTGGATCGTGAATTATTCGGTACCGGTGACAATCCCGGCCTGATTGCTCGGGCCGAGGGGGGAGTACTGTATCTGGACGAGTTGGAGTCCATGCCGGATGCGCTTCAAGTGCGCTTGCTGCGTGTGTTGGACGCGCGCGAGATTACACCCCTTGGCGCTGCGCCGCGCCCGGTAGATATACGCATCTTCGGTAGTGTGAAGCGGTCGCCGGATGCGTTGCTGGCTGACGGAGTGCTGCGGCCTGATCTGTTTCATCGCTTCAACGCCGCATTGCATCTGCCCCCTTTGCGCGATCGTAGCGATGATGCTGCGTTGCTGCTCGCTCATTTTCTTGCCCAAGCCACGGCACGTCACGATCTGCCCAAGGTCCATATTGACGATGCGCTGCGGCGGCGAATTGCCTGGCACGACTGGCCCGGAAACGTTCGTGAAGTCCGTAATCTGGCCGAACGCCTGTCTATTGGAATGGATCCTGGGCTGCCGGATCAGGACGGACACAGCCGCGAAACCGCCCGCCCCGGCTATGACGCTGCCATGGATGATTTTGAGTCCCGTTTGCTGCGCGCCGCACTGATCGAAACCGGAGGCCGCAAGACGGAGGCTGCCAGCTTGCTGGGCATTCCGCGTAAACGGCTGTATCTGCGGCTGCGTCATCACAAGCTGCTGGACAGGGCTGATCCGAGTCAATAATGACCCATTCCGTGTGTCGTTATTGACTCAATTTCTCCTTAAAAAACAAACACTTGCATGATTTTAATTGCTCATGCATAGTTTCCCTTCCCTGTTGGAATCCGGTGCATTGAAAACCGCGATCCATCTGGTGAATGTGGGAACAATAAGTGCACAACACAGGAGGAAGACATGAAGAAAGCTTTGACCCTAGGCATCACTGCCGCCGCGCTGATGGTGACATCCGCCATGGCCTTTGCAGATACCGTGACGGTGGTGACTTCGTTTCCGCGCGACATGACGGATCCGTTCAAGACCGCCTTTGAAGCCGCTCATCCCGGCACCACTCTGGAGGTGGTCAGCCGCAATACCAATGCTGCAGTGTCGTATCTGCAGGAAACCCGTAGCGCCAATGCCGTAGATCTGATGTGGGCTTCCGCCCCCGACGCCTTTGAAGTGCTGAAGGCCGATGGGCTGCTGGCCAAGGTCTCCGTGAAGGCCGACGGCATTCCCGATGCCATCGGCGGCTACCCGATCAACGATTCTGATGGCACCTATTTCGGCTTTGCCGCCTCGGGCTACGGGATCATGTACAACACCCGCTACATCAAGGCCAACGACCTGCCCATCGCCAAAGAGTGGGAGGATCTGAAGCGCGCCGAATACTACGGCCATGTCGCCATGTCCGCGCCTTCGCGTTCCGGTACCACCCACCTGACGGTGGAAACTGTGTTGCAGGGCGAAGGCTGGGATAAGGGCTGGGCTACCTGGAAATGGATCTCGGGCAATATGAACACCGTGACGGAACGCAGCTTCGGTGTTCCGGATGCCGTGAATTCGGGCGCGACGGGGTTCGGCATCGTGATTGATTTCTTTGGCCTGGCATCGAAAGCATCTGGTTTTCCGGTTGATCTGGTCTATCCCAGCGTGACCGCCATCGTGCCCGCAAATATCGGCGTCATCAAAAACGCCCCCAATCAGGCTGGCGCGGTGAAATTCGTCGAATTCCTGCTGTCGCCCAAGGGTCAGGAAATCTTGCTGAATCCGGCGATCATGCGCTTGCCGGTCAATCCCGCCGCCTATAAGAACGCGCCGGCAGGCTTCCCCAATCCCTTCTCCAAGGATTTCGCCCCGGGAGCAATCGCGTTTGACGTCGATCTGTCAGGGGAACGCTATACCCTCGTGAATTCGCTGTTTGATGTGCTGGTGACCTATCGCCTGAATGATCTGCGCGCTGCCGTTTCTGCTATTCAGAAGGCCGAGGTCGCTCATGCGAAAAGCGGCAATGCCAAAGCTGCTGAGCTGATTGCCCAGGCCCGCAAGCTGGTCGAAGCCATGCCGATCACTGAAGCGCAGTCCAAAGATCCGTCGTTCACGCAGGTGTTCACGACTTCGCGCGCCAAACCCGACACCAAGGTCGTTGGCCGCCAGGCTGAAGTCGAGCAGGGTTGGGATAGCTTTGCGGTTGAAAACTATCGCAAGGCTCGCGAACTGGCCGAGCAGGCAGCAGCGCTGTAACAGTCTGCTGGTCGAAGGCTAGCCAGGGTCCGCTTTCTGAGCAGGGTGGGCCCTGCGTGTACGCCAATCCTTTTTAGGACAAGTACGATGGATTTTACTTCCCAGGGCGCCGTCCTGCGCCGGTTCACGTTGTTTCCGCAACTATCGGGCGCCGCGATGGCCGGCATTCTGATCGCCATTTTTCTGATGGCTTTTCTGATCCTGCCGGTGGCGCAGGTGATCTATGTGGCTTTTCTGGACGCGGGTACCGGCAATTTTACGCTGCAGCATTTTCAGGACTTCTTCAATACGACGCTGTTTCGCGAAAGTTTCGTGAACTCCTTCTATGTCTCGGCAGTGTCGGTGGTGATGGCAACCGCGATTGCTCTGCCGCTGGCTTATATCACTACGCGTTTCAATTTCGCCGGCACCGCCGTGATCCAATCACTGGGGATCATCCCCTTGATCATGCCGCCCTTCGTTGGGGCGGTGGCGATGTCGCTGCTGTTTGGCCGCAACGGCTCGATCAACTTGCTGTTGAACGAGTATTTCGGTTTTCGTATTCCGTTCATGGATGGCCTGAATGGCGTCATCCTGGTCGAGTCCATCCATTACTTTCCTTTCATCCTGATCAACTTGTCGGCGAGTTTGCGCAATATCGATCGCTCGATGGAGGAAGCGGCGCAGAACCTGGGTTCTCATGGGATGAGGATGTTTCGCCGTATTGTCTTTCCGCTGGCGATGCCGGGCTATCTGGCGGGTGCAGCGCTGGTCTTTATCAAGGTTTTCGACGATCTGGGTACGCCCTTGTTGCTGAACGTCAACAATATGCTGGCGCCGCAGGCCTACTTGCGCATCACCGGCGTGGGGATCAATGACCCGATGGGTTATGTCATCTCGTTCATCCTTGTGGCGTTCTCGATCTTCTCGCTGTGGGCTTCGTTCCTGTTCATGCGCGGCAAGGATTATGCGACCGTGCAAAAGGGCGGCGGGGGGCTGTCGCGCCGCGACTTGCAGCCGCGCGAGACGTGGTTGGCGTGGGGCGTGATCGGGCTGATCCTGGCCCTGGTGCTGTCGCCGCATATCGGCTTGCTGCTGCTTGCCTTCGGGACGATCTGGTCTTTTTCACCGCTGCCTGACGGATTTACCCTCCAGCATTTCGGCACGATTTTCACCCAGTCGTCAGAGTACGTCTGGAACACGCTGGTGTATGCGGGTTCGGCCGCAGTGATCGATGTGGTGCTGGGTACGGCCATTGCTTATATTGTGATCCGTACCAAACTGGCCGGGCGCAAATGGCTGGACTACATGGCGACGGCCGCACTCGCGGTGCCGGGCGTGGTGCTGGGCATCGGTTATCTGCGGATGTTCCATGGCATCGAACTCCCCTTCGGTTTGGGTCAGATGTCCAGTTTCTGGGGCATCATCATCGTGGCGCTGGCGGTGCGCCGCTTGCCTTACGCGCTGCGGGCATGCATGGCAGCGCTGCAACAGATTGCGCTGTCGCTCGAAGAAGCAGCTGAAAGCTTGGGTGCATCTCGCACCAGCACTATCCGGCGCATCGTGGTGCCGCTGATGGCAGGGGGCATTCTGGCCGGTTTCGTCACCAGCTTCGCCACGGCGGCGGTGGAATTGTCAGCGACGATCATGCTGGTTGCCCAATCCTCTGATGCGCCTCTGGCTTACGGTATTTATCTTTACATGCAATCGCCCGCCGGGCGCGGGCCTGGAGCTGCTCTTGGCATTGTGGCCGTCGTGATTGTGGCGCTGGGCACATTTCTTTCACAGCGCATCATCGAACGCGAACGCGCGCGGCAGGCTATGGCCAGCGGCGGGCAGGATTAGGCGAAGGAGACAAAAATGACACATACTAAAGCAGGCATCCGTATCGAGGATTTGCACCTGTCCTTCGGAGACACCAAAGTGCTGGAAGGCATCAATATGGTGATCGAACCGGGTGAGTTTTTTGCCTTCCTAGGGCCCTCTGGGTCCGGAAAGTCGACGCTGCTGCGCGCCATCGCGGGCTTTGGTCCGACGCCGCGCGGTCGCATCCTGATCGGGGACCGCGATGTCGCTGCGCTGCCGCCATGGAAACGCAACGTGGGCATGGTCTTCCAGTCTTATGCGCTCTGGCCTCATATGTCGGTACGCAGGAACGTTGCCTTCGGCCTCGAGGAGCGCAAGATGTCCGCGCAAGAAATCGGTCCCAAGGTCGAGGCGGCTCTGGATACCGTGGATTTGCTGCACTTGGCTGATCGTATGCCGGCGCAATTGTCGGGAGGTCAACAACAGCGTGTGGCGCTGGCCCGCACCATCGCGATCGAACCGCAAGTGCTGCTGCTGGATGAACCTTTATCGAACCTGGATGCCGCGCTGCGCGTCCAGATGCGGCGCGAGCTGCTGGCGCTGCAACGTAAGCTGGGGCTGACCACGATCTTCGTGACGCATGATCAGGAAGAAGCAAACACCACCTCGGACCGGATGGCGGTGCTGGACAAGGGCGTGATCCAGCAGATCGGAACGCCCCAAGCGCTTTATGATCACCCTGCAAATGCCTTTGTGGCAGGCTTTCTGGGTACTGCCAATATCCTGAAAGGCGCCATGCAGAGCGAAGACTTCCTGACTGCAGGCGGCCAGCGTTTGACGATTGACAATCCTGTTGCCAAGGCCAACCTTATCGTGCTGCGTCCGCAGAATATCCGTTTGGTGACATCGGGCGGCGCCATTCAGGGGACGGTTGTTCACCGCGAGTTCCTGGGTAGTCAGATCCGCTACTTGGTGGCTACTTCAGACGGTCAGATCATCGTGGATACGCTGCATGCCACCGGTGTGCCGCCTCATGATCAGGGCGCTCCGGTTTCTCTGACGATTGACAGCCACAGCGCTCCGCTGTTGACGGATTAAGCAGCAATGGCGGAATTTTGGTTCATCCGGCATTTCCGGACTCCGTGGAATAGCCAGGGGCGTTTACAGGGTCAGCGCGATATTGCGCTGGATGACCCGATGGGCTCTCAAGATCTTGCCATGCTGCTTGCTAACCGGCAGGCGCTGGCGGGCCGGAAGTTTGCCCTGGTTCTGACCTCGCCCCTGCGCAGGGCGCGCCAGACGGCGGTCCTGCATGGTTTTCCCGATGCCGAGGCGGATCCCGATCTGGCCGAAATCGCTTTCGGCGAATGGGAGGGTAAAACCTGGGGCGAGATGGAGGCCGCTCACCCAGGGGGCTGGGAGAACGCGTTGCACAGCCTGCCGCTTGGCGAAACGATGGATGATTTCATCGCCCGCATCACACGGGTGCGGGATCGTGCAAGATCCGCGCCGGGGCCGGTGCTGGTCTTTGGCCATGGCGCGTGGTTGGGTGGGCTGAAGCTGGTGCTTGAGCAGCGGCGTGGCGGCCTTCCCCGGCAGGCTCTGGCCAATGGCGCCTTGGAGCGGCTGGTCGTGTGATTCAGTAGCAGGGGATCGACGCGCGGCGACGGCTGCGCAGGGGTGGTCGATTCTTCGCATTTTCCGGCCAGCCTTGTAGAATCCCTGAAAACTTGATTCCGGGAGGGAAATTTACATGTCGTGCCAAGCAGCCGCAGTGCTACCGGGAAATCCATGAGCCGCCCGCGCCAGGCGGCGCATGACGACCAGCGGGAATTGACAGATACACAGGCCGTTGAACGCTTGCAGGCTTCAGTGCTGCGGCTGGAGCAATCCGAACGTTTACAGCGGGCGCTGTTCGCTATCGCCAACATGGCGGCGTCGGAGCTGGACGTGCAAAGCCTGCTGAAGGCTCTGCACGGCATCATCGCTCAGTTGATGTACGCCGAAAATTTTTATATCGCCCTGTACGATCCTCAGGGCCAGACCATCCGTTTCATCTATTTTGCCGATGTCATGGATGGTCAACTGTACCGGCCTGACCAGGAATTCACGGCGGAACAGCTGCACAACACCATCACCCTGGCCCTGATCCGCCATGGGCTGCCCCGGCGGGGCGCATCTGATGAAATCGCCCGGGATCTGGGGCTGGATCGCAGCCGTGCGGTGGGGACGCCTTCGGTGGATTTCATGGGGGTGCCGATGCGCCGTGATGGCCAGGTGTTCGGCGTTCTGACGGTGCAGAGCTATGAAGCAGGCCGGGGGTATACACAGTCCGATCAGAACGTGCTGGCGTTCGTCGCCGAGCACGTGCTCAATGCAGTCGAGCGAAAACTAAGTCAGGAAGCTCTGGAACGCCGGGTCGCGGACCGTACCCGGGAATTGGCCAGCGTCAATGCCCGCTTGCAGGAACAGGTGTTCGAACGCGAGCGGGCGGCGCATCTGCAGACGACGCTCTATCGCATTGCAGCGCTCAGCCATAGTCAGGAAGGCAACGAGACTTTCTATCGCAGCATCCATCTGGCGGTCGGTGAGCTGCTCAATGCTGAAAATTTTTATATCGCTTTGGTGTCGGAGGATCACCGGCAGCTGGATTTCCCCTACTACGTGGACGACACCGGCGCAAAATTGGAGACCCGGCCCTTGGGGGACGGCATGAGCGAATACGCCATCCGGGGCGGGCAGACCGTGCTGATGAACAGGGCGGAAATCAGCGCCTTGATGGCCCGAAGCGAAGTAGATGCCGCCACCTACGGCCAGGAATCCGTCTGCTGGCTGGGTGCGCCTTTGTTGAGCTCAAAGGGCGTCATGGGCGTCGTCGTGGTGCAAAGCTACCGCGAGAACCTGTATTACACGCCGCAGGATGCCGATCTGCTGACCTTCGTGTCCTATCAGATCGCCAATACCTTGCAAAGGCGTCAGCAGGACGAGGCTTTGCAGGCCTTGAATGCCCAGCTGGAACAGCGGGTGCTGGACCGGACGCTGGAACTGCGCCAAGAGATCACGGTGCGGGAACAGGCGCAGCAGCAGCTGCGGCATCAGGTCATGCATGATCCTTTGACGGGCCTGCCCAACCGGCTATACCTGCGCGACCGGCTGGAACGCGCCTTGAGCGCCCGGCAGCGCGGCGGGCGCTTTGCGCTGCTGTACCTGGACGTGGACCGCTTCAAACTGTTCAACGACGGGCTGGGTCACCTGGTAGGCGATGCAGTCCTGCGCGAAGTCGCAGCGCGCATAGCCGATTGCGTGCGACCGCCCGACGTCGTGGGCCGGCTGTCGGGGGATGAATTCGCCATTCTGCTGGAAAATTGTCCCCAGCCATCTACAGCCTGCCAGGTGGCGCAGCGCATTCAGGCCAAAATGGCCCAGGCAATTCTGATTGACGACCGGACCCTGCACGTGTCGGTCAGCATCGGCATTGCCATGAGCCATCCGGGCTATCAGACGGTCGATCAACTCTTGCATGATGCCGATACGGCTTTGTATCGCGCCAAGGCCGCGGGCCGGCAGCGCTTTGTCCTGTTTGATGAAAAACTGCATGCGTCCGCCATGAACGTGCTGGATCTGGAACAGCAGATGCGTACGGCGCTGGACGACGGCCAGTTCGTCCCTTATTTTCAGCCTATCGTGCGTCTGGCCGATGCCAGCGTGACAGGGTATGAAGCCTTGATCCGTTGGCAGCATCCCGAACGGGGCCTGCTGGGGCCGGGGGATTTCCTGCCTGCGGCAGAGGAAACCGGCCTGATCGAAGCCATCGACTGGCATATGTATCGTCTGGCTTGCCAGGCGGTGCGGGGCTTTCTGGGGGATCAGCAGGTGCTGAACATCAACATTTCCCCGCATCATTTTCACAGCCGGAATTTCCCCCAGCGTCTGCTGGACATGATGGCGCAGACCGGCATTGCAACGCATCAGCTCTGCATCGAAGTCACCGAAGGCACCCTGCTGTCGGACCCGGATGCAGCCGGCAAGATTCTGGGCAATCTGCATGAAGCCGGTATTCGCATCGCCCTGGATGATTTCGGCACCGGGTATTCCTCGCTCAGCCACGTGCATCGTTTCCCGCTCAGGACCTTGAAAATCGACCGGTCCTTCATCGATCCCTTGGGGCGGGGGCAACAGCCGCGCAGCACGGCGATCGTATCCGCCGTGCTGAGCCTGGCCAAATCGTTGGATCTGGATGTGGTTGCCGAAGGGGTGGAAACCGCTGTCCAGCGCGACACTTTGCTGGCCATGGGCTGCGTGCAGGCCCAGGGGTTCCTGTTCGGCAGACCCGGTCCGGCGCACGAATGGCCGCCGTCCTGATGGCTTATCTGCTGCCTGGAGGGTCTTCCGGCAGCGGGATGAATTCCTGATCGTCGCCGACCGGCAGTGTCATCCGCTGCGCCCGCCAGTCCTCGCGGGCCTGTTCCAGGCGGTCTTTGGATGAAGAGACAAAGTTCCAGTAAATGAAGCGTTCGCCGATGGGGTCGCCCCCCAGCAGCATCAGGGTGGATGGCTGCCGTGCGGTAATCTGGGCGCTGCTGCCGGCAGCCAGCACCAGCATCCGGCCTTCGGGCAGGATATAGCCATCCAGTTCGACTTCGCCTCGGGCGACGTAGACGGCGCGTTCCGGGTATTGGGCGCTCAGGCTGCGACGGGCGCCGGCATCCATCTCCCAATGCAGGTAGAACAGGGGGGAATGGGTCTGGACCCGCGCCGTGTCGCCATCGATGGACCCGGCGATCAGGCGGCTGGCGACGCCGTTTTCGTGGACTTCCGGTAATTGCTCGGGGCCGTGGTGATGATGAAAACAGGGGGCGGTTTCCTCGGCTTCCTGGGGCAGGGCGACCCAGGCCTGGATGCCGTGCATGTGAGCGCCATGGCTGCGGGCGTATTCCAGACGCTCGCTGTGGGTGATGCCGCTGCCGGCGGTCATCCAATTGACTTCTCCGGGGCGGATTTCCTGTTCAAACCCCAAGCTGTCGCGATGGGTGATGGCGCCGCTGTACAGATAAGTCACGGTCGATAGGCCGATGTGCGGATGGGGCCTGACGTCCAGCGCTTTGGGAATGCCGGGCGCCAGATCCAGCGGCCCCAGGTGATCCAGGAAGATGAAGGGGCCGACCATGCGGCGTTTGCGGTAGGGCAGCACGCGGCCGACGATCAGTCCGCCTCCCAGATCATGTGTGCGGCGGTCGATCAGCAAGGTGGCGTCCATGAGTGTTCCTAGTGGGATGAAAAGGCGCTGTTCACAGGCTACGATAATCCGTCAGGGGATTCCCTAGGGACTTCCCTAGGTGTCAGCGGGTGTTGCAACCTGCATAATGCTGCTCATGCAGGTGAGGAGACAGCCCTTTGGGGCAATGGCGCTGCGCAGATAGCGCTTTCATTTGTAGGCAGTATCCATAAAAAAGAAAATCTGGCGGGGCCGGTGATCTGATCACCGGCCCTGTTCATTATTCAGTGCCCGCCAGCTGCCGAAAACACATTCAACACCAGCACGCCGGCCAGAATCAGGCCGATGCCGATCAGGGCAGCGGCATCCAGGGTCTGATCAAACACGAAATAGCCGATGGCGGCGATGGCGACAATGCCGACGCCGGACCAGACCGCGTAGGCGATGCCCACGGGGATGGTTTTCAGGGCCAGCGCCAGCAGATAAAACGCCAGTCCATAGCCGATGATCGTGATGGCGGACGGCATCAGGCGGGTAAAACCGGCGGATGCCTTCAGGGCGGATGTGGCGATGACTTCGGCCACGATGGCAATGATCAGGTATGTCCAGCTGGGGTTCATAAGAATATCAAGCGTCCGATGTGAAAGGGCTGCATGCGGAAAACGGCGGGCAGCGGGCCTGCGGTTAGGGGGCTGGTAGGCGCAGCAGGGCGGTGACGGCGCCTGCGCCGCCGTCGCGCTCGCCGCCCTGGACCCAGGCCTGGATGGCTTCCAGGCGGCTGAGGTGCTGGCGAACGGCGGCTTTCAGGATGGGTTCTCCCTGGCGCGATCCGATGCCTTTGCCGTGGATGATACGCACACAGCGGATGCCGTGTTCCAGGCAGGACAGCAGGAACCGGTCCAGGCGTTCGCGGGCTTCGTCGGCAGTACTGCCGTGCAGGTCCAGCGTCGCCTGGGCGATCCATTTTCCGCGTCGTAGGCCGCGCAGCAGATCCGGCCCGCAGCCCGCCTGCAGGAATTCTCCGGCCTCCGGATCGAAGGCGGCTTGACGATGATGCCGCTGTCGGGGGGGCAGGGGCAACTGGGGGACCTCTGGCCCGCCTTGTGCGTGTTCACGCCGGGTCCGCAGCTGGGCGTCGGGAAGATGGCTCAGCAGGACTCGCGCCCGAGGTCCCTGGTCCGGCAAGGGCTGCACGAAGCGCATGGCCTGGCGAAACAGGGCCCGGTCGCTGGCAGCCAGCGGCGGGCTCTCGGGGTGATGCGCCGCCGCCGTCCCGCTGCTGGAGGCAGCAGGCGGGATGGTCGCACGGGATGACGCCGCTTCTTGTGCCGCCGCCCGCAGGCGGCGCAAATCCGCCAGCGTCGGCTTAATGTCCTTCATTCTCCAGCCAACGCTGTGCGTCCAGGGCGGCCATGCAGCCGGTGCCGGCGCTGGTGATGGCCTGGCGGTAGACATGATCCTGTACGTCGCCGGCAGCGAACACCCCTGATACTGAGGTCATGGTCGCCAGCCCTTGCAGGCCGCTGCGCGTCGTGATGTAGCCGTTTTCCATGGCCAGCTGGCCTTCGAAGATGGCCGTGTTGGGCTTGTGGCCGATGGCGATGAAGGTCCCGGTGACGGCCAGGTCTTCGGTCTGGCCGGTCTGCGTGCTGACCAGGCGGGCGCCGGTGACGCCGGACTCGTCGCCCAGGACTTCCTGCAGCTCATGAAAGAGCTTCAGGCGCATATTGCCGTTGTCGACCTTGTCCATCAATTTGTCGACCAGGATGGGTTCGGCGCGGAATTTGTCGCGCCGGTGCACCAGGGTGACGGTGCGGCAGATGTTGGACAGATACAGGGCTTCTTCGACCGCAGTATTGCCGCCGCCGACCACCACCACGTCCTGGTTCTTGTAGAAAAATCCGTCGCAGGTGGCGCAGGCGGAGACCCCGCGCCCCATGAAGGACTGTTCGGATTCCAGGCCCAGGTATTGCGCCGAGGCGCCGGTGGCGATGATCAGGGCGTCGCAGGTATAGCTGGCGCCCGTGTCGCCGTTCAGGACAAAAGGCCGCTTGGACAGATCGACGCTGGCGATATGGTCGAATACCATTTCGGTGTTGAAGCGCTGGGCGTGTTCCATGAAGCGCTGCATCAGGTCAGGCCCCTGGACGCCGGCTACGTCAGCGGGCCAGTTATCGACCTCGGTGGTGGTCATCAGCTGCCCACCCTGTTCCAGGCCGGTGATCAGCACCGGGGACAGGTTGGCGCGCGCGGCGTAGACCGCCGCGGAATAACCGGCCGGACCCGAGCCCAGAATCATCACTTTCGCGTGTTTTGCAGTAGACATCACAGAAAATCCATTCATCATCGACCTGCCAATTATAATGGCGAGATGGCTAGAATTCCGGTGACCTCCTCCCGTTCCTCGCGCAATGTGCGCAACGGCCCTTCACCCTTGCAGGTGCGCCTCAGCGGTTTGCTGCGCGAGGCCCGCTGGATCCTGCTGGCGGCAGTGGCCGGCTGGCTGATCCTGGTCCTGGCGACTTGGCACCGGTCCGATCCGGGCTGGTCGCATTCCCTGACCATCGGCGCCACCCAGAACTGGGGCGGGACGTTCGGCGCCTATGTGGCCGATCTGATGCTGTATCTGTTTGGCGCATCGGCCTGGTTGTGGGTGCTGCTGATGTTGCGCCACGTCGCGGCCGGGTTCTATCGCCTGACCCGTGTGGTGCTGCCATCCAAAGTCCCCGAACTGCTGCCGCGGGTGCGCTGGGAAGTCGGCATCGGGTTCACCTTGCTGTTTCTGGGCTGCATGGGTATCGAGGCCTTGCGCCTGCAAAGCTGGGGGGCTGCGCTGCCCGCCGGCGCGGGCGGACAGCTGGGTCATCTGCTGGCGGGGTTGTTGGCCCAAACAGCGGGCCAGGCAGGGGGCGCCTTGTTGCTGCTGGCCTTCATCGTCATGGGGTCCAGCCTGTTCTTCGGGTTTTCCTGGCTGAATGTGTCCGAACGGGTCGGGTTCTATCTGGAATCGGGCGCGCGCCGCCTGCTGGATTTAAAAAACGCCTGGCAGGACCGCCGGGCCGGTATGACCGCGCAGGCGGAACGCCAGGAACTGGTCGAGACCCGCCAGACGCAGCTGGTGCACGAGCAGCCGGTGCGCATCGAGCCCACCGTGACGACGGTACCCAAATCCCCGCGCGTACAGCAGGAAAAGCAGCAGGCGCTGTTCACCGTCAAAGAGGACCCGGCCCAGGGTGGCCTGCCGGCCCTGTCCCTGCTGGATCCCGTCGAACAGGCCCAGGAAACCGTCTCGCCGGAAACCATCGAATACACCTCGCGCCTGATCGAAAAGAAATTGTCGGATTTCGGTGTCAGCGTCACTGTGGTGTCGGCCCAGTCCGGCCCGGTCATCACCCGCTATGAAATCGAACCGGCCACCGGGGTCAAGGGCAGCCAGATCGTCAATCTGGCCAAAGACCTGGCGCGAGCGCTCAGTCTGGTGCGCATCCGGGTGGTGGAAACCATTCCGGGTAAAAACCTGATGGGCCTGGAACTGCCCAATCCGCGTCGCCAGATGGTGCGCCTGTCCGAAATTCTGGGGTCCCAGGTCTACCACAGCAGCGCCTCGCTGCTGACCATGGCGCTGGGCAAGGACATCGCGGGCAACCCGGTCGTGGCTGATCTGGCGAAAATGCCCCACCTGCTGGTGGCCGGCACGACGGGGTCGGGCAAATCCGTGGGCATCAATGCCATGATCCTGTCCTTGCTGTACAAGGCCGATGCCAGTCAGGTGCGCCTGATCCTGATCGACCCTAAGATGCTGGAAATGTCCGTCTATGAAGGCATTCCTCATCTGCTGGCGCCCGTGGTCACCGATATGCGCCATGCGGCCAACGCGCTGAACTGGTGCGTGGCCGAAATGGAAAAGCGCTACAAGCTCATGAGCAAGCTGGGGGTGCGCAACCTGTCCGGCTTCAATACCAAGATCCGCGAAGCGCAGAAACAGGAACAGCCGATCCCCAATCCTTTTTCCTTGACGCCGGATGCGCCCGAACCGCTGAGCACCCTGCCCATGATCGTCGTGGTCATCGACGAATTGGCGGATCTGATGATGGTGGTGGGCAAAAAAGTCGAGGAACTGATCGCCCGCCTGGCGCAAAAAGCGCGGGCCTCCGGCATCCACCTGATCCTGGCGACGCAGCGCCCCAGCGTGGACGTCATCACGGGTCTGATCAAGGCCAATATTCCTACTCGCATCGCCTTTCAGGTGTCGTCCAAGATCGATTCCCGCACCATCCTGGATCAGATGGGCGCGGAAACCCTGCTGGGTCAGGGCGACATGCTGTATCAGCCGCCCGGCACCAGCGTACCCACCCGCGTTCATGGCGCTTTCGTTCATGACGACGAGGTCCACCGCGTGGTCGACTCCCTGAAGGAAGCAGGCGAGCCCGATTACATCGAAGGTCTGCTGGAGGGCGCTCTGGAGGGTGAAACCGGCGATGGCCTCAGCTCCGTCACCGGCTTCGCGGATCAGGAAAACGACCCGCTGTACGATCAGGCCGTCGAAGTCGTGCTGCGCAGCCGCCGGGCTTCGATTTCCTTCGTGCAGCGCAATCTGCGCATCGGTTACAACCGTTCGGCGCGGATTCTGGAACAGATGGAACGCAGCGGGCTCGTCAGCCCGCAGCAGCCCAACGGCAATCGCGATATTCTGGTGCCGGCCCAAGCCGCCGAGAACGAGTGACCAATATGAATATTGATTTTCCGCGTCACCGCCGCATGTTGGCGGCGGCTGTCTTGGTGGCTGGCCTGACCGGGCTGCCAAGCGTGTCCTGGGCTGTGGATACGGCTCAGGTGCAGCTGCAGACCTTCGTCGACAAGGTCAAGTCCGCCACGGGCCAGTTCCAGCAGGCGCAAGCCGCCCAGAATGGCGTCGAGCGCGTTCAGACAGGGACTTTCGCCTTTCAGCGCCCGGGCAAATTCCGCTGGCAGGTCGTCAAACCCTATGCCCAGCTGATCGTGTCCGATGGACAGCGTGTCTATCAGTACGATCCGGACCTGGAGCAGGTCACGGAACGCAAGGCCGGGCAGGCGATCGGCGCATCGCCGGCGGCGCTGTTGTTCGGTTCCGGGTCGCTGGACGATGCTTTTACAGTGCAGGCCCAGCCTGACCGCGATGGCTTGCAGTGGCTGCGCGCAGCGCCCAAGACCCCGGACGCGGGCTTTACCCACGTGGATATCGGCTTTGCCGATGGCCTGCCCAGACGCCTGGAATTGCTGGATGCCTTTGGTCAGACTTCGCGCATCACCTTTACCGATTTGAAAGCGAATCCCGGCATCCCTGCCTCCCAGTTCCAGTTCACGGTGCCTCAGGGCGCGGATCTGGTCAAGATGAACTGATGGCGACCCAGGGGGATCTGCTGGGGGGGGCGCCTCTGCCGTCCGGCAGCGGCAGCAGGGGCGCGCCTGTCGGTTCAGCGCATGCGCCCTTGGCCGAGGCCCTGCGCCCCCGCACCTTGGACGAGGTCATCGGCCAGTCCCACCTGTTGGGCGAGGGCAAACCGCTGCGTCTGGCCTTTCAGTCCGGCAAACCCCATTCCATGATCTTCTGGGGGCCGCCGGGGGTGGGCAAGACCACGCTGGCGCGGCTGATGGCCACAGCCTTCGATTGCGCCTTCATCGCCTTGTCGGCGGTGTTTTCCGGCGTCAAGGACATCCGTGCCGCCATGGCGCAGGCCGAGCAGCATCAGATGCAGGGCCAGCCCACCATCCTGTTCGTCGATGAAATCCACCGTTTCAACAAGTCCCAGCAGGATGCCTTGCTGCCTTTTGTGGAAAGCGGTCTGGTGACCTTTATCGGCGCGACGACGGAAAACCCGTCCTTCGAGGTCAATTCCGCCTTGCTGTCGCGCGCCCAGGTCTACGTGCTGAAGCCTTTGTCGGAAGAGGAATTGCGCCATCTGGTGCAGCGGGCGCAGTCCCAGGCCATGGGCGATCTGGTGTTTGATGATCTGGCGGTCGATACGCTGGTGGGCTATGCCGATGGCGATGCCCGGCGGCTCTTGAACCTGCTGGAGCAGTGCCAGACGGCGGCAGGCGCCAGCGGCGTCAGCCGGATCGATGCCGATTTCATCCAGAACGCCCTGACTTTGAACGCCCGTCGCTTCGACAAGGGCGGCGACAATTTCTATGATCAGATTTCCGCTTTGCACAAATCCGTGCGCGGATCCCACCCCGATGCCGCGCTGTACTGGCTGACCCGCATGTTGGATGGTGGCGCCGATCCGCGATATCTGGCGCGCCGCATCGTGCGCATGGCCTGGGAAGACATCGGCCTGGCTGACCCCCGCGCCCTGCAGATTGCCAACGATGCTGCGCTGACCTATGAGCGGCTGGGCAGTCCCGAAGGCGAATTGGCCTTGGGACAGGCCGTCATCTACCTGGCGGTCGCCGCCAAGAGCAATGCGGGCTATATGGCCTACAACCAGGCAAGGGCTTTCGTGAAGCAGGACAAGAGCCGCGAGGTTCCGGTGCATCTGCGCAATGCGCCGACGAAGCTCATGAAGGAACTGGGTTATGGTCATGCGTACCGCTATGCCCATGATGAACCCAATGCGTATGCGGCGGGGGAAACCTATCTGCCCGACGGCATCCCGGAGCCTGGCTGGTATCAACCTGCGCCCCGTGGCCTGGAGCTGAAAATCGGTGAAAAATTGGCGCAACTGCGCCAGTGGGATGAAGACACACGGGATTGATCCGGGCAGCTGCTCTTTCCAATAAAAAATCAGTACAGGGTGAAATGTGACGAAGCCTGTGAAAACTATCGGCCTGATCGGCGGCATGAGCTGGGAATCCACCGTGCCGTACTACCGTCAGATCAACGAGGCCGTCAAAACGCGGCTGGGCGGCCTGCATTCCGCCAAAATCGTGTTGTATAGCGTGGATTTCGCCGAGATTGAACGGCTGCAGCATGCCGGCGACTGGGATGCCGCGGGCGCCATTTTGGCGGATGCCGCCCGAATGCTGGAACGGGCCGGCGCCGACTTCCTGGTACTGTGCACCAACACCATGCACAAGGTTGCGCCCGCCATCGAATCCGCCGTCCGAATTCCGTTGTTGCACATCGCCGATCCGACGGCGGCCGCCATCCGCCAGGCGGGTCTGGACCGCATCGGTTTGCTGGGTACTGCATTCACCATGGAGCAGCCCTTTTACCGTGATCGCCTGCAGGATCAGCACGGCATTCAGGTCCTGGTGCCGGACTCCGCAGACCGGGCCTTGGTGCATCGCGTCATTTATGAAGAACTGTGCCTGGGCCGCATTGAAGACACGTCACGCCAAGCCTACCGCGCCGTGATGCACAAACTGGCTGATCAAGGCGCACAGGGCATCATCCTGGGCTGCACGGAAATTTCTTTGCTGGTCGGCCCGCAGGACGCCCGCGTGCCGCTGTTCGATACGACGGCGATTCATGCGCAGGCGGCGGCGGATAAGGCGCTGGATGGGTAGCGCGGCGCGACGGCCAGGTACTCTACAATCCCGCCTTCGCCTGACGGAAGCAGGCCCTGGAGAACACTGTTGAATCGCAAGACCGCCCCGCATCCGGGGCATTCCTCGCCATCCATCCTGGGCGGCACCATGATCGTTGCCGGTACCGTGATCGGCGCTGGCATGCTGACGCTGCCAATCATCGCGGCGGGCATGTGGACCGGATGGACCTTGATCGTGCTGGCCCTGTCGTTTTGCATGATGCGGGCCAGCGCCTTGATGATCCTGCGGGCGAATCTGCGCTACGCCCCTGGCGCCAGCTTCGATACTGTCGTGCGCGGCACGCTGGGGCGGGGCTGGAATCTGCTGAACGGGCTGTCCGTCGGCTTCGTGCTGTACATGCTGATGTATGCCTATACCAGCGGGGGCGGCGCCACGCTGGAACACAGCCTGGGCCTGTCCTGGCCGCAGGGGCTGGTCAGCCTGTGCTTCGGTCTGCTGCTGGCGGGCTGCATCTTCTGGAGCACTCGCGTCGTGGATCGCCTCTCGGTCGTGCTGATGGCGGGGATGGTGATCGCTTTCGTCGCGGCCTTGGCGGGCATGCTGCCCGCCTTTCAGACCAGCCATTTGCAGGATGCCGCGTTCGCAGCGCCCGATGCACTGCCCAAGGCCTGGTATCTGTTGGCGACCCTGCCGTATTTCCTGACGTCCTTCTGCTTTCATGCCAGCGTGCCCAGTCTGGTGAAATACTACGGCCCCGATGAACGTCGCATCGGTCGCTGCATCGCCTATGGCCTGCTGATTGCGGCGCTGTTCTATGCCGCCTGGATCCTGATGGGATTCGGGGTGCTGGGACGCGACGACATGCGGCAGGTGTACGCGCAGGGGGGCAATATCAGCCATTACCTGGCGGCGGTGGAACAGGTGCGCGCCGATGCGTGGCTGGGGCGGACGGTGTCGGTCTTTGCCTTTCTGGCTGTGGTGACGTCATTCCTGGGCGCCGGGTTGGGCTTGTTCGACTATATCGCCGACGCCTGTTCCTTCGACGATACTTTGTCCGGCAGGGTCAAGACGGCGCTGGTGGCTTTTGCTCCGCCGGTGCTGGCCGGCGCGGTTTTTCCGGATGGTTTCATCATGGCGATCGGCTTTGCCGGTTTTGCGGCGGCCATCTGGTCGGTGATCATCCCGGCCTTGATGGAATTCAAGGCGGGCAGCAGCCGTGCGGGCTTGGTCTGGATCGTGCTGATCTATGGCGTGCTGGCAGCGGGCTTTCATCTGTTGTCGCCCGACGTGCTGGATGTCTTGCCGGTCTATCGCTGAGGATACAGATTCACCCGCGCGTCGGCCAGACGCGCATCCGGCGTCAGCGGGGTCAGGATCAGGGGAAAGAACGGCACGTAATCCAGCGTGATGTGCAGGGTATCTCCCGGCTCCAGGATGCGATCGCCCCCCAGATGGGCTGGCAGTCCGGTCTGGAATCGCCCCTGCACGCAGTGCAGGATCGTGTCGCCCGGCCGCAAGGGCAGCTTCTGGGGGCCGCTGCGCATGTCGACGCAGCCGTGCGCCTGCTTGCGGCGCAACATCAGGTTGAAGTCTCTGGCTGGGCCTGTCCGCAGGGTGGCCATATAAGGGGTTTCGCCCGCGAAATACAGCCGTGCGCCGGTCTCCAGCACGGTGTCCTGGCCAGTGTCCGGCCGGTGCAGATGCATCGGGCCGCCCTGGGTCAGGACCAGAATGCGATCGATATCTTCCCAATAGGAAAAAGGCCCGTCGGCGGCGACGTCGGCAGCGCTGATGCGCCAGATGAAATCATCCATCGTGGCGTTCGCCGGGAAAATGGCGATCTGGCGTGTGGTGCCGCCGCCGTTTTTCCAGGGGGATGCCGTCAATTCTGCAGCGGGGATATAGCGGATGGTGTCCTGCATGGGGTGTGTTCTGAGCCGTCAAATAGCGGGCTGGCTGGCCCGTCAGGCGCTTGCTGCGCGGTGATCAGACCGGATATCGGAATGCCGATGGCTTAATTTAATACAATACTCGGGATTTCCATTACCTGCCCACCACTATGTTAGATACCAATCTGCTGCGCAAGGACCTGGACCGCGTCGTGCACGCCTTGGGCCGTCGCGGCCTGAGCTTCGATACGGACCGCTATCATGCACTGGAAGCCCGCCGCAAGGCCGTCCAGGTGCAGACGGAAGAATTGCAGGCCCGCCGCAACGCGCTGGCCAAGCAGATCGGCCAATTGAAATCCCAGGGCCAGGATGCGTCCGCCGTGCTGGCGGAGTCCCAGGCAATTCCTGATCGCCTGAAGGCCCTGGAGCAGGACCTGGGCGACGTGCAGCAGGAATTGTCCCAGTGGCTGATGACCATTCCCAATTTGCCGGATGACAGCGTGCCCGATGGGGTCTCCGAGGCCGACAACGTCGAAGTGCGGCGTTGGCTGCCGGGCGCAGCCGATGCCGCCGGCAACCCTGCCAGTCTGGGCTTTGAGCCGCGGGACCATGTGGCCTTGGCAGAACCCCTGGGCCTGGATTTCGAGGCGGCCCGGTCTTTGGTGGGCGCGCGCTTCATGATGTTGCGTGGTCCTGTCGCCCGCTTGCATCGCGCGCTGGCGCAATTCATGCTGGATCTGCAGACGGGCGAGCATGGCTACCAGGAATGCTATACGCCTTACATCGTCAACAGTTCCACGCTGTTTGGCACCGGCCAGTTGCCGAAGTTCAAGGACGATATGTTCTCGGTGACCCGGGGCGGGCAGGGCAGCACGCCCGACGACGAGGGCCAAGCCGAAGACCTGTACCTGATTTCGACGGCGGAAATTCCGCTCACCGGCACGGTGCGCGACCGCATCCTGGATGCGCAGGATCTGCCGCTGAAGCTGACGGCGCATACGCCGTGCTTCCGTTCGGAAGCCGGCAGCGGCGGCCGTGATCTGCGCGGCCTGATTCGCCAGCACCAGTTCGACAAGGTGGAAATGGTGCAGATCGTGCATCCCGAACAGTCCTGGCAGGCGCTGGATGACATGGTCGGTCATGCCGAGCATGTGCTGCAGGCGCTGGGGCTTCCCTATCGGGTTGTGCTGCTGTGCGCAGGCGATATGGGATTCGGGTCGGCCAAGACCTATGACCTGGAAGTCTGGCTGCCGGCGCAGAACACCTGGCGCGAAATTTCCTCTGTGTCCAACTGCCTGGACTTCCAGGCCCGCCGCCTGCAGGGACGTTTCCGCCCCGAGGGCCCCAAGGCCAAACCGGAATACCTGCATACCCTGAATGGTTCGGGGCTGGCGGTAGGGCGTGCCTTGGTCGCCGTGCTGGAAAACTATCAGCAGGCTGACGGCAGTGTGCTCATCCCGCCCGTGTTGCGCCCCTATATGGGGGGGCTGGAAGTGATCGGCGCATAAGCAGACGCTGGTACGCCGATCCGCTGTCGTCAGCTATGGTGTTTTTTAGGCTGCGGACCCCGGTAACGGGACCGGCCTGGGGTGGCAGGCGGTTCGGCGGCGGATTCTGTGCTGCGCCGCGCCCCGATGCGGGTCAAGCCGTACAGAAGCAGCACCCAGAACAGCAGATTGGAGCCGGCGGCCAATAGGCTGTGAAAGCTGGCGTAGCCCGTGGCGGCGGATGCCTGGATGTTGAAGGTGTCGGCGATGATGGGGATGTTGCCCAGGCCTTCGACCAGCAAGCGGCCGGGCAGGGAGAATCCCCATTTCAGGGCATCGATGATTTCCCAACCGGCGATGGCGCCGTTGCCGTCGATGTCGAGCACAAAGCGCAATGCTTGGATGTTCATGATGTCCTCCAGCAGCTTGTCATGCCTGCTTTCACTATAGGCGGTTTGTCAGCTTTGGACAATCCTGGTATCAGACGCTGACGCTGGCAGCGTTGTGGCCGGCGCATTTTGGCTGCACGCATTCCGTGCTAGAATGCCCGACTTGACCGCAGTGACCCGGACAGGTGGCAGAGTGGTCGAATGTACCTGACTCGAAATCAGGCGTACGGTAACCCCGTACCGTGGGTTCGAATCCCACCCTGTCCGCCAATTGAAATGAAGCCATGTAAATAATGTTTACATGGCTTTTCTCTTTTGCAGCAGGCGGTACAGGCATACCACCCGGCTCCCCAACGAAAGCATCACAATGACCCTGTTATCCATAACTCGAAACAGGAGACAGATGATGGCCAAGAAATTGTTGATGCTGGTAGGCGACTATGTCGAGGACTATGAAGTCATGGTGCCGTTCCAGGCCTTGCTGGCGGTAGGTCACCATGTCGATGCAGTCTGCCCCGGCAAAAAAGCGGGCGAATGGGTTGCGACGGCGGTGCACGATTTCGACGGCGCCCAGACCTATAGCGAAAAGCCCGGACACCGCTTCACGCTGAATCAGGATTTCGATGCCGTGGATGCGACAAGCTACGACGGCCTGGTCGTTCCCGGGGGGCGTGCGCCGGAATACCTGCGTATGGATGAGCGTGTGCTGGATATCGTGCGGCACTTCCAGAAGGCCAATAAGCCCATCGCAGCGATCTGTCATGGTGCCCAACTGTTGGCAGCGGCTGGCGTGCTGCAGGGCCGCACGTGTTCTGCCTATCCGGCCTGCGCAGCGGAAGTCCGCCTGGCGGGCGGCCAATATGCCGATATCGCGGTGGATCAGGCGCATACGGATGGCAATCTGGTGACGGCGCCGGCCTGGCCTGCGCACCCCGCCTGGATCGCTCAGTTCCTGACGGTGTTGGGCACACGTATCCAGCACTGATTCCTGGAACCGGCGCCAGTCTCTACAATCAGGAGATGAAGCGCCTGTTCAGGAGCCTGTGCTATGTGTGAAATTTTCATCCGGGCCAATCCCCGGTCCTACGATAGTGAAAGCCGTTCGCTGCGTCTGCACGGCGTGGCGACCAGCGTGCGTCTGGAGCATCTGTTCTGGCAAGTGCTGGAAGACATCGCGCAGCGCGACGGCATGCGGGTGACGCAGCTGATCGAGCGCCTGTACGACGAATTGCTGGAATATCGGGGCGAAACCGGCAACTTCACCTCATTTCTGCGGGTCTGTTGTCTGCGCTACCAGATGCTGCAGGTCGATGGCCGCATTCCGGCTGACGCAAGCGTGCCGCTGCGCTCACTGGATGCCAAGACAGTGCTGCGGGATCTGCCGGATCTGTTGTGCGTGAGCCAGGCAGCCTGATCAGCAGGTCGCCTAGTCGATGTGTCGCGGCATGAGCAGCACAGCCAGCAGCGTCAGCAGCGCAATGCCGATCATCCCCACATAGACCTGATGCGTCGCCGTATCAAAGGCCGCCAGCAGATAGTGACGGCTGGCGGATGCGGCCGGTCCTGTCTGCAGCGCCGTGATCGCGCCATTCACGCCGGGCAGGGCGCCGTCCAGCGCAGCCGGGGCGGCGTCCAGCGCGTCGCGCATGGCATTGTTGAACAGTGTCCCGACCACGGCGGCCCCCAGGCTTTGGCCCAGGTAGCGTGACCACATATTGGCGCTGGTCGCCACGCCCCGCTGATGCCAGGGGACGACAGACTGCACGCCGACCAGCAAGGGTGTGGACAGCATTCCAAAGCCCGCCCCCAGCAGGATCTGATCCGCCGTGACCAGCCAGCTTGCGGGTTGCGGCGGCAGCCAGACGAACCCCAGGACCGCCAGCAGGATCAGCACGCCGCCAAACAGCGCTGTGTCCCGGAAGCCGAATCTCAGGTACAGGCGTCCCGACCAGGCCGATGCCGCCACCCAGCCCAGACTCATGCTGGCCAGCACCAGACCGGCGCTGATCGGCCCCAGACCCATGACGGATTGAGCGAATACCGGCAAGTAGGTGCCCGGCGCCATCATGACCAAGCCCATGCCCAGCACCCCCAAGTTCGACCCCAGCATCAGCCGATGGCGCCAGACCCAGCCGGGCATGATGGGCTCGGCAGCGCGCCGTTCCCGCATCACGGTGGCGATCATCAGCACGGCCACCAAGGCAAAGGTCGCCAGGCTGGGGGCGGAGAGCCAGCCCCAGGCATTGCCGCCTTGCAGCAGGCCGAAGACACCGAAGGCGCCTGTCAGCATCATCAGGATGGCGCCGGCATAGTCGATGGCGTGCTGGCGGGCGGGCGCCTGTTCGTGCAGATAGCGGGCGATCAGGACAATGGCGGCCAGGCCGATGGGCAGATTGATCAGGAAGACCCAGCGCCAAGTGGCGTATTCGGCGAAAGCGCCACCCAGGGTGGGGCCGACGATGGCGGCAATGCCCCAGACGCTGGACAGCCAGCCCTGCACCCGGGCGCGTTCGCGAGTCGAATACAGATCGCCTGCCAAGGTATTGACCGTGGCCATGATGGACCCGGCCCCCAGGCCCTGGATGGCGCGAAAGACGATCAACGGGATCATGCCCCAGGCCAGGGCGCAGGCGGCCGACCCCAGCAGAAACAGGGCGGACCCGCCGATCAGCACGGGCTTGCGGCCATACAGGTCCGCCAGCTTGCCATAGATGGGGATGGTGACGGTCTGGGCCAGCAGATAGATGGAGAACAGCCAGGTGAAGCGGTCGAATCCCCCCAGGTCGCCGACGATCTGCGGGATGACAGTGGCGACGATGGTGATGTCCATGGCCGCCAGCGACATGGTCAGCATCAGCGCCGTCAGGATCCAGCCCCGGTGCGGGACTGCCTGGGGTTCTGCCGGTTGCGCGTGGGGGGAATCCTGTTTTTCGGGGGTGATCGCGGTCATAATGGCGGCAGTGCAGTGAGGCTTCAATCTTAGCCCACGCAAGAGACGGGAAAACAGATGAATGACGCAAATCTGAGGCCTGAGCCTGGGCACGGTGAATACAAGATTCCGGGCGGCAAACTGGTCGTGGTCGATCTGCAGGTGGCGGCTGGCCGCCTTCAAAATGTTCGTTTGTCGGGGGATTTCTTCCTGGAACCCCCCGAGGCGCTGGACGCCATCAATGCCGCATTGGAAGGACTGCTGGCGCACACCGATGCGGCGGGTCTGGCGCAGGCGGTGAACCAGGCCCTGAACCCCGATGTGCAGATGTTCGGCCTGACGGCGGAAGGCATTGCGGTCGTGATCCAGAGGGCGCTGGCATGAGCGACACCACCTCTGCGCGCAGTCACTGGACCGATTTCGATTGGCGGCTGCTGCATCCTGCACCTTTGATGCCGCTGCAGCATATGGCTTTGGACCAGGTGCTGCTGGACGAAGTCGCCGCCGGGCGTCGGGCGCCGACCTTGCGTATCTGGGAATGGGCGGCTCCTGCCGTCATCATCGGCATCTTCCAGTCTTTGAAAAACGAAGTAGACGCGGATGCGGCCCAGGCGCACGGTATTCAGGTGGTGCGTCGCATCAGCGGCGGTGGCGCCATGTTTGTAGAGCCCGGCAATACCATCACTTATTCCATCTATGCGCCGTTGTCTCTGGTGGACGGCATGAGTTTTCGTGACGCCTATGCTTATATGGATGCTTTCGTGCTGCAGGCGCTGGGGGATCTGGGCATCAAAGCCTGGTATCAACCGCTGAACGACATCACATCCGAAGGCGGCAAGATCGGCGGCGCCGCCCAGGCGCGCCGGGGCGGCGCGGTGCTGCACCATGTGACCATGGCCTACGATATCGATGCCGCCAAGATGCTGCAGGTCTTGCGCATTGGTCGGGAAAAGCTGTCGGACAAAGGGACGACCTCTGCCGCCAAACGGGTGGATCCGCTGCGCAGCCAGACGGGCTTGGCCCGAGAGGCCGTCATTGCCCGCATGCTGGATGCTTTCCGGCAGCGCAACGGCTTGCGGGATGACGTCTTGACCGCCGATGAACTGGCCCAAGCCGAACGCCTGATCCAGGAAAAGTTCGGCACACAAGACTGGCTGGCCAAGGTGCCTTGAAAACCGGCTGGCTCGCCAGCCGTTTATCGGTCAATCCTGCCGGATGCCGGCCGCCCGCATTCTGGCATGCACGCCCGCCACGATGCGGTTGCAGCGCTCTCCGGCAAACGAGAACGCTTGGCCGATGTGGGGATCGAAATCCTGCTTCAAGGCGTCTTGCAGCAAGCGTCGGGCCCGCATGAAACGTACCCGGACAGTGGCTTCCGGCATGCCCAGGATCTGAGCGACCTCGGCGGCGGGCATTTCCTCGACCCCGCGTAACATGAAGACCGTGCGGTAGATATCGGGCAGCGCGTCGATGTGCCGCTCGATCTGGTGACGCAATTCCGCCCGCCACGCGGATTGGTCGGGGCGTGTGATGTCGGAAGCGGGGAGGTCGGAGCCGGGCGCAAGCATATTGTCTGGGTCAGTAGAAACCTGGTATGCCGATTGGATGTGGGCTTCGCGGGTTTTGTTTCGCCGGCGGCGCATCAAGGCCTCGTTGACGGCGATGCGGGTCAGCCAGGTGGCGGGCTGGGCGTCGGCGCGAAAGTCTTGCAGGTGCTGGTAGGCTTTCCACCAGGCATCCTGGACGGCGTCTTCGGCTTCGGCTTCGTCATGCAGGATGCTGCGGGCCGCCCGGTACAGCTGCTGGTTGTGCCGGCGCATCAGCAGGTCGAAAGCCTGCAGCTTGCCGGCTCGGCACCAGGCGATCAGCGACAGATCGCTTTCTTTCGTCAAATCCTGCGGAATTTGAGTATCCACTTTACTCCCCCCAATAAGCCCGGACTGCATTGGATGCTGCTGGCCAGGGAAACGTTTCACGGCCTGGCGATCAGGCGTGATCCTTGCCGTGCAGGCCGTCCAGGGTTTGCAGCGCCAGATTGGAATGCGCGTAGGCGCCGCCGGCACGCATTTCGGCAGCCACCCAGATGGCTTCCATGATTTCGGCATCCGTGGCCCCGGCGCGTGATGCGCCTTCTGTGTGGCCCTTGATGCAGTATGGACATTGGGTTACGTGGGCCACCGCGACGGCGATCAATTGTTTGGTCTTGGCATCCAGGGCCCCCGGCGCAAAGACCGCCTTGCTGAACGCCTTGAAGGCAGCCAGCGGTTCGGGGGCCAGCTCGGCGCGGCGTTTAGCCAGATCGGCGGTGGCGTGGGGATACATGGGCGAATCCATGGGCGGCTCCTGGTGCGGTGATTGATGCTTTGTTCATCATAGACCCGACGTCTTGCCGGAGCCAGCGAATCCCTGTCGCGGGCAGGGGCGGGGAACGCCGCTCAAAGCAGCCGGCAGAGCCGGCTGATCGTGCCGGACGCCTACAATACAGGCTTTGATCAAGAGGTTCTTGCGTGGAACACCGCCAACCCATGGATGGTCGGGCCTCCGGGCTCATGCTGCTGTTGTGCCTGATCTGGGCGATGCAGCAGATTGCGCTCAAAGCCACGGCGGATGATTTTGCGCCCGTCTTCCAGATTGGCGTGCGCACGGCCCTAGGGGGGGTGCTGGTCGGTTTGGTGATGATCTGGCGGCGCGAACGGATCGGTGGTGCGCTGGCCCTCTGGAAACCCGGTCTGTGCGCGGGCGCTCTGTATGCGCTGGAATTCGTCCTGATCGGGGAAAGCCTGCGCTTCACCACCGCAGGCCATGTGGTCGTGCTGCTGTATACGGCGCCGATTTTCGCCGCCATGGGGTTGCACTGGAAACTGGCCGAAGAGCGCCTGGCTGCAGTCCAGTGGGCAGGCGTCATCCTGGCTTTCGGCGGGGTGGGGATCGCATTTCTGCTACGCGAAAGCGATGCGCCGGCGCAGGCCAGCGCCATGCTGTGGGGCGACCTGCTGGCTTTGCTGGGCGGTGCGGCGTGGGGAGCGACGACAGTCGTGGTCCGGGTGACGCCGCTGGCGTCGTTGCCCGCCAGCCAGACCTTGATGTATCAACTGTTCGGGGGCTCGACGCTGCTGCTGCTGGCGGCCGTGCTGATGGGGCAGACGACCTTCCATTCCACGCCGCTGGTTTGGGCCGGACTGGCTTTTCAGGTCATTTTCGTGGCGTTTCTCAGTTATCTGACCTGGTTCTGGTTGCTGACGAAATACCTGGCGTCGCGCCTGGGCGTATTTTCGTTTCTGACGCCGTTGTTCGGCGTGATATTGGGCGCCTGGCTGCTGGACGAGCCCATCGGGCCGGGCTTCTTGCTGGGGTCCCTGCTGGTGGTGGCTGGCGTCGTGCTGCTCAGCGGCTACGGGTGGTATGCGCAATGGCAAGCGGGCCGGCGCGCATAAGCGGCGTCTGGCGGCCTTTACGAGCCTATCCCGAGAATCCCCCTGAATCCAGGAAGGCTTGCTCTGCGGCGCTTGTGGTGCGGCCCAGTGCGGCATTGCGATGGGGAAAGCGCCCGAAACGGGCGATGATGTCGTGATGCTCCTGCGCCCAGTACAGGGAGTCGGGGGCATGCTGCTGATAGATGGTCAAGGCTTCCTGCTGGACGGCAAGGTCCTCGGCGTGCATGAAGGGCAGGCAGATGAAATTGCGCAGGGCGGGTTCGATCAGGCCCAGGAAGTCCAGGCTGCGGCGCGCGTAGGACAGCGCCAGGCCGTCGGTAGCGAACATATGGCCGGTGCCCCGGAAAGCATTGCGCGGATATTGATCCAGCAGCAGGATCAGGGCCAGTGCGGATTCAGGCTGTTGCAGCCAGCTTTCCAGTTCCTGGCGGGCTGCGGCGTAATGGGCGTCGTAAAAGCGGCTGCGAAAAGCCGCGTCGAATGCCGCGTTTTTCGCAAACCATTTTTCGGGGCCTGCATCCCGCCAGAAATCCAGCATCGCCTGGGCGGCATGGGGCATGGCGGAGTGGTCGGATTCGGCAGGATGCATGATCAGGATCGCTTAGAGCAGTTCGCGGCGCAGATCCGCCGCCGATTTGGGCGACAGCAGGCCGGGAGGCACGTCAAAGACCGTGCGGGCGCCGGTTTCCCCGGCGGATTTCATGCGCCAGGCCGCGCGTGCGTAGGCGACCAGGACGCTGGAGGTGAAGCCGGGGTTGCTGGCCAGTTTCAGGGAATATTCGACGACCTGATGATCATTGGCGCCCGATTGGCCGCTGCGGATGACGAATCCCCCATGCGGCATGCCGGCATGGTCGCGTTGCAGCGTATCGGCATCGATGAAATGCACGTGGGTGTCGTAGTCGGCGAAATAGTCCGGCATGGTCACGATGGTCTGTTCCACCTGGCGGGCATCCGCGCCGGACTGCAGCACGACATAGCATTCGCGGGTGTGCTTTTCCCGCGTGCTCAGCTGCGGCTGTGCGCCGGATCGCACGCGCTCGACCGCATCCGGTACCGGGATGGTGTACTGCACCCCGCCAGCAACGCCCGGCACGCGGCGGATGGCGTCAGAATGGCCTTGGCTCAGGCCCTTGCCCCAGAACGTGTAGGTGGCGCCGTCGGGCAGGATGGCCTCGCCCATCAGGCGGTTGATGGAAAACAGGCCAGGATCCCAGCCGACGGCCAGAATCGACAGATTGCCATGCGCGCGCGCTACGGTGTCAACCGCCTCGAAATACTGGGGAATGCGGGCGTGGGTGTCGTAGCTGTCCACGGTCGTGAACCATTGGGCCAGCGCCGGCCCCTGCACCGGCAGATCGTCCTTGGAACCCCCGCACAGGATCAGCACATCGATATCGTCGCGCCGGGCGGCGGCATCATCCAGGGACCAGACCGGCACCGTCGGATCATCCAGCACCAGGGATGCGGGATCGCGGCGTGTGAAGACGCCGACCAGCTGCATATCGGTGTGGCGGGCGATTGCCGCCTGCGCACCACGGCCCAGATTGCCGTAGCCGGCGATGCCGATGCGGATGGGGGATGAAGCCATGAAGTTCCTTTCAGTTGAGGGCCGCCCGAGGCGGTGGTGGTTTTATTGTATCGGCTTGCCGCCTGTGCGGCGCGGGCCCTGTATCCCTAGTGCTAGAATGGCGGCCATTTCAAGCTGGCGCGGCGCTTTGCCGGGTTTCTCCGGGCAGGGCGGTATGAGGTAGGTACATGGTGATCTTCCTGGTCCGTGGCCAGGAGTTCATCATGGAGTTTCCTTATGGCGTCTACCGCCCTCAAGCCCAATCCCCTGCTGCAGTTCGTCAGCAGCGGCAGTCTGGTGACGCAGATCCTCATCGGCCTGGCGGCCGGCGTGCTGCTGGCGTATGTCTCGCCCGCAGCCGCTCAATCCGTCAGCCTGCTGGGCAGCTTGTTTGTCACCGCCTTGAAGTCGATTGCGCCCTTGCTGGTATTCGTGCTGGTAGCGGCATCGATTGCCAACCATCGCAAAGGCGCCCAGGTTCCGCTGGGGCCGATTCTGGTGCTGTATCTGGTCGGGACGTTCGCCGCTGCCGTGGTGGCGGTGGCAGCCAGCTTTCTGTTCCCCCTGACGATCCAGCTGCAGGTGGGGGATGCCACCCTGAGCCCGCCCAGCGGCGTGGTCGAGGTGTTGCGCAACCTGCTGTTCAGCGTGGTCGATAATCCGGTGCATGCCTTGCTGGAAGCCAATTACATCGGCATTTTGGCCTGGGCCGTCGGCCTGGGGATCGCGTTGCGCCGCGCCCGTGAGTCCACCAAGCATGTCATGTCCGACTTGTCTTTGGGGCTGTCCTTTATCGTGCGCATCGTCATCCGCCTGGCGCCCATCGGGATTTTCGGGCTGGTGGCGGCGACCATCGCCGATACCGGCTTTGGCGCTTTGCTGGACTATGCGCGTCTGCTGCTTGTGTTGCTGGGGTGCATGGTCTTCGTGGCCCTGGTGGTCAATCCCCTGATCGTTTTCTGGCGGATCCGCACCAATCCCTACCCTCTGGTCTTCACCTGCCTGCGAGAATCCGGCGTGACGGCATTTTTCACCCGCAGCTCGGCGGCCAATATTCCGGTCAATATGGCGCTGTGTGAGAAACTGGGTCTGGAAGAGGACACCTATTCGGTATCGATTCCGCTGGGCGCCACCATCAATATGGCCGGCGCCGCCATCACCATCACGGTGTTGACGCTGGCCGCTGCCAATACGCTGGGGATTTCGGTGGATCTGTTTACCGCGCTGTTGCTCAGCATCGTAGCGGCTGTGTGCGCCTGCGGTGCGTCCGGCGTGGCGGGCGGGTCTTTGCTGTTGATTCCGGTCGCGTGCAGCCTGTTCGGAATTTCCAACGACCTGGCAATGCAGGTCGTTGGCGTGGGCTTCATTATCGGCGTTTTGCAGGATTCAGCAGAAACCGCCCTGAATTCGTCGACCGACGTGTTGTTTACGGCTGCCGGATCGGCTCGCACCGCGCCCAGCGCTGGATGATCGGCCACAGATCTGCCGGCTGGCGGGCGATGGCGTCCGCTTGCCAGCGGTCCGGGTCGTCTAAAGAACAATAACCATAGCCAGCCGCCACGGTCGCCATGCCGGCTGCTTTGCCGGCCAGGATGTCGCGTTCATCATCGCCCACATACAGGCATTGGTCCGGGGTGAAGCCTGCTTGCCGGGCGGCATGCAGCAGGGGTTCAGGGTGCGGTTTGGTATGCGGTGTCGTGTCGCCGCCGACCGTGACGCGGCAGCGAGGCTCCAGGCCCAGGTGGCGCACGATGGGCAGCGCCAGGGATTCGACCTTGTTGGTGACGATGCCCCAGCCCATCGAAGCCTTGGCCAGTTGGTCCAGCAGCGTCTCGATACCGGGAAACAGGCGGGTATCCACCAGCATGGCCTGCGCATAATCCTGCAGGAACTGCCGACGGCTGCGTTCGTATTCCTCGGTGCCGGGGTCCAGGTCCAGTGCGGCCTTCAGCAGGCCGCGCGCCCCGTGCGAGGCATATGGACGCAGGGCTTCATAGGGCAGGGGATCCAGTCCCCGATAGCCGCGCTGACGATTGGCAGCGGCGGCCAGGTCGGGCGCCGTGTCGGCCAGCGTGCCGTCAAAATCGAAGAGAACAAGGTAAGGCTGCATAGCGTTCATTCCGGGCGGCGGGCCGCCATGAAATAGTTCACCCCGGTATCTGCCGTCAGGCGGTACTGCCGGGTCAGCGGCAGATATTCCAGACCGCTCAGTGCCGTGACCTCAAGGCCTGCTGCGCGGGCAGCGCCGGCCAGCTCGCTGGGAGTGATGAATTGCTGGTAGCTGTGAGTGCCTTTGGGCACCATGCGCAGCAGGTATTCCGCCGCCACGATCGCCAGCATGAAGGATTTCGGATTGCGGTTCAGCGTCGAAAAGCAGACCAGCCCGCCGGGGCGCACCAGCTGGGCCGCCGCGCGCACAATGGCGGCAGGGTCCGGCACGTGTTCCAGCAGCTCCATGCAGGTCACCAGGTCGAACCGCCCGGCTTGCTGGTCTGCGTAGTCTTCGGCGCTGACGCATTCATAGTGGACCTGCACGCCGGATTCATGGCCGTGCAGGCGTGCAACCTGCAAGGATGCCTTGGCCAGATCGATGCCGGTGACCTGCGCGCCCTCGGCAGCCATGGCTTCGGTCAGCAGACCGCCGCCGCAGCCGATGTCCAGCACCCGCTGTCCGGCCAATTCGCCCGCCTGGCTGCGAATCCAGTCCAGCCGCAGAGGGTTGATGTCGTGCAGTGTCTTCAGGTCCCCCTGGGGGTCCCACCAGCTGGAAGCCAGGGCACTGAATTTGTCGAGTTCGGCGGGATCGGCGTTGGCGGTTTGCATGAATATCGGATTCCAGAAATGAACAAGGCTCCGCGCGCGCGGAGCCTTGAGTTGTCGCTGCGCCTAGGCGCAGCGACTCGTACGGCCTGCAGAATTACTTGCGGGTACCGACGATTTCGATTTCCACGCGGCGGTTCTGGGCGCGACCGTCGCGAGTCTTGTTGGACGCGACCGGTTGCAGTTCGCCCTTGCCTTCGGCGTAGATGCGATCAGCGGCAACGCCCTTGCTGACCAGGTACTGCTTGACCGAATTGGCACGGCGCTCGGACAGTTTCTGGTTGTAGGCTTCGGAACCGATGGAGTCGGTGTGGCCGACGGCAATGATGGTTTCCAGATTGATGGTGCCGGCTTGTTGGGCGACCTGATCCAGAACTTGCTTGCCTTCGGGTTTGATGGTGGACTTGTCGAAGTCGAAGAACGTATCGGCGTTCAGGACCACCTTGCTGGCGGTCGGGGCGACGACAGGCGCTTCTGCAACGGGCTTGCCGCAGGTTTCAGCAGCGGTAGCCGGCGTCCAGAACGCATCGCGCCAGCACTGTTCACCGCTGGCATTCTTCCAGACGTGGCCATCAACGTTGGTCCAGTTGTCGGAAGCCGACGCGGTACCCATGGCGGCCATGGCAGCAATGGCGAGTCCAATAGCGATTTTGGAGGGTTTATTCATGTTTCTCCTCGTTTGAGCATGATGCTTGAAAGTGACCGCAGCGAACCCCCGCCGCATCTCGAAAGAACGTTTCCAGTATAGCAATGTCTAGTTGGAAAACTATCAATTGCGCTGGGCTTGGTGCGTGTTAGCCGAAATCTTAAGGCATTTTCCCCGCTCGGGTTAAGTATTGAGCGCCTTGCCCAGCACTCTGAGGGCAATTTATCCGGGACCAGCCCCCTGGTTGTGGGATTTTTGCAACGCGGGGCCGAATCGCGCCGGGATCGGGCGGCTTGCCGGGTCCATTGTCCGGACGCGGATGGTCTGTCGATGCGGATGATAGAATCACCGATTGCCCCCCTGGCGGTTTGACGCCTATCGGTTTCGGACATATACATGGAATCCTTCGCTAAAGAGACTTTGCCCATTTCGCTTGAAGATGAAATGCGGCGCAGCTATCTGGATTACGCCATGAGCGTGATCGTAGGACGTGCTCTGCCAGACGTACGCGACGGGCTCAAGCCCGTGCACCGGCGCGTCCTGTTCGCCATGCATGAGCTGAACAACGACTGGAACCGGGCCTATAAGAAATCGGCCCGTATCGTCGGGGATGTCATCGGTAAATATCACCCGCACGGGGATTCTGCCGTCTATGACACCATCGTGCGCATGGCGCAGGACTTTTCCCTGCGCTATATGTTGGTGGACGGGCAGGGCAACTTCGGGTCCGTGGATGGCGACAACGCCGCCGCCATGCGTTACACCGAAATCCGCCTGGCGAAAATCGCCCATGAACTGTTGGCCGATATCGACCAGGATACGGTCGATTTCGGCCCCAACTACGATGGCAGCGAACAGGAACCTCTGCTGCTGCCTTCGCGCCTGCCCAACCTGCTGGTCAACGGCAGCGCCGGGATCGCCGTGGGCATGGCCACGAATATCCCGCCGCACAATCTGTCCGAAGTCGTCGAAGGCTGTTTGTACTGCCTGCGCAACCCCGACTGCACGATTGACGAGCTGATCGAACGCATTCCGGCGCCTGACTTCCCCACGGGCGGCATCATCTATGGCATGGCCGGCGTGCGCGAGGGCTACCGCACCGGTCGCGGCCGGGTGATCATGCGGGCCAAGGCTCACTTCGAAGACCTGCCGCACGGCAATCGCCAGGCCATCGTCATCGATGCGATTCCTTATCAGGTCAACAAAAAATCCCTGCAGGAACGCATCGCCGAACTGGTCAATGAAAAGAAGATCGACGGCATTTCCGACATCCGCGACGAATCGGACAAGGACGGCATGCGCCTGGTGATCGAGCTCAAGCGCGGCGAGGTCCCCGAAGTCGTCCTGAACAATCTATACAAGAACACCCAGCTGCAGGAAACCTTCGGCATGAACATGGTGGCGCTGGTCGATGGCCAGCCTCGCTTGCTGAACCTGAAACAGATGGTGCAGTACTTCCTGCGGCACCGCCGGGAAGTCGTCACCCGCCGCACGATTTTCCAATTACGCAAGGCGCGCGAGCGCGGCCACGTGCTGGAAGGTCTGGCGGTGGCGCTGGCCAATATCGATGATTTCATCACCATCATCAAGGCCGCCCCCACGCCGCCGGTGGCGCGTCAGGCCCTGATGGAACGCAGCTGGGATTCCTCTTTGGTCCGGGACATGTTGTCGCGTGCCGATACCAATGTGGCGTCCGGCGGGCGGGCGGCGTATCGCCCGGACGGGCTGGAGCCGCAATTCGGTTTGCAGGCCGATGGGCAGTATCGCCTGTCCGAGGTCCAGGCCCAGGAAATCCTGAACATGCGCCTGCAGCGCCTGACCGGGCTGGAACAAGACAAGATCGTCGGCGAATATCGCGAGATCATGGATACCATCGCCGACCTGCTGGACATCCTGGCGCGACCGGATCGTGTCACGACCATCATCAGCGACGAGCTGTCGGCCATCCGTCTGGAATTTTCCGCGCCTGGCAGCGATCTCCGGCGCTCCGAGATCGAGTTCAATGCCACCGAACTGGAAACCGAAGATCTGATCACTCCCATGGATATGGTGGTGACGCTGTCGCGCAGCGGCTATATCAAGAGCCAGCCTTTGTCCGAATACCGGGCGCAGAAACGCGGCGGGCGCGGCAAGCAGGCCACCACCATGAAGGAAGACGACTGGGTCGATCAGCTCTTCATCGCCAATACGCACGACTTCCTGCTGTGCTTCTCGGATCGCGGCCGGGTCTACTGGCTGAAGGTCTGGGAAGTCCCGCAAGGATCGCGCAATTCGCGCGGCCGCCCCATCGTCAATATGTTCCCGCTGGTCGATGGTGAAAACATCACCGCTGTGCTGACGGTCAAGGCTTTCAGCGAAGACCATTACGTATTCATGGCGACCTCGCGCGGCACGGTCAAGAAAACGCCGCTGTCGGATTTCTCCAATCCCCGCAAGGCCGGCATCATTGCCGTTGGCCTGGACGAGGGCGATTATCTGATCGGCGCCGATCTGACTGATGGCAAGCATGATGTCATGCTGTTCTCCGATGCCGGCAAGGCCGTGCGCTTCGATGAAAACGATGTGCGCCCGATGGGCCGCACGGCGCGTGGCGTGCGGGGCATGTTCCTGGAAGAAGGCCAATCCGTCATTGCCTTGCTGGTGGCCGAAGACGAATCCCAGAGCGTGCTGACCGCTACCGAAAACGGCTACGGCAAGCGCACCTCCATCGTCGAGTACACCCGTCACGGACGCGGCACCAAGGGCATGATCGCCATCCAGACCTCGGCGCGTAACGGCAAGGTCGTCAGCGCAGTGCTGGTACAGCCCGAAGACGAGATCATGCTGATCACTACCAGCGGCGTGCTGGTCCGTACCCGGGTGGCGGAAATCCGCGAAATGGGCCGGGCCACACAGGGGGTCACGCTGATCAATGTGGACGAAGACAGCCGGCTCATCGGTGTGCGCCGTGTCGCTGAAAGCGATGTGGATGACGACGAAAACGATGCCGATGATGTGGACGGCGGCGACGGTCCGGCAGGCGATGCGCCGGCCGGCGAGTCTGCGCCCGAGGACATTGCTTCCCCTAAGGACCCTTCATGAGCCGCCCCTGGAATTTTGCCGCAGGCCCCTCGACCTTGCCTTTGGAAGTGCTGCAGCAGGCCGCTGCGGACCTGTGCGATTGGCAGGGCAGCGGCACCTCGGTCATGGAAATGAGTCACCGGGGCAAGCACTACAGCCGCATTCGCGACGAGGCCGAGGCCGATCTGCGCGCCTTGCTGAGCGTGCCGGATGATTTCGAGGTGCTGTTCATGCAGGGCGGCGCTTCGGCGCAGAATGCCCTGATTCCGCTGAACCTGATCGGCAGAGACGGGCGCGGACGCGCCGATTACGTCCTCAGCGGTCATTGGGCGCGGAAATCCTTCAACGAGGCCCAGCGCTATGGCGACATCGCCGTGGCGGCGACGGCAGAATCCTCCACTGAACTCGACGGCCATGCCTATGCCCCCTGGTGTTGGCTGCCGACGCAGGACCAGTGGCAGGTACGAGCTGATGCCGCCTATCTGCATCTGTGCGCCAACGAGACCATCGGCGGCGTCGAGCAGGCCGTGATGCCGGACATGGCCGCTTTGGGCGCGCCGGATGTGCCGCTGGTTGCCGATATGTCGTCCAACATCCTGTCGCGGGCGATTGATTTTTCCCGCCTGGGCGTGGTCTATGCAGGGGCGCAGAAAAACGCCGGGCCTGCAGGGGTTACCCTGGTCTTTGTGCGCAAAGACCTGATCGGTCATGCGCTGGCGCATTGCCCGTCGGTGTTCGATTACGCACCGGTGGCCGGCGCCCAGTCCATGTTCAACACGCCGCCGACCTTCGCCATCTATATGGCCGGACTGGTCTTCAAATGGCTGTTGAAAAACGGCGGCGTGGCCGCGATGGATGCCGCCAGCACGCGTAAATCCTGTGCACTCTATGATTACCTGGATGGCTCGTCTTTTTACGAAAGCCGTATCCATCCGGCTGTGCGCTCGCGCATGAACGTGCCTTTCTTCCTGCGTGACGAAACACTGAATGCCGCTTTTCTGGCGGAATCGGATGCAGCGGGCCTGCTGGCGCTCAAGGGCCACAAGGCAGTCGGCGGCATGCGGGCATCCCTGTACAACGCCATGCCCCTCGAAGGCGTACAGGCCTTGATCGGCTTCATGCAGGATTTCGAGGCGCGCCATGGCTGAACCGGATCTGCAGGCCAGTCTGGAACCTCTGCGGGCGCGCATCGATGCGCTGGACGAGCAGATTCTGATTCTGCTGAATCAGCGCGCCCAGGCAGCCTTGCAGGTGGGCGACGTCAAAAAGCGCTTCGACGCCAATGGGCCGGTACTCAAGCCCGAGCGCGAGGCCTTGATCATCCGTCGTTTGCAGACCATCAATGGCGGTCCCATTCCGGAAACCGCAGTGGCCGCCATCTGGGGGCAGGTGATTTCCGCTTGCCGTGGGCTGGAAAGCGTCCTGACGGTCGCCTTCCTGGGGCCGCAGGGTTCGTTTTCCGAACAAGCGGCCTACGAGCATTTCGGCCGGGCCATCACCGGGCTGCGCTGCGAATCCTTTGACGAAGTCTTTCGCGCCGTCGAGGCAGGACAGGCCGATGTCGGCATGGTGCCGGTCGAAAATTCCACCGAGGGCGCGGTCAATCGCAGCCTGGATCTGTTGCTGAACTCCTCGCTGAAGGTGCTGGGCGAACGCACGATCCGGATCCATCACAATCTGCTGACGCTGACCGGCGGTCTGGAAGGCGTGCGCCGGGTGCTGGGTCACCCGCAGGCGCTGGCTCAATGCCAGGCCTGGCTCAGCCGCAACCATCCCGGCCTGGAACGTCTGCCGGTGGCCAGCAATGCGCAGGCGGCCCGTATGGCCGCCGAAGACCCCTCCTGTGCGGCTATCGCCGGGGATGCCGCCGCAGCTGTCTGGGGTCTGAGCTCCGTCACCAGCGGCATCCAGGATGATCCCCAGAACCAGACCCGCTTTCTGGCGGTCGGGGCGCAGGACGCAGGGCCGACTGGCCGCGACAAGACCAGCCTGATCCTGGCGGTGCCCAACCGGGCCGGTGCGGTCTATGACATGCTGGCGCCCTTGTCGCGCCACGATGTGTCCATGACGCGTTTCGAGTCCCGTCCCGCTCGCACCGGCCAGTGGGAATACTATTTTTATGTCGACCTGCTGGGCCATCATCAGGATGAGCCGGTGCGGCAGGCGCTGGCCGAACTTCGTCAGCAGGTGGCTTTCTTCAAAATTCTGGGTTCCTATCCCCGGCAGTGAGGTAATTCCGTCATGACTCAGCCCCTGGCTCCGGAACACGTCCGGGCGATTGCGCCGTATCAGCCCGGCAAGCCCATCGAAGAACTGGCCCGCGAATTCGATCTGGACCCGGCCGGTATCATCAAGCTGGCCTCCAATGAAAACCCGCGCGGGTGCTCGGATCGAGTGCGCGAAGCGCTCAGCCAGGCGGCCGGCAGCCTGCAGGGCCGCTATCCCGATCCCAACGGCTTCGACCTGAAGACTGATCTGGCAGCGCATCATGCAGTGCCGACGGCCTGGATCACGCTGGGCAATGGTTCCAATGATCTCCTGGAACTGGCCTCTTTGGCCTTGCTGGATGAAGGGACATCCGCCGTCTATGCCGAGCATGCCTTTACGGTGTATCGCCTGAGCACGCAGGCGCGCGGCGCTCGGCACGTGCGGGTGCCTGCCCGTGATTACGGGCATGACCTGCCGGCCATGCTGGACGCGATCGCCGACGATACCCGGCTGGTGTTCATCGCCAACCCCAATAATCCTACCGGCACGCACGTCCCGCCGTCCCAGGTCCAGGCGTTTCTGGACGCGGTTCGCGCGCGCCATGGTGATCGGGTCACGGTGTTGCTGGACGAGGCCTATGACGACTATCTGGATCCTGACGAACGGGTCGATAGCGCCCGCTGGGTGCAGGAATACTCCAATCTGATCGTGACGCGCACCTTTTCCAAGGCCTATGGTCTGGCAGGATTGCGGGTGGGCTATGCCTTGGCGCAGCCGGGTTTGACGGATCTATTGAACCGCGTGCGCCAGCCTTTCAACGTCAACACGCTGGCTCAGGTAGCCGCCCGGGTGGCGTTGGCGGACACGGATTTCCTGGCCGGGACGTATGCCCTGAACCGCGACGGGCGCGTGCAATTGCAGGATGCATTTACGGCGTTGGGGCTGGATTACGTGCCCAGCCATACCAATTTTGTCCTGGTCCGGGTCGGCGATGCCGTCCGGGTGCATGGCGAATTGCTGCGCCGGGGCATCATCGTGCGCCCGGTGGCGGGCGATGGCTTGCCGCAGCATCTGCGCGTCAGCATCGGCCTGTCTCAGGAAAACACCCGTTTCATTCAAGCGCTGAGCGATATTCTGCAGCCATGAGCAGCGTTCCCGACCCTCTGGTGCCAGTGCTGGCGGTGGTCGGCGCCGGTCTGATCGGCGGCTCGTTTGCGGCGGCTTTGCGCCGGGTGGGGCAGGTGGGGCGTGTGCTGGGCGTAGGGCGCCAAGCTGCGTCTTTGCAACGGGCCCGCGAACTCGGCCTGATCGACGAGATCGTCACGCTGCCACAGGCGGCCGCCCAGGCTGATCTGATTTTTCTGGCGACGCCGGTCGGCGCGATGTCCGGCATCCTGCAGGCGCTGGCGCCGCACTTGCGGGCGCAGACCCTGGTGACGGATGCCGGCAGCACCAAATCCGATGTGGCCGGCTTGGCCCGGGATGTGCTGGGTGATCGCTGCCTGCAGTTCATTCCAGGGCATCCGATCGCCGGGTCCGAGATGACCGGCCCCGAAGCCGCCGATCCCTTGCTGTATCACGGCCGCAAAGTCGTCTTGACGCCATTCGAGGATACCCCTGGCGCGGTTCAGCACCGCCTGATCCGCATCTGGGAAGCCACCGGCGCCCGGGTTCAGCTGATGGATCCGGCGGCGCACGACCGGGCGCTGGGTTGCGTCAGCCATCTGCCGCATCTGCTGGCAGCGGCCTTCATGGCCCAGGTGATCCGCGCGGATGATGCGGATACCCGGCTGGGTCTGGCCGGCACCGGATTCCGGGATTTCACCCGGATCGCCGCCGGGTCTCCCGAGGTCTGGCGCGACATCTTTTTTTCCAATCGTTCCGCCGTCCTGCAAGAACTTGATGCGTTCGTCCAGATGCTGGACCTCTGGCGGGCGGCCTTGCAGGACGATGCCCATCCTGAAACCCTTGAAACCCTGCTCGAACAATCGGCCCTGGCCCGTCGGTTCTGGGGCGGGCGCAATCCGACGCCATGACTGATCGCACTCCCTTCCTGTCTCTGCAACCGTCCGTCCGGGCGGCAGGGACGGTGACCCTGCCGGGGTCCAAAAGTATTTCCAATCGGGCGCTGCTGCTGGCGGCGCTGGCCGAAGGCGCGACGACGCTGACCGGTCTGCTGGATTCCGACGACACGCGGGTGATGCTGTCAGCCCTGGAAGCGCTGGGGGTTGATGTGCAGACCGATGGACAGGGCGGGGCGCGTGTCGTTGGGGCTTCGACATGGCCACAGCGTCAGGCGGATCTGTTCCTGGGCAATGCCGGTACGGCGTTCCGGCCGCTGACTGCCGCCTTGGCCGTCATGGGGGGCGACTATCGCCTGTCCGGCGTGCCACGCATGCATGAACGGCCCATCGGCGATCTGGTGGATGCGCTGCGGGGGCTGGGCTGCGCACTGGCGTACGAAGCCCAGGAGAACTATCCGCCGCTGAAGATCTCGCAGGGCCGCTTGCGCGTCGACCAGCCTGTGCGGGTGCGCGGCTCGGTCTCCAGCCAGTTTCTGACCGCTTTGCTGATGGCGGCGCCGATTGCGGCAGGCCGTACCGGCCAGCCGGTCATCATCGAACTGGATGGGCCGCTGATTTCCAAGCCCTATATCCTGATTACCTTGAATCTGATGGCCCGTTTCGGCGTGGCGGTGCAACGCGACGGCTGGGAACGGTTCACCATTCCGGCGCAGGCGCGATACCGCAGCCCCGGCCGCTATGCGGTCGAAGGCGATGCCTCGTCCGCCTCCTATTTTCTGGGGTTGGGCGCCATTGCAGGCGGCCCGATCCGCCTGCAGGGGGTGGGCGCGGACAGCATTCAGGGCGACCTGGCCTTTGCCGATGTCGTTCAGGACATGGGTGCAACGGTGCATCGCGAAGCGGACGCCCTCGTCGTCCAGGGGCCTGTCGTGGCGCAAGGCGGGCGGTTGCGGGCCTTCGACCGCGATTTCAATCTGATTCCCGATGCCGCCATGACGGCGGCGGTGCTGGCCCTGTATGCCGATGGGCCATGCCACCTGCGTAATATCGCCAGCTGGCGGGTCAAGGAAACCGACCGGATCGACGCCATGCATGCTGAACTGGCTCGCTTGGGCGCGCGCGTCGAATCCGATGCCGATAGCCTGACGGTCTACCCGCTGGCGGCGGATCAATGGCGCTCGGCGCAGATCGGCACCTACGACGATCACCGGATGGCGATGTGTTTTTCGCTGGCGGCCTTCGGTCCTGTGCCGGTGACGATTCTGGATCCGGATTGCGTGGCCAAGACGTATCCAGCGTATTTTCAGGATTTTCAACGTCTGCTACAGGCGTAAGGCTTGCCATGAATGCTGCTTCTTTCGAGCGGGATGCATCCGCTGTTCCCGTCATTACGATCGATGGACCGACCGCCTCGGGCAAGGGCACCATCGCCCAACGTGTGGCCGATCATCTGGGCTGGCACGCGCTGGACAGCGGGGCCTTGTACCGCCTGACCGCGCTGGCCGTGCGGCAGGCCGGGGGCGACGGCAGCGATGAATCGCAGGCGGCGCACCTGGCCCGTCAGCTGGACGTGCAGTTCGGCGCCGGCCTGATCCGTCTGGACGGGCAGGATGTGACGCATCTCATCCGCCAGGAGGCTATCGGCAATCTGGCGTCGCGGGTCGCCGCCTGGCCGGCGGTGCGCACGGCATTGCTGGCCCGGCAGCAGGATTTCCGCCAGATGCCCGGCCTGGTGGCCGATGGCCGCGATATGGGGACGGTCGTGTTCCCCGATGCACCCTTGAAAATCTTTCTCGATGCGGACGTGGTGGTCCGGGCGGAAAGACGACATAAGCAGTTGAGGGACAAGGGAATTTCTGCTAACCTAGACGACCTTTTAAATGATCTTCGCTTACGTGATGCACGTGATCGGGATCGGGCGCACGCACCGCTTGTCGCGGCTGCTGATGCCATGACAATCGATTCGTCCCATATCGGGGTGGATCAGGTTGTCGATCAGGTGCTGGATCTGTGGCTTGACCGCAGATCGGCGCATGGGCCTGCCTGACGGGCATGGCCGGGATTTCCGGCAGCTGTCATGCAGGATTTTTGTTCACTCCGCCGGGTTCGCCCTGGCGTGTCATGATTGCCCCTCGGGGCGTATGGATTAATCGTTCATGTCCACCCTTACCACTGAAGCCGCATTGGGCGGTGAAAGCTTTGCCGATCTGTTTGCCGCAAGCATCAAGGATCAGAACATGCGCTCCGGCGAGGTCATCTCGGCCGAAGTCGTGCGCGTCGACCACAATTTCGTCGTGGTCAATGCAGGCCTGAAATCCGAAGCCTACATTCCCCTGGAAGAATTCCTGAATGATCAGGGCGAACTCGAAGTCCAGGACGGCGATTTCGTCTCCGTGGCCATCGATTCCCTGGAAAACGGCTACGGCGACACCATCCTGTCGCGTGACCGCGCCAAGCGCCTGTCGGCCTGGCTGCAGCTCGAACAGGCTCTGGAATCCGGCGAACTGGTCAACGGCACCATCACCGGCAAGGTCAAGGGCGGCCTGACGGTCATGACCAACGGCATCCGCGCCTTCCTGCCGGGCTCGCTGGTCGACCTGCGTCCCGTCAAGGACACCACGCCTTATGAAGGCAAGACCCTGGAATTCAAGGTCATCAAGCTCGATCGCAAGCGCAACAACGTGGTGCTGTCGCGCCGCGCCGTGCTCGAAGCCAGCATGGGCGAAGAGCGCGAAAAGCTGCTCGAAAATCTGCACGAAGGCGCCATCATCAAGGGTATCGTCAAGAACATCACCGACTACGGCGCGTTCGTGGATCTGGGCGGTATCGACGGCCTGTTGCACATCACCGACATGGCCTGGCGCCGTGTCCGCCACCCCTCCGAAGTCCTGTCCGTCGGCCAGGAAATCGAAGCCAAGGTCCTCAAGTTCGACCAGGAAAAACAGCGCGTCTCGCTGGGCGTCAAGCAACTGGGCGAAGATCCCTGGATCGGCCTGGGCCGCCGCTACCCGCAAGGCACCCGCCTGTTCGGCAAGGTCACCAACCTGACCGACTACGGTTCGTTTGTTGAAGTCGAAGCCGGTATCGAAGGCCTGGTGCACGTCTCCGAAATGGACTGGACCAACAAGAACGTCGATCCGCGCAAGGTCGTGACCCTGGGCGAAGAAGTCGAAGTCATGGTTCTGGAAATCGACGAAGACCGTCGCCGCATCTCGCTGGGCATGAAACAGTGCCGCCCGAATCCTTGGGAAGACTTCGCGTCCAACTTCAAGCGTGGCGACAAGGTTCACGGCGCCATCAAGTCCATCACCGACTTCGGCGTGTTCGTTGGTCTGCCGGGCGGTATCGATGGTCTGGTGCATCTGTCCGACATCTCCTGGACGGAAACCGGCGAAGAAGCCGTGCGCAACTTCAAGAAGGGCGACGAGCTCGACGCCGTGGTGCTGGGCATCGATACCGACAAGGAACGCATCTCTCTGGGCGTCAAGCAGCTCGAAGGCGATCCGTTCAACAACTTCGTGGCCACCTACGACAAGGGCGCCGTGCTGACCGGCACGATCAAGTCCGTCGAACCCAAGGGTGCTGTCGTGACCTTGTCCGTGGACGTCGATGGCTACCTGCGCGCTTCTGAAATCTCCGCGGGCCGCGTCGAAGACGCCACCACGGTGTTGAATGCGGGTGATCAGATCGAAACCATGATCATCAACGTCGACCGCAAGGCGCGTTCGATCCAGTTGTCGATCAAGGCCCGTGACAATGCGGAAACCGCCGACACCATCCAGCGCATGACCGAAGCCAGCGCTTCGTCGGGCACCACCAACCTGGGCGCCCTGCTGAAGGCAAAGCTCGACCAACAGCGCGATAACTGATGCCTGGCCTGACCAAGTCCGAGCTCATTGCCGTGTTGGCGGGTCGCTATCCTCAGTTAGCGGTCCGCGACATGGACTTGGCGGTCAAGACGGTTCTGGACGCGATGGCCGATGCGCTGGCCCAGGGTCAGCGCATCGAAATTCGCGGCTTCGGCAGCTTTTCGCTGTCGCAGCGCCAGCCGCGTGTCGGGCGCAACCCGAAATCGGGCGAAAAAGTGCTGGTGCCAGCAAAGCTGGTGCCGCACTTCAAGCCCGGCAAGGAATTGCGCGAACGCGTGGATCAGGGCCCCGATACCGGCAGTCCTGAAGAGCCCGCCACTGCGGCCGACTTGTATCAGATGCATTACATCAATGAATGATTCCGTCACCGGATGAATTCAAAGCGGCCTTCGGGCCGCTTTTTTGTTGCTGTTATCTATAATGGCGGCATTCCCTTTCAAGGAGCTTGGCATATGCGCTATCTGGTCTGGTTGCTGCGCTTGATCATTTTCATCATCGTGCTGCTATTTGCCTTGAAGAACACCGCGCCGGTGGATGTCGGGTTTTTCTCTGATCAGGTGCTGCACCAGGTGCCCCTGATTGTCGTGATGCTGGTCGCTTTTGTCCTGGGGGTCGCCTTTGGCCTGCTGGTGGCTTTTTCCGCCGTCTTGCGCCGGCGCCGCGAAATCAATCGCCTGCGGCGCGAACTGTCGCGGGCGCAGGATGCCTTGGCGCATCCGCAGGCCGCCGGATCAGGACCGCTGATCCCGGAAACCGTGGCGCCGCTGGCGCCGCTCTGATGGGGACATCGTGGATTTTGAACCCTGGTGGCTGATCATCGTTCCGGTCCTGTTCGGACTGGGGTGGCTGGCGGCGCGCTTTGATTTCCGGCAGATGCTGTCGGAAACCCGCGCTTTGCCTGACTCTTATTTCAAGGGCTTGAATTTTCTGCTCAACGAGGAGCCTGATCGCGCCATCGATGCCTTCATCGAGGTCGCCAAGCTCGACCCTGAAACCACCGAACTGCACTTCGCCCTGGGCAGCCTGTTTCGCCGCCGTGGCGAAATCGAGCGTGCCATTCGGGTGCACCAAAGCCTGTTGTCGCGGGAAGATCTGCCGTTGCCGGATCGAGAAAACGCCCAGTTGGAACTGGCCCAGGATTTCCTCAAGGCCGGTCTGCTGGATCGTGCCGAACAAGGCTTTCAGGCCATCATCCATACCCGGCATGCCCAGGAGGCCATCCGCGCCCTGGTCCGCATCTATGAATCCGAGCATGATTGGCCCCGGGCCATCGATGCCGTGCAGCAGCTGCGCAGCCGCGTGGACGAGCCTGTGCCGCAATTGGCCCATTACCATTGTGAGCAGGCGCAGGCTTTGCTGGAAGCCGATCCCATCAATTTTGATGCGGTCGCTCAGGCCCTGGATGCGGCTGACCACGCCGTGAAGCAGAACGGCACGACGCCTGCATCCGAAACCCGGGTGCGCTTGCTGCGGGCGCAGTGGTCGGCGCGGCGCGGCGATCTGGAATCCCAGCGCGTCTATCTGCAGGATGTGCTGGGCGCAGCCCCCGACTATGCCGGGTTGGTGGCCGGGCCTTTGCTGGCCTGCTATGTCACCCTGGGCCGAGGCGACGAGGGCCTGGCGCTGCTGCAGGCGCAGTATGCCCGTGTGCCCACGCTGGATCTGTTCAATGTGATTTTTCGCGCCTTGCGCACCCAGGCCGGCGCCGACCCGGCCTGGGCCTTCGCCCGCGAGGCCTTGCGGGCGCACCCGTCCCTGCTGGGCCTGGACCGCCTGCTGGAGGTCGAGCTCTCCCAGGAAGGCGAAACCCCGGCGGATAATCACCTGGTGCCGGGCGCGGACCTGGGCCTGTTGCGCAGTCTGATTCATAAACATACCCAGCGGCTGGATCGCTATGCCTGCAGTCAGTGCGGCTTCGAAGCGCGTCGCTATTACTGGCAGTGCCCAGGCTGCAATGCCTGGGAGACCTACCGGCCCCGCCGCCTGGAGGAAATTCGTTGAACTCATTCCCCTTGTCGGCCGCGCGCGCGGCCCGGATACTGGTGGCTGGCGACATCATGCTGGACCGCTACTGGTTCGGCGAGGTCGACCGTATTTCGCCCGAGGCCCCGGTGCCGGTCGTACGTGTGGCCCGGCGTGAAGACCGTCTAGGTGGCGCCGCCAACGTCGCCCGCAATATCGCCGCCTTGGGTTCCCAGGTGGGCCTGCTGGGCATTATTGGCCCCGACGAGGCCGGCGCCCGGGTCAAGACACTGATCCGGGAAGCCGGTATCCGGGATTGCCTGGTCGAAGACGCCGAAGGCATGGACACCACCTTGAAAATGCGTGTCCTGGGGCGCCAGCAGCAGCTGCTGCGGGTGGATTTTGAACAAGGGCCCGGCGCACAGGCGCTGCAGGCCCTGGAAGCCGGCTTGCGAGCCAGCTTGGCGGATTACGACCTGCTGGTGCTGTCTGATTACGCCAAGGGCGCCCTGAGCCGGGTCGAGACCCTGATCCGCGTGGCCCTGGATGCCGGCGTGCCGGTGCTGGTCGACCCCAAGGGCCATCGCTACCAGCGCTATCAGGGGGCGACGCTGGTCACGCCCAACCGCAGCGAGATGCAGGATGCCGTCGGACGTTGGGATTCCGAAGACGACCTGACCCGGCGGGCGCAGGCCCTGCGCCGGGAATTGGCCCTGGAAGCCTTGCTGATCACGCGTTCCGAACAGGGCATGACGCTCTATACCGAGGCCGGGCGTCAGCACGTGGATGCCCAGGCGCATGAGGTGTTCGATGTGTCCGGGGCGGGCGATACCGTGCTGGCCACACTGGCCGTCATGCGCGCCGCCGGGCTGGATTGGTTCGATGCCATGGCCTGGTCCAATCGGGCAGGGGGCATCGTCGTGGGTAAATTGGGCACGTCCATCGTGACCGCAGAGGAGTTGTCATCATGATCGTGGTAACTGGCGCCGCCGGCTTCATCGGCAGCAATCTGGTGCGTGGCCTGAACGCCCGCGGGGTGGATGACATCCTGGCCGTGGATGATCTGACGGATGGCGACAAATTCCGCAATCTGGTCGATCTGAAGATTGCCGACTACCTGCACAAGGATGAATTCCGCCGTCGGGTGCTGGCAGGCGAATTGCCTCGCCCGGAAGCCGTGTTTCATCAGGGGGCCTGCTCGGATACGACCGAACGCGACGGCCAGTTCATGATGGATAATAATTTCCGCGTGACGCTGGAACTATTCGAGTACTGCCAGGCGCGTGAGGTCCCGTTTCTGTATGCCTCTTCGGCCGCTGTGTATGGCGCCGGTCCGCAGTATGTCGAAGATCCCGCGCACGAATCCCCGCTGAACGTCTATGGCTATTCCAAGCTGCTCTTCGATCAGGTGCTGCGCCGCCGTATGGATAGGCTGACGGCCCAGGTCGTAGGGTTGCGGTATTTCAATGTCTACGGCCCGCGTGAGCAGCACAAGGGCCGCATGGCCTCGGTGGCTTTCCACAATATGAACCAATACGTCGAGCAGGGGCATGTGCGCTTGTTCGGCGGCTGGGATGGCTATCCGGATGGCGGGCAGCAGCGGGACTTCGTCTATATCGACGATGTCGTCAGGGTCAATCTGCATTTCCTGGATCACCCGCATGTTTCCGGCATCTTCAATTGCGGGACGGGGCGCGCCCAGCCGTTCAATGATGTGGCGCAGACCGTCGTCAACAGTCTGAGGGTGCATCAGGGCCAACTGGCCTTGCCCTTGGAAGAACTGGCAGGCGGCGGGCAGCTGCGGTACATCGCGTTTCCGGACGATCTGAAAGGCCGTTACCAGAGCCATACCCAGGCGGACCTCACTCAGTTGCGGGCGGCAGGCTATGCGCATCCCTTCAGCGATGTGCAGACAGGGGTCAGTGACTACGTGCGGCGGCTGCTGGACGGCGGACAGTTGCGCGCCTGACCGCCTGGGCGGCGCCCCGGATTTGGGGTATGACAAATCCCATCAAGCCTGCCGCTGCGGCGCCCATGCCTGCGGCATCATGACCGGACTTCCTTCCTCTTTCCAGGAGTCCGGTCATGAATCCTTTTCTGCATAGCACCGTTGCTCAGCCCTCGTTCGCGACAAGCCCGGTCGCCCTGCCCGTGGACCGGCGCCGGCGGCGGATGCGGCTGCCATCCGCGCCGCGTGTCTCACGTGTACTTCGGGCAGCCAGCCTGGCGGCATTGACCTGGGCCGGCGCTGCCGGCGCAGTGGATCTGAATACCGCTACTCTGGATCAATTGCGGGGGATTCGCGGCATCGGCCCCAAGACGGCGCAGATCATTCTGGATGAGCGGACGCGAGGCGGACGGTATCAGTCCTTTGCCGACTTGTCAGATCGCGTGCGCGGTATCGGTCCGCGCCGCGCCCAGGCGCTGCAGTCGGCGGGCCTGACCATCGATGGCGGGGGGATGCGCGTATCGGGACAAGGAGAACCGGCCCCACCGCTTGCCGGGCCTGCTGCAGGCCGAACGCCTGCGACGAAACGCTGATCCGTTCTGCGGGTGGCGCCTGCTGCCGCGGCGTGACTGTCCGGGCTGTTTCGCCGGTCTATATCCTGCCGGCGGCATAAGCTTATTTCCAGCTGAAGCATGCGCCGTCGGCCGTTCGGGGCGGGTGTATCATTTCGAGCATGAAAACCTACCCCACCATCGAAGACATCGTCGGTTCCACTCCCTTGGTGCGTTTGCAGCGCCTGCCGGGGGATGCCGGCGCGCCTCGCGGCAATGTCATCCTGGCCAAGCTCGAGGGCAACAATCCCGCCGGCTCGGTCAAGGACCGCGCGGCGTTGAGCATGATCCGCCAGGCAGAGTTGCGCGGCGATATCCGTCCGGGCGATACGCTGATCGAGGCGACCAGCGGCAATACCGGCATCGCCCTGGCCATGGCGGCCGCCGTGCGCGGCTATCACATGATCCTGCTGATGCCGGACAATTCCTCTCGGGAACGTTGCGCGGCCATGACGGCGTACGGCGCTGACCTGATCCTGACCCCGGCGGATCAGGGCGGCATGGAATATGCTCGCGACGAGGCGCTGCGCATGCAGGCCGAAGGCCGGGGTTTCGTGCTGGATCAATTTTCCAATGAAGACAATCCGCGCGCGCACCGTGAGACCACGGGCCCGGAAATCTGGGATCAGACCGATGGTCAGGTCACGCACTTCGTCAGCGCCATGGGCACCACTGGCACCATCATGGGAGTAGGCGGCTACCTGCGTTCCCGCAACCCGGCGGTTCAGGTCGTCGGGGCGCAGCCTGCCGACGGCGCTCATATCCCGGGTATCCGCAAATGGCCGGAAGCCTATCAGCCCAGCATCTACCATCCCGCAGAGATCGACGCCTTCGAGCCCATCACCCAGGACCAGGCGGAATCCATGGCCCGGCGCCTGGCGGCCGAAGAAGGCATCTTTGGCGGGATATCGTCGGCCGGGGCTGCGGTCGCCGCTTTGCGGGTGGCTGCCACCGTGCGCGACGCCACGATCGTCTTCATCGTCTGCGACCGAGGCGACCGCTATCTATCCACCGGCGTGTTCGGCTAAAGCTCAGTGGCCCGCGGCGTGTTGCGTCACAAGCCCATCCGGTTGGTGATTTCGCCGGCCAGTTCAACTACGGACGCCGCATAGAAGTAGCTGCGATTGTAGTGGGTGATGGCAAAGAAATTCGGCGTGGCGCAGCGATAGTCGTGCGTCCCCCGGATTTCATCCTGCAGATCGATCACCCCCAGCGGCTGGGTTTGCCAGCGGGTGTCGCGGCCCGGCAGGGCCTGGGCGCCGGCAGCTTTCAGGCGCGGCCAGTCGCTCGTGGGCGCCAGACCATCCTGCACCAGCCGGTCGGCGCTGGCAGGCAGCGTGACCGGGGCAAAGGCCGGCACGTCGCGCACCCAACCATGTTCCTTCAGAAAATTGCCGACTGAAGCGATCGCGTCGTCCACATTGCCGGCCAGGTCCACCCGGCCATCCCCATTGCCATCGACCGCGTAGCGCATCAGGCTGCCGGGCATGAATTGCGGCAGCCCCATGGCGCCTGCAAACGAGCCTTCGACCGTGCGGGCGTCCAGCGCCCCCTGGTGGTCCAGTACGATCAGATCAGCCAGTTGTGTGCGGAACATGGCCTGCCGTTCCGGGCGGGATGCGTCGGGGTAGCGAAAGCCCAGCGTGGTCAGCGTGTCCAGTACCCGGTGGTCTCCGGTGAATTGGCCGTATACGGTTTCGATGCCGATGATGGCGACGATGATCGAGGCCGGCACGCCCGTGCGGGCGCTGACCTGATCCAGAGTGCTGCGGTGGGCTTGCCAGAATGCTGCACCCCGGCGGATGCGGATCGGGTCCACATGGCGTTGCCGGTAACTGAGCCAGGCGCGCCGGATGCGCGCGCGGCGGGCAGGCGGCGTCATCAAGCGTACGGCCGTGGCGTTGTAGCGCGCCGTGCGCAGCAGCGCTTCCACCTGGCTGGGCGGGATGTTGTGGGCCTGGGCGGTCTGGCGGGCGAAGGCCAGGACCTCGGGGATCAGTTGCCCGTCAGCGCCGATGAAATCGCCCTGCGCCAAGAGGGCTTGGCCCGGATTCCTGCTTCTGCTAGAATTAATACGATCGTTTGAAACGATCGTTTGATTTGTGGTGCTGCCGGTATCTGAAACAGTGTGATTGTTGCTGCTGCTGGCACAGCCGGATAAGAACAGCGACGCTACGGCAACTTGCAAAATACGGGTTGGTCTGAACATAATCGCCCTTATGGAGACGCTCTATATTACTCATCCCGCCTGCCGCCTGCATGAAATGGGTGCGTGGCACCCTGAATCCCCCCAGCGCCTGGATGCGGTGGCCGATCAACTGGCGGCCAGCGGGCTGATGGATTTCCTATCCCAACAGCAGGCCCGTCCCGCGTCTCCGGACGACGTGTTGCGGGTGCACACTCCGGAATACCTGGCCTTTTTACGGCAGCACGCCCCGGCTCATGGATATTTCCCGGTGGATTCCGACACAATCATGAATCCGGACACTCTGCAGGCGGCGTGGGCCGCCGCGGGCGCGGGGCTGACTGCCTTGGATGAAATCATGGCGGGTCGTGCACAGACGGCGTTTTGCGCCATCCGGCCGCCGGGGCATCATGCCAGGCCAGGCCAGGCGCTGGGATTCTGTTTTTTCAACAATATCGCCGTGGCTGCCCGCTACGCGCTGGAACGCTACGGGATGCAGCGCGTTGCGATCGTCGATTTTGACGTGCATCATGGCAATGGCACCGAGGAAGCCTTCCTGCACGAGAAGCGTGTGATGATGTGCAGTTTTTACCAGTACCCCTTGTTTCCTGATACCCGTCAGGATGATCCGGGGCCCAATATGATCAACATCCCCGTGGATGCCTATTCCGATGGTCAGGTGGTGCGCGATTTGGCGACGCAACACTGGTTGCCGGCCTTGCGCCGCTTCCAGCCGGAACTGATTCTGGTATCGGCGGGGTTCGATGCCCATCGCGAAGACGATATGGGCAGCTTGAAACTGGTCGAGGCGGATTACGCCTGGATCACTGAACGTCTGGTCGAAGTCGCTGCCGAATCCGCTCAGGGGCGGATCGTCAGCTTCCTGGAAGGCGGTTACGACCTGTCCGCGCTGGGGCGCAGCGCGGTAGCGCATGTGCGGGCGCTGGGGGGGTATTAAATGGTGTGTATTGCATCTGATTTCCTGCCGTTTCGCGGCGCCTGCATTCTCTTTTCTTTTCATTCTGGAGTAGCTCGATGAAGGTCCTGGTACCGGTCAAGCGCGTCGTTGACTTCAACGTCAAGGTCCGCGTCAAATCCGATCACACTGGCGTGGACATTGCCAACGTCAAAATGTCCATGAATCCGTTCGACGAAATCGCCGTCGAAGAGGCCACCCGTCTGAAGGAAAAGGGTGTGGTCACAGAAGTCGTGGCGGTCTCGTGCGGGGTGGCGCAATGCCAGGAAACCCTGCGCACCGCCATGGCCATCGGTGCTGATCGCGGCATCCTGGTGCAAACGGATGTCGAATTGCAGCCCTTGGCGGTGGCGAAGATCCTGGCCGCGCTGGCGCAAAAGGAACAGCCCCAGCTGATCGTGCTGGGTAAGCAGGCCATCGACGACGATGCCAATCAGACCGGCCAGATGTTGGCGGCGCTGCTGGACTGGCCCCAGGCCACCAATGCCAGCCAGGTCGAGGTGCAGGGCGATCGCGTCCAGGTGACGCGTGAAGTCGACGGCGGGCTGGAAACCCTCAGTCTGGCGCTGCCAGCGGTCATCACGACCGACCTGCGCCTGAATGAGCCGCGCTATGTGACGCTGCCCAACATCATGAAAGCCAAGAAAAAGCCGCTGGATACTGTGTCGCCGGCGGATCTGAACGTCGATCCCGCCCCGCGCCTGAAGACCCTGAAGGTCACGGAACCGCCCAGCCGTTCAGCTGGCGTGATCGTGCCCGATGTGGCGGCTCTGGTGGATAAACTGAAAAACGAAGCGAAGGTGGTCTGAATGAGCATTCTGGTTATTGCTGAACACGACAACGCCCAACTGGGCGCCGCGACCCGCAACGTCGTGGCGGCGGCTGCGGCTCTGGGCGGTGATGTGCACGTGCTGGTGGCGGGCTCCGGCGCCCAGGCGGTGGCCCAGGAAGCCGCACAGACGGCTTCCGTGACCAAGGTCCTGCTGGCCGATGGTCCGGCCCTGGCCGATGCGCTGGCGGAAAATCTCGCGGCTCAGGTGCTGGCCGTCGCAGGCGGCTACAGCCACATCCTGTTTGCTGCGACGGCATCAGGCAAGAACGTCGCCCCGCGGGTCGCGGCCAAGCTGGACGTCGCGCAGATTTCCGACATCGTCGCCGTGGAATCCGCCGATACGTTCGTCCACCCGATCTATGCCGGCAATGCGCTGGCGACCGTGCAGTCGGCTGATGCGAAAAAAGTCATTACCGTGCGTACCACGGCGTTCGATCCCGTGGCGGCCAGCGGCGGCAGCGCGGCTGTCGAATCCGTCAGCCCGGCAGCGGATTCGGGCAAGTCGTCGTTTGTCAGCCGCGAACTCGCCAAGAGCGATCGTCCCGATTTGACCGCCGCGTCCGTCGTGATCTCGGGCGGCCGTGGCCTGGGCAGCGCCGAGAATTTCAAGATTCTGGACCCCCTGGCCGACAAACTGGGCGCCGCCTTGGGCGCTTCGCGTGCCGCCGTGGATGCGGGCTATGCCCCCAACGACTGGCAGGTCGGTCAGACCGGCAAGATCGTGGCGCCGCAGCTGTACGTGGCGATCGGGATTTCCGGGGCCATCCAGCATCTGGCCGGGATGAAGGATTCCAAGGTCATCGTCGCCATCAACAAGGACGCCGAAGCCCCCATTTTCGGGGTGGCGGATTACGGCCTGGTGGCGGATCTGTTCGAGGCCGTGCCTGAACTGGTCAAGGCGCTCTGATCGTCAACCGGATGGACGGGCCTCTGCGAGGCCCGTTCTGCTTATTGCGGAATGATCGGCTGGCGGCCGGGTTCTGCGCATCACAGGAATTGTCATGACATATCAGGTTCCCACCCAGGATATCCGCTTCATTCTGCGCGAATTGGCCGACCTGCCCGGCGTGCTGGCGCTGCCCGGCTTCGAAGAGGTCTCGGATGATCTCGTGGACGCCGTGCTGGAAGAAAATGCCCGCTTCGTCGAACAGGAAATCGCCCCGCTGAACCGGATTGGCGACACCCAGCCGGCGCAGTGGCAGAATGGCGCCGTGAAGACCAGCCCCGGTTTCCAGGCGGCTTTCCATGCCTTTGCGCAAGGTGGCTGGCAGGGCTTGCCGCACGAGGTCGAATTCGGCGGCCAGGGGCTGCCGAAACTGGTGTCTGCGCCTGTGACGGAAAGCCTCAATGCGGGGAACTTGTCGTTTTCCTTGTGTCCGCTGCTGACCGATGGCGTGATCGAAGCGTTGTCCATGGTCGGGACGGCAGAACAGAAATCCCGCTTCATCCCGCCCTTGCTGGAAGGCCGCTGGACCGGGACCATGAATCTGACCGAACCGCAGGCGGGGTCCGATCTGGCCTTGCTGAAGACCCGCGCGGTACATCAGGATGATGGCAGCTACCGCATCAGCGGCCAGAAAATCTTCATCACCTATGGGGATCATGACCTGGCCGAGAACATCATCCACCTGGTGCTGGCCCGCACCCCGGATGCGCCCAAGGGCATCAAGGGGATTTCCCTGTTCATCGTGCCCAAGCGCTTGGTCAACGAGGACGGCAGTCTGGGCAAACGCAATGATGTCTATTGCGCATCGCTGGAACACAAGCTGGGCATTCACGGCAGCCCGACGGCCGTGCTGCTGTACGGGTCCGACAAGGGCGAGGTCGGCGAGGGAGCCATCGGCTACCTGATCGGCGAGGAAAATCGCGGTTTGGAGTACATGTTCATCATGATGAATGCGGCCCGCTACGCAGTGGGTCTGCAGGGGGTGGCGGTGTCCGAGCGCGCTTTGCAGCATGCCGCTGCTTATGCGGCAGAACGCGTGCAGGGCAATGCCCTGGAAGGCTCGGCCGGCCCGGTACCGATTGCCCGCCACCCGGACGTGGCCCGCATGCTGGGAACGATGCGCGGCCTGACCGAAGGCGCCCGTGCGGTGGCCTATGTGGCGGCCGGCTACCGGGATCAGGCGGCGCATGCGTCGGATGAAACAGTTCGGGCGCATTTCAAGGCCACGTACGAATACTGTGTGCCTATCGTCAAGGCGTTTTCCACCGAAGCGTCCGTCGAAGTGGCGTCTCTGGGCGTGCAGGTGCATGGCGGCATGGGCTTCATCGAGGAAACCGGGGCCGCCCAGTACTACCGGGATGCCCGCATTCTGCCGATCTACGAGGGCACGACCGCCATTCAGGCCAATGACTTCATCGGTCGCAAGATCGTGCGTGACGGCGGCAAGATCGCACAGGAACAGATCACCGGCATGCGGGATACCGTCGCGTCCTTGAGGGCGGCGGCAGGATCGCATGCAGAGGCGCTGGGCTTGATTGCACAGCGTCTGGAAGATGCGGCCCAGGCGTATGAGTCTGCCGTGGGGTGCGTGCTGGGCCATATCCGCGAGGATATCCGGGGCGTGTTCGCCGGCAGCGTGCCTTGCCTGATGCTGGCGGGGACGGCCCATGCCGGCTGGCAGCTGGGACGCGCGGCGTTGGCGGCGGCAGCGGCGATCCAGGGGGGATCTTCCGATGCGTTTTATCTGAACAAAATCGCCACTGCCGTGCAGTATGCCGTGCATGTTCTGCCGCGTGCCGCTGCGCTGAATGCGGCGGTCCAGGCAGGCGGTTTGGCAGATCGCTATGTGCAGCAGACGCAGATATAGTTATAACTTAGTTGTATTTCAATAGCATCCTATATTCTGCAAGAATCTTAAGTGTCTAAACTAATTCGCCGCCTGGATCGTCCAGGTGGCAGTCACTTGAAACAGGAGTTATTGATGGCTACGCTGCGCCTGGGCGATGTCGCCCCCGATTTCGAACAAGAATCCTCTCTGGGGAAAATCAAATTCCATGAATGGCTGGGCAATGGTTGGGGGGTGCTGTTTTCCCACCCGGCCGACTTCACCCCGGTCTGCACCACCGAACTGGGCTACACCGCCATTGTGTCGGGGGATTTTGCCAAGCGCGGCGCGAAAGTGATCGCCGTGTCCGTGGATGGCAAGCAGTCCCACATCGACTGGATCAAGGACATCAACGATACGCAAAAGACCAATGTCCAGTATCCGATCCTGGCGGACGAAGACCGCAAGGTCGCCACGCTGTACGACATGATCCACCCGAACGCCAGCACGACGGCGACGGTGCGTTCCGTATTTGTCATCGACCCGAACAAGAAGATCCGCCTGATCCTGACCTATCCGGCCAGCACCGGCCGTAACTTCGATGAAATCCTGCGTGCATTGGATTCCATTCAATTGACGGACAACTATAGCGTCGCCACGCCGGTGAACTGGAAGCCGGGCGAAGACGTCATCATCGCGCCGTCGATCAAGGATCCGGCCGTGCTGAAGGAAAAATTCCCCAAGGGCTACAAAGAAGTGCGTTCGTATCTGCGGACGACTCCGCAGCCGAATCTCTGATTTCCGGCTTGCTGCAAAACGCCGGTCTCCGAAGCGGGGATCGGCGTTTTATTTTGCCTCTTGCGCGCAATGCTGTTTATTTGTACAGTATCATTCATTACTGTATGAAAACACAGTTACGGCCTGTTCAGGCCGGACACACAGGAGACCAACATGGCTGGATCGATAGGGTGGGGAACATGGGCCGGGCGGTGCGCAGGGGCATCTTGCTGGCAGGTATCGGGCGTTTTGCAGGGGCCTTGGGTGCCGGGCGGTTCATGGGGAGGCCGTCGCGCCGGCCGATCCGTCGGCCGGACAACAGGGCGTGGGCAGGCCGCTTTGGCGGCGCCGGTCGGCCGGGTGCTCCGGCCCCGTATCGGCGCGCGTATCGCTTGGCGCCGTCTGGCGGCGCTCGCAGGAGACGTGCTCATGGTGCTGGTGTGGGCTGCCATGATTCCCGGCATGATGTGGCTGGGTGTGGCCGCAGGCTTCTGATATAATTGCGTGTTTACCGCATCCTCTGCGACGGCACCAATCCTATTTCATAGCCGTATCCAAGATGCTTCGGAGCTACCGTGAATCTGATCGAAACCATTGAACAAGAAGAAATCGCACGCCTGACCGAAGGCCGTGTCATCCCCGACTTCGGTCCGGGCGACACCGTTGTCGTCAGCGTGAACGTCGTCGAAGGCACGCGCAAACGCGCCCAGGCCTACGAAGGCGTGGTCATTGCCCGCCGCAACCGGGGTCTGAATTCCGCCTTCACCGTGCGCAAGATCTCCTCCGGCGAAGCCGTGGAACGCACCTTCCAACTGTATTCCCCGCAGATCGCCGCCATCGAAGTCAAGCGCCGGGGCGATGTCCGCCGTGCTAAGCTGTACTATCTGCGTGGCCGTACGGGCAAGGCTGCTCGCATCAAAGAAAAGCTGGTTCGCAAGTCCGCCTGATCAGGCTGGATCGCATGACCTCAAAGGCACCCGTCAGGGTGCCTTTGTCTTTGATGCCATGATCCATCCCAAGGCCGCTGGCTGTCTTGCCGGTGGTGCGGATCGCGCAGGCGCAACAAAGACGGGCCGGCTTATTTTTTCTGGATGTCATGACGCACCCGATTCCTTCTCCGGGTCTGATACGACCTGCGGGGTTTGATCCCACTGCCCAGCCGATCTTGCCGGGGGCGCCCCTGCCGCCCTTGCCTCCGGAATGCCTGCAGCTCGACTACATCCGCCAGGCGTTTGCCCGGTCCATCGATTGGCGGGTCGAACCTTTGTTTGCACAGGCCTTCCTGCCGGATAATCCCGCGCTTGCGCAGGCGCGCCAGGCTGCTGTGCTGATGCCGTTGGTGCAGCGCGATACCGGGCTGCACGTCTTGTTTACCCGGCGGGCGGCCCATTTACATGATCATGCCGGACAGATCAGCTTTCCGGGGGGGCGGATCGAATCCAGCGATGCGGATGCGGTCGCTGCCGCGATTCGTGAGACCCGCGAGGAAATCGGCGTCGACCAGCGGTTTGTGCAGATCATGGGAGTGCAGCCCGCCTTGCTGACGACCACGCGTTTCGTGATGACGCCAGTCGTGGGGGAATTGCTGCCGGGGTTTCAGATCGCTGCGGATCAATCCGAGGTCGCCGAGGTCTTTGAAGTCCCTCTGGGCGTGCTGATGGACCCCACCCAACATCATCTGCATCAGTTGCAGACGTCCTGGGGGCATGGGCGCTGTTATTTTTCCGTCAGCTGGCAGTCGTATTTCATCTGGGGAGCGACCGCCATCCTGATCCGTAATTTCTATTATTTTCTGGCCGCCTCGGCCGGCGTGCCGATCCGCGCTCAGTAGCGCTTGGCCGCTTCGTTTTCCGCCAGGATGCGCAGGTACAAGGCGTGTCGCTGGGCGGAAATCCCGCCGCTGGCGACCGCCGCCAGCACGCCGCATCCCGGCTCATGCCGATGCGTGCAGTTGTAGAAGCGGCATTGCTCGATCGCCGGCGCAAATTCCGGGAACCCGTGTTCGATTTCCTGAGGACCCAGGTGCTGCAGGCCAAAGGCCTGGAAACCCGGTGAATCGATCAGGTCGCCCCCGCCGGGCAGGGTATACAGGCGGGTGAGGGTGGTCGTATGGCGACCGGTGCCCAGGGCTTCGGAATGCGTCTGAGTGGCTGCCAGGGCATCGGGCACCAGCGCATTGAGCAGCGTGGATTTGCCCATGCCGCTTTGACCCAGCAACAGGGTGCAGCGGTCTTGCAGCAGCGGCATCAGCTGTTCGTGCACTTGGGCGGCGTCCAGGGCGCTCAGCATATGGACTGGCACCCCCAGCGCCTCGGTGGCATGCAGGCGTTGGCGGGCGGCGGCGGTTCCGGGCAGATCGGATTTGTTCAGCACGATATGGGCTGCGACGCCGGCGCTGCTGGCAGCAACCAGCGCCCGGCCCAGCAGATCGTCGGAAAATTCCGGCTCCGCTGCCAGCACCAGCAGCAACTGGTCGATGTTGGCGGCGAACAGTTTGCTGCGCTGGATGTCTGATCGGTAGAACAGATTGCGGCGCGGCAGGACTTCGGTGATGAGGCCTTCGTGTTCGCCCTCTGGCAGGATCTGCACGTGGTCGCCCACGGCGATGCCGGCTTTTTTCCCCCGAGGGTAGCAGTGGCGCGACTGGTCGGAGTGGTCGATGGCCACCCGATAATGGCGTCCGTGGGCCGCAGTGACGCGGCCTTGCAGCAAGTTTTTAGCCATCGTGCAGATGGGCGATGCGCACGGCGGCCGAGGGGTGGCTGTCGTACCAGGCGGAATGGATCGGGTCCGGTGTCAGGGTGGCGGCGTTGTCGTCGTACAGCTTGACCAGGGCGCTGCTGAGCGGCGCCGGCCCGCACTGGCTGACGGCGTAGCGATCTGCCTGGAACTCGTCCCGGCGCGACAGCAGGCTGGCGATCGGGGTCGCCCAGAAGGTGAAGACCGGCAGCGTCAGCATGAACAGCATCAGCGCCAGCCCGTCATTGGGTCTGCCCAGCTGGGGCAGGACGCCCAGCCCGGTGTAGAACCAGAGCTGGGTCGATAACCAGGCCAGCAGCTGCAGAAAGATACCTGCGGTGATGAAACTGACCACGATGCGTCGCAGGATGTGATGGTGGGCGAAGTGACCCAGTTCATGCGCCAGCACGGCTTCGACTTCGTCGACATTCAGGCGCGAGAGCAGCGTATCGAAGAAGACGATGCGGCGGTGGCGCCCGAAGCCGGTGAAATACGCATTGCCGTGCGCCGAGCGGCGGGAGCCGTCCATCACGAACAGACCCGACAGGCCGAAATGGCAGCGTTGCGCCAAGGCGTGGATGCGGGCGCTGAGCGCCGGATCATCCAGCGGAGTGAAACGGTTGAAAATAGGCGCAATAAAGCTGGGGTAGAGCCAGAGCACCAGCAGATTGAAGGCCACCCACAGCCCCCAGGCCCACCAGGCCCAATCCGTGCCGGTCGCACCCATGACCCATAGAATGGCAGCCAGCAGCGGCGTGCCCAGCGCCAGGGTGAGGAGCAGCATCTTGAGCGCGTCGGTGATGAACAGGCGCGGCGTCATGCGGTTGAATCCGTAGCGGGCTTCCAGCCGGAAGGTGCGCCAAGCGGAAAAAGCCAGGCCGATAGAACCCAGCAGCGCCAGCACGCAGCCGACCAGCGCCAGTTGGCGCCACAGTTCGTGTTCGATGAGGTGACCCAGCATCAGGTCCAGGGCCTGCAATCCGCCCAGCAGTGTGAGGGCCAGCAGGATGGCGGCTTCTGTGATGCGTTCGACCATCGATAGCTGGCAGCGCGCCACGGTGTAGTCGGCTGCGCGCTGGTGGCTGTGCAGGCTGATGTGGCCGACGAAGGCCTCCGGGACGGTGTCGCGGTGGGCCAGCACGTGGCGGATCTGCCGACGTGCCAGCCAATAGCGGATCAGCAGGTCGCCGATCAGGCAGGCGAGAAACAGGGTGGTCAGCATGTCTGTCCGGCCAATATGCGAAAATCAGGTTTTACAGTTGAAAGGATTATAGGTGATGGCTGCGAATGATCAGCGCCTGATCTGGCTGGATATGGAAATGTCCGGCTTGGATCCTGAAAAAGAACGCATTCTGGAAATTGCCCTGATTGTCACTGAACCCGACCTGACCGAAGTCGCCCAGGCGCCGGTGCTGGTGGTGCATCAGGACAATGCGGTGCTTGATGGCATGGATAAGTGGAATCAGTCCACACATGGCAAGAGCGGCCTGATCGAGCGGGTCAAGGCCTCGACTGTGACGGAATCCCAGGTCGAAGACATCCTGCTGGAGTTCCTCGCGCCCTTGGTGCCGTCCGGCAAATCGCCCATGTGCGGCAATACCATCGGCCAGGACCGGCGCTTCATGGTGAAGTACATGCCGCGCCTGGAAGCCTACTTCCACTACCGCAACCTGGACGTCAGCACGCTGAAGGAACTGTCCCTGCGCTGGAAACCCGAGGTCTATCGCAGTTTCACCAAGGCCAGCAAGCACGAAGCCCTGGCCGACATCCAGGAATCCATCAACGAACTGAAGCACTACCGCGAACACTTCCTGCGCCTGTAAGCCTGCGCAGCGTGGGGGTCCTTTATTCCTTCGAGGAGGAAATCTGATGACAGGCGCAGGCATTGCCGGCATCGGCACGGATCTATTGCGGGTGAATCGCATCGAACGCATCTATGCGCGGCATGGCGAGCGTTTCGTGCAGCGCGTGTTGGGCGCTGACGAACAGCTGGTCCATGCCCGCCGCACAGCGCGGGATCCCCGGCGGGGCATCCTGTACCTGGCGACCCGTTTCGCTGCCAAAGAAGCCTTTTCCAAGGCTATCGGCCTGGGCATCCACATGCCCATGACGTGGTCGCGGGTGCAGATCCTGAACCGCCGGGGCGGCGCGCCCGAAGTCCATCTGTCCGGCCCTCTGAAGGACTGGTACGATGCCCGTTTCGGGCAGGCCCATGTGTCGATGACGGATGAGTCCGATATGGTGGCGGCCTTTGTCGTCATAGAAGGCCGTCCGCCTGCCGCGGCGTCCGATGCCCAACCCTTATCCAAGCACTGATTTCATGCAGAATCCTTTGCCTCCCGGCCCTGTCATGGTCGATGTCGCCGGCCTGGAACTGACGGCCGCCGAACAATTGCGCCTGCGCCATCCCCAGGTAGGCGGCGTCATCCTGTTTGCTCGTAATTTCGCTGACCGTGCGCAGTTGACGGCCTTGTGTGCCGCGATTCATGCCGCGCGCCAGGAACCTCTGCTGATTGCTGTCGACCATGAAGGCGGTCGTGTGCAGCGCTTCCGGACGGATGGCTTCACGCCGCTGCCTGCGATGCAGGCGTTGGGTCGTTGGTATGACCAGGATCCCCAGGCAGCCTTGCATGGAGCGACTGAAACCGGCTTTGTGCTGGCCAGCGAATTGCGCGCTTGCGGGGTGGATTTCAGCTTTACGCCGGTGCTGGATCTGGACGCCGGCGTCAGCCAGGTGATCGGCAACCGCGCCTTCCACGAAGACCCCGCCGTGGTGTCCCTGCTGGCGCGCGCCTTGATCCAGGGGCTGGCCCAGGCCGGCATGGCGGCCTGCGGCAAACATTTTCCTGGGCATGGGGCCGTCGCCGCGGATTCCCATCATGAAATTCCGGTGGATGATCGATCTCTGGACGAGATCCTTGACGCCGATGCGGCGCCTTACCGCTGGCTGGGCGATCTGGTCCTGCCTGCCGTCATGCCCGCGCATGTGATCTACCCGCAGGTGGCGCCGGAACCCGCCGGATTTTCACGCCGCTGGGTGACGGGCATTCTGCGCGAGCAATTCGCCTACGATGGGGTGGTGTTTTCCGATGATCTGACCATGGAGGGCGCCAGCGTAGCGGGCGACATCCATGCCCGCGCCCGCGCCGCCTTGGACGCCGGCTGCGATATGGTGCTGGTCTGCAACCGTCCCGATCTGGCCGATGAGCTGTTGGTTGCTTTGGATGGCCGTCCGCTGGATCCGCAGGCGGTGCACCGCATCCGACGCCTGATGCCGGCCCGTCCATCTCCCGACTGGACGGGACTGTTGTCCGATCCAAGGTATCTCCGTGCCCGAAGCCTTCGATCTGAAAACCTTTCTATCTGATCTGCCGCATCTGCCGGGGGTTTACCGGCATATCGATGCCGGCGGGGACGTGTTGTATGTGGGCAAGGCGCGCGATCTGAAGCGCCGCGTCAGCTCGTATTTCCAGAAGACCGGGCATGGCCCGCGCATTGCGCACATGCTGGCCCGCGTAGTGCGTACCGAGGTCACGGTGACGCGTACCGAGGCTGAGGCGCTGATCCTGGAAAACAACCTGATCAAGCGCCTGAAGCCACGCTACAACATCCTGTTTCGGGATGACAAGTCCTATCCCTATCTGCACATCACGGATCACGAAGCGCCGCGTATCGTCTATTACCGGGGCAGCACCCAGGGGAAAGGACATTTCTTCGGCCCTTACCCGAATTCCTGGGCCGTGCGCGAGACCATCCAGATCCTGCAGAAGGTCTTCAAGCTGCGTACCTGCGAAGACAGCGTCTACGCGCATCGCACCCGCCCCTGCCTGCTGTACCAGATCGGGCGCTGTTCGGCGCCCTGTGTGGGCAAGATCTCTCTGGAGGACTACCGCGCCGACGTGGATCGTGCCATCCGCTTTCTGGAAGGCCGCACTACCGAAGTCCTGCAGGATATCGAACAGCGGATGACGGCGGCGGCCGAGCGGCAGGACTTCGAGCAGGCGGCGGTGCTGCGCGATCAGATGCGGGCATTGGCGAAAGTCCTGCAGCAGCAGACCATGGAGCAGGTCGGCGAAGACAGCGCCGACATCATCGCGGTGGAAATCTCCGGCGGGCGGGTCTGCGTCAATCTGGCCATGGTGCGGGCCGGCCGTCACCTGGGGGACAAGCCCTTGTTTCCGACGCAGGCCCAGGACGAATCCGCCGAAGAAGTGCTCGCGGCATTCGTCGCGCAGCACTATGCCGATAATCCGGTGCCTCCGGTGCTGGTCTGTTCGCATGCCTTGTCCGATCCCGACTTGATCCCCATGCTGGCGGAGCAGCACGGCCATAAGGTGCGCGCCCTGTCGCGTCCGCAAGGCGCCCGCCGGACCTGGCTGGAACAGGCGCAGCGCAATGCCCGGATGGCGTTGGCGCAGCGCCTGTCGGAATCCAGCGCCCGCGAGGCCCGCACCTTGGCGCTGGCCGTGGAATTGGACCTGGATACGGACGAAGCGGCGTTGGCGGCGCTGCACATCGAATGCTTCGATATCAGCCACACTGCGGGCGAGGCCACCCAGGCGTCCTGTGTGGTGTACAAGAACCACGCCATGCAGCATTCCTTGTATCGCCGATTCAATATCGCGGGGATCGAGCCGGGCGACGATTATGCCGCCATGCGCCAGGCCTTGACCCGGCGCTACGGGCGGGTCGTGGACGGCGAGGTGTTGCTGCCCGACATAGTCTTGATCGATGGCGGGGAAGGGCAGGTGGGGGTGGCGCGCCAGGTCTTCGAGGAACTGGGCCTGGATACCCGCTGCATCGTGGGGGTGAAAAAGGGCGATCATCGCAAGGTCGGTCTGGAAACCCTGGTGTTCGTCGATGGCCGGCCTTCTGTGGCCCTGGGGGTGGAATCCGCCGCCCTGATGCTGGTGGCGGAAGTGCGCGACGAGGCGCACCGCTTTGCCATCACCGGCATGCGGGCGCGCCGTGCCAAGGCCCGCAATGTGTCGCGTCTGGAAGACATCGAAGGTGTCGGCCAGCACCGGCGCAAGAATCTGCTGGCCCGATTCGGCGGCTTTTCCGGGGTGGTGGACGCCAGTATTGACGAATTGGCGGGCGTGGATGGGATTTCCCGGCAATTGGCCGAACGCATCTACCACGCCTTAAGGTAGTATTACATTTATTATGCCGTTCAATATCCCCATCGCCCTGACCTGGTTGCGCATCGCCATGATCCCGCTGCTCGTGGGATTGTTCTATTTGCCGGATGCCTGGGCTGCATCCGGTTGGCGCGACAGCGCCGCCGCGATCGCCTTCATCGTGGCCGCCATCACGGATTGGTTCGATGGGTATCTGGCCCGGCGCTGGAACCAGACCTCGGCCTTCGGCGCCTTTCTGGATCCCGTGGCCGACAAGCTCATGGTCGTAGCGGCGTTGCTGATTCTGTTGGATATAGGGCGCGTCGATCTGCTGATCGCCCTGGTCATCATCGGCCGCGAACTGACTATTTCGGCGCTGCGCGAATGGATGGCGAAAATCGGCGCCAGCAGCAGCGTGGCCGTGCATCGTCTGGGCAAGTTCAAGACCGCCGCCCAGATGATCGCCATTCCCTGTCTGTTGTACTGGCAGCCCATCGAAGGCATTTCCACCCGCCTGCTGGGCTCCGTCCTGATTGTGGTCGCCGCCATCCTGACCGTCTGGTCGATGTGCTACTACCTGAAAAAGGCCTGGCCTGAAATCCAGCGGCGCAGCTGATCCGCCGCCCATCCCTATTGTCATGATAAGAAAGTTGAGTCTTGCCTGCATCTGGGTCCTGGCGCTGCTGTGCTATGGAGTCCCCTATCTGTTCCTGGATCGCGTCAATGCCTGGTACGGCAGCTTCTTGTTCTGGGCCGTGACAGGCGTGCTGGTGATCGTCCTCAATCTGGCGGCTACCCGCGATTTGCAGGAGCATGAGCAATGAGCGCCGTATCGCTCTGGATCGGCGTTGCTATTTACCTGGTGATCGCGCTTTACGTCGCCTGGCTGTCCCGGGACGAATCCACCAATGGCCGTTCCGTCAGCATGTCGGGCTATTTTCTGGGGGCGCGGCGCTTCGGCGGTTTCGTCTCGGCGCTCAGCTACAGCGCGACCACGTACAGCGCCTTCATGCTGGTGGGGCTGGCGGGCCTGACGTACAAGGCAGGGGTGGGAGCTTTCGGCTTTGAGATCGTGTATTTCGTCGGCGTTTCGCTGGTCGCGGTGTTCGGGCCGAAATTCTGGCATGTGGGCAAGGCCTACGATTTCATCACCCCCAGCGAGATGTTGGGTCATCGCTATCAGAGCAAACCGGTGGCCGTCTCCATGGCGCTCAGCAACTGCCTGTTTCTCATTCCCTATGCCGCAGTGCAACTGGCCGGCGTCGGCTACCTGCTGGCCGGCATGAGTCATGGCGCCATCAGTTTCACCACCGGCACCGTATTCGCCACCGTCGTGGCCTTGGTCTTTTCGTATATCGCCGGCATGCGCTCCATCATGTGGACCGACGCCTTGCAGGCGCTGTTCATGCTGGTGTCGGCCACCGCTGTCGCCTGGTTGGTGGTGCACGAACTGGGCGGGCTGGGCGTCATGTTCGATCGGCTCAGCCAGATGCCGGACGACGTGCTCACGGTGCCCGGTCCAGGCTTCTTTTCATTTGCCACCTTTCTGGGCCTGACGCTGCCCTGGTTTTTCTTCAGTCTGTCGAATCCGCAAGTCAGCCAGCGCTTGTTCATGCCCAGGAATCTGCCGGCGCTGCGCCGCATGCTGATCGGATTCCTTTGCTTCGGCTTGATCTATACCCTGGTCTCCGTTACCTGGGGCTTCAGCGCGATGATCGCGCTGCCTGGATTGTCCACGCCGGATTTGGCCACCCCGCAGCTGTTGGGTTCGGACATGGTGCCGCCCGTCTTGGCGGAGATCGTGATGATCGGCATTCTGGCAGCGGCGATCTCGACCATCGATTCCATCATGCTGACCTTGTCCTCGATGCTGTCGCGCGACGTCTACGCCCATGCGGCCGGGCATCGCGACGAGGCGCGCCAGGTGCGCTTCGGGAAATGGGCGCTGGCTGTCGTCGCTGTGCTGGCTTTGCTGTTTGCGGAACTGCGCCTGAACTTGATTGCGGTGCTGTCGGTGGCGGCATCCACCGGGCTGGCGGTCGTGGTGCCGGCCATCATCGGCGCGTTTTACTGGCGGCGCGGCACGGCGGCGGGTGCGCTGGCCAGCATCCTGGGCGGCAGCGCCATCGTGCTGGTCCTGTTTGCCACCGGCATCCAGCCGCTGGGTTTGTCGGCCGGCGTGTGGGTGCTGCCGGTGTCGGCAGCATTGTTCATCGGTGTCAGCCTGTTGACCCAGGCGCCTGTCGCGACGGCCGATGCGTTCATGGCGGCGGCCAATCGGGGCCGCCGGTAGCTGACCAGCGGTCTACTGCCGCAGCGTGCGGGTCTGCCCGATATTCTGGACTTGTATATTGGCCCGCCAGGGGTTGATGTCCAGTCCGCCCCGGCGGGTATAGCGCGCATAGACCAGCAGCTCTTCCGGCGCGCAGCGCGCCATGATTTCCCCGTAGATTTTTTCCACGCACAGCTCGTGAAATTCGCCATGGTGACGCAAGGACACGATGTAGCGCAGCAGGCCGGCATGGTCGATGCGTGAGCCGGCGTACTGGATCTGCAAGCTGGCCCAGTCGGGCTGGCCGGTGACGGGGCAGTTGGATTTCATCAGTTCCGTCACCAGGGTCTCGCGCACGAAAGGCGCCGGCTGCGACAGGGTCAGCGTGTCCGGGGTGGGCGCGGCGACGGGGTCGAAGTCGATATCCTGTTCGTCGATGCAGGTGCCGCGCAGCGGTGCGCAGCTGAGCTCGAATGCCGGGCGCACGGACAGGATTTCAATGTGGACAGGTTTGTCGCAGGCGCGGCTGAGGTCCGTGTACAGGCGCTGGCGCACGATGTCCGGATATTCAAAGCGCTCATCATTGAAGCTGTTCAGATAGAGCTTGAAAGATTTCGACTCGATCAGGTTCAGGCTGTCAGCCGGAAAGGTGAACCGCCCCATGGCCACGACCGGGCGGCCTTTGGCATTCAACCACGACAATTCATAGGCATTCCAGATGTCGGCGCCGTAGGGCGCCTGGGGCAGATCCAGCCCGGCGCGCGTCTCAGCGCGAGCGATAGGGCACAGGAGCGCCGGATCGTAGTGATCAGACCCTGCCGTGCTGCGCCCTAGGGGGCTGTGTGTGAGTGCGGAAATTTCCATGACTTTTCTCTTGGCGTCTTGAATCGATGAGCGGCAGGGGCATTGTACTGTCTGAGATCCCTGTATTTCATATGATGAAAACATGGTTTTAGGATGTGAAAAATCCGTGTTGCATCGCATTGAATGGGTTTTCATGATCAGGAAATTTATTTCATAACATGAAATAAACTTAATAACAGCATGAATTAAAACGATAAAATTTTCTGTCTTATATAAGATATAAGTCATGTGTGCACTGCAGCATAAGCGTAGACTGTTTTCAACGGTTTCTTGTTTTCACCTACTCAGGAGCAACACCATGACCTCTCGCGAAACGGAAGTGCGCAATCTGCAACGTAGCTGGGCCGAGGACGCCCGCTGGCAAGGCATCAAACGGGGCTACAGCGCCGACGAGGTCGTGCGTCTGCGCGGCTCGGTGGTGGTGGAACACACGCTGGCGCGCCGGGGTGCGGAAAAACTGTGGGATCTGTTGCACACAGAAGACTTCGTCAATGCGCTGGGCGCCCTGACGGGGAACCAGGCCATGCAGCAGGTCAAGGCCGGCCTGAAGGCCGTCTACCTGTCGGGTTGGCAGGTGGCCGGTGATGCCAACATCGCCGGTGAAATGTATCCCGACCAATCGCTGTATCCGGCCAATTCCGTGCCCAGCGTGGTCAAGCGGATCAATAATTCCCTGACCCGTTGCGACCAGATCCAGTGGATGGAAGGCAAGAATCCCGGCGATGCGGACTATATCGATTACTACGCGCCGATCGTGGCGGATGCCGAGGCTGGTTTCGGCGGCGTGCTGAACGCCTTTGAATTGATGAAGTCCATGATCGAAGCCGGCGCGTCGGGGGTGCACTTCGAAGACCAGCTGGCTTCGGTGAAGAAATGCGGCCACATGGGCGGCAAGGTGCTGGTGCCGACTCGTGAAGCCGTTGCCAAACTGGTGTCTGCCCGTCTGGCGGCCGACGTGCTGAATGTGCCGACGCTGCTGGTGGCCCGCACGGACGCCGAAGCCGCCGATCTGCTGACCAGCAACGTCGACGAAAACGATGCGCCTTTCGTGACGGGTGAACGCACGTTGGAAGGCTTTTACCGCACGCGTGCAGGTCTGGATCAGGCGATTTCACGCGGCCTGGCCTATGCGCCGTATGCGGATCTGATCTGGTGCGAGACGTCCACCCCCAATCTGGAATACGCCCGCAAATTCGCCGAGGCCGTGCACCGCCAGTTCCCCGGCAAGATGCTGGCCTACAACTGCTCGCCTTCCTTCAACTGGAAGAAGAACCTGGACGACGCCACGGTGGCGAAGTTCCAGCGTGAGTTGGGCGCCATGGGCTACAAGTTCCAGTTCATCACGCTGGCGGGCTTCCATTCCCTGAACTACGGCATGTTCGAATTGGCTCACGGCTATGCCCGTACGCAGATGAGCGCTTTCGTCGAACTGCAGCAAAAGGAATTCGCCGCTGCCGACAAGGGCTTTACCGCCGTCAAGCATCAGCGCGAAGTCGGTGTCGGCTATTTCGACGCGGTGACGCAGGCCATCGAAGGCGGCCAGTCTTCAACCACGGCGCTCAGCGGTTCGACCGAGGAAGCCCAGTTCGACCAGTCGCCGGCGGCCAAGGTTGCTTAAGTATCGCAGTTGAGAGGACAGGGGAGACGAGGGGCTCCCCTGAGATGTACTTTCGGAAGGCGTCAGCCTTCCTTTTTTTGTTCAAAAACCATTGAAAAGTAATGGTTTTATGGCACTTCTTGATCTGGGTCAAAGTCCGTCGGAAACGGGCTGGCTATAGTCTGTGCCATGCACGCTCATTCCCTGCTGACGCCGCCGCCTAATATGACCGATGCCATGCGCAGCACGCGCCGGCATATGCTGGCGCGCACCGGGCTGGCGTGGCTGATCATGATGCAGGTCATGATGCTGGCTTTTCCGGGCTATCTGCGCCATGGGGCGCGGGCGGCGGATTCCCAGCTGGCGCTGGAACAAGCCATCGTATTGATGAACTGGCTCAGCCTGATTCTGTGCGTGCCGCTGGTGTTGTACTGCGCCTGGCCGGTCTGGCGAGGCGCCTGGTGCAGCCTGCGCCAGGGCCGGGTTGGCATGGATGTGCCTGTCGCGTTGGGTATTCTGGCCGCCTTCATTCCCAGCGTGATCGCCACTTGGCGCGATCACGGCGAGGTCTATTTCGATTCCGTTTCCATGTTCGTGGCCTTTCTATTAAGCGCTCGTTTCCTGGAGCTGTGCGCCCGCCAAGCGGTGGCAGAACGCCATGCAGCAGACGCGGCGCTGCTGCGCCAGGCTGACCGCCTGGCGTTCTGGTTCGTGTGCATCCAGATTCTGCTGGCCGGGCTGGTGGGCGCCTATTGGTGGCAGGTGCAGCCCGATCAGGCGCTGGCGGTCACCGTGGCATTGCTGGTCATGAGCTGTCCCTGCGCGTTGTCCATGTCGGTGCCGGCGGCGCTGGCGGCCCGGCGCGCGGCGATCCTGCGCGATGGCATCGAACACGGCGATGGCCTGTCCCCGGCGGACCGGGCCATGCGGCGCATCGCCCGACAAAACCTGGCGGGATCTCTGGCCTGGCATGTGCTGATGACGCCGTTGGCGGCGTTCGGCTGGGTGCAGCCCTGGTTGGCGGCCATCACCATGCTGGTGTCTTCGCTGGCGGTGGCGGCCAACGCCTGGCGTCTGGCGCAGGTCGGCCGCGCGGATGCGGCGCCGCTGGCGGCAGACCCTGCCTGAGGCGCGGCCATGGATGCTCTTTTTTTACTGTTGCCGATTTCTCTGCTGTTTGTGCTGGGGATCGGCGTGGCGTTCTGGTGGGCGATCTTCGCCGGTCAGTTCGACGACACCCGGGATGCGGCAGTCGCTATCTTGAAAGACGATGATCGGGGGTGTTCCGGGTCAGATTGATCTAAATCAAGGCTGATTCCGGGTGCTTCATGGATTATTCAGGTTTTCAAAAATTCATGTTTTAACCTTGTTCTGAGGGGAACGTTTATGGGCACGACCGGGCATACCGGGACACCGGCCGAAACCTTCAATTACGATGTCGTTCGACAGTTCACGATCGCCACGATTTTTTGGGGCGTGGTGGGAATGGCGGTCGGCGTGCTGATCGCCTCGCAGCTGATCTGGCCGGAATTGAATTTCAATACGCCATGGCTCAGTTACGGGCGGCTGCGTCCGCTGCACACCAATGGGGTGATCTTCGCCTTTGGCGGCAGCGCCTTGTTTGCCACGTCCTATTACGTGGTGCAGCGCACCTGTCAGGTCCGGCTGTTCTCCGACAAGCTGGCCGCGTTCACCTTCTGGGGCTGGCAGGCCGTGCTGGTGGGCGCCGTCATCACCTTGCCGCTGGGGTATACCTCGACCAAGGAATACGCCGAACTGGAATGGCCCATCGACATCCTGATCACGCTGGTCTGGGTGGCGTATGCCGTCGTGTTCTTCGGTACGATCGCCAAGCGTCGCGTCAAGCACATCTATGTGGCCAATTGGTTCTTCGGATCCTACATCCTGACCATCGCCATCCTGCATATTTTCAATAACCTGGAACTGCCGGTGTCGATGTGGAAGTCATATTCCGCCTACGCCGGGGTGCAGGATGCCATGGTGCAGTGGTGGTACGGGCATAATGCGGTCGGCTTTTTCCTGACCACCAGCTTTCTGGGCATGATGTATTACTTCGTGCCCAAGCAGGCCGGGCGCCCGATCTATTCCTATCGTCTGTCCATCGTGCACTTCTGGGCGCTGGCCTTTACCTATATGTGGGCAGGGCCGCATCACCTGCTGTATACCTCGTTGCCCGACTGGACGCAGTCGTTGGGCATGGCCTTTTCGCTGATCCTGCTGGCGCCGTCCTGGGGCGGCATGATCAACGGCATCATGACCGTGTCGGGCGCCTGGCACAAATTGCGCACGGATCCGATCCTGAAGTTCCTGGTGGTGGCGCTGTCCTTCTACGGCATGGCGACCTTCGAGGGCTCCATGATGTCGATCCGCACCGTCAATGCCCTGTCGCACTACACCGACTGGACCATCGGCCACGTGCATGCCGGCGCCCTGGGCTGGGTAGCCATGATCACCTTCGGGTCCTTGTACTACCTGATTCCGCGTCTGTATGGCCGCGAGAGCATGGCGCGTCCGGACCTGATCAATCTGCATTTCTGGCTGGCGACGCTGGGGGTGGTGCTGTACATCGCCGCCATGTGGATTGCCGGCGTGATGCAGGGGTTGATGTGGCGCGCCACGGGCGCCGACGGCATGCTGACCTACAGCTTTGTCGAGGCGGTCAAGGCCACTTATCCCTTCTACCTGATCCGCATGATCGGCGGTCTGTTCTTCCTGGGGGGCATGTGCCTGATGGCCTGGAACACCTGGTTGACCGTGCGCGGCCAGCAGCGGGTCAATCCCCTGGTGCCGCTGGACAGCCCGGATGCCGTCCATGCCGCCCCCGCAACTGTCGTGCCGGCATCGGCCTAAGGAGTGTTGACCATGTCTGGTACCAAGACCAAGAAACGCTTTTCGCACGAACTGCTGGAACGCAACGTCGGTCTGCTGATCATTTTCAGCATCCTGGTGGTGTCCTTTTCCGGCCTGGTGCAGATCATCCCGCTGTTTTTCCAGCACTCCACGACCACGGCGGCCGAAGGCGTCAGGCCCTACGAGGCCCTGCGCCTGGTCGGGCGCGACGTCTACATCCGCGAAGGCTGCGTCGGCTGTCATTCGCAGCAGATCCGCAAGCTGCAGTCCGAGGTCCAGCGCTATGGCCCGTATTCCATCGCGGCGGAATCGGTCTACGACCATCCCTTTCTGTGGGGCTCCAAGCGTACGGGACCGGACCTGGCCCGCGTGGGGCAGCGGTATTCCGACGAATGGCACCGCATCCACCTGCGTAATCCGCGCGACGTGGTCAAGGAATCCAATATGCCGGCTTACGCCTGGCTGCAGCACAACACGGTGGAAGGCGCCGATGTGCAGGAACGCATGAAGGTCCTGCGCACCTTGGGGGTTCCTTATACCGACGAGGAAATCGCCGCTGCGCCCGAAGCGCTCAAGGGCAAGACCGAGGAAGACGCCATCGTGGCGTACCTGCAAGGCCTGGGCGTGGGCGGCCGCGCTGCCGCTGAACAGGCCATGAAAAACGGGGGGCAGTGAAATGCTTGCCATGATCAATGGACTGGTGACCGGGCTGGCGATGCTGACCTTTGCCGGTATTGTCTGGTGGGCCTGGTCGGCGCATCGTGCCGAGGCCAATCAGCAGGCGGCGCAGCTGCCTTTCGCCCTGCCCGAGGAATATCAGAACGACAAGAAAGCCGGGGATACCCATGAGTGATTTCATCAGCAGTTTCTGGAGCTATTACATCGCCGTGATTGCGCTGGGCGGTATCGCCTGGTGCGTATACCTGCTGTTTTCCCAGCGCGCCTGGCTCAAGCGCGACGTCAAGGTGGTCGAAAGCACCGGCCATGTCTGGGACGGCGATCTGACCGAGCTGAACAACCCCGTGCCACGCTGGTGGACGGTGATGTATCTGCTGCTGTGCGTCTTTGCGCTGGGCTATCTGGTGCTGTATCCGGGGCTGGGCAGCAATCCCGGCACCTTGGGCTTTACGGCCGGCAAGCAGGTCCTGCAGGAGCAGGACGCCTTGAACGCGCAGATCCAGCCTGTGTACGAACGCTTTCGCGAGATGCCGATTCAGGACATCGCTCGCGACACTCAGGCGCTCGACATCGGCCAGCGGCTGTTTTTGAACAACTGTGCGCAGTGTCACGGATCGGATGCCAAGGGCAGCCGCGGCTTTCCCAACCTGACGGACGGCGATTGGCTGTGGGGTGGTTCGCCCGAGCAGATCATGGAGACCATCACCAAGGGCCGCCACGGCATGATGCCGCCCTGGGGCGCCGTGATCAAGCCCGAAGACGCATCGGCCATCGCCCAGTACGTGCGTTCCTTTTCCGGACTGGCGCATGATCCCTTGCGCGTCAACGCGGGCAAGCGCGGCTTTGATACGTACTGTGTGGCTTGCCACGGCGCCGAGGGTAAAGGCAACCCGCTGTTGGGGGCGCCCAACCTGACCGATGGCGCCTGGCTGTATGGCAGTTCCGAAGCCACCATCGTCGAGACCATCCTGAACGGTCGCGACAATCAGATGCCTGCCCAGGAAACCTACCTGACGCCCGAGCAGATCCGTCTGCTGACGGCCTGGGTCTGGGGGCATTCCAACCGTTAACCCCGTGCCGGCCGCCCTCATCCGGGCGGCGGGTCCGGCAACTATCGTTACTTCAGCCAGAAGGGCCTGTCACACAGACCAGTCAGCGACACAGAGGACACCATGCAGAAGGAACCCTCCCAACAGGCCGCCACGCAACCGCCGCGTGACGACCCGGCCTGGCAGCCCGTACGAAGAATTCGCAAGGGCTCGGGGGGCGGCACGTCTCCTCAGGTTGAAAAAGCCCTGGCCGAGGTCCGTTCCAAGATCTATCCGCGCTCGGTTCAAGGGCATTTCGCCCGTATCCGGGTGCTGATGGTCTTTCTGACGCAGGCAGTGTTCTACGGTCTGCCCTGGATCCAGTGGAACGACCGCCAGGCCGTGCTGTTCGATCTGGGGGCGCGGAAATTCTATCTGTTCGGCATGGTGCTGTGGCCCCAGGACGTGATCTATCTGGCGGTGCTGCTGGTGCTGTCGGCGTTCGCCCTGTTTCTGTTCACGGCCATGGCCGGGCGGCTGTTCTGCGGCTACGCCTGTCCGCAGACCGTCTATACCGAACTGTTCATGTGGATCGAGACCAAGGTCGAGGGCGACCGGCTGGCGCGTATCCGCCTGGATGAACAACCCTGGAATGCCCGGAAATTACGCCTGAAGGCCAGCAAGCATGCCTTGTGGATCCTGCTGGCGCTATGGACGGGTTATACCTTCATCGGCTATTTCGCTCCGATCCGGGATCTGGGGGCGCATTTGCTGGCCTTTGATCTGGGGCCCTGGCAGTGGTTCTGGATGCTGTTCTACGCCTTTGCGACCTGGGGCAATGCGGGCTTCATGCGCGAGGCCGTCTGCAAATACATGTGTCCCTATGCGCGGTTCCAGAGCGTCATGGTCGATGATGATACGTTCGTCGTCACTTACGATCACGTGCGCGGCGAACCCCGGGGCGGACGGTCGCGCAAGATCGACCACAAGGAAGCCGGCATGGGCGACTGCGTGGATTGCAGCCTGTGCGTGCAGGTATGTCCGACCGGCATCGATATCCGCGACGGCTTGCAGTATATGTGCATCGGTTGCGGCGCTTGTGTGGATGCCTGCGATTCGGTGATGGACAAGATGGGCTACGAACGGGGCCTGATCCGCTATACGTCCGGCAACGCCATTACGGAACGGCTGACGCAGCCGCAGGTGCGCAACCGCATGCTGCGCCCGCGGGTGTTGGCCTATTCGGCCTTGTTGGGGGCGATCGCCATCGGTTTTGTCTTTTCGCTGGCAAACCGCACGACGCTGCGGGTGGACGTGATCCGCGACCGGGGGGCGCTGGGCCGGGAAGTGCCGGGCGGCCAGATCGAAAACGTCTATCGTCTGCAGATCATCAATTCGGCGGAAGAGCCCGTGGAACTGGATCTGAGCGCCAGCGGCGTACCCGGCCTGCGCTTGCAGACCGCCGATCAGGGGACAGACAAGGTGCGGGTCGAGGGTTCGTCCAATCGTCTGGTGCCGGTCGTCCTGCAGGCGCCTGCCAGTGAACTGAAGCCGGGACTCTACGATATCCGGTTTGAAACGAAGGGCACGCGGCCTGGCGGTGATGTCACCCAGGTCGTCGAGCAGTCCAGTTTCTATGTCCCTCAGTAATCAGGAAGCTATCATGCCATCCATGACGCAAGAACACCTGTCCGAAGGCCGCCCCTGGTGGCGGCACCGCTGGCCCTGGCTGCTGTTGCTGGGACCTGCAGTGGCCATCGTGGGCTGCATCATCACCATCGCCTTGGCGTTTCAGGCTTATGGCAATCAGGAAATCCAGGATGGCGGGGCGAAGCAGGGGCTGGTGGTAGCGCCGCCGCCCGCGCAGGCGCAGGCGCCAGGGCGGTAAATTCAGGTTTCAACCCGGGAGAACGGCTTTGAAGGCACGCAATCTGATGTGGATTTTATGGCCATCCTTTTTGATGGGCGGGGTAGCGAGCGGCGTCGTGTTTGCGCTGCTGGATCCTTTGGATCTGGTATTTCTGGGGCAGTTTCGCGCCAGCCGTCCGACGGTCTACACCCTGGGTTTCTTTTTGTTCTGGGGTGTGGCGGCGCTGTCCAGCGCCTTGACCCTGCGCATCGCCCCTCGGGGCGAAATATTGGATGAGTTCGGCGACCCGGTAGACTGAATGTCCAGGCGGTTGACGGTTAGCCGCAATCGGCGCCGGATAGGGCCTGCAGGCTGGCGATGTCCAGGATATGGACTTCGCGCTGTTGGACGCGGATCAGGCCTTCGCGGGCAAAGCGCGAAAACAGGCGGCTGACGGTTTCCAGCGTCAACCCCAGGAAGTTGCCGATTTCTTCGCGGCTCATGCGCAGGATGAATTCATAGGGTGAATAGCCCAGGACCTGCAGGCGTTGGGACAGATTCAGCAGAAAGGCTGCCAGACGCTGTTCGGATCGCAGGCTGCCCAGCGACAGCAATTGCTGGTGGGACCGGCTGATTTCCTTGCTCATGAGGCGTCGCAACTGCAGGCCCAAAGATGGCAGCTGCGGCGCGAGAGTATCCATTTCGTCCAGGCGGATGACGCAGACTTCGGTGTCTTCCAGGGCGATAGCATGCGATACCTGCTGGGAATTCATCAGGCCGTCCATGCCCAGGATCTCGCCGGGCAGTAGAAACCCCGTGATCTGAACCTGGCCGCTGGCGTCTTCTATCTGGGTTTTGATCGAGCCCGAGCGCAGGCCGTAGATGGCCTCGGCGGCATCGCCTTGGCGGTACAAGGTGCCGCTTTTAGGCAAGCGGATGCGTTCCTTGATCAGCTCGTCCATTTTGACGACATCCTGCCGCGCCATGCCCAGGGGCAGGCAGATGGCATTCAGCATACAGGTGGAACACCGGGTGGACTCTGGAGCCACAGGGACACGCCTGAGCACAGAAGTCCTGGGGGTCGGCCCGGATGAGGGAGGATCAGCCAGCAAAATAAAACCCGTGAAAAATCAGCATGAGAGGGAAAACCCTACACTTTGACAAGGATTATAAGTTCTCTGTCGGGATATTTGGGGTTTGCACCATTATTTCACTGGATTCCTTGGCGGAATCTTGCGGTTTGTCGGCTTTCTGCTGCCTTGTCCGCTTTACTGCCTCTGAAGTGGCAGTAAAGTATAGAATCGTAACGTTTATATTTGTACCATTGAAATGGTAATTGTCTCGATTTCGAACGTCTTTGGGGGAACCATGGCATTGATCCGATACCTGTTGACTGGTTTGCTGTTGCTTGGGCTTGGCGTGGGGTTCAGTCCAGCCTGGGCCGAACATGGCGCTGCGGCGCCCGGCAGCCAGGACGTCACGTACAAGCCGGATGTCACCTTTACGCTGCGCACGTCGATTGCTGAAGGCAAGCTGGTCTTTATCGGCGAGCGGGGCGACATGGAAGGCCAGGTCAACCCCGACTTGAAAGTGCCTGAAGGCGCCGTGGTGCAGATCAACCTGATCAATGGCGATGGCGCCACGCACGACATTGCTGTGCCGGAATTCAAGTCGCAATCGGATCAGATCTCGGGCAAGAATGCCGCGACTGCTATTGTGTTCCGGGCGACCAAGAACGGCACCTTTGAATACCTGTGCACGTTGCCGGGTCATAAGGCGGCCGGGATGGTGGGCAAGATCATCGTGGGCGAGCCGTCCGACGAGGTCGTCACCAAGGCGCCGCAGATTGCGCATGACCCCAGCCAGGTCGGCACGCCGGTGGGCAAGCGCGGTCCGCAGAAAGTCACGGTCGATCTGCTGACCACGGAAGTCGAAGGGCGTCTGGGCGACAACAGCACCTACCGTTTCTGGACATTCAACAACAAGGTGCCTGGCCCGTTCGTTCGGGTCCGGGTGGGCGACACGGTGACGATGAACATCACCAATGCCAAGGACAGCACGCACATCCACTCGATCGATCTGCATGCCGTCACGGGGCCTGGCGGCGGCGCGGCTGTCACCCAGGTGGCGCCGGGGCAGACGAAAGCGTTCACCTTCAAGGCCAATCATGCAGGGCTGTTCGTCTACCACTGCGCCACCCCCATGGTGGCCCAGCACGTGACCAACGGCATGTACGGCATGATTCTGGTCGAGCCGGAAGGCGGCCTGTCCAAGGTCGATCACGAGTTCTACGTCATGCAGGGGGAACTCTATACAGCGCAGGCGCATGGCGCCAGCGGGCTGCAGGAATTTTCTCTGGAAAAACTGCTGGCTGAAAATCCGGAGCATGTGATGTTCAATGGCTCTATGGATGCGCTGACCAAGGTCTATGACATGACCTCCAACGTGGGCGATACGGTGCGCATCTTTTTCGGCGTCGGCGGCCCGAACCTGATCTCCAGCTTCCACATCATCGGCGAGGTATTCGACAAGGTCTATGATCAGGCATCCCTGACCAGCAAGCCGCTGACCGACGTGCAGACTACGATGGTGCCGCCGGGCGGCGCGACCATGGTGGAATTCAAGACCGATTATCCGGGCCGCTATCTGCTGGTGGACCATGCCTTGTCCCGAGTGGAAAAAGGTGTAGCCGGTTTCCTGACCGTGAAGGGCAAGGCCGATCACACGATCTTCCATAGCGACGAGGCGATCGACCCGAATTCGGGGCACTGATCCGGCATGTTCAGCGGTGTGGCGTTCCATGGAGGCAGTTAACGGTCTGCCCGCAGTTTTGTTCTTGACCGATATGATTCATGGCCTTATCATTTCAATTGAAATGAATTCTTCAAGGACCCTGAATCACCATGGACACCAAAATGGATGCGCAGCAGGCTTACGACCTGCGTATCTTGCGGGCGTTGCGCCGGATCACCCGTGCCGTCGCCCTGCATTCCCGGCAGCTGTCGGCCTGTAGTCACATCACAGGCCCTCAGCTCATCTGCCTGCGCACGGTCATCGAAAAAGGGCCGATGACCGCGACGGCCATCAGCCGGGAAGTTCATGTCAGCGCCAGTACCGTGGTCGGCATTTTGGATCGTCTGGAAGACAAAGGCCTGATTGTCCGCGAACGCGGGCGGGCCGATCGCCGCATCGTGTTCGTCAGTGCAACCGACGCCGGCCGCCAGTTGGCGCAGGACACGCCTTCACCCTTGCAGCAAAAGCTGGCGGAATCCCTGCAGGCGCTGCCGGAACTGGAGCAGGCGACGATCACCTTGTCCTTGGAACGCGTCGTCGATCTGATGGAATCCGGCACCGGCCTGGCGCCGGCCGCTGATGCGCAGTCTCCCATGCTGGATATGCCTGTTACCGGGGTGGCGCCCGAATCCGGGTTGGTGGTTTGACCCAGGGGTCAGACTTACCTGGGGCGCCGCCGATCCGGCTGCGCCCGCCCCATAGGGCGGATGGACCCGCCTTGCATACTCTGGTGGCGCACTGCCCGCCGCTGGATCTCAATTCCGTCTATCTCTATCTGCTGTTGACGGAACACTTTCCCCACACCTGCATCGTCGCCGAGGACCACCATGGCGTCCTGGGCATGGTGTCGGCGTATCTGCCTCCGGGGCGCAGCGAGGTGCTGTTTGTCTGGCAGGTGGCGGTTCATCCCCGTGCCCGGGGCCTGGGTCTGGGGCTGCGAATGTTGCGGCAATTGTTGCGGCGTCGTGGCTTGCGTCCGGTCCGCTGGGTGGAAACCACAGTGGGGCCTGGCAATCAGGCGTCCCGGTGCTTGTTCACCCGTCTGGCGGGCCATTTACAGGCCCCTTTGCGGGAGTCGGCGCTGTTTGACGCAGCGCTTTTCGGTGCGGATGCGCATGAGGCGGAACCGCTGTTGCGCATCGGCCCGTTTTCCTTGTCGGCAGTGAGCTGAGTTGCTGTCGTCTATTCCAACGTCAACAAGGAGGAAACATGGATTTGAAAATTTTTGACCGGATGGAGTCGGAGGTCAGGGGCTACATCCGGTCGTTCCCGGTGATTTTCGCCAAAGCCCGCGGCTCGGAACTGTTTGATGAAAGCGGACGCCGCTACATCGACTTTTTCAGCGGCGCGGGTACCCTGAACTACGGCCACAACAATCCGGTCCTGCGCGAGCGCATGGTGGATTACCTGGCGTCGGATGGTGTGGTGCATGGCCTGGATATGGCGACCAGCGCCAAGAAGTATTTTCTGCAGACCATGGACCGGCTGATCCTGAAGCCGCGCGGTCTGGACTATACCCTGCAGTTCACGGGGCCGACCGGAACGAACGCAGTAGAGGCGGCGCTGAAGCTGGCGCGTCAGGTCAAGGGCCGGCAGAACATCATTTCATTCACCCACGGATTTCATGGCGTATCGGGCGGGTCGCTGGCGGCCACGGCCAACCAGAAATTCCGCAAAGCGGCCGGCGTCGCGCTGGGCAATACCAGCTTCATGCCCTTTGACGGCTATTTCGGGCCGGATGTGAATACCATGGCCTATCTCGAGCGCATGCTCGACGATCCCAGCAGCGGGCTGGATCATCCCGCCGCCGTCATCGTGGAAACCGTCCAGGGGGAAGGCGGGGTCAATGTCGCTTCCCAGTGCTGGCTGCGCGAATTGGAACGCCTGTGCCGGCGGCACGACATGCTGCTGATCGTCGATGATATCCAGGTCGGTTGCGGGCGCACGGGGCATTTTTTCAGTTTCGAGACATCCGGCATTTCGCCCGACATCGTGACCTTGTCGAAGTCGCTCTCGGGGTTTGGGTTGCCCATGTCCCTGGTGCTGTTCAAGCCTGAGCTCGATGTCTGGGAACCCGGCGCGCATAGCGGCACTTTCCGGGGCAATAACCTGGCCTTTGTCACGGCGGCACAGGCCATGGAGACCTATTGGTCTGGCCCGGCGCTGTCGGATGCGGTGGCTGCCAAAGAACGGCTGGTGCGCGATTGGCTGGAAAACCTGGCGCATAGCTGCCGTCATGCCGGACTGGGCGTGCGAGGCCGCGGGCTGATCCAGGGGCTGGTGACGCCGGTGGGCGATGATCTGGCCAACCGTATCGCCCGCAGGGCTTTCGAGCAGGGTGTCGTGATCGAGACCTCCGGGGCGCACGATGAGGTCCTGAAAGTTTTGCCGGCGCTGACGATCCCGTACGAGCAGCTGGAACAGGGGCTGGAAATCGTCGAGCGCAGCGCCAATGAAGTCATGGCTTCACGGAGCCGTCAGCCGCGGGTGTTGAAGGTCGCCGGAGGCGCTTCATGATCGTGCGCCATGTCAACGAAGTGATCGGCACGGACCAGGAAGTCGTGACGGATAACTGGACCAGCCGTCGGGTATTGCTGGCGGATGATGGGATGGGGTTTTCGTTTCACGAGACCATCATCAAGCCGGGGACTGAAACCCATATCCATTACCAGAACCATCTGGAAGCGGTCTGGTGCGTCGAGGGCGATGGCGAGATCGAGACCATCGCCGATGGCAAGAAATATGCGCTGGGACCGGGGGTGGTCTATGCCTTGGATCAGCATGACGAGCATTGGCTGCGCGGCGGGCGTCAGCCCTTGCGCGTGATCTGCGTCTTCAACCCGCCCCTGACAGGGCGCGAGGTGCATGATGCGTCGGGCGTGTATCCGCTGGAGGCCGCGCACTGAAAGAGGCGATATGCCGGGCCTGTCAGCCGATCCCGGCGGACAGGCCCGATATCGGGCAGGAGTGTTGTGATGAAGGATTGTTATGTATCCCGTACGGGCCGTTCGGCGGCTTTGATTGCGCGGTGCGATCCCGTCGTCTACGACGGCGGTCGCTATGACCAGGCCTTGGATGAGGCCCGGTTGCAGACCTACGAACGGGATGGTTTTCTGATTGTGCCCGGCGTGTTTGATGCGGCTGAGGTGGAAGCGCTGCGCCAAGAAGCCATGGAGTTGGCGCGTGATCCGGCCGTGCGCGAAGGCGAAGAGGTCATCCGCGAACCGGGAGGTACAGCTTTGCGGTCGGTCTTCCGGGTTCATGAATTGGGTGCGCGCCTGGCGGATCTGCCCAGAGATCCGCGCCTGCTGGCGGTTGCCCGGCAGATCCTGGGATCCGAGGTTTATATCCATCAATCCCGGGTCAATATGAAACCGGCGCTGGACGGCAAGGAATTCTACTGGCATTCGGATTTCGAAACCTGGCATGTGGAAGACGGCATGCCGGCCATGCGGGCGCTGAGCTGCTCCGTGCTGCTGACGGACAATACGCCGTTCAACGGGCCGTTGATGCTGATTCCCGGTTCGCATCGGCAGTTCGTCGCCTGCGTGGGGGAAACCCCCGAGGAAAATTACAAGCGCTCCCTGCGCCGCCAGGAAGTGGGAGTGCCGGATGCCCTCAGCCTGCGTTTGCTGGCCGAGCAGGGCGGTCTGAAGGCGGCGACAGCGCCTGCCGGGTCGGCGGTGTTCTTCGATTGCAACACACTGCACGGCTCAAGCGGCAATCTGTCGCCGTGGCCGCGCTGCAATGTGTTCATGGTCTATAACAGTGTGGACAACCGCTTGGTCGCGCCGTTTCATGGCATGCCGCCGCGACCGGAACATATTGCCGCGCGGGACAGGACCGAAACGCTGACGCCGTTGTCTGCAGCGGCGTAGCCATTTTTGCGTGACCAGGGCGGTTCGGCGCTTGTTGCGGGGTGCCGCCCGGTGCTCAGAGGCTTCCTTGCCGGGCCTGCATGAAATTCTTCAGGAAATCCCGGGTGCGGTCTTCTTTGGGCGCCGTGAACATTGCCTCGGGCGCTGCCTGTTCCACCACGACGCCCTTGTCGAAGAAGCACACCCGGTCGGAAATCTGTCGGGCGAATTCCATTTCGTGCGTCACCAGCAGCATGGTCAGATCATGTTCTTCCGACAGGCGCTGGATGACGTTGAGCACCTCGCCCACCAGTTCGGGGTCCAGGGCGGATGTCGGTTCGTCGAACAGCATGATGTTGGGGCGGGTCGCCAGCGCGCGGGCGATGGCGACGCGCTGCTGCTGTCCGCCGGATAGCTGGCTGGGGAATTTTTCGGCGTGCTCCGTCATGCCGACCAGATCCAGATATTCATAGGCCCGCTGGCGGGCTTCTGCGCGCGACAGGCCCAGCACGTGGATAGGCGATTCGGTGATGTTGCGCAGCACCGTCATGTGCGGGAACAGGTTGAACTGCTGGAACACCATGCCCATTTCCTTGCGCATGGTGCGTAGATGGGCTTCGCTGGCCGGCACGGCTTGCTGGTCGCGGTATTCGTGCCATAGCGGTTTGCCCGCCACGTGGATCAGGCCGCCATCGATCTTTTCCAGTGTCATCAGGATGCGCAGCACCGTCGATTTGCCCGATCCGGAGGGGCCGATGATGGTGACTTTTTCGCCTTTGGCGACCTGGAAATCCAGTTCGTTCAGCACGATGGCGTCACCAAAGCGCTTGACGACTTTGTCCATGACGATGATGGGTTCGGCGCCGATGGTCGGCGCCGCAGGGGAATCAGGGACAGTCATGAGCAGGGGGCTCCTGGGGCAGGTAAAAATAGGTGCTGGAGCATGCCTTTATCCACGCAGAGGGATGCCGCGCTTGGGCAGGTGTTCATCCAGGTAGCGCACGCCGGCAGAGGCGATCAGGGTCAGCATCAGGTACAGGACGCCCACCAGGGTCAGCGGCACCATGTAGTTGAAGCTGCGGTCGCCGATGATGCGGGCCACGTTCAGCATTTCCAGAATCGACACCACGGACAGCACGGGGACGTCCTTCATGATGGACACCAGATAGTTGCCCAGGGCGGGGATGATGCGTGGAATGGCCTGGGGCAGGATGATGTCGATAAAGGTACGCTGCGGGGAAATATCCAGGGCGCGGGCGGCTTCGGTCTGGCCGTGAGTGATGGATTCCAGTCCTGCGCGGTAGACTTCCGACATGTAGGCGCTGTACTGCACGCCCAGGGCCAGCGCCCCGGTCAGAAACGCCGGCAGCACCAGGCCGTATTCGGGCAGCACGTAGTACAGGAAAAACAGCTGCACCAGCAGCGGGGTGTCCCGCAGGAATTCCGTGAAGATGCGCGCCGGCCAGGCGATCAGGCGCAGGCGGGCGCTTTTCAGCGCGGCCAGGACCAGCCCCAGCACCGCGCCCACCAGAAACCCCAGCAAAGTCGCCTGGATGGTGACGACCATGCCGCGCAGCAGGATGGGCAGAATCGACCAGGCGAATATCCAGTCGTTGGCGGTGTTCCATTCAATACCGAACAGCATGCTCAGGTCCTCCGGCTGCGCCAGCGGCCGACGCGGATTTCCAGGATCCGCATCATGCCGGCCAGCACCAGGGCCATGCCGAAGTACATCAGCAGCAACAGGGTGTAGATCGGGACGCTGTCCTGGGTGAAATTGCGGATGCGCTCGGCTTGAAAAGCCATGTCGCCCAGGCCGATCAGCGAGACCAGCGCCGTGTCCTTCAGGTTCTGCACCGCCAGATTGCTGAAGCTGGGCAGCATTTCCGGAATGGCCTGGGGCAGGGCGATCCGCCACAGCGTCTGCCGGGGCGTGAAATCCAGCGCCTTGGCGGCTTCATACTGATTGTGCGGAACCGCCTGAATGGCGCCGCGCACGATTTCAGCCCCGTAGGCGCCGATGTTCAGGCTCAGGGCCAGGGCGCCGGCCACCACCGCAGGCAGGCGCAGGTCGATGCCCAGCGCCTGTCCCAGTACGGGCAGGGCGAAGAACAGCCAGAACAATTGCACCAGCAGGGACGTGCCGCGAAAGACCTCGATCAGGGTGATCGACAGCCAGCGCCAGAACCGGCTGCGCGACAGGCGTCCGATGCCGAACAGAAAGGAAAACAAACCCCCCAGGGCGGTGGAATACAGGGTCAGTTCGATCGTGACCCTGGCCCCCGCCATCAAGGGGTTCAGATAGGCGAACCAGTCCATGGGCAGCCGGACTCAGCCCTTGCACAGTTGCGCCGTACTGCGCTCGAAGGATTGGGATGCGTCTTCCGCCGAGAACCCGTAGTGGCTCATGATCTGTTTCCAGTCGTCGGTTTTCTTGAAGGCAGCCAGTTCCTGGTTCACGGCATCGCGCAATGCTTCGGAATTCTGGGAAAAGGTGAATCCCCCCCAGCTGCGCACCGGCTGGCCATCAACAACAGGGTCCTTGAAGTCGTGGGCGGCTTCAACCTTGCCTTTGCTTTTGGCGGCCAGCTGGCTGACGGTCAGGCTGGTGGCGGCATAGCCGTCCGCCCGTCCGGTCGAGACGGTGGAAATAGCGTCTGCGTTGCTGGCGATCGTCACGATCTGATCCGCTGGTACCTTCAGCGCCTGCAGCATCTCCAGCTGATCGGCTCCGGCCATGATGGCGATCTTGTGTCCCGGCTTGGCAAAGCTTGCGTAGTCGTGCAGGTTTTTCGGATTGTCCTTGGCGACCAGCAGACCTTCGCCGTAGGAGCTGTCCGGTTCGGAAAAAGCGACCTGCTGGCAGCGTTGCGGCAGGATCGCCATTTCGGCGGCCACCATGTCGTAGCGGTCGGCCTGCAGGCCCGGAATCAGCGAGCCGAAGCTGGTGGTGGTCCATTGGATGTTCTGGATGCCCAGGGCTTTGGCGATGTGCTTGGCGACGTCGGGGCCGACGCCCTTGGCCTCGCCGTTCAGATCCATGTAGCCGTAGGGGATTTCGTTGGCGACGGCGATGCGGATCGTGCCGGATTTCTGGATGGCGGCCAGATCGGCGGCCTGGGCGGCGGCGGTCAGCCCCAGGGCGCCGGCGGCCGCGGCCAGCAGGCAAGTGTGCAGTGTCTTTTTCATGCGAGTCTCCTGATGTGTAAGGAATGCGCATAGAAGCCTGATCCTGTACGGCTCTGTGTATGCAACATTATGTATTCATATCAAATGATTGATATACGAACGATGCATTATAGAATGATTGGTGTGCTAATCAATTCATGAGGAATGAATTTCTCGGGAGCAGATTCTTGCCACTCCATTCCTGCTGTGCTAGGATTCACGAATGCGCTCGATTCCCTATTTCTTTTATTTTTTTACGTTTCCAACGCCGCTGGTGGAGGAAGGGAATCGCTGTACATTCAGGTAGTCAACAAATTCCCCAAAAGCCGCCGGCCCTGCCAGGCGGCTTTTTTGTTGTCGCCTCGCACATCCGGTTCATGATTGGAGCAAGACCGTGTCACACAATACCGACGATATCCGCATCCGAGAAATCCGCGAACTCGCCCCGCCTGCCCACGTGATGCGCGAATTTCCGTGCACGCCGGCGATTTCACGCACCGTGCATGACGCCCGGCATGCCGTGCACGATGTGCTGGTCGGTCAGGACGACCGCCTGGTGGTGGTGATCGGCCCGTGTTCCATCCACGATACCAAGGCCGCTTTGGAATATGCCGGCCGTCTGGCCGAGCAGCGCCAGCGCTTTGCCGCCGATCTGGAAATCATCATGCGGGTGTATTTCGAAAAGCCGCGCACCACGGTAGGCTGGAAAGGCTTGATCAATGATCCCGGTCTGGACGGCAGTTTCGATATCAATCAGGGCTTGCGCACGGCGCGCGAATTGCTGATCGACGTCAACGCCCTGGGCTTGCCCGCCGGTTGCGAGTTCCTGGACATGATCACGCCGCAGTACATCGCCGATCTGGTGTCCTGGGGGGCGATCGGCGCGCGCACCACCGAAAGCCAGGTGCACCGCGAACTGGCGTCGGGCTTATCCTGCCCGGTGGGGTTCAAGAACGGCACGACCGGCGACACGCGCATCGCCATCGACGCCCTGAAAGCGGCGGCCAATTCCCACTATTTCCTGTCGGTGACCAAGGGCGGTCATTCCGCTATCGTGGCCACGCGCGGCAACGACGACTGCCATGTGATCCTGCGCGGCGGCAAAGCGCCCAACTACCAGGCCGAATTCGTACAGGCGGCTGCCGAATCCCTGGAGAAAGCGGGTATGCGCCAGCGCGTCATGGTCGACGCCAGCCATGCCAATAGCCATAAGGACTACAGCCGTCAGCCTGAAGTCATCGAAGACATCTGCCAGCAAGTCGAGGGCGGCGATGCCCGGCTGTTCGGCGTCATGATCGAAAGCCATCTGGTCGGGGGGCGCCAGGATTTGGTCGCTGGCCGTTCGCTGGTGTATGGTCAGAGCATTACCGACGGTTGTGTGGATTGGGATGTTTCCGTGTCGTTGCTGGAACGCCTGTCCGCCGCTGTCCAGACTCGCCGCCAGCGCCTGACTTCGGTGCGGTCGGAATCCGTGGGCAGCGCCGCCTGATTCGTGCCTGGCCGGCCTGCCGGCCGCCGGGGAAAATCCGCTGTTTTCAGGATCGATGATGGATATCTTGCAGTTTGCGCCGCAGCCGCGTCCCTTGCCGGCAGGTTTTCTGGATGCCTTGCAGTCCCGCTTCGCGGACCGCTGTTCGACGGCGCAGGCCGTGCGGGATCACCACGGACGCGACGAATCGCCCTATCCGGCCATGCCGCCCGATGCCGTCGTCTACGCCGAGTCGGTGGATGATGTCGCCTGGGTGGCGCGGCACTGCCATGCGCACCGCATTGCGCTGATTCCGTATGGGGCGGGTTCGTCCCTGGAAGGCCACCTGTTGGCCGTGCAGGGCGGGGTCTGCCTGGATATGTCGCGCATGAACCGGATCCTGACGGTGCATGCGGAAGACTTCACCGCTACCGTGCAGGCGGGCGTCACCCGCAAGCAGCTGAACGAGTCCTTGCGGGACACCGGTCTGTTCTTTCCCATCGACCCGGGGGCTGATGCCAGCCTGGGCGGCATGTCGGCGACCCGGGCCTCGGGCACCAATGCCGTGCGCTACGGCACGATGCGTGAGAACGTCATGTCGCTGAAGGTCGTCACGGCCGATGGCCGGGTGATCGAGACTGCCAACCGGGCGCGCAAATCCTCCTCGGGTTACGACCTGACGCGCCTGTTCGTAGGCAGTGAAGGCACGCTGGGCATCATCGTGGAGGTCACGGTGCGCCTGTATCCCCAGCCAGAGGCGGTTTCAGCAGCCATCTGCAATTTTCCGGATCTGGATGCCGCCGTGCGCAGCGTCATCGACGTCATCCAGATGGGCATTCCTGTCGCGCGGGTGGAGTTCATGGATGCCGGCGCAGTGCGGGCGACCAACCGTTATAGCCACCTGACGCTGCGCGAATCCCCGCTGCTGCTGTTCGAATTTCACGGCAGCCCTGCGGCCGTGCGCGAGCAGGCGGAATCCGTCCAGCAGATCACGCATGAACACGGCGGCCAGGATTTCGACTGGGCGGAACGCCCCGAAGACCGCAGCCGCCTGTGGACTGCCCGCCATAACGCCTATTTCGCCGGCCTGGGCTTGCGGCCCGGCTGCCGGGCCAGCACCACCGACGTCTGCGTGCCCATTTCGCGTCTGGCCGAATGCGTCGGGGAAACCGCACGCGAACTGGATCAGGCGCCGTTTCCCTACACCATCGTCGGGCACGTCGGAGACGGCAATTTCCATGTCCTGATGCTGCTCGATCCTGATCGCCCGGATGAGTGGGCCGAGTCCGAACGCCTGAACCATCGTCTGGTGGAACGCGCCATTGCCATGGACGGCACCTGCACTGGTGAACATGGCGTGGGCCTGCACAAGCAGGTCTTCATGCAATCCGAACACGGCGCCGATGCGCTGGACATCATGCGGTCGTTGAAAGCCTCGCTCGATCCGCGCAATATCCTCAATCCGGGCAAAATGCTGCCCCCGGCTCCGGCAGCCTGAACCCCAAGGATCTTTCATGGACATCGCTATCCCGGCAGTCGAAGCGCAGGCGCTTGTGCCGGATTTTCCTGGATTCCTGGCCCAGGTCGGCGCCGATCTGCCGGCCCACTGCATTCTGACCCGCGTGGATCAGACCCGTGTGTACGAGTGCGATGGCCTGTCCCTGTACCGCGAATTGCCGCCGGTGGTGGTGTTGCCCGAAAACGAGGCCCAGGTCATCGCCTTGCTGAAGGCCTGCCGCGAACACAATATTCCGGTGGTGCCCAGGGGGTCGGGCACCGGTCTGTCGGGCGGCGCCACACCGCACCCGCAGGGTGTGGTCATCGGCCTGGCCAAGCTGAACCATATCGTGCGCCTGGACCCGCAGGCCTGCACCGCCGTGGTCGGGCCCGGCGTGCGCAATCTGGCGATCTCCGAGGCCGCCGCCCCATATGGTCTGTACTATGCGCCGGACCCGTCCAGCCAGATCGCCTGCTCGATCGGCGGCAACGTCGCCGAAAATTCTGGCGGGGTGCATTGCCTGAAATACGGCTTGACCGTGCACAACGTGCTGCGGGTGCGCATGGTCACCATCGAGGGCGAAGTCATCGAGCTGGGCGGTGAAGCCCCCGATGCGCCGGGGCTGAACCTGCTGCAGTCCTTTGTCGGTTCCGAGGGCATGCTGGGTCTGGTAACGGAAGTCACGGTGCGCCTGATTCCGCGTCCGCAGCTGGCGCGAGTCGTGATGGCCAGTTTCCCCAGCGTGGAACTGGCGGGGCAGGGGGTGACGCGCATCATCGCCGACGGCATCATCCCGGCGGGCCTGGAATTGATGGACAAGCGTTCCGTGCACATGGTCGAGCCCTTTGTGCAGGCCGGCTACGACCTGGATGCCGAGGCCATCTTGCTCTGTGAATCCGACGGCACGCCCGACGAAGTGGCGGAAGAAATCGCCCGGGTCGAGACCTTGCTGCGCGAGGTCGGCGCCACCCGCCTGCAGATATCCGCATCCGAAGCGGAACGCTTGAAATTCTGGGCCGGGCGCAAGAACGCTTTTCCGGCTGCCGGCCGCATTTCGCCCGATTACTACTGCATGGACGGCACCATTCCGCGCCGCCATCTGGGGCGGGTGCTGGGCGCCATCGCCCAGATGGAAACGGAATACGGCTTGCGGTGTTCGAACGTCTTTCATGCCGGGGACGGCAATCTGCATCCGCTGATTTTGTTCGATGCCAATCAGCCCGACGAGGTCGAGCGCGCCGAAGCCTTCGGCGCCGCCATCCTGGAATTGTGCGTCGAGGTCGGCGGCACCATCACGGGCGAACACGGCGTGGGTCTCGAAAAGATCAATCAGATGTGCACACAGTTCTCTCGCGAGGAACTGGACGCCTTTTCGGCCTTCAAGCGCGCCTTCGATCCCTATGGCCTGCTCAATCCCCTGAAGCTCATTCCTACCTTGGTGCGTTGCGCCGAGTACGGGAAAATGCATGTGCATCAGGGTGAGCTGCGCTTTCCCGACATCCCCCGTTTCTGAAGCGATCCTATGGAATTCGTCCTGTCTGAACTGAGTGAGCAGGTGGTGACGGCGCGTGCCGCCAAAAAACCCCTGATGATCCGAGGCGGCGGCACCCGGCTGTTTTATGGCGAGCCGCTGGCCGACGATGGCTCTGCCGGCTGGCTGGATCTGTCGGTCTATCACGGCGTCGTGGGTTACGAACCGTCCGAACTGGTATTGACCGCACGGGCGGGCACCCCGCTGGCCGAGATCGAAGATCTGTTGGCCTCGCAAGGCCAGATGCTGGCTTTCGAACCGCCTCGTTTTGGGGCTGCCGGCACGCTGGGCGGCTGCGTGGCGACCGGTCTGTCCGGTCCGCGCCGACTGGCGGCGGGAGGGCTGGCGGATTTTGTCCTGGGCACGCGACTGCTCAATGCCGATGGCAATATCCTGCGCTTTGGCGGCGAGGTCATGAAAAACGTGGCCGGCTATGACGTATCCCGTCTGCTGGCCGGATCCCTGGGCGTGCTGGGCGCTTTGGTGGAGATTTCCATCAAGGTCGTGCCTCGGCCGCGGTGCGAAGCGACCCGTGTGCTGGAGTTGGACGAGGCAGGCGCTTTGCGCCAATGTCTGCTGTGGCGATCCCGGCCCATTCCGGTATCGGCCACGGCCTGGACGCCGGACGAGACGGGGGGGGCAGGGCGCCTGCTGATCCGGCTGTCGGGCAACGAGTCGGCGGTGCGGCAGGGACAGGCCACGATCGGCGGCGAAGCCCTGCCGGACGATCAGGCGCAGGCCTTTTGGCTGAGTCTGCGGGATCAGAGCCATGTGTTTTTCCATCAGCGGCCTTTGTGGCGCCTGAGTCTGCCGCCGCGCGTGTCGGTCTTGGGCCTGGGGCCGACCCTGCATGAATGGGGCGGCGGCCTGCGCTGGCTGGCTGGCGATCAGGATGCCGCCGCCTTGCGGGCCAGGGTCCAAGCCCTGGGCGGCTCCGCCTGCTTGTACCATCGCGGCGGCGTCTCCCGCGATGTGGCGACTTTTCATCCTCTGGCAGCCGGCGTGATGCAGATCCACCGGCGGCTCAAACAGGAATTCGATTCCAGCAGCGTTTTCAATCCGCGCCGCCTGGTGCCGGAATTCTAAGGACTCATCATGCAAACCCAACTTGCCCAATGGGCGCAAGGCACGGACATCGGCCAGGAGGCCGATGCCATCCTGCGGCGTTGCGTGCATTGCGGCTTCTGTCTGGCCACCTGCCCCACCTACCAGATCCTGGGGGACGAGCTCGACAGCCCGCGCGGCCGGATCTATCAGATCAAGCAGATTCTGGAAGGCGTCCAGCCCACCTATGTCACGCAGCAGCACCTGGATCGCTGTCTGACCTGCCGCAATTGCGAGACCACCTGCCCTTCGGGGGTGGAATACGGCAAGCTGGTGGATATCGGCCGGCAGCTGATCAGTGAACGGGTCGAGCGGCCCTGGCACCAGCGCCTGTTGCGCAGCGTCTTGCGGCATCTGATGCTGTCGCCGGCCTTCGGCCCCCTGTATCGCGTAGGCCGCTGGGTGCGGCCGGTCTTGCCGGCGGTTCTGCAGGGCAAGATCGCCGTGGCGCGGCCTGCAGGGGCCTTGCCCGTTCAGCCGCAGCGTCATGCCCGCCAGGTGTTGATGCTCAGCAATTGCGTGCAGCCCGCCATGATGCCGTCCATCGACGCCGCGACGCAGCGCGTGCTGGATGCCGTTGGCGTCGGTACACGCTTTGCCGCCGGGTCGGGCTGCTGCGGGGCCATCAATTTTCACCTGGATGCCCAGGAAGCCGCCCGTGCGCAGATGCGGGCCAATGTGGATGCCTGGCTGCCGCTGCTGGAATCAGGTCAGGTCGAGGCCGTGGTGGTCAATGCCTCCGGGTGCGGCGGCATGATCAAGGACTACGCCCATCATTTGCAGCATGACCCCGCCTATGCCGAGCGCGCTGCGCGCTTGATGGACTACGTCAAGGACATCGCCGAATTCCTGGCGCCCCTGGCGGCGGATGTGCGCGCCAAGATGCGCCAGTCGCCTGGGCGCAGCGCTTTTCACCCGCCCTGTACCCTGCAGCATTGGCAAGGCCTGCGCCCGCTGACCGAGCGCCTGCTGACGGATCTGGGCTTTGATCTGCAGGCCTTCGGCGAAGCCCATCTATGCTGCGGTTCGGCTGGTACCTACTCCATTACGCAGCCGGTGCTGTCCAAGACTCTGAGGGATCGCAAATTACAGGCGATCCAGACGGCCTTGCCCGACACCATCGTGTCGTCGAACATCGGTTGCATCTGCCACCTGCAAAGCGGCACAGACACGCCGGTGCGGCATTGGATCGAAACCGTGGACGAGGCCATGCATGGCTGATGTGGATATGACGGCCTCCGGCATGCCCGCCCCCGGTGCGCGCATCGTGGTGGGAATGTCCGGAGGCGTGGATTCTTCCGTGACGGCCTGGTTGCTGAAACAGCAGGGCTATCAGGTCATCGGCCTGTTCATGAAGAACTGGGAAGACGATGACGACAGCGAATATTGCTCGTCACGCCAGGATTGGCTGGATGCGGCCAGCGTGGCCGACGTGGTTGGAGTCGATATCGAGGCCGTGAACTTCGCCGCGGAATACAAGGACCGCGTCTTTGCGGAATTCCTGCGGGAATATTCAGCGGGCCGGACCCCCAATCCTGACGTGCTGTGCAACGCGGAAATCAAATTCAAGGCCTTTCTGGATCATGCGATGGGCTTGGGGGCGGACTATATCGCTACAGGCCATTACGCCCGGGTGCGGCGTGTGCACACGGCAGCCGGCCTGCGCACCCAGTTGCTGAAAGCGGTCGATGCCAGCAAGGATCAAAGCTATTTTCTGCACCGTCTGAATCAGGCGCAGCTATCCCGCACGGTGTTCCCCTTGGGGGAAATCCACAAGACCGAGGTGCGGCGGATCGCTCTTGAGATCGGTTTGCCCAATGCCGCCAAAAAGGATTCCACCGGGATCTGCTTCATCGGCGAGAGGCCTTTCCGGGAATTCCTGAACCGCTATTTGCCGACCAAGCCCGGCCCCATGCGCACACCGGAAGGCCTGGTGCTGGGATCGCATCAGGGGCTGGCCTTTTATACGCTGGGCCAGCGTAAAGGCCTGGGGATCGGCGGAATACAGGGCGCCCAGCGTGCTGACGGAACGGCGGATGCCTGGTATGTAGCCCGTAAGGATATGGCCGGCAATACCCTGTACGTCGTGCAAGGTCATGACCATCCCTGGCTGTTGACGCCGACCCTGGCGGCGCAGGATGCCAGCTGGGTGGCCGGAGAGCCCCCTGCGCCCGGCGCCTATGGGGCCAAGACCCGCTATCGGCAGACCGACACCGCCTGCACGCTGGCAGTGCGCGATGCGGCCGCTTTCGATCTGTCGTTTGAGACGCCGCAATGGGCGGTGACGCCAGGGCAGTCGGCTGTGCTGTATGCCGGGGACGTCTGCCTGGGGGGCGGCGTGATCGCCTAGTCTTGCAATGGAGCGTTCAGTCGGCGTCAAACCATCAGGCCCCATCGGGGCCTGATGCATATCAGTTGGCAGGGGGGCGGGTGGATAGGAAGGATGGCCGGTCATCCAGCTTTTCAGCCAGACGGGCCAGATTGGCGTGCTGCGCCCGCCAGTCCAGATTGGGATTGCGAAAATCCAGGTAGCCCAAGGCGGCGCCGACGGCGATGTCGGCCAGGCACAGATTGACCCCGACGCAGTAGGGCTGTTCGCCCAGCAGACTGTCCATATAGTCCAGAGCCGCATGAATCTTGCCGGTCTGGCGCTCGATCCAGGCAGTGCTTTGTTGCTCTGCGGGACGGCGACGGGTTTCTTGGACGATGCTGGTGGCGGCATCCATGATGCCGTCGGCCGTGGCTTCCCAGTGTTTGGTGACGATTCGTTCACGCCCTGGCGGCGGGATCAGGCGCCCGACCGGCGAGAGCGTGTCCAGATATTCCACGATCACTCGTGAATCGAACAAGGCTTCGTTTTCGTCCAGGATCAGGCAGGGGATCTTGCCCAGAGGGTTATGGACGGCAGTCTGCCCGCCGGCCGCCCATGGGTCGTCCAGAACCAGTTCGTAGTCGAGTTTTTTCTCTGCCAGCACAATCCGGACTTTGCGGACGTAGGGACTGGACAGGGAAGCAATCAATCTCATGGCAAACCGGGGAAAGTCTAAGGCTCAAAAAGTATATCAGGGCTGGACCGGCGGTCCGGGAAGTCAGGTCGGTCCAGTCCTCTTTTGGGCTGATTCGGCCGATGGGTGTGGTATATCCGCCCAAAGTCTTGACACCAGAGTCAAATGTTAGAATCGCTGCTTGACCCCTCTGCGGCAAGATTGCCGTTCCTATGGGGGCTGCTTGCCGGCGCCCATCATCCACTGGTTCAAGATGCAGATCGATTCCTCCCTGAGCGCTCTGAATGCGCTGTCGCCCTTGGATGGGCGCTATGCGGCGAAAGCCGATTCCTTGCGGCCTTTTCTGTCGGAAGCCGGTTTCATGGCGCATCGCGTCGAGGTGGAAATCGCCTGGCTGATCGGCCTGTCGGATGCCGGCCTGCCGGAGCTGTCCGCTTTTTCGCCGGCGGCGCGCGCGCGGCTGCAGGCTTTGGTGCAGAGTTTTTCGGAAAGCGATGCGGCCCGGATCAAGGCCATCGAACGCACCACGAACCATGACGTCAAGGCCGTGGAGTATTGGCTGAAAGAGCAGGTGGCCGATGATGCGGAACTGTCGCAGGCTGCTGAATTCATCCACTTCGCCTGCACGTCGGAAGACATCAACAATACGTCGCACGCCCTGATGCTGGGCCGGGCGCGTTCGCAGTCGGTCGTGCCGGCGCTGGAATCGGTCGTGGAACGGCTGCGTGAATTGGCCCGCCAGCATGCGGATCAGCCCCTGTTGTCGCGCACGCACGGCCAGCCGGCCACGCCCAGCACCATCGGCAAGGAATTCGCCAATGTGGTCGCCCGCCTGGACCGCGCGCTGGACGCCATTCGCGCCGTGCAGCCGCTGGCGAAGATGAACGGCGCCACCGGCAATTACAACGCTCACCTGGCCGCCTACCCGGATATCGACTGGCCCGCCTTTGCCGGCGGCGTGCTGGGCGGCCTGGACCTGACCCAGAATCCGTATTCGATCCAGATCGAGCCGCACGACTGGATGGCGGCGCTGTTCGACGCCATCGCTCGCGCCAATACCATCCTGCTGGACCTGAATCGGGATATCTGGGGCTATGTGTCCTTGGGGTATTTCAAGCAGCGCCTGAAAGACGGCGAGGTCGGTTCATCCACCATGCCGCACAAGGTCAACCCCATCGATTTCGAGAATTCCGAAGGCAATCTGGGGCTGGCCAACGCCATGCTGCGGCATCTGTCGGAAAAACTGCCGATCTCGCGTTGGCAGCGCGACCTGACCGATTCCACCGTGTTGCGCAATCTGGGTGTGGCCCTGGGCTACAGCCTGGTCGCCTACGATGCCTGCCTGCGCGGCCTGGGCAAGCTGGAACTGAATGCTGCGGCCATCGATGCCGACATCGACGCCTGCTGGGAAATCCTGGCCGAACCCGTTCAGACCGTCATGCGCCGCCATGGTTTGCCGCACCCCTATGAACAGCTCAAGGCGCTGACACGCGGCAAGGGCATCACCCAGGATGCTTTGCGTGAATTCATTACGGGCCTGGATCTGCCGGCGGAACCCAAGGCCCGTTTGTTGGCGATGACGCCGCGCAGCTATATCGGCCTGGCTGCCCAGTTGGCCCGGGCCATTTGATTCTGCGCGGACAGCACTGATCCGATACGGCACACGACGTTTTTGCGCCGTATCGTGAATGGGTGTATAGTTTCGTTCTTCGCGAAATTTGCGAAGGGCTGTTAGCTCAGTTGGTAGAGCAGCGGACTCTTAATCCGTCGGTCGACAGTTCGAGTCTGTCACAGCCCACCAGGATTATCAAGGACTTGGATGAAAATCCAGGTCCTTTTGGCTCTACCCCATTAACGGGGGATGGGCATTCATCAGACCCGGTTGATGACACCGTTCCAACCGCATTGAGCCAAGACTCTCATGCGGTAATTCTCAAAATTTCTGAAGCCATAGGCTCTGCGCGAGAGCATCTCCATTTTCGTATGGAATCCTTCGGTGATTCCATTGGACTTGGAGAAGCGCCACATGCGTACGATGGGCTCCAGCCACGATGTTAGCGTAGTAGCCAGCGCCCTGGCGGGGCTTTGCTCGAACTGACGGATCAGCGCCAGGAACTTGGGCAGCATCTTCCTGGCCCGCTTGGCTTTCAGAGCTTTAAGCACTAGAAAACCGTTGAGCTGCTGCTTGGCGAAGTACAGCGCCTGCAGCACGGGTGTTTGGGCCAAATACCGGTGTAGCCGCTCCTTCTGCACGGCGGACAACTTCCAGTGATGGCGGCGCATCAGGCTGAGCAGGCCCCGGTTCTTGCGACCTTCGGGATCGTGCTGCTGCCAGAGCTTGAGGAAATGCTGATTGACCAGGCGCACGACATGGAAGCGGTCGGCCACGATCAGGGCATTGGGGAAGTATTGCTGGGCGATCCGCCGGTAGGTCTCGGACAGATCCATGACGATGACTCGCACGTGCTCCTTGCCCGGCAGGCGCTTGAGGTAGCTGCGCAGGCTGGCTTCCGAGCGTCCCAGCACGACATCGAACACCTTGTGGTTCTTCAGATCGACGAGCGTGGTGGCGTAGCCCTTCTTGCGGGTGAAGAAGTGCTCATCGATGCCTAGCACCTGGGGGCAGGACCTGCCCGAGAGTTCGGAGACGCGCTGCTTCACAAACGACTGATACCAGCGCTCGACGGTGGCGCTGGCGATCTGGTGGGTGAGGGTGAGCTTGCGCTGACTGACGCCCCCGTCATGAGCCTCGAAGACCTCCAGGCGGTAGGCCTCGGTGGCCCGTCGCCGGGGACGGATGCCGGGGAACTGCTGGCGAAAGTAGCGATTGCAGTCGGTGCAATGGTACTTGGGCACCGTCAGGTGCAGGACCATGAGCTGATTGCCCTGGCGGGTGTGCTTGAGCGTGCGGTGGTGGGTGGCCTTGATGCGTACCTGGTCGCCCGCGCAGCGAGGGCAGCTTGCCCGTTTGTTGGGTTTGGCCCAGACATGGATGTCTTCGTGACGCTGGACCGCTTGTACCACCAGACCCTGGATGCCTAGGATAGAATCGATTGGGGACATCGGCATTGCTCCATTAAACGTGTTCTTCGCAAAAACAAGTCTAATGAATGCGGGTGTCCCCCGTTAATGATGTAGAGCCGTCCTTTTTTTGTCTGCGGGCGCTGACTGCGCCAAAGGCGCACCGAGCAATATTTCGGGATGTGGCCTATGCTGCTGGGTTGGTCGTCACAGTTCTGTGGCGGCCGTCTGACAGCGGGGATGAGATGGACACGAAAGACAAAGATCAGAAGCCGGGCCAAGAAGCAGCGAAGCCTGCCAATAATTCCAAGCCTGCGCTGAAGCAGCCGCGCTGGCCCGGCCTGGGCGGCAATTCAGGGATCAAGAATGCCAAATCGGTGCATGGCCGCATGCTGACGGGCCGCGGCTCGGCGCGAGGCCGATAGGGCGGTCATTCGCCCCCTGAACGACGTTGCGATACACCGGTCGTGCGGGGTGCCGGATCAATCCAGCGCTGTGCGGATGTCCGTCAGGATCCGGCAGAATTCTGCTGCCGGGATGGACGTCAGTGCAGGTTCGGCGCCTTCACCGGTCTGGTGCAGGATCTCCAGCCCTTGAGTGGTTTTCAACACATGGCGCAGCCCCTGGTTCTGGGCGAATTTCGCCCTCAGGGCGCGTTCCACCAGTCGGTGATGATCCGCCGATCCAAAGGGAATCTGCCGATCACGCCAGTGGACGAAGTCTTTGTGCGCGCCGTGTCCGCAGTCCTTTGCCTGCCAGGCGGTCGATGCAAACGCCTGCGCGCGCGCAGGGTGGCCTTCCGGGAACTTGATGCCTTGAATGAAGCCCTCCACCGACGCCAGCAGCATGTCGTCCAACAGGAAAGGCGACAGGCTGAAATTCGATAGGGCGATGCCGCGCCAGTCGTCGGATGTGTAGGCGATGTTGATGGTTTTGTCTGTCAATCCGGTCTCCTGACCTATCGTTTGCAATCCAGGCACAGTCTAGCGGATGCGGCATACCCCTATGCTACATTCCCTAGGGTCGTTCATCACTGCTTGCTTGCTTGGTTCGGCGCGGCGGACCGGTGGTCATAGACCGGCCGGGCGGTGCGCCTGCTCATCTGCCTATGGAAATCGTCTTCGCTTCTCGCCACGAATCGAACCCCCGGGAATGGGTGGCCGCCTTGCAACAGGCCTTGCCTGAACATCAGGTGCGCTTGTGGGACGCATGCCAGCCCCGGGGGCAGGCCGATGCCGCCGTCGTGTGGGCGCCGCCTGCTGATTTGTTCGCGCACGAACCGCAGCTGAAACATCTCTTCAATCTGGGGGCGGGGGTCGATGCCCTGCTGCAGATTCCGGATCTGCCTGCCGATATCACGCTGGTGCGCATGGAAGACGGTGGCATGGCGGTGCAGATGGCGGAATACGTGCTGCATTACCTGATCCGCGAATCCCGGGATCTGGGGCAGTACGCCGACTTGCAGGCGCAGGCCCGCTGGCAGCCTCTGGAGGACATCGATCGGGATGCCTGGACGGTCGGTGTCATGGGCGGCGGCGTGATGGGCGCCCGGATCGCCCAGGTGTGCGCGGCATTGGATTACCCCGTGGCTGTCTGGTCGCGCAGCGGCCGTCCGGTGGCGGGCGCGCAATCCTATGGACAGGACGAGCTGGCTGATTTTCTGGCGCGAACCCGGGTGCTGGTCAATGCTTTGCCATTGACGGCGGACACGCAGGGCATTCTGTCTCGCGCCGTATTCGATCAATTGCGCCCCGATGCCTATCTGATCAATATCGCCCGGGGAGACCATCTGGTCGAGTCCGACCTGCTGGCCTGCCTGGACAGTGGCCGTTTGCGCGGGGCGGCGCTGGACGTGTTTTCCTGTGAACCGCTGCCGCCCGGACATCGCTTCTGGTCGGACCGGCGCATCCGGGTGACGCCGCACATCGCCGGCGCCAGCCTGATGTCTTTGACGGTGCAGCAGATCGCCGGCAAGGTCCGGGCCGTGGTGCGGGGCGAACCCATTACCGGCATCGTGGACCGGATGCGGCAGTACTGATGATCATCGCGGGCATCTGGCGCCAGCTTGCGCAAGGGGCTCTGGTCGTGATGCTGGCGCTGGTGCTGGGGGCTTGCGCGGCGCCGCCGGGTGATGGCCCCCAAGGCGAGTCATTTTCCGCCGACCAATTGATGCAGCATGACATCAACCGCGTCCAGACCCTGGCGATGCGGGACAATATGGACAGCCTGGTCCGGCTGCTGGAAAAGCTCTACCGGCGTAATCCTGGAGAATGGCGCAAATCGGGCTTCACTGATCTGAAATCCGCTTTGGCTCAGGGGGATGCGCGGATACGCACCGGCGAAGTCCCCAAAGAACTGGACGGCCTGCAGGATATCGAGGTCCTGTCCGTGGCCATGGACCCTCGCTATCCCGGCGACCGGGTGGCAGCCTTTGTGCTGGGGCTGTCCGATATGATCATCACGGCCCATGGCGGGCGCGTCCGTTTCCATGTCACTGACTCGGTAGATGCACAGCACGTGTTCAATGCCGCCCGCAACCTGGAGATCGCCGCCTGGATGCTGGCCAGCCGCCGCGATGCCCAGGGCCGGCCCTTGCTGCTGTCCAATGAGCTGGGCGACGGTGTCGCCAATCTGAGCTTCGAGCGGGAATTCGGCCGCATGATCGCCCGTCTGGATCTGGTGGCCGAGTTGCAGGACGAGAGCGTCCGGCGCATCGGCATCAACTATCTGCAGGGGTTGCTGTTCTTCAATTTTCTGCCGGTGCGCTAGCTGCTTGCCGCGCCAGCAGTTCCGCCCAGGCCTGGCGTCGATCGCTGTGCTCCAGTCCGCTCAGAAAGCGATCCGGGATGGACTGGATGCCGCCGATGGCGCCGGCCAGCGCCCCGGTCAGGATGGCACGGGCCTGATTCTGGCCGCCGCCGTTGACGGCGTGCAGCACGGCAGATTCAAAATCCCCCTGAAAACGGCCCGCCAGGTAATAGGCGGCGGGAAACTGATGGTAGACGGCGCAGGGCATGCCGTAGACCAGGGATGCTTTCCAGGCGGGTTCGATGCGGATGTCGGGGTCGCTTGCCGCCTGCAATACGCAAGATGCCGTCAGCAAAGCGTCTGGGGACGGGAACTGGCCCGCGTGCCGGGGAGCTTCAGGGCCGGGCGGCGGGGTCTGTTCGCCGCTTGATGTGACTGCGTGAAAGGGCAGGGCGCCGTCATGCACCAAGGCCATCAGGCGTCCGGACGTCTGCGTGTCCAGCGGCTCGCCGCGCACCAGACTGCCCAATACGCAGCCATAAGCCACGGTCATGGCCATGACCGTGGTGTCATGCTGGGTGAGCACCGTATTGGCCGATACCTGCCGGGCCAGCGCTGATGGCTGCAGTGCGTAGCGGATGGCCAGCGCCAGGATGCGTTCGGCGGCTTCGGTGGTGTCGGCCAGGCCTGATACCTGCCCCCAGGGGCGTCGCGCACCGACCCGCAGCCGCCAGGTTTCGCGGATCGACTGGCTGGTGTAGCCGCCCGGCCCGTTCATCGGTGTGCCGTCCAGTTGCGGGAACAGATCCTGGTCCAGGCGTCGGCAGAAATCGGGCTCGTCATAGCGGCCACGTTCGACCAGGGATTGCGCCAGTAGATCCAGGATGCAGCCGGCCTGCGAAGACTGCCCGGCCCGAAGGCCGCCATGGTAGCGCTCGGGCCGGGGGTCGGTGTAGTCCGTGATCCAGCTGCCATAGTCGCGGTGCAGGGCATCCAGGTCGTAGTACCAGTGCGGCCCCAGGGCCAGCGCGTCGCCGATGTAGGCGCCCATCAGCGCACCCCTGGCGCGCTGTTCCAGAGTGATGTCTGCGTGTGTCATGCCGGATTCCGAGCCGATTGATGAGAAGCTCAGTATGCGGCGGGCGCGGCAGCGAATGCAAGGTGAAGACGAGAGGCGGCTATTCGGTATAAGCTGGTAACTTGTCCGTCGTGCGCAATGCGAGGAGGCTTCCGGTGAGCAGCACTGATTCCGGCCCCGTGTGGGTGCCAGACGCCGCACGTATCGCCCAGGCTCGCATCACGGATTATCAGCGCTGGCTGCATCAGCAAAAGGGCAAGGCCTTTCAGGATTACTCGGCCCTGTGGCAGTGGTCTGTTGATCACCTGGAAGACTTCTATCAGTCGATCTGGGAATACTTCGATCTGCGCAGTTCTGCTCCTTATCAGTGCGTCCTGGATCGCCGCACGATGCCGGGGGCGCGCTGGTTCGAAGGCGCCCGTCTGAACCTGGCCGAACAGGTATTCCGCTTTCATCTGGATGAGCCGGACCGCCCGGCCATTGTGTCGCGTTCGGAAATCCGCCCCCTGCAGGTCCTGTCCTGGGGAGACTTGCGTACGCAGGTCGCCGCCGTGGCCCAGGGGCTGCGGGCCTTGGGCGTAGGGCCGGGAGACCGGGTGGCCGCCTGTCTGCCTAATCTGCCTGAAACCATGGTTGCTTTCCTGGCGGTCGCCAGCCTGGGGGCCGTCTGGTCCAGCTGTTCGCCGGACATGGGCGCCCCCAGCGTGCTGGATCGGTTCCGCCAGATTGCGCCCAAGGTCCTGCTGGCGGTCGACGGCTATCGGTATGGCGGTCAGGATTTTGATCGCCTGGCGGCGGTCGCGGAATTGCGTGCCGCGCTGCCGACCCTGAACAAGGTGGTCCTGCTGCCCTATTTGAATCCTGATGCGCAGCTGGACCGGGCGCTATCATGGCAAGAACTGTCCGCCGATACTGCCGCCCCCCTGCAGTTCGAGCAGCTGCCGTTCGACCATCCTTTGTGGATCGTGTATTCCTCGGGCACGACGGGTCTGCCCAAGCCCATTGTGCATGGTCATGGCGGCGTCCTGGTGAAGGGCCTGCAAGACATGGCCTTGCAGATGGATATCGGGCCGCAGGATCGTTTCATGTGGTTCACCACCACCGGCTGGATCATGTGGAACGTCCAGATGATGGGTTTGCTGGCGGGCGCCACGATCTGCCTGTATGACGGCGATCCTGCGTATCCGGATCTGCAGGTGCTGTGGGATTTCGCCGGCGAGGCGGATCTGACGTTTTTCGGGGCTGGTGCGGCGTATTTCCAGGCCTGTCGGCAGGCGGGCGTTCAGGCCGGACAACGAGTGCGCCCGGGCCGTCTGAAGACAGTAGGCTCGACGGGCTCGCCGCTTTCCGATCAAGGCTATCACTGGCTGGCGCAGCAGCTTCCGGGTGTGCTGATCGCCCCCCTGAGCGGCGGCACCGATGTGGCTGCCGGATATGTCGGGCCATGCCCCGTATTGCCTGTCTATGCGGGCGAGATGCAGTGCCGCTATCTGGGAACGGCGGTGCAGGTCTATGACGATGCCGGCAGCCCGCTGGACGAAGGGGTGGGTGAGCTGGTCATTACCGAGCCCATACCCAGCATGCCGCTGTATTTCTGGAACGACCCGGAAGACAGCCGCTATCACGACAGCTATTTCGGCGTGTTCCCCGGCGTCTGGCGTCACGGCGACTGGATCCGCATCACACCGCGCGGCGGGGCCATTATCTATGGTCGTTCGGATACGGTCATCAACCGCCATGGCATCCGGATGGGGACGGCCGAAATGTACCGGATCCTGGAATCCTTTCCCGAGATCCTGGACTGCATGATGGTTGATCTGGAATACCTGGAACGCGAATCCTATATGCCGCTGTTCGTCGTGCTAAGCCGTGGACAGGTGCTGACAGACGAACTGCGCGCGCGGATCAAGGCAGCCATCCGGGAAAGCCTGTCGGCCCGCCATGTGCCCGATGACATTCGGGTCGTCCCGGCCGTGCCGCGCACCCTGAGCGGCAAGAAAATGGAATTGCCCATCAAGCGGCTGTTATTGGGTGAACCTCTGGACAAGGTGATCAGTCCGGGTGCCATGGCCAACCCCGACAGCCTGCCGTGGTACCTGGCGTTCAGCAAAGCCCGCCAACGGCGCGGGCTGGGGGTCTGAGCCCTTCGCCGCCCTATGGGGCCTATGCTACAGTGACGGCCAGATTTTCCCTGGAGTCTCCGCATGTCGTCCTCTTTTTATCCTATCGGCACACCCGGCGTCCCTTGGGGGGCGGCGGAAGTCGCCGCCTGGCTGGGGCATCAGAAACGACAGCGCAGCTATGCGGACCTGGTGCTGAACCAGGTGGATACCCTGCGTGATCGTTTTGATGTCGTGCAGTACGGTGAACTGGACTACGCCCCCGACGCCTATCCTCTGATGGCTTTGCGCAGCCGCCGCTGGCAGGGTGATCGTCCGGTGGCATTGGTCACGGGCGGGGTGCATGGCTATGAAACCAGCGGGGTGATGGGGGCTTTGCAGTTTGCCGCACAGTATGCCGCCGATTACGAAGACCATTTCGACCTGCTGATTGCGCCTTGCGTCAGCCCCTGGGGGTTCGAACGCATCCATCGATGGAATCCGCTGGCGCTGGATCCCAACCGGTCTTTCCGCGCGAGCAGTCCGGCGCCTGAATCCGCTGCGCTGATGCGTCTGGTGGAACCCTTTGCGGCGCGAGTACGGGTACATATCGATCTGCACGAGACGACCGATACGGATGAGTCCGAATTCCGTCCGGCCTTGGCGGCGCGTGATGGCAAGCCTTTCATGCCGGGCGGCATTCCCGATGGCTTCTATCTGGTGGATGACGAACACACCCCGCAGCCGGCCTTTCAGCAGGCCATCATCGATGCTGTCGCCCGGATCACGCATATCGCTCCCGCTGACGAACACGGACTGATCATCGGCTCGCCGGTCGTCTCCCCCGGTGTGATCCGCTACGACTTGCGGCCTTTGGGGCTGTGCGCCGGGATCACGGACGCCCCCTACCGGACGACCACCGAGGTCTACCCCGACAGCCCGCAAGCGACGGCGGAACAATGCAACGCTGCGCAAGCAGCAGCGGTGCGGGCCGCCCTGGATTACGCACGGGCGCATTGATCTCAGGGTAATTCCGGGGCTTGTATTTGGGTCGGCGGATACCTATACTGGACTCACTACCAAGTGGTAGTGTTTCTTCGCCTTAACGGCGTTGACTTTGCACTGCGCCCATGCAGTGTTTACTGCTCCAGTGGCAGTAGGGCCCCACCAAGAGGTGGGGCCTTTGCATTTCTGCTGTGCCATGTGCTGCTATGCGTGTGAATTGTCGCCGTCGTCGCTTAGCACGACGCGGTTGCGGCCTGTCTGCTTGGCGCGGTACAGGGCCTGATCGGCGGCTTTCAGAACGGATGCCATGTCGGCTGCGTCTTCTGGCGTCCAGGCGGCCACCCCGATCGATACTGTCACGGTTTCCCCCGGCAAAATGGCTGCCTGCTCGATGCCGGCCCGCAGCCGTTCGGCGATCCCTGATGCCGTGTCCTGATGCGCGCCGGGCAGCAGTGCCAGGAATTCCTCACCGCCCATGCGGAACAAGGTGTCGCCTTCTCGGGCCTGGGTTCGCATCCAGTCGCCTATCTGGCGGATCACCTCATCCCCTGTGTCGTGGCCGTAAGTGTCGTTGATACGTTTGAAAAAATCGATATCCAGCGTGATCACGGCAAAGGCCTGCCCCAGCGCCTGACAGGTCTGCAGGGCCAATCCCAACCCGCGCCGGTTGCCCAAGCCGGTCAGGGGGTCCTGATAGGCTTCGTCATGCAGCTGTCCCAGTTGCGCCCCGACCGTGTTTAGCCCCGATAGCAAGGCCCGCTGCAGGCGTTGCGACTCGAAATACCAGCAACGCACCGATTGAAGGCGGCGCACCATGCTGTCTTCGTAGCCGTCTTGCACGATCAGCGCCAGCTCGCCCAGCGGGCGGGATACCCAGCCCGATAGAAACCACAGCAGGGCCAGCAGCAGCCCCACAGGGACCAGTGACAGCCACAGCGCCCGGTGCATCAGGTCCTCCACTCGCGCCAGCGTCGCCTGGGTGGGGCGCTGGACGACGATGCCCCACTTTGCCTGGGGGACATAGGCGAATCCCGCCAGCATGTCGATACCCTGGCTGTTGGTGACGCGTAGCGCGCCCGATTGTCCCTGCAGGACCGTGTCGATGGCGGAATTCTGGTAGGTGACCTTGGTGCCGATCCGGTCGGCTTTGGGGTGGTACAGCAGGTGGCGGGTGCTATCCACCACATAGACATAGGTGTCGTTGCGGAAATAATGCTGCCCGATCAGGCGCGCCAGGCTGCCCTCGGATTTCAGGTAGACGGTGCCTGCCAGATAGCCCAGGTATTGATTTTTTGCGGTGCGCAATGGCTGGATGATGCGGATCGCCAGATTGCCCAGGATGGTCGTGAAAGGGCTGCTGATCTCGGGCGCCCGGTGTCTTAGGGCGGGCAGCGGAAGTGATGGTTCCACCCGGCGGCCCAGAATGCCCAGGGTGTGGGGCGATGTTGTGATGATCAGGCCCTGGCTGCTAGTGACCGACACGCTGTTGAAGCCTGCTCCTTGCGCCCGCAAGCGGTCGGCTTCAGACTGCAGCACGGCGGGATCCATGCTGGATTGGATGATCCGTTCGGCGGAATAGGCCAGATCCTGCTGCGCCTGTTCCAGCAGATCGGCAGTCGAGGCTGCCAGTTTTTCAGCAAATGCCTGGTTGGCCGCCAGCGTGTCTTCCATCAGCTGATCGCGCTGTATGCGGTAGGCCCCTGCCATCCCCGCCACCAGCATGGCCAACACGCTGCCGATCGACAGCACCAGCACCAGTTGGCGTAAAGTGATGCGGGAAGGCTGGCGGATCCGCATGCCGAGAGGCTCCTTTGTGTATTGAATTCATATTGTTGCAGGTCCTGCTGATGGTCCAAGCCTACACCATCCAGGATGCCTGAACCACTGCTTGCAGGGGGCCGATTGCAGTCGAAAATTTTCTTGTTATAATCTCGTGCTTTGGCGCATTAGCTCAGTTGGTTAGAGCGACGGAATCATAATCCGCAGGTCCCCTGTTCGAATCAGGGATGCGCCACCAGAATTATCCCTGTTAAATCAGGACATTGAAGCCACCCGATGCGGTGGCTTTTTTGTTGTCTGCCACTTGAGTGTCAACCAAGTGTCAACGCGGGATTGTGCGGCCATATGGATGAGAAAGCTCTGGCACAGCTTCCTCTAAACAGACGCAAAAAAACCCAGCCGAGCTGGGCCATGTTATCCCAAAAACACCGACCTTTTTCAATCTACTGACCGCCCCGACGAGACTTCGCCCTTCTTTTTCGTGCGCCTTAACCACCATCTCAGACCCAGCCTTGGGCCTGTCGCACACCAATCCATCACCCCCACTATTTTCAACCCCCACTCCTCTTAACCATTCCCTTATCTCCACATACCTTTCGGACGACCGACCTCTTCCAACCCAAATCACCCTTTTTTTCCCGCACCCTAATTAAAACACTTCAACCCTTCCCCCCCCCCGAGCCCCCCGCGGGCCACCCATCGTTTCGCCGCCATCCCCGACCGCCACAACCGGACAGCACGACCCCAGCAACAACCAACCCAGCCCTTACCCCACACGAGCGCCCACTCCCGGCCCCCCCCCCCCCCCCACCCACGGGCTTAACCCACAACCCTCCCTCCCCCCCCCGGCAACCCACCTGCCCCCCCCCCGACCCCCCCCCCCACCCCCCCCACCACCCCCCCCCACCCACCCCCTCCGCGCCCCCCCCCCCCCCCCCCCCCGGCCCCCCCCCCCCCCCGCCCCCCCCCCCCCTTTCTTCCCCCCCCCCGCGGGGGGCCGCCGCCCCCCCCTTCCCGCCCCTTCCGCGCGCCAACCCCCGGTACTGCCGGGCCCCCCCCCCCCCCCCGCCTCTCGGTCCCCCGCCTTTCGCCCGCGGTCGCCTTTTTGTGCTTCGGGGCGCGGCCCCCCCCCGCCCTCACTTCCCTTTCCCTCTCGGCTCCGGGCCCCGGGGGGGCGGGGGGGCCGCCCGCGCGCGGCGGCGCTCCCTGTCGGTCGGTGGTCCGTCTCTCTTCTCCGTCGGTGGGCGGCCTTGTTGGGGCTAGCTCGGCGTTCCCCCATCCTTTCATGGAGTTTAAAGTAGCGTGTCGGCTCGCCCGCATTTCCTTACTTCAATATCCATCATTCATTGCAACATCTTGAGGCCCCGTGTCGTGCCCCCCTCTTCGTTCGTGGGGCCGTCCGTGGGGCGGCCTCCCTCCTCCTATCCCGGAGGTTCGCCGGTCGTCGTGGCCGGCTTCGGTGTTTCGCCGCCCCTCTGCATCCTTTTTGCCGCCTCGTCCGCCGGTGTCCCGCCCCCTCCGGGTTTCCGTCGGTGTTCGTGCGTCTCGTCGCCCCACCAGGCGGTTGGTCGACGCCATTTTTCCTCTTCTTCCCGACCTCATTCCCGCGCTGCCGTGCGGCCCGCCGACCACCCCCTTCGGCGCATGTTGTGCGTTTCATCGTGTTCTATTTACTGTTTCTACCGTGTTCTTCGTCCGTCCTTTTATCTCTGCCTTCTTCCCTTCTTTTCCTTTCCTTTTTCTTCTCCCCCCGTCGCTCCTCTCGTCATCTTTAACATGTTATATTTCCACAAAGTTACTTTTTATCATCTTTCTTTCCTTGTCTTCGCTGGGCCTTCCTCATGTTTTGCGTTTCTCGCGGTTATTTGTCTCCTTTTAGAGCTTAGGTTGTTTTAGGCGGGGCGGCTCAAGAAAACGGTCTGTGCGCCTTTTATAATGACTGCGCTTAGGGGGTTTTGGGCCAACGCTTAAAAACTGTTAACTCACGCCCAGTTCGTAGCGCCCGCGCTATCTGCCCTTATCGGGCCTGCTCAAAGCGCAGCGGCTGTCGCTTCAAGACTTCTCCTGCCGCCTTTATTTGCCGCGCTGCCAGCAAGCTTACCTACGTGAGCGCCCCTTGCTGGTTATTACCTTTTACCTTTTTTCGAGGTTTTTGTTTTACGGTAAACGCTTCTCGGTGCTTTGAGCGTGGGCTCGTCGGGCGCGGCGGCCCCGCTGCTGCGCGCCCCCGCAGGACACGGCCAGGCGGGGCTTTACCCTTTCTCCGCGCCTAGCCTTCAGGGAGCGGAGGGGCAACGCCGACGCCCTCCCCCCACCGTCCGGCAAGGTCGGACGCGGGGTGCAGCCGGGCTCCCAAGCCCTCGGGGGTGCGGGTCTAAGTCATCGCCTCGTCCGTGTCACAAAACGTCAACGGCTAGCGAACAAAGCGCTTTATAGCGGGCTGATGTCCAAACGCTTGATTGCAAAGGCAAAGCTACGCTAATGCTATACTTTCAGACTGAATCATAATCCGCAGGTCCGGGGTTCGAGTCCCTGATGCGCCACCAGATTTTCCCCTGTTCAATCAGGACATTGAAGCCACCCGCTGCGGTGGTTTTTTTGTTGTCTGCGGCTTGGGTGCCGACACCCAATTGTCGCGCCAAGGCAGTGGGCGCTATCCTCGAAACGCCCGTAAATGGGGAAACCGGCCCTTCGTTATGTACGCCTGCTCATCAGGCGTGGACGTGCGCCCCAGCACTGCATTGCGGTGGGGATGCCGACCAAATGCGGCGATGACCTGCCGCACGTCGCGGGCCTGCCGCACCAGCGATTGATATGTTGCTTGCAGTGGCGGCGGCGCTTCCGCTGCGATGGCGGTGCGCAGCTTGATCAGCAAGTCCAGGCGGTCCAGATGGTCTGGTCCTTCGCAGTGACCCAATGGCAGGCCATAGACGGCTTTGAACCAGGGGGCGGGCAGGGCGGCGTAGTGGTCGTTTGATAGGCCTTCCATGACCCAGGCCAGTGCGGCGGTGTCCTGCGCAAATGCGCGCGCGCTGTTGCGCCAGGCGGATCGCGAGAATTGATCCAGCACGATGATCAGCGCCAGCCGGCCTTCGGGGGCGGCTGCCCAGTGGTCGAGTTCGCCAGCGGCGGCCTGGTCGGTGATGGCCAGGAAGCGAGAGGTGATGGCGCTGTCTGCACCGCCCTGCATCCGCCAGCGCCAGTTTTCTTGATGTGTGGTCGCATCGATCTGAAGTGACCGGCCTTCGGGAAACCAGAACTCAAGAATATCCTGCCACGCGGGCCTGCCGGCCGTGTATTCCATAGTGCGCTCCGGTGAAAATGTGCCGTGTATGAATGGCGCAAGATTATCAAATCATCAGATCGTCACGAAAATGACACCGATCGTCCGTGTTTGATCGCCTGCCATGATTTTTGAAACTTGTCGGCCGTCAATGTATGAAAGCGGCTTGCTCTCTTACCATGAAATCGTCCTTTCATCAGCTAGGAGCAAGAAAATGCAAAAAGTCGTTTTCAACATGGAACCTTTCACCTGTCCTTCCTGTGTCAAGAAAATCGAGCAGACGGTCGGGAGAATCGACGGCGTGCGCGACATCAAGGTGCTGTTCAATTCGGGGCGCATCCGGGCTGAATTCGATAAATTGAAAACGAATGTCGATGCCTTGCAGGATGTCATCGTGCGGCTTGGGTATCCGGTGTTATCCAGAAAAATGTCCTGATCGATATTCGCCTATCGGCTGTCATCCGCAGCCGATAGGCGGAAATGAATAAGCGGATACACGGAGCACGATATGCATGCTATCAAGAATTCCCATATTGCCGGTGTCACCGGCCTGATGCTGTTGATTGCCTTGGCGCTGCATTGGGTAGGGCTGACACAGCCAAAAGAATATTCCCTGATTGCCTCTACCCTGGTGGCGGGCTATTTCATCGCCATCAAGGCATTCAAAGCGCTACGCATGAGGGCCTTCAGCATCGAGCTGTTGGTGACGATCGCTGTCGTGGGCGCCCTGATTATCGGCGAATATGTCGAATCAGCGGTGGTGACGTTCCTGTTTATTTTCGGTGCGTACCTGGAAGCGCGCACTTTGGAAAAGACCCGCTCTTCCTTACGCAATCTGATCGACATGACGCCGACGGAAGCCACGGTCGTGCGTCCGGAAGGCCATGTGCGGGTGCCGGTCGAGGAACTGCTGAAAGGCGATCGCGTGCTGATCCGGTCCGGTGAAAAAATCGCCGTGGACGGCGCCATCGTGTCGGGGCAGGCCTTGATCGTCGAGGCCGCCATTACGGGCGAATCCGTCCCAGCCAGCAAAACACCGGGTGATCGGGTCTTTAGCGGCACGATTGTCGATCATGGATTTATCGAGGTCAGCGCGGACCGTGTGGGCGATGACACCACCTTCGCCAAGATCATCGAGATGGTGGAAGACGCCCAGGAATCCAAGACCACGACGCAGAAATTCCTGGATCGGTTTGCCAATATCTATACGCCGACCATCGTGGTTCTGTCTGTTCTGGTGTATGCCTTCTCACGTAATGTGGAATTGGCGCTGACGTTTCTGGTCATTGCCTGTCCGGGCGCGCTGGTGATTTCGGCGCCGGTTTCCATGGTGGCGGGCATCGGCAACGGCGCGCGTCATGGCGTGCTGGTCAAGGGCGGCGAGATCATGGAAAAACTGTCCAGGATCGACCTGGTCATTTTCGACAAGACTGGCACCTTGACCAAGGGCAAGCCCGCGGTCACCGAGGTCAAAAGCTGGGGTATGGATGAAAATACGCTACTGCGGCTGGTTGCCCAGGCGGAAAAGGTCTCGGAACATCACCTGGGGCAGACCATCGTGGCCGAGGCGAACCAGCGCGAATTGTCCCTGACCGAAGACCCGCAGGACGTACAGATCATCAAGGGCGGGGGCATGGTCGCCAGGGTGGCGGGCCAGCATTTGGTGATCGGCAATCGTCAGCTGATGGCGGATTACGGTGTCTCCATCGACGATCAGGCCGAAGCCTATGCGACGATGCGCGAAAAGGCCGGCAATACCGCTGTGCTGATCGCTGTCGATCAGCGTCTGGCTGGCGTCATTTCAATCGCCGATCAGATCAAGCCGGAAGCCAAGGAGGCCATCCGCCAGCTGCGCCGCGCCGGTGTGCACAAGACGATCATGCTGACTGGCGACAACCGCCATACGGCGCAGCTGGTCGGCAACGAGCTGGGCCTGGATGCAGTGCATGCCGAATTGCTGCCGCGGGACAAGGTGCGTTGGGTCAATGAATTCAAGAGCCAGGGTTATCGCGTGGCGATGGTGGGCGACGGGATCAATGACGCCCCGGCGCTGGCCACGGCCGACGTCGGGCTGGCCATGGGCATCGGCGGCACGGATATCTCGATGGAGACGGCGGATATCGTCCTGATGTCCGACCGGCTGGATCAGTTTGCGCATGCCTATTCTCTGGCCAAGGCTACCGTGCGCAACATGAAGCAGAATACGGTGCTGGCGGTGGGAACGGTGGTGTTGCTGTTGGCCGGCGTGCTGCTGGGCAAGATTTTCCTGGCCTCCGGCATGTTGGTCCACGAGCTGAGCGTACTGTTGGTGACGTTGAATGCGGTTAGACTCATACGCTATCGTGTGCGGGGTAACGCTGGCCGGAAGGCCTCTGGCCCCAGCACCCGCGACACGGCTTGTCACGCAGCTTGAACGAGGGTGATCGGCATGACCTTTCCTTCCCAACCCCGACCATCGACGGAAATGAACGAGCACATACCGGTCGTCTGTGTCTCGCACGTGCCGATCTTCAATCACCTGCCTGCTGAAGAGCTTGCAGTCATTGCCGACAAAGCGTCCATGCGGGTCTATGAGCGTGGGCAGTTCATCCACCGCGCCGGCGACCCGTCCGACAAGCTCTTCATCGTCCACCGAGGCAAGATCAAGATCTATCGCCTTTCCGATACCGGCAAAGAACAGTTGGTGCGTATTTTGCATGCTGGAGACTTCGCCGGCGAGCTGGCCTTGTTTTCAGCCACCGATCACGATTCCTACGCCCAGGCGATGCAAGCATCCGAGGTCTGTACGATCTATCAGGCAGATGTGCATGGGCTGCTGCTCACATACCCGGACATCAGCCTGCATATGCTGATCGAACTATCCCGTCGTCTGGGCGCCAGCGAAAAGCAGACCGCCGCGATCGCCATCGAATCCATCAATGCCCGTTTGGCGCAGTATCTGGCGGATCAGGCAGAACAGGAAAACGCCAGCCGCTTCAGTCTGCCCATGAGCCGCAGGCACCTTGCTTCGTTCCTGGGGACTACCCCGGAAACCGTCAGCCGCAGGCTGGGGGAATTCGAAGACAGCGGCTGGATCCGGCAGACCGGCCAGCGCAAGATCGAGATCCTGGATCTGGACGCGCTGCTGTTGGTGGAATAATATCGGTCAGGCAGCTGATATCCAATGCCAGTGCGCTGTTCGAGCAAGATGTATTATTTTGAAACAGTGCTATCTTTGTAGGGATATATCAGCCAAACTATCCACCGGGGAAATTTGCCCCTATACAACATTTAGGATTTACTTTGAAAACAGAAACAGGTGTCGTGAAGTGGTTCAACAACGACAAGGGCTTCGGCTTCATCATGCCGGAAAATGGCGGGAAAGACCTCTTCGCGCACTTCAGCGAAATTCAAGGCACTGGTCATAAGACCCTGGAAGAGAACCAACGCGTCTCTTTCGTGGTCGGCCAGGGCCAAAAAGGTCCCTGCGCGACGCAAATCGTCGTGCTCTAAGTAGCTCAGACAGCAGTACTCCTGTACTAACAGGATAAAAAACGCCACCCTTCGGGGTGGCGTTTTTGCGTGTGCGTTGCCTGTGTCCGGCCGTCAGCCAGCGGCTGGGGCAGGCATGTCGGGGATGCTCTGGTCCGTGTGTCCCGACAGAGCAGCGCTCAGGCTATACAGAGGCTCGAAGGATTCCGCCTGGGCCATGGGCCAAGCCGTGCGAAAGATCGTATTGCGGAATTTTCCTTCCAGCAGTTCGCCTTTTTGCAGGTCGGGAAACAGGGCTGACAAGACGCGGACTTCGCCGTTGGCGATGCGTCGGGCGATGTGATGCGGGCGCAGGTCGCTGGGGTGCTGCAGGCCAGCGGCGCCCAGCAGTTCGCCCAGGGCCTTCAGGGTGTTGGCATGATAGTTGGCGACGCGCACGGATTTATCCGCCACGACCAGTGCTTTCTGGCGTTCCGGGTCCTGGGTGGTGACGCCGGTCGGGCATCGCCCGGTATGACAGGTCTGGGCCTGGATGCAGCCGATGGCGAACATATAGGCGCGGGCGCTGTTGCACCAGTCGGCGCCCAACGCCATGATGCGGGCCATGTCAAAGGCGCTGATGACCTTGCCCGAGGCCCCCAGACGGATTTTTTCCCGCAATCCGACGCCCACCAGGGTGTTATGCACCAGTCGCAGCCCTTCGCGCAGGGGCGTGCCCACGTGGTCCACGAATTCGATGGGGGCTGCGCCGGTGCCGCCCTCGGCGCCGTCGACCACGATGAAGTCCGGTGTGATGCCGGTGGCCAGCATGGCCTTGGCGATGGCGAACCATTCCCAGGGGTGGCCGATGCACAGCTTGAAGCCCACCGGTTTGCCGCCGGACAGCTCACGCAGGCGCACGATGAAGTGCATCAATTCGATAGGGGTTGAGAAGGCGCTGTGACTGGACGGCGAGATGCAGTCCTGGCCTGCAGGCACGCCGCGGGCGGCGGCGATTTCCTGCGTGACCTTGGGCGCGGGCAACACGCCGCCGTGGCCGGGCTTGGCGCCTTGGGACAGCTTGATTTCAATCATGCGGATATTGTCGCGGCAGGCCATCTCGGCGAAACGTTCCGCAGAGAAACTGCCATCCGCGTTGCGGCAGCCGAAATAGCCCGAGCCGACATTCCAGATCAGGCCGCCGCCGTGTTCCAGGTGATAGCGGCTGACGCCGCCTTCGCCGGTGTCGTGGGCGAAATTGCCCAATGCCGCACCCTTGTTCAAGGCGCGCACGGCATTGGCCGACAGGGCGCCGAAGCTCATGGCCGAAATATTGAAGACCGACAGGTCAACGGGTTTTTTGCAGTCCGGTCCGCCCACGGTGATGCGGAAATCGGTGTCCGGGACATGCAGCGGCACCATGGCGTGGTTCATCCATTCATACTGGCTGCCGTAGACATCGCCCTGGGTGCCAAAGGGGCGCTGATCCATCTGTTTTTTGGCCCGCTGGTAGACCAGGGACCGGTCCACGCGTGAAAACGGCATCTTCAGCGTATCGTCTTCGAAGAAATACTGGCGGACTTCGGGACGGATGTATTCGAACAGGAAGCGCAGGTTGCCGATCACCGGGTAGTTGCGGCGGATGGCGTGCCGGGTCTGGTTCAGATCGTAGACCCCCAGGGTGGACAAGGCCAGGAACGCCAGACAGGGCAGCCACCAGGCGGCATTCAGACTGAGCGCCAGCCCGGCGCACAGAAGGGTCAGGGCAATGACGACGTAAAAGGTGGTGTAGCGGGTAAACAGTTGGCGCATGGAAGCTCCGTCTGGTGGGTGTCCAGCGCTTACCTTAGCAGACTGCGGTCCAGATCAGGCATGCGACCGTGTTTTCCGGGCATTCCACCAGGGCGCTTTGGCCGAATCGGCGGGCCAGGATCAGCCCCGCCGCCAGGGGCATGCCGGGAATCCACAGGCTGGCCTCGTCCGGCCAGATGCCTTGCGGATCCAGTCCTGTAGCGGGCAGACAGGGAAAGCCCAGCGTATCGACGGCCTGTCGCAGCGCCTGCACCCGTCGGGTATTGGCGGCGGGCCGCAGGCGGCGGCTGCGCGGGTTGCAGGCGGTCAGAATCAGGCTGTGGCCGCAGTGGTACTGCTGGTGCAGGCGGGCCAGATCCGGGTGCGCCTGGTTGATGCGCAGGGTGATTGCGGGCACCGTATCGATGCGGTAAAGCGCATTCCGATAAGCCTGTGCCAGGACGGCGGGTACGGGATCGGTCGGTTGGGGCTCAGTCACCAGATAGCGCCGCATGCCGATGGCAGTCGGTTGTATGGTCCATCAGGCAGCCGATGGCCTGTAGATAGGATTGACAGATCGTCGGGCCGACAAAGGTGAAGCCGTGGCTTTTCAGCAAGCGGCTGAGCGCCTGGGCCTCGGGGCCTGCCGTGGGGATAGCGTCTTCCGGTGTATAGCGATGGATGCGCGGGGCCTGGTCCACCACCGACCAGACCAGGGCTACGGGGTCGGCCAGGGCCAGCCAGGCGTGGGCATTGATACCGACAGCCTGCAGTTTCAGGCGGTTGCGGATGATGGCGGCGTTCTGCATCTGACCCATGACCCAGGGGGCATCGGTCTGCGCCAGGGCTTGGGGGTCGAAATTGTAGAAGGCTGCACGGAAGGCTTCTCGTTTGCGCAGGATGGTCAGCCATGACAGGCCGGCTTGGAAGCCTTCCAGGATCAGCATTTCAAACAGGTGCAGGGGGTCGCGGGACGGCACGCCCCATTCCTGGTCGTGATAGCTCACGTACAGCGGGTCGCCGGTGCACCAGCGGCAGCGAGACAGGCTGTCGGGCGCGGCCACAGACAGGGAATGGATGGACATGACAGTCGGCCTTGTGCGGTTGGGACGGTGCGGCTGCGCGTCTTAGCGACGCCGGCCCACCAGGGAACCCAGCAGACCGCGCACCATCTGGTTGGCGGCGTTGCGTACCATGCTTTTGGCGACGGACTGCACGACGCCGTCGCGACGGCCGCCTCGGGGGCCGGTGGAGCCGAACAGGAAGTCGCTCAGCATCCCGCCCATGCCTCCACCGCCGCCACCAGCATTCGGTGTTTGCTGTTCATCCTGTCCGGCGGCAGGCGTGGCGCCTTGAGCGCGGGCCAGCAGGACTTCATATGCGGACTCACGGTCCAGGGCTTGATCGTATTTTCCGCCCAGCAGGGAAGCCGCCCGCAGCGCTTGCCGTTCAGCATCCGAGGCGGGGCCGATGCGGCTGCCGGGCGCGGCCATCCAGACGCGTTCTGTCGGCGTGGGCTGGCCCTTGGGGTCCAGCATGGATACCAGGGCTTCGCCCACCGCCAATTCGGTGATGGCGGCTTCGATGTCCAGGCCGGAGCGGGGGCGCATGGTCTGTGCGGCAGTGCGCACGGCTTTTTGGTCGCGGGGCGTGAAGGCGCGCAAGGCGTGTTGCACCCGATGGCCCAGCTGGCCCAGCACCGTATCGGGAATATCGCCGGGGTTTTGCGTGACGAAATACACGCCCACGCCTTTGGAGCGGATCAGGCGCACGACCTGCTCGATCTTTTCCAGCAGGGCCTTGGGGGCGTCCTTGAACAGCAGATGGGCTTCGTCGAAGAAGAACACCAGCTTGGGTTTGTCCAGATCACCGACTTCGGGCAGGCGTTCGTACAGGTCGGCCAGCATCCACAGCAGAAAGACGCCGTACAGGCGCGGGGATTGCATCAGCCGGTTGGCCGCCAGGATGTTGATCATGCCGCGCCCCTGGGCGTCTGTGCGCATCCAGTCGAAGACGTCCAGCATGGGTTCGCCGAAAAACTGTTCGGCGCCTTCGGATTCCAGACGCAGCAGGCTGCGCTGGATAGCGCCGACCGAGGCGGACGATACCTGCCCGTAACGCGTGCGTAGTTCGCTGGCATGATCGGCCACGTATTGCAGCATGGTGCGCAGGTCTTTCAGATCCAGCACCAGCAGGCCTTCGTCGTCGGCCACACGGAAGGTCAGGTTCAGCACGCCTTCCTGGGTGTCGTTCAGGTCCAGCATGCGCGCCAGCAGCAGGGGGCCCAGATCCGAGACCGTGGCCCGGATTGGATGGCCCTGTTCGCCAAAGATATCCCACAGCGTTGCCGGGCTGGCGCCCCAGATCGGTTCCGGCAGCCCAAGCGTCTGCAGGCGTTTTGTCAGCTTGTCAGAGGGCGCCCCGGCCTGGGAAATCCCGCTGAGATCACCCTTGACGTCGGCCAGAAAGACCGGCGTGCCGATGCGGGAAAAGGATTCCGCCAGCACCTGCAGGGTAACGGTCTTGCCGGTGCCGGTGGCGCCGGTGATGCAACCGTGCCGATTGGCCATCTGAGGCAACAATCCGGCTTGGAAATCCGTGTTGCGGGCAATGATCAAAGGCTCGGCCATGAGGGCTCCTGGTACGGGGAACGGGTTTCAGGATACCTGAATATGCGGTGCGCCGGCAGTCAAGCGCCCGATGCGGGCGGCCTGGCTGAAGCCATCGGCGCGCAGCAGGGCCAGGATGTCGTCAGCGGCATCGGCGGCGCAGGCGACCAGCAATCCGCCGGAGGTCTGCGGATCGGTCAGCAGGGCCTGGGCTTCAGGGGGCAGGGCGGCATCCAGCGTGACATTGGCCCCGCAGGCGGTCCAGTTGCGTCCGGACGCCCCGGTCTGGATACCCTGGCGCGCCAGGGCGGGGGCCGGTTCCAGCCAGGGCAGGGCGGCGTAGTCCAGCTCGGCGCGCAGTCCCGACCCCCGGCACATTTCCAGGGTATGGCCCAGCAGGCTGAAGCCGGTCACGTCGGTCAGGGCATGGACCGACGGCATCAGAGCCAGCTGCGCGCCCGGGGTATTCAGGCGGGTGGTGCTGCTGATCATGGCCTGGTAGCCGGCCTCGTCCAGGCAGTCTTTTTTCAGGGCAGCCGACAGAATGCCCACGCCCAGCGCTTTGCTCAGGATCAGGACGTCGCCGTCTTGCGCCTGATCGTTGCGTTTGATGTGGTCGGGGTGCGCCAGGCCCATGACTGCCAGGCCGTAGATCGGTTCGACCGAGTCAATGGAGTGTCCCCCGGCGATCGGGATACCGGCCTGCTGGCAGACGGCGGCGCCGCCCGCCAGCACAGCGGCGATGGTCTCGTGCGGCAGGGATTTCAGCGGCATGCCAACCAGGGCCAGAGCCATGATGGGGCGTCCGCCCATGGCGTAGACATCGGAGAGCGCATTGGCGGCAGCGATGCGTCCGAAATCATGCGGGTCATCGACGATGGGCATGAAGAAATCGGTGGTGGCGATCAGCGCCTGTTCGTCGTTCAAGCGATAGACGGCGGCGTCATCCGAGGATTGCGTGCCCACCAGCAGATCGGGGAACGGCCCGACAGGCAGCGCATGGCGCATCAGATCCGCCAGGACGTCGGGCGCGATCTTGCAGCCGCAACCGCCCCCGTGCGAGAGGGATGTCAGCCGGGGAATGGAGGGGTCAGTCATCAGGAAATCTCCAGGGCGGCCGCCTCGCGGAGGCGGGCGGTCGGGTATGTCGGGAATCAATCGGCCAGGACGGCGTGGCCCAGATCCAGCTGATGCATCAGCTGGACAGCCTGGCGGCGGCCGTCGGGGTCGGTCGGGTCGTAGTCGAAGGTCGGCGCCATAGTCAGCCCCGCATAGTGGCCGTGGCTGCTGCGCTGATAGGCTGGGTCGTAGTGGTCCTGCACCAGCGCCTGGAACAGTTCGGCGCGCCGGTCGGTATCGATCAGGGCTTGCCATGCGTGAATGGTCTGTCGGCTGTGCAGGCCGATCAGGCGGCTCAGGACGTCCTTGAAGGCATCCGGGGCGTGGAACAGGTGTTCGTAGTCCTGCAGCAGAAAGGCAATGCGTTGCGGCAGGGCCGCCTGGATGCGCACGCAGCGCCCGCCGTGCATAGCCTGCAGCAGGCTGTCAGGCAGGCTCAACTGGCCGATGCGGCGGCTTTCCGCCTCGACGAAGACCGGGCGGTCAGGGTCCAGGTTTTCCAGGGTCTGCAGCAGCACGGATTCAAAGCCGCGCTGGCTGGGTTGTGGTTGCGCGGGCAGATCGCCCAGCAGCGACCCGCGATGGCAGGCCAGGCTTTCCAGATCCAGTATCTGGGCGCCGGCCTGTCCCAGCGCCTGCAACAGACGGGTCTTGCCTGACCCGGTGGGGCCGGTCAGCACGATGCAGTTCAGCCGGGCGGGTTGATCGGCCAGGTGGTCGATCACGTGGCGCCGCCAGGTCTTGTAGCCGCCGTCGAGCTGCCGCGCCCGCCAGCCGATCAGATTGAACCAGGTGGTCATGGCGCCGGACCGTTTGCCGCCGCGCCAGCAGTAGATCAGCGGCCGCCAGCTGCGCGGGCGGTCGGCGAACAGGGTTTCCAGATAGTCGCCGATATGCCGGGCGACCAGGGCCGCCCCCAGGCGGGTGGCCTTGAACGGTGATTCCTGGGCGTACATGGTGCCGATCAGGACGCGTTCCTCGTTGCTGAGCACCGGGGCGTTGATGGCACCGGGGATGTGGTCGTCGGCGTATTCTGCCGGCGTGCGCACGTCGATGATTTCGTCGAACTGATCGAGGGTATCCAGGCCGCAACGCAGCGAGCCAGGGGGATGGGCGGGGCGATTCATGGGGGAGATTGTAAATCGGCCATCCGGGATGGTGGGTGCTGAGGGGCTCGAACCCCCGACCTACGCCGTGTAAAGGCGCGACCCACCCGTATAAACACTAGGCTTGCGTTGATTTTATAGGGAAATTTTGAAAAATGCCATCCCAAAATCTACCCCGAATTACCACGACCTTGAAGTCCAAGTGTCCCAAATTTGTCCCAAGATTCTTTGCCGCCCACTACTTCTTCGGCATGGGGCTCCAAGCGACAAAATTCTCGCCTAGTTCACCATACCAACGCCCCACGATGCAGACGCCGCCCACGGTCAGTAGCAGACACTTCGCGCCCCTTTCCGGCGGAACCTCGTAGCGCCAATAAGCCTGCCCAGCAACGTAGTCTTTCATCGGTAACCACGCTTAGTTGAGCTGCACACCCCACACAGACCGGGATCGTGCGCAGTGATCTGATCGCCACATTCGACACAGAAAGGAGCTTCTTGTGGGTGGTCGTAGAGTGGCGTAAAGGATTCGATACCGGGCTGGGTTTCAAATTCTGCGCGATCCCGCGTGAAGTGTTCGTCAAACGCATCGGCATACATCCAAGCAAAAGGTTTCTGGCTCATGACTCTCTCCCTGTGTTTTGCGACCCTCTTGTCGCCCCCAGACTCAACTCTGATTTGATCTGTGCGGCGCGAACCATCGACTCGATTTCTGACGGCTTGATGAAGAGCGCCGCGCGCCTGACAATCCCTAAGTCTGCCCGCGCCCTGGTGATGTCACCCTCTGTCAGCGGCATCTGGGCGTCCAGCTTGTTCGCCAATTGGCGAAGCCCACCAAGCGGGGCGTCTTGGTTTCGCTCTTTGGCCCAGTGCGCGAAGCTCTCGCCAATGCCGCGCAGGGTTGACGGGATCGACCAGACTTCGGATTGCCCCGCTGGCTGGAAAACGGGCGTCGACCCTACCATCGCGACCGTCCCATCAGATTCAATTTCGTCCAGCAGACGCTCAATCGGCCCCAACATGGCTTCAAACCTCACCACTGCGGGGATGCGCCCGCCCGTGCGAATGGGGCGCTTGTGCTGCTTTCCCGACGCCCTACGCTGCGCTCTGTTCATCACTCTTTGCCACCTTTGCCATGCCTGCCGTTACCTGTTTCACGAACTCGATGATGGTCAACAGGCCCACCTGCATGCCGTTCGCGTCTTTTACAACAATTGTTCCCCCGACGATTAGCTCAGTCCAGGGGAACGGGTGTTGCTGCCTGATTTCCTTGATTGTCATGCGGCGATGGCGCTCTCGAATTGATCCTTGATGCGCTGCAGGGAATCAGCCTCGGTCTTGTCTCCGCGCCACTCTACAAAGCGGGGCAGAAACAGGGAGTGTGGCTTACCCTCGGTGCTGGAGAACATGATCGAGTTCGCCCGCACCGTCATGATGTTGCCCAGCGTCGATTCGCGATTATCGTGAATGCGCTGGCGCTCAGCATCGGTGAAGCCAGACACCGACACGACCAGGGCGTCGTCGCTGCTTTGGCAGATGATGGAGCCAAACGTCGCTTCGTTCTTGCCCTTGCCGTCCTCGAAGCCCACCACCTTGAGTTCGACGTCGACTTCCAGCTTCAGCTTGATTTGCTCTTTGCTGGTGCCATCTTTCCAGATTGCATCCTTCTTCTTCAGGATCGTGCCTTCCTTGCCCTTGGCCAGAAGTTCGCGGTAGTGGGCGAGCCCTTCTTCCAACGAATTGACCACGCGGGTTTCAATGGGGGACACCAGCGTGCCGCGCCAGTGGTCAGCAGACTTGGCCAACCCCATGAAGCGCTTGATGTAGGGAGTCTTGAACTTGTTCTTCGACTTGACCTCTGACAACGGGATTCCGTCCCAGACATGGCAAATGACCGTGTGGCCCTCTGGGACTGCGCCGCCTTGGGCAACACTATTCAGAATGCCATTGCCGATTTCGCGTGGACAGACTTTGCCGCCAGGGTCCAGCACCAGCAGTTCGCCATGAGCCTGCCAGTTCATCGGCAGCAGGTCGAACATTTCCTTGGCAAGCTCTTGGATGCAGTCCTGCGGGATTGGCGTGCCTTGGCGCGAAGTTAGCGTGACTCCGGTCGATTCGACATTGATGTTGACGAACATGCCGTCAGCCTTTTCTTGGCTGATCACACCGCGTTCCCAGTCCCACTTAGAAAAGTCGGTGTCCTTGGGCAGCGAACAGCGCATGTAGGGGAATGTCGCGATGGCACCTTTGAAGCACTTGTTGACCGTAGACGCACCAAAGCCCGCGCGCAGGTCTTTCTTGATGATGCGTGTCAGAAGCTCGGCACTCTTCGCGTCCAGCGCATCCAGAGTCTGTCTGGTCTGCTCCTGTGCGCCGTTGCCGGTCAGTTGACGCGATGCCAACGCGCCCAGCAGCACCTTGGCGCGCGGCCATGCAGCGTCGTTCTCGCTGTCAAAGAGCGTCCGAACGGGAACCTTCTGCATGCCATAGGTCACGAACGGGTCCAGCGCAGCCCTGACGACCCACATGAATTCGTGGTCCTGGCCATACTTGGCAATCAGCGCTTCTTTGTCTTTCTTGCCAGACACCGCAGCGATTGCTTCGATGGCGTCGAAAATTTCGATTGAGTTCATAGTCGTCTTGTAGTGAGCGATTACTTCAAATTTTGTCAAAACGATCCAGGCGCAACCTGGAAGCACCGAACCCCGTTGGCGCGCCACATGGCGACAACGCGGTCACGGTCATCGAATACCGCGACCAGACGCTGGCGGTCGACTTCAAGCATGTTGTTCAGCCACGATTCCTTCAGCTTATCGTCGGGCGTGTAGTCGCCGTCACGACGCATCATGAGACAGGTTTCAAGCTCGCGCCCCGTAAGCGCAGTGTTCAGCTCAAGCCAGTAGCGCGTTTCTTCACGCACCCAATCGCTGCGCCCGCTGAAAATCCAAACGTCTGCGCCACTGCTTTTCAGCGCGTTCAGCGTGTCGATCACGGGCCAGATCGGCTCGTCTGCGTGACAGTGCGCGTAGAACGAATCCCACTTCTGTTCGCCGCGCGAACACCCGATGAAGTGCTTGCGGTGGCTCAGATCAGCCAACGTGCCGTCAAGATCGAAAATGTAGAGGGGCTTCATTGCTTTCTCCATTTGGCCCGCCCTGCAGGGCTCGAACCTGCGACCTGTCGCTTAGAAGGCAACTGCTCTATCCAACTGAGCTAAGGGCGGATTTCTGTAACCCTGTTTGGTAGTCGCCCTCGTCGTTCGCATAAAGCAGCGTATTAACATCAGGTGAACTCGTAGGACTGTGTCGGCGCTAACCCGACATCAACGAAAGCGACTACCAAACAAGTCTTCGTCTCTCCGAAGCGTCTCTCCGAGTTTCCATGTCCCTGGCGCGAGTCGCCGATGATTTTCGCTGCATGGTAGAGGGCAAGATCACCTTCCAGCTCGGGTGCTTGCATGGCCGCAGTCTCGGGTCAGATAGACTGGCTGGTGGCCACAAAATCGAACGTCAAAAGCTGGTGGGGCGTGCAACCGCCCGCGTCAGGGCCATCAGCCCCTGTTGGAGTTCAGTGCGGGCAATTGCGACCCAGCGCTGGTCTGCGTCGGGATGGGCAGCGACGGTTGCCACAAGGGCACCGATGTCTTCGCCGGTCAGCTTGATGTCGTTCATCAAGTCAACTTCGGCTTCAGACAGCTCTCGGTAGCCCGTGAGCTTGGGTTGTCCCGTGGATTGCAGTTTTTCCATGTCGTTGTTCTCTCGAAATTGGTGGAGGCGACGGGACTACATAGTTACCCGTTCCGATGGTGCCATACGGACCTGCCATCGGCAGTTAGATGATGCACACGCCCCCATGAACTTGGTCTGGCTGGCAGGATTTGAACCTGCGACCCTCTGTTCCCAAAACAGATGCGCTACCAAGCTGCGCTACAGCCAGTGTGAAAATTATGCGGTCGGTTGGTCGGCGATGATCTTTTCGATGTTGTCCCGCGATTCATTCAGCGCCTCGTCGGTCAACTCGATGGATCGCACCCGTTCAATCATCGTCGACCAGAACGTGCGAACGTCATCGTTCGACGGCGAATCCTCCGCCTCGAACATTGCGCAACAGATCAGCACCAACGCTTCTCTGGTCAGCATGTGCGCCGCGATCAACGGGTGGACGTGATGTTCAACCAGCAACCCCGACACACTGCGGCGAAAATCGTCTTGGAACGCCATCAGTCCATGCGCTGCTGCCTGCACGACTTCATCGTCAATCTGGTCAATCTGGGCGGTATCTGTCATGTGAAATCCTATTGGTTGTAGGTCATTGTAAGTTAGCGGTAACTAACAATTTTTGGAAACGTAAGAGCAGGGAAACTGCGCTTTGTTGTGTTAGGTTGATTGCAGTATAGAAAGCGCGAATTATCTCGCCCTCCGATACCTCATTTGGGTCTTTACCAAGCGGTAGCTGAGCAACACGCACTGCAAGACCAATCTTGCGCAGTTCTAACCCTGCGTTGACTGCGTCAATCAGCGCTTGTGGCTCACCGTCCCACATGATGGTCACTTGCTTGAGGCCACGCTTCATCAGCTGTCTGAACTTGCTGATCTGGCCAAAAGCGATATGTTTGCCAAACGTCCCGACCGGGACAACATCACGTAATTCTGGCTCTGCATCCAAGGCGATCTTCGTCGCGATCACATCGAACACACCTTCGCCCACGCATGCCCGCGACGCCCTGACGACGTTGTGACCGTTGTAGAGGTGTTCGCCGGTAGACGAAAACCCGTTCGGAAACCGATACTTCTTCTCTGCAGTCCCGGTGATGTCACGCCCCTGAAACGACACCATGTTCCCGTCCAGGTCGAAGACCGGGATGATGACGCGCTTGGAAAAGTCGATCAGGTAGTCGCCTGCATCCCAAAACGCATCGTGGCAGTAGCGAAGGTGAAAGTATTCAGTCGCTTCCTTGGTGATCCCGCGCTTGGTCAGATACGCAAGATTGCGCCCGTTGACGGGCAGCGGGACTGACGCAGGCAGAACCAAAGTCTTCGGGTCGTTAGCGACGACAGCCAGGGACTTTCGGGCGGGGCGCCAGCCTATCTCGCGCCCCACCTGCAGGATATGGTCGTCAAGCCGCTTGCCGCCCAGCCCTGAACTGAAGCGAATGAACGAAAATTTGTTGAAGCGCGCCTCGCAGCTTCCGCTAAAACAATTGCCCAATCCCGTGTCGCGGTTCAAAAAGACTTTCCACTTGGCTGTCCCACACGCTGGACATTCCTTTAGGTTTAGCTGCTCTCCGCTCGACCCGTGCGTAACCCGATACTCAATGCCTTCACGGTCAAGGTATGCCTCGATTGGTAGTGCTTCGATGGCTTCGAGAATTTCGGGTTTGAGCGCCATTACTCTTCCCCGATCACTTCGCTGATGAAGATCATCTTGTCCAGTTCCTGGGCGATACGCACACTGAACCCATCTGCTTGGTTGCGACACGCGGCAAAAAACAGTCTGGCCTGCTTGAGCGCTTTTTCTTCCTCTGTTCTGTTGATGGAAATGACGACGTCTGCAATGCGAATTTTGTTGAAGTCTTCGGCGACGTCGGTCATCGTCGCTACAGCTTTCTTCGCGCCGTCCCTGTTCGTCTGTGTGGCGGTCAGCACCGCAACGTCCTCCATCATGGCCAAGCCGCGTAGGTTGACGTAGACGCTCTTTGAATTCTCGATGGTGTTGTCAGTGACGCGCTCGGGCTGCATCAGGTCCGCGTAGTCGACGATCACTAGGTCGAACTTGATCCCCTTTGCCTTGTAGCGCTCAAGTAAGCGACGCAAGTCAGATACCCGCATGACGCCGGTTGGGTATTCGTGGATGATGAACTTGCCTGAGTTCAGCTTGAATTTCTCTACCGCCGCTTTGATCGCGTGGGTGTTCGCGCCAAGCTGGTTCATCGCCACTTCTGCGATCCGCGCGTCAGCCCGTTCAGCGGTGATCTTTGCTGACACTTCCAGGGTCACATACAGCACGTTGTAGCGTTGGACTGCCGCTGTCGCTGCGATCCCGAAGTTCAGCAAGGCAGTCGATTTCCCGCCCTTTGCTGGCCCCATCAGCACAGACAGTTCTTTGCGACCCCATCCGCGCTGGTGCAGCAGCCTGTCAATCTCTGGGTAGCCTGTAGTGACCCCGGTTGGCGGCAATTTTCCGGCAGCGCGAAGCAGACGCTCTTCGGTGCGCGATTCGATCATTTCGGTGTAGTCGTATGACCCACCGTCGTCGTTGCGCCCGACGTTCGCCGCCTTGGTGATCGCCGCCTCGATACGGTCGAAGTCGCGGGCGTCCAGAAAGCCCACAGAGTCCAGAATCGCCGCACTAATGGCCTGATGCTTGGCGAACTGGGCAACCTGCTCAATGACGTAGTCGCGGTCAGAAATGTCGATGTCGAACAGGCCTGTGCGACCCTTGCCCGCGACATACATGATGGACGCAGCCGCGACCTCTTTGGACACGACCTTAGATATGATGTCGTGCTTGATCAGGTCGCCGATGATGGTCTTGTCGCCTGGGCACTTGCGGTATTTGTCGAAATACCGCAGTCCCATGTTGACCAGGGCGGCGTTGGTTTCAGACTCGAAATACTGGGGGAGAATCAGTCCCTCGACCTGCTGCATGAACGATGTGTCGCGCAGCACCAGGGCGGTAATCTTTGATTGAAAGTCCTCGTCGAATTCGTAAATCGTTGGTAACGCTGCTGGCGACGACGTCGCAACCGGAACTGCCGACATCCGCCCTTACTCCTGCTCGACGGTTTTGCTTTCCTCGAAGGTCTCAATAGCATGCTTGAAAACGGTTGTTGCCGTCCCTTTAGCTGCGTTGAAAACGGTCACGGTGTAGCGGTCGCGCGCTTTGATCGTTCCCGCCAATTGATCGCCTGAAATCAGACGGATAAAGACGGTCTTGCCCGACTTCTGAATGCGCTCCAAGATCGCGTCGTGGCCCTTGGCGACGAAGGGCTGCTTGTGACCGGTATTTCTGGACGGGTCTTTCGGCAAGGTAAGGCGACGACGGTGTTCCGCTTGTTGGTCTTTGCGGACGCTGTCGACTGACGTAGGGTTAGGTGTGGACATTTGGACCTCTTGTAAGTGAGTGGTAACTAACAATTTTGGATAAAACTAGCCCGCTCAAGAACTTCTGCATCGAAGTGTTGGGCAGCGATTTCAGCGGGAATCAGTCTGTCTTTGAAGACTAGGCGGGCCAGAAGTCTGTCTTGAACCGACCGTCTCTGAATCTGACCAACCAAGTATAGGAAGTAGTCATCTTGCTCTGGCATGCCGCAATAATTTCCCGGGAGATATATTGGGTGCGTGGCAAGCTGAAGCGTCAGCCGTTTGGTTTCCAGCCACGCCACCTCCAAGTCTAGTGATAGCTCTTCTGACAGAATCTGATTCGGGCGCAACAGGTAGCGCGAACCGCGCTCAAACGCTCGATTGAATGCGAACCGCAGGTAATAGTCGTAGCGACAACAGAGACGGTCAGCCTCCTGGCGTGCGCGCCAAAAGTGCATCAGTCCACCCGACGCGAATAGCTCTGTGACGCCAAAAACTGGCACGGTGGGCGCCGTAACCGCGTCTTGGACCTTGGCATACTGATCCCTGTATGCACGCTCATACGCCAGCATAAACAGCTCTGTTGCCCGCGCTGGCAGCTCCATTCGATAGTCCCACCAGCGCGACAGGTAAAGCTCTGGTTCCAGCGCTCTGATTTCTGGCGGTATGTGGCGCAGCGCACCAAGCACCGCTTTTTGAATTTCCATTTCACCCCCAAAGTGATTGCAGGGAATGTATAGACGCCAAGTAGGCTGACAGGGCGGTGATAACTTTGCCGCCAGCCCTTAACTTAGTTGTTTAAGGTTTTAAGAAGGGTTAGATATAGAGGGGAAGCCAAAATCGTGATAACTCTGGCTTTCCTCTTGCCGCCCAGCTAATGGAAGAGGGTGCGGATACAGCGAAGCGTCCCTCTTTTGTTTATTTAAATCAATCACTTGCGTAAGCTGCAAGCACTTCTGAAACGAACCCGGAACGAACCACATCACTGCGGTCAAAAGTTATCACCCGAACGCAAGGGATGTGGGAGACGCGGTTCGCCGCGTCGACGAGTCCCGAGTTGGGAATGTCTGACTGTGCTGCGTCCCCGTCGATCACAACTTTGCAGTTATCACCGATGCGGGTCAGGAACAGCTTCATTTGTCCTGGCGTGGCGTTTTGGGCTTCGTCGAAGATCACGAAGGCATCACGGAACGTTCTGCCACGCATGAACGCCAGCGGGATAGCTTCAATACGCCCGGATTTAACGAAGTAGTCGGTCGCCCCCTTACCAAGACGCTCGTAAAGGATTTCCTTGATTGGAGCCAGGTATGGCTCATACTTGTCGGCCAACTCACCCGGCAGAAAACCAAACTCTTCTTGGCTTTCAACCGCTGGGCGGGTGATGATGATTCGATCCACTTCGCCCCGATCAAGCATGTCTGCAGCGATCATCGTTGCCACATAGCTTTTCCCGGTGCCTGCAGGGCCAAGCCCAAAGGTGACGTCGAAGTTTTGGATTGCCGCGATGTATTGCTTCTGCTTCGCGGTTTGGGCGATCAGTGGCGCGGTGTTGCGTTTTGGGTGGATCGGTCTTGGCTCGTCTTGGCGAAACCGTGGGTCGTTTTCAGCTTGGACTTGCTGACGACGATTTCTGTTTAGTGCCGGGACTTTCTGCTGCTGCTTTCGAGCCATGCGTGCTGCCTATGGAGTTGGTTGATACGCCAAAGCGCTTGCGTTGTTCTGCGACGCGCTCACTGATCCAGTCGATTTTGTCGTTATCTCGAATTTGCAGGTCTGCATACATTTTTTGCAGCTGCTTGTATGCCTTCGCCAAGGTAGAGACCCTGACTTTGCCATCTGCGCCTGGTTGCAGCTTGGGCGCGTCTACGCTGCGCTCCATAGACCGCGACGGGGGAATTAGCAGGGGTTCAGTCGGGACGGGTGTTGAGCACCCCGACAAGACTGTCGTCAAGCACAGGATCACGAGGGCAAACCACTTTTGCACTTTCATGGGGAACCTCAACAAACGATGGAAGCGACGCCAGGGCTTCGTCCTGTAGCGCAAAGAATGTGTCGTTGCCGCGCATGGCATCAGCGATTCTCTGTTCGCGTTGAATTGCGCTGGCGACAATCTTCACATCGCCCTGGCGGGCGTCAGAAAGGGCGCTGGTGCGCTCCGCACTCTCGAAGCGACCCTTCGTGACATACCCCGCAGAAAAACCCACCACGAGGGCTGTGAGGCCCACCAGCGCGACTGTCTTGATAGATAACAGACTTGGGATCACGTCTCTTCATCCTTTTGCTTGCCGCCCATGCGTTCAGCCCACCCCGTCACAACGAGCTTGACGCCCTCTGGGATGCTTGCCTGCAGTGCATCTAGGGCGTAGCTACCAACAGCACCGGCGCCCAAGCCCACAACCGCAGCCATCGCGACATGCGCGTTGCCGGTGAAGTAAACCCCCGCAGCGGCAGCGAAAATTTCGCCCACCAGCAGGTTCATCAGGCCCTCGGTGAGACGCGGTTTTTCGCCTTTGCGAGTGAAGTTGCGCACCGAACCCACCGCGCCGCCCAGTAATGCTGCAATGACCTGTGGCGTCAGAGATTCGTTCATTTTTCCCGATACCTTGCGCTGTCAGCGATTACTTTTCTGCCGACCAGGAAGCACAGCAACGAAAGCTGTGGATACAAAACCATTGCAGTCGTAAGGGGGGGGTATGCAACGATGAAACCAGCGCTGACCAGCGCCCAGACGAATGAAGACAGAAATAGGGAGTAGCCGCCAAGAAAGCGCGAATCAGTCTTTGCGCTAAAGATGCCCAGCAATGACATGAGCGACATCGCTAGGAATCCCGTTGCCAGAACTGACGATCCCGCAACCCCGAACCCCGCGTATGCAGCAGACGCAAACATGCGGGGGTCAACCATCGCGGCGACAGCCCACGCAAAGAAGAGGGTGAAGTTGAAGACTTCAAACACGCGAGTCTTCGTGGCGAATAACCAGTCAAACCCTGCATCGAAAAGACTGTCGCAAACGTCAAATAAGCCGCTCATGTGCGTCACCTTAGAGTTTGTCGTCAAAGAGCTTGGCAATTTCGGTTGCCACCAACCACTGCTTTTCTTCCCAAACCGCTAGGTCTTGTCGGCTCGAAATGAAGAACGTCTCGACGATGATGCCGCCAGCGTTGACGTAGCCGAGCTTGCCGCGCGCGGACTGAGACTGGTCGATCCAGCCACGGTCGCCACGCACGCGCAGAGACAGCACGCGACTGATTGCGTGGCTGATCTGGCGCGAAATGTCTTTGTCTTTCGGGAGGGAAATCGTCTCGACGCCAGATGCTGCAGGACTCGTCGATGCGTTCGTGTGGAATTCCAGGGCGTAGTCGGGCTTGTGCGCTTTGATCAGTCTGATCGCTGTGTTCAGCGTCTGGTTCTCTTTGCCTTCGCCGTCAGTGATGACTTCGTGGCCCGCTTGGCGCAGCTTGAGCGCGACGATGTTGCGAAACGCGGTCATCACCTCGCTTTCTTTGCGACCGTTGTAGACCGCGCCTGAGTCTGGTCTGTCGACGGTCGCATGTCCTGCGGTGATTACGATCTTGGCCATGTTTAATCCATATCAATAATACGGCCATTGTAAGTAAGTGGTAACTTACATTTCAACCCAAAACTCTAGGGACAACCCTTGGTGCGCCCGGTTTTGCTTCGGTGACCTCGAACAGATTCTTTCTATGCTCTGGCAGAGTGGGGGATTCAATGCGATATGGGACATACCCGCCAGTTGCCAATTCAACCGCGCGGGCAAAGAACGGGACGTGGTCTGAATACGCGTTTTCGCAGCTCAGGTAGAAGTAGTCACCCTCAAGAAACATGCACGCGCCCTTGCAAAGCTGTAGCACAGGGCATTCCAAGCATTCCTGGCGTGTCGCCCAGTGGCGGGCGGTATCAAGCGCTGCGTGTTCGATGTCGTCGACGTGACCGATCTTGTGGCCCTCACCATTGGGCGCGAACGATACGATGGACACGTTTTGGCAAGTCAGAATGTTCCCATTCAGGTCAACCGCGATGTGGCCTGGGCGATCCATCCCGCACTTCTGGCCCAGAACCTCCGCAGGTCTGGCGTATGCCATGCTGTCAGCCCATTCATCTAGGCGGGTTCTGGTGATGCTAAAGTTGTCGATTGCGTCCGCCTGAAGCTGATCGAGGGTCATTTTGCGAAACTGCGCCTTTTCCTCGGTCTGCTTCATGCTTGTTTGTGCGCCACCCTCGTCGTAGACGTCGATGAATGAGCCTTCCCCAATGGGGACTTCTGGATCGCCGGTCAGATCGACGAAGAACTGCTGGATCGCCGCGCGGTCTAGGTTGCTGCGACTAACCATCGAGTTGAAACTCATGCGACCCTGCGGGCGCAAGCGCTTGTAAAGGTCAAGAATCGCTTCTTTCTTCTTGGGGTCATCAAACGGGTCTGGCCCGCGCACAAACTGCCCAGGCCCGTCGTGCGACACACCTACGTTGAACCCTGTGCGGTCCAGCCACTCGTTGATTTCTGGGGTCAACAACGATCCGTTGGTGATCATTAAAAACGTGGTATTCGGGAACTGCTCGCGCAGTGCTTCGGCGAGTGGAACGAGCGTCTTAATGTAGACCAGTGGCTCGCCACCCCAGAACTCGATTCGCTGCGGCGTGCCCACCATCCACTTCGACAAACTGTCCAAAAATGGCTGAACCTGCTTGCGCGACGTTTCGTCTGCACGCGGCACAAACCGCTGACTGCAGTAGTCACACGAGTAATTGCACGATAGTCCAAGTTGGATTTTCAGCACCTGCACGTTGGCGGTTTTGCCTACAGGGCTATCGTGGTCAAACACGGTGGCTTTGCTATCTCTGTTGAAGCGCCTGTCTTCAATCGACGCGACGGGGACTCGCGCCCCGTTTTCGTAGTGCAGCGTTCCCGCCATGTTGTCGTAGACGAATGTTTTCTCACGCCCTGTCTTGGCGTGTTTGGTCTGTAGCGTGAAGCGCATGTTAGTCCCCGAAGCGAATGATGCCTTGCGTCACCATGTCGAATGGATGAATTTTCCCGAAGTATTCATTGGGCTCCCAGCCGTCCTCGGTGGGGTCGTAGTGATACCAAGGCAAAATGTTGATGACCAGGGCGGTGCGCTGGTAGTTGCAGCGTTGCTGACAGTATGTGGAGTGCAAGAACGACGTGTTGACGATACACAGTTCGCCCGACTCGGGGATGAACAGTTCGCCCGTCTTGTATTCCAGACCAAACATGCCGTTGTTGTTGATGCACAGGTTGAGCTGCAGCACATACGAATCTGCAGAGTCAACGTGCCAGCCATTGCCAATCTGGCACAGCCCATTCAGGGTTCGCGATGCGACCCGCGCGATGGGGAAGTTGAATGAGTCGAAGAGGGCGTTAAGCGTCGGCAGGTGGCTCTCGATATAGGGGTGACGACGTCTGAACGCGAACTGGTCGACGTAGTCGCTTTTCGGCTTGCCCGCAGCACGCTCAGCGCAGGGCGCGCCGAAATACTGCTCGTTTGTCATTTCCCGGTATCTGGGTGCGCCAAACGTTTCGCGATGCCACTCTGACTGTGGGCTGTCTGGGTTGTAGTAGAGCGACGCGCCGTAAAGAGCAAGCGCATCTGCGCGGGAGCGCCACAACTGTGCGCCGACGCGCTCGTAGAATTGGAAAATTTCGCGGTGAATTGCTTCGTGATCGTAGGCAATCTTTTTTGTGTAGTCGATCTTGCGATCCAGCCCGCCCAGTTTGCGGCGCGCTTCGTCTTCGCCAAAGTGCATGGCAAGGAACTTGTCGACCGTGTATTGGCCAGGAATGTCTTTGTATTTGATCATGCGGTGATTTCGACAGAGTCCAGGTTCGAGTAGTAGCGAAAGCCAATCTTCACGGTGGCTTTGTCGCCTGGGTCAAGCAGCATCGGGGCGAACCTAAACTCTGCAACACCATTTTTGTCGGTGACTGCATACCTGCGGTTCAAGTATCCCGCGTCTGTCTTAGCGTAAACCTTCATGCCCGAGCGCTTCAGCGGCTTTCCACCACGCACGACCTTGGCAAAAATGGTCGTGTAGTTCTTGCTCTTGACAGCGCGTGTCGTGACGCTTGGGTAGACACTGTTGCTGAAGGCAACATATGCGTGGTGGTCGTTCTCAACAAGCGTATAGTCCTTGACGCCTAGTGCGTCGATGTCTGCTTGGGTTGGGACATTCAGGCGAACTGCTGCGTCTTTCAGCGTGCCATTCGTGAATGGGAGGTAGACCTGCCCAATGTTTGGCAGCTTGGTTTGCAGATTTTTCAGGTAAACCATACCTGGTCTGCGCGACGCTTCGCTTTCCATCATCTTGTTGCGCAGGATCAGCTCGCCATGCTCTCCCAAAAACACATACACACTGTTGATTTCTGAGCGCTCGTTGTGCCCAATGAACTCAGACAGCAGTGCGTTTGTCAAGGTGCGGACCACGCCGTCGACGGTAAACTGCAACTCGTCTTTTCCGACGCGAATCGACTCGATGCGGGGGGTGCGATCACCGCAAATTGTGAAGGCAATTTTCATCGTCAGTTGTTCCCGCAATTGCAATCGCACGCACACGCGCAATTGCAATTGCTGTAGCTGATGACGCGGCGCAACTGAACGGCATTTCCGGTTCTGTAGGTTTCGTAGGTTATTGAGCCGGTGTTGCCGCTGCCTTGCGTTCTGTCAGGGCCTAAGCCAAGGATGACTTGCGTCAGCACTGGCGACCCCTTCACCCACAGGTCTGCGTCTGGCAGGTTGTATTTCGTGCCATCGAAGTAGAGGTATTTGTTCTTCGTGGCGTTCAGGTAGATAACGCCGGTGTTTGAGTTCCCGTTGAACCCAAACACACCCAGCGAACCAGCTTCAATGTCAAGTGGCCCCTGCATGGAGTCGCCAGACTTTGCGACCTTTGAGCCCAAGTCAACAGACGCCATCGCGCGCTGAACGAACTTCGTTGTGGCGAGCTGATCGGTGTTGCTGCTTGCTGCTGCTGTGGGGGCTGTGGGGGCGCCTGTGAATGACGGGTTCGCCAGCAGGGCATACAAGTTCGACTTGCGCCCGTCAAGCATTTCGGCGTTCAGGTTTTTGTTCACCGCGCCATTGTTTACTGGGATGTTGCCATCGGCGTTGCCTGATTGTTTGCCATCCAGCAAGTCTGCGTCCAGGCCGCTGGCTGCGCCCATATTGCCAGAGTGCCAAATCTTTGCCGCGATTTCTGCCGTCGCCTGGTCGAAGTCCAGGAAAAAGCCGCGTGTGTTGGTGCCGCGGTCGTAGATTTCCAGTCGATCTTTCTTCAGGCGCAGCGCGACGTTGCCCGCCAGTGTGGAGCCAGACTCGGGACGCTCAAGCGAGATTGCGCCCCCGTCGTCGCCAGAGGTTCTGCGCGCCAAGCCCATGTAGGCGATCTGTGGCGCTTGCGCTTGCGGTTCGTCGCCCAAGTTGGTCACTGCTGACAAATCCATCGTCAGCATCCACTCTGGCTGCGGGGACGTGCGTGTCAGCAGGTAGATTTTTTTCTGGTCAACTCTGTAGCACTGCATACCCACTTCGATGCCGACAGTAGGGAACGCGGTGCCGGAACTGTTCGAGAGCGCAGTGCGGTCATTGTTCAGCAGCAACGCCAGCGAGCTTTGAATGGACTTTGACGACTGAATCTGAGTATAACTTTGCATGGCTCTTTGTTCGTGAGTGGTAACTTACATTCTAGTTGAAAAATTACGCGATGTCGCCGTTTCTTGATAGTCCGCTGGTAGCTGCTTTCTGAACAGCTCGCTTAGATATGCGTTCATGCAGTGGTCTTCTTGCCAGAAAAATATGACGTCGATGACTGCCCGCGCGATTGCCCAGCGTCGCTTATCGTTTCGACAGCGCCATGCTCTTGACGACAGCGTCTCGTCGGCATAACCGGCAAGCAGGGCGTTGGCAAGTTGGTCTGCCGCTATAGCTGTCTGCAAGAAATAGCTGCGTCGCGTCACGGCATTTCTTCCAGCATTGCCAGCACTTCTGGCGGCGCAGGGATTGGCTGTGGAAGGTCTTTGACAACTCGCTCTTCGTTGATTGTTTGCATCGCCAGCACCGTCGCTTTGATTTCAGGCGTCAACTCGGGAACCTTGGTCGCTAGGTATGCAACGAACTGAGCAATGTCGGGGCGCTTCAGGTCGATGTATTTGCGAACCTGTGAATCTCGCACCAGCGCCTGGACGGTTGCGTCTGGATTCGCCAGCACAGGCACCTTGGCGGGGCCGAAACGGTCGTAGAACGCGCCGACTTCGAGCCAAAAATAATTTGCTGGCGCGAATTCCCAATATGGGGCGCGCCGTGTTGGTTGTAGGACTTTGATGATTGTCATTTGATTCTCATGTATTTGACGGCGCTGTCTTTGATTTCTTCCGCTGGCAGGCCCAGTAGCGATGATGGGAGGGTTCTGAATGAGGTATTCCCCTGCGCTGCAATGAAGGTATTGTTTCCGTAGACGATATCTTTATAGCCATAAATGGACGGCGTAACCGCTGTTCCCCAGGTTAAGGCGTCTGCGGAATAAAGCACCCTTTCGTCGTTTATTAAAACAACAACAAACTTCCCGTCAGCATAAACGGCCTTATACCATTGATTGTTGGTGCCTGACGGAAAGTATTCTTGCGTCCACGTTTGTCCGTTGTCGACAGAGTAAAAATAAAATGGTCTGCCTTGCTTAAGCGCTAGAAAAATCCCTCCCCCAAATGCAACGCTGGATGGTGCTGCGGCAAGAGGGCTTGAAAGCGTCCATGTTTGCCCGTTGTCGTATGAATAGGCAGCTTGGTAACTGGTATATGAGACGGCAACAAAAACGCCATTTCCGAAAGCGATTCCACTCCAGTTACTGCTACTTGGCAAATTTGCTTGGGTCCACGTTTTGCCGTTATCGACGGAATACGCCGTCTTGTCGGTTGATTCTGCCAACGTAACGAAAACACCATTTCCGAAAGCGATCCCACGCCAATTTCCCTTAAATGGCAGTGTGGATGCAGTCCACGTTTCACCGTTATCAAGGGAGTAAAAGGAGATATCAGAATTGTATGGCGTGACGACGAAGGCGTCGTTGCCAAACGCTATTGACTGCCAAACGCCATTAACTGGCGTGTTCGACACACCCCAGGTCTCACCGCTGTCGTCTGAGTAAACTGCCACGCTGGGACTTAGCCCGACAAATCTCTCGTTGCCGAACCCGATGACGCTAAGGTAAATAACTAAAGGCACCCATACCTCAATATTGCTTTCCAGTGACCCAAACTTCTCAAACGCTTCTGGGTATGTCGTCTCTTCATCGGTCAACACGTTGCCTGACCGCAAATACACCGCACTACCTGTGTCATAAAGCGGGTTCACCGCGCTATTGTCAACGTCAGGGAACCAAACATGTGAACCGATTGGACGGGCTGCAGAACCGCCCAGTAGTTTTTTCAGGCTGGTGGGCATTATTTCACTCTCATGTATTGAACTGACAGACCATCATGGGTTTCGGTTGGCAGGCCAAGGAGTGCGGCGGGGAGGGTGCGAACGAATTGATCGCCGTAGGAGGTTGCGGCGACAAAAACATTGTTACCGTAGGCGGCGGAAAACCAATATGAATTAATGGGTAAGGTCGCTGTGGCCCAGGTTTTTCCATCGTCAATGGAGTAAGCTACTTGATCAGAACTTTGCGCGACCACAACAAATACTCCGTTGCCGTATACAACAGACACCCACTTGGCACTCGAAGGCATCGTTGATGCGGCCCACGTTTTGCCGCCATCGGTTGAATACGCCGCTTGGTCTGAATTTTGGGCGACAGCAACAAACACTCCGTTGCCATATGCAATCGAATACCAACTAGAGACAGCAGGAAGTGTGGCTTCATTCCATGTCTTGCCGCCATCTACAGAGTAATTCGCTTTCAGAAGACTCCATGCAACCGCGACAAATACTCCACCCCCATAAGCCACGGACTGCCAACTGGAGACAGATTTAAGCGTCGCCATGTTCCATGTTTTGCAGCCATCAGTAGAATAACTAGCTTCGTTAGTGGCGATTTCCCCGACAACGACAAACACCCCGTCGCCATAGGCGATTGATCTGCAGTCGACCGTTGTGGGTAGGACAACTTGATTCCACGTTAGTCCATCGTCATTTGAGTAATTTACTTTCGTGCCCCCAACTGTCGCAAATGTGTTAGGACCACGCGTGATCGACTTCCAGCCATTACTAAAAGGAACGGTTGTTTGAACCCAAGTGAGCCCGTCATCTGTGCTGCGAAGAATCTTTTGTGCCCCGACCGCAACAAAGACGTTGCTTCCATAAGCTACGGACTGGAATGCGCCCAATGGTGTGGGCGCGAGAGTCCACACCATTGGGTTAGCTTTCGCCTCCCCAAATTTCTCGAACGCCTCGGGATAATTCGCTTCTTCATCGGTCAGCACGTTGCCAGATTTCAAGAATGACATTCCGTCGACTTCGATCAGGGGTTGCGGCTGATCTTGCATCCAGACAACTTCACCCAACTCGACGGCGGTGCCACCGCCCACAACGCTCTTCAGACTGATTGGCATGTCACACCTCCCAGTCGGTGCCGTTGAACACGAACGTCAGTTCCGCGTCAACGTCGAAGATGACCGATGTGTCGCTACCCTTGGCGGTTCTGATGGTCGCCGCTCCGACCCCGACCTGAATCGTCGGCGTTGCGGAAAGCGATTTCGAGAGGGTCACTGACGCGCCGATTTCAAGCCCTGCCACTGCAGGTAGTATCACTACGATGCTGCTGCGAAGCCAGTAAGTGCCTCCTGTCTCAGCGGTGAAATCAGATACTCTTTCTGTATCTATTGCGGTAACGCCGGTTGCAACCCCGGCAGTGTCAAGGTCTCGGACGATGTTCGACACAAGGCTTCGCGCAGCGCGGTGGTAGGCATCCGGTTTGTAGTGCGAATAATTAAGTCCTTCAGCCAGCCAATCCGCCGCAAGTGTCGCGGGGGGCTTGATAAGCGTCGTGTTTTGGTCGCTTGCAATCTCTCGCTGCACCTCAAATAACGCGTCCCCAACCTGCTTGCCTATCGCTTGCGGGGGATCGCCATAGAAGCCGTGGTGCAGTCCCTGAATAACGATTCTTATGTTCGCCTTTGTGACCGAGCGCATCTTTGCGAATATCTTGAGCCATGCCGCGCGAGTGCGCCCGATTGACGGCACTGGGTTTGCAGAGCCAGGAAATGCTATGCCGTTGATGTCGCTCTCGCCCTGTCCCCAAACGATAACGTCGACGGGTATTCCAAGTGTCAACACGCCGCTCAACCAAGCATTCAGTGATGGCCCCGCGACATCACTTTCAAGGTCATACCAGTAGTCTGGGTAGGTGGCCATGTCGATTTGCGCCGCCTTGTCTGCGGTAGAGGCGCCGACCGAGAGATTGATTGGCAGCACTTCAATGGCTCGTAAGCCACGCTGTTTGGCAAGCATTGCCCTAAACGTCGTTGCGGACTGTGTCGCCTTCGTGGCACCGCTTAACGTGTTGAAGTGAGCGCCTACGTTGCTTTGTCCCGCAAACACCACGCAGAGTTTTACCAACTCAGAATCAGAGACAACCGTATTGCCGTCTGTGATTGCGTATGCGCCCGCCCAATACGCGGTCGGGGATTCTTCTCTTACGCGAAACTTCAGGTAGCCTGGAGGAAAGCCAAAATCGACCACCGACAACTCTACTGGATAGTCAACGAATGATTGCCCGGTAACCCGGATTGTGCGAATCACACTTGGTTGTGGGCCAGTCGTCAAAACATCGACACGAAAAACCCGACCGCTAATATCGCCGGTCGCGCTCCAAGAAAACTCTACGTCACCGTAGCTGTTCGCTTTGATGGCCAACCCCGTGGGTGTCCCACCTTCGTCTGCCTTTGGTGCCGACGTTGTCGGCTCCCAAATTACCGGCGATACACTTTTAAGCACATACATAACCCCTTCGTCATCGCGCCAGCACTGCATACCGACAACAAGATTCGTGGTCGGAAACGCTGACCCCGAATTATTCGAGAGCGCAGTCTTGTCGTTGTCCATCAACGCGGTCAGCGAATCAGAGACTTTTGTTGTTGGCTCGACGACGGAGAATTTTTGCATTTAAATACCTTTTGCCGACCACGAGAAAACACCCTCAACGAGTTCGCCGGTCTGTCTTTTCATGAACGCAGTGAACCCAAGCAAGTCCACGTCTTGGACGAATGGGATGATGATTTCTTCGCCCATCCCGCCCTTGGTTGTCAGGTAAACCTCTGGGATGACGTGATATTCGCGAGAAAAATTTACTCGCACACCGATGGATGCCAGCTGGACGGTGGCACTACCTCTGTCGTCAATGTCAGGCACGTCCACGACCGCCTGTATGTTAGTTAGCAAGCCACGGTCACTGTTGTTCGACGTCAGCGACGCGCGGAACACTGCCTTTTTGTAGTCATAGTCGCCAGCGATGAAGTCGCGCCAGTCTGAGTATCCGGGGATGTTCCCGAACGCCAGCATCTGTTTGAACTCTTCCAGCCCCACGCTCTTTGCTGAGAGCAACATGTCGCTGATCGCCAAACCGTCAGATCGAACGATGGCGCCCCAAACACTGAACGAGTCAATGAACTCCCTGAATGAATGCTTTTGGCTGCTGTCTGCGACCGCAATAATTTCTGCAATGTGCGCAGTAAATTTTGCGCGACGGGAAAGCTCTGTTGCGATGGAAATGCTGTCCGCACTGTTCTTTGCAACCTTCTTGTTGTTCAAGGAGCGGACAGCCAAGTATTCCTGACGATTTTTTTCGATGTGACGTGCCGCAGTGTCGTCGAATTGAATCGACTCCTCGATGCCAAAGATGGACGCCCATGAGCGCGTCATGCTGTCAGCAACCGTTAACGACCCGGGGTGATTCGAGGTGACCTGCTTGCGCGATGCAGCGCTGACAGAGAACAGTTCTGCAATTTCGGCGAATAGGTGTCTCTTTGCTGTCCCGACGCTGTCGACGATGATGTCAGCGACGTGGGCGAGTGACCACTCGCCAGCACCGAACTCCCCAATTTGCAGGTCAGAATATGCTGGGTCGCTCCACGTCACATCAGCAGTCTCCCAGGTGTAATTGACCCCTGTTTGACGAGCGACTGTAGTGGACGACCCCACGAGTCTGCCTGCCCGTTATTGCATGTTGAACGTGAAGGCGACAGTCAGCGTGTCAGCTGCGCCCTTGTTGATCACGTCGAACACAACGCGGTCGAGCATGGCGCCTGCAACAGCCGCGTTGAATACCGCAGCTTCCGTGATGGGGCCGGTCGCTGTGCCAGCGTCCAGAAACGTGCTGAGGGTGAACGACTTGGTGCCTGCAGTGTGCGCGTAGACCGCAGACTGTCTGACCCCGATTTCATCAACCAACGCGGCTTGGGTGCCGCTTACAGCGGTGGTGCCTTTGCCGACGCCGATATACCCCATGATGTCAGGGCGCGAAGGCGACTTGCACATGGCGTCAGCAATGAAGTCAAAGCCCACGTCGACAACCATGTTGTTTTTGTGCGTAACCATCACTTCGCCGCTTGGCTTGATCAAAGTTGCCGTCATCGAACCATGCAGTTTGAGTTTTTCAGTGCCGCGCAAGGCGTTCTCCGGTTAATGATGGTAAGTGGTAACTTACACTTCAAGGCGCAAATTCGCCAATTACATAGATTTATGTTTTCATTTTATCGTAAGTGGTAACTAACAATCAAGCTCAGCCGATCCAGTTCAGCGCCACTGTGTCGAAGCTCCCGCGCGGGGCGTATGCGCCCGATGCTTCGTAGATGCTTTCGGCTCCAAGCTGCGCCGCAAAGAACTTTCGTTCTGTGCCGGACTGCGAAATCGTGACCAGAATTGGACCACCCTGTTTCCAGGGCGCGCGGACATCCAGACGCTCACCGACGTCGCTCGTCATCACCAGCGACTCAGACGCGTCGTTGTAGATCACCTGCAGGAATTTCCCGTCTGTCCCTGAAATTTCAATGACGGGGCGTTCAAATTCGCCTTTCGAGACAGTCTGGGGAGTCATCCAGAACGAATAGCTGAACGTAGCGGGGAATTGGATGCCATCCCATGTCACCGCGCCCTGGCCCGACTTAAGAACCAGCCCATCGCCATAGCGCCCCGTCCCGAAAGTTAGCGCCGCGCCCTGTTCAGTGGCGCCGTTCTGACCCGATACCGCGACTAGGTTGCCGTTCAGACGCCAGCCCTCAATGTCGCCCTGGCGCAGCCCCGTTTCTGTCGCGATCTGGTAGCGCCCGATGACGGAGTCAATGTCGCCGCTGGGAGCCCAGTGACGCAGCGCTTCGTTGTCATCCCAGGTGAACAGGGACGTGTCCCAGGTCATGCTGTCAGAGTCTTGGACAATCGACGAAAGCTGTGGGTAGAGCGAGTTCGCGCAGCGGTATCGGGACAGCAGGTCAACGTCGAAAAAATACTCCCCGCGCGAAACGCCGTTATCCATCATGATGTCGTTGCCAACGCGGTGCATGCCGACCATGTGACCCAGCCAGCCCATTGCCGCTTCGTCAGCGGTGAACACAATGTTGCGGTCGGGCAGCATCGCGACCTGATTTGTGATGAATGCTGCTTCGTCAGAATAAATGCCCGGGCTTGAAACCGCCTTCACCCAGAACTTGCGCAAACCAATAGACCCAGCGGGGCTAGTAAGCGTCGTCGCTTTCACTTGCGACAGCAGCGTCCCGGTCGGCCACGCATCGCCTTCCCGAACCTCGTAATAGACGACGTCGGTTTCAGGGTTCGAGTCCCAGTGGATTTCCAGGCGCGTCCCGCTCTGGATGATGTTCAGGTTCTTGACCGTCTGGGGTGCCTTCAACACCAGCTCAAAGGTGCTGACGTTGTCTGAGTAGGTTCCCTGCGCGTTGACCGATCTGATGTGGTAGTGATACGTCCCAGCTTCGCTCTGATCGTGGGTGATCATCGTGCCTTGGAAATTCTCGGTGACGATCTGTGCGCCTTCCCAGTCTGGGCCAACCCGCACTTCGTAGCCGGACACGCGAATGTCGGTTACTTCATCCCAGGTGATCACCAAGTCGTTCGTGCGTTTCTTGACTTTAAAGTTCGGGACGTCACCGGGCGCTGCGGTCTTGCCCTGTGTGGTGTAGTTCGTCAGCAAGGGCTTGGAGCGGACGCCAAAGCCGTTGATTGCGACGATGTGGAACTCATGCTGACCCGCCCGCACGTTGTCCAAGCGAATGCCTGGGTAGCCTGAGAATTCTGTCTTCCAGTTGGTTGCATATTCGCCCATGCGACGCCAGCGAATTTCGTAGCTCTGCGCGCTCGCAGAAAACCACGATAAGTCGAGCGACATGCCAACCACGCCTGGGGCGGTCTCGATGGTTAGTTCCTCCACCCGAAAGTCAGATGGCGTATTGACGCGTCTAGTGTCCAGCGTGGACACAATTGGGTCTGAAAGCGTTAGCCCTTTTTCGATGGCGTCGAACTTTGATTCGTTGTGATCAAGAACTGCGATCTCGAACTCAGACGCTGATTCACCCTGCTTGATCCCCACAATCTTTACAAGTTGAGCCTGCAGGGTTTCTTCGCTGACAACGTAGATCGCCCCACGCAGCGGCACGTCTGGCAGGTCAGACGCCCAGGTGATGCGCGTCGTCTTTCCCGGCTTGTTGTCAATGAAGCGCGTTGCGAACTCACCATCTGGCATGCGAATGGCAATTTTTGCGCTGCCGAACGACGTAATTTCTATTTCCCGATCCAGGTCAGCGACGTTCAGGGTGCAGTCGCGCAGTCGACCACCCATGGACCTGCCTGCCAGCACAGGTTCGTGGATTTCGGCGACATCGCCAGGAAGCACATTCGCTGAATCCAGACCAACCTTAAACGATGTCAGATTCGGTTCGTAGCGCTCGGTGTAAAGAATCCACTTGCCGACGCGGTATGCCTGTCCACGACTGGTGCATCCAAACGCGACGACCCCCAGTTGTCGAATCCCGAACTTTTCAATCAGCTCCCGGTCTTCAACGTATTCAATGACTTGCTTGTAGCTTTGCGCTGGGTCATTCCATGTGACGCAAACAACGCTGTGGCGATCAGCGCGGGACGAGCCAGAGCGTGTGAACTGCCCCCCGACCACGTTGGCCGGCGTGAAGCGCATAGACGGTTCGCGCGGGCGGTCCTGGGTGAACCGTGCCATACTGCCAGCCCAGTAAATCATCCCGCGCATAGCAGACGAAATGTCTGACACCAAGCGCATCGCGTCAACGCGGGAGCGAATCTGGGTGTTGATTTCAAAGCGTGGCTCCATGCCTCCACGCCCGTCAGGAACAAGCTCGTCGCAATATCGCCCGATCTGGTATAGCTCTGTCGTGTCGACCATCGCGGGCGCAATGTATTGGCCCAGACCGTAGCGCTTGTTTGTCAGAACGTCGAACAGAATCCACGCAGGATTCGAGCTGACAGCGAGTTTGTATGTGCCATCCCAAATCCCGTCGTAGGCACGCTTGACGGGGTCATAGTTCGATGGAATCTTGATGAATAGCCCGTCGACAAGATACCCACGCGTGGTGTTGGGCGCGAAGTATGAAGAGTCGACCTTCAGACCGATCAACGCTGTGTTGGGGTAGCGCAGCTTGGTGTCGACAATTTCAACGATAGAGTCCAGGTAGGTCTCGTTGTTGAGGGTGTCAGAGTTCGAGTCTGAAGTGTCGCGCACCATTCTGATGCGCCACGACAGGTTTTGGGATTCTGGTCCGTCATTGTCAAAGAACGGCTTTGGCAGCGTCAGCACATACTCTTGCTGCCAGCGCGAACTGCTCTTACGACTCGCGACACCATACGTCACGGTTTCATACGGGCCATTGCCTTCAGCAATGTCGAAGTGGAAATTTACGGTGGTCCCGTAGACGTCGCCATTTGTGGCGTCTTGGGCGCGCAGCGACGGGAACAGCACAATCACGCGAACCCGGTCAGCGTTCGGGTTCGTGACTGTTATCGTGGCGGGCTGGTTTTGCTTGACTCGCACCCCGATTCGACGCGGGGTCTCTACGCTGGCGAACCCAGGGATGATTTCCTGGTCTTGGGTTCCAAGACGTTGTTCCCACTGCACGCCCTGGTAGTTGTAGGTTCCGTCTTGGTTCTGCAGCGGGACGTCTGCGAAGAAGATGCTCTTCGCGCCATCAACCAGGCCGCCGATGGCACCTTCGCCCAGGGCGTCCAAAATCGAGACCATCTGCTTGGACGCAGCGTTGTCGGCAGAGAGTATTGGGGTTCTGCCGCCACCGCCACCTTTTCCGCCACCGCCACCGCCACCTGCGCCCTGAATGTCCTCAACAATCAATGGGTGTCGTTGACGATGCCCGCCATTGTGGACACGCACGCCGTCACAGATGAATGTGTGGTGTGGTTCAACGGTCAGGTTGTAGACGGGGTGTCTGCCCTCGAAGTTCTTCTCGATGATGGGGCGTAGGTGTCCGAGCTGGTCAACAAGGGCGTCTTCAACACCCAGCGTCCCGACCTCCACAAACGCACCGTATTGGTTTAAAACCCAGTGATTGGGCGTTAGGGAAATGTGGCCGTTCCAGTGGCGCACATGGATGACTGGCTGCGGGTCTGCGTGGTAATGAGTCTTCGTGACCTTGGCGCGATGGACGTCACCGCGCTCGTCAAACGACAGAACCGTGTCGCCCACCCTGAGCGATTCGATGGCGACGGTCTTCCCGTTCTCAATCAGAACCTGCGCGCCAGCGGGGAAGCATCCGCCACCGGAGCCTACGACGTCGTTGGGGATCAACTGTTCGCTCATGTGCGCCTACATCAACTGTTCTACAGACTGGGACGCGTGGATCGTGTTTGACCCCGCAAGCACGCGTCCATAAATCAACGCAAGCGGGTCGCCTTGGCCCACGGTGTTCATTGGGCCGTCGTAGAAATACGAGACTCGCGACTCGCCCTGTTCGCCAAGGGCTTTCGTTGTTGGGGTGTTGGTCAACATGCCGATCACCCCACCGACAACCATGCTGACGCCCATGCCGAGCATGACGCTGGCCAAAGTCGGCAACAGCTCGTATTGCTGCAACACGACGGCAGCAACCACGAGCGCTGCGCCCACCAAGATGCGCCCAACGTTCCCGGCACCTTCAATCAAAGGCACGAACCGAATCGACTTGATATTTGCGTTCATGGACAGCGTCTCTTCGCTGATTTCTTCCATGGCACCGGTTTCGTGTTCGATGACGATGTGATAGTGCGAATAGACATCGGCGTTTTCACGCACCCAAGCGTCTACCCCTGGCTTGTTCGCGTTGATCAGCTTCAGCGCGTGCGCGGGACTGTGAATGCACAGATTCCATTCGCGACCGAACTTTTCCCCCATCGCGCCTTCCAGAATGACCTTTGTGGGGGTCGGCGATGGGTTCCCGTATGCGTCAACGATTCCACCCCTTGTCTTCACATCAGCTCCTTGTGACGCGCGTGAATGACGGTGTGCTTCAGGTAGTAGCCGCCATAGACGTCGTGTTTGCTCAGTCGGTTCAGCGTGTGGTGCAGAATGCGGTCGTCGCCAACGAAGATCGCTGCGTGGTTCGGGACAAGTGACGATGGGTCTTGAATGAAAAACACATCGCCCGGTCGGGGCGTTTCGTTGATGACCCGAACGAATCCCTCGTCTCGATAGTGCGCAGCAAACAGGGTCGCCCCCGGACTGCCATCCGCCAGGGTGTAGGGGTAGTTGCGAATCTTGATCCCGTGTTCGCGGGCGAACCAGTCGATCACCAGCGTCCAACAATCGAACACGCCAGGAACGTAGGGGCGACCCGTGTAGGGCATCTTGAAACCCGATGGCTCCATATGCTTGATGGGGCCATAGTCGAACGTGTCGTCGTCGCTGCGTTTCAGCAAGCTCATGACATACCAAGGCACGCCAGAGACCTCACAGCCCACTTTGTCAGCTTCGCTGAAGTCGTGTCGCCCATTGGGATGGGTATGCCAGATGCCGACAATCTTTCCGCGATCTGCCTGCTTGGTGTATTCGATTCTGCTGATGCGAAAGAACTGGCTTGGCGTGTCGTGGGTGTTCTCGCACTGGACGATTTCGGTTTTCCCTGTGGGCAGACCCAGCACCAGCCCGCACGCTTCGTTGGGGTAGGCACAGACGCCATGCGTTCGCAGTGCGGCTGCCAAGTCGCGAAGCGTTGATTGGTCATTCATAGCGCGTAGCCCCAGGGAAGCCACCAAAGGGCAGCACAGAGTTTTGACCGAAGCGTCTGCTGCAAGACGTGAGACGCTTGCCACAGACGTCTTCTGACGCGTTGTAGACGCGTTGATCTTCAGCGTTGAAGTATGTGGTGCCGGTGTAGCCGCACTCAGCGCCTCGATAAATCCACGGACACGAGTTCTGGATAATTTGGCGAAATGGCAGCTGAACACCCTCAACGTCGAACGCAGAGGCCAATTCCCACTCGATCACCAGCTGGTTTTCACTGATCTTGCGATTGACGAAGAACATATCGTCTTCAAAGCAGTGCGCTGGATTCGCGGTTGGGTTGACGCCGTCTGGGAAGTTCACAGCGTCAAGGAATCGGGCGAAGGTGCGCTTACGAATGACTTTGGCGCCGACTAGGTCGTCCATGTCGCGCACGTCTTTGGAGAACATGCCGTCAGCGTTGGCGATGCGAATCTTGGGGCGCGGGGCGCTGCCTTGGGTGGCAATGTCGAACCCGTCGACATCAATGGGCAAGTGCGCGTATGTTTGGCCCTGCCACACCAGCGGCGCCTGCACGAAGTTTGTGCCGGCGTGGAAATACAGGATGTCGCCGCCCAGCGCAGTCGAATCAAGCACAAAAAGCTGGATGATCGCGCTAGGGGATAGCGACTGGATTTCAATCGCGACTTCTCTTGGGATGACCGAACTCATAGGTCAAACACCTCTTCAAACTCAGCGGTGATTTCGTAGACCCCGAACTCAACCTGTCGGTCTTCCCATTCGCGACAGATAAAGTTCGCGGTTCTGCCGCGCGGGTCAGTCCAGCGGAAATACTGCACACCACCGCACGCTTCCAGCACTGCAATGCGGGGCTGATGCTCGGCCCAATTTCCAGTGAACGTGACTGCCCAGGTAGCAGGGCTGGCGTTGATGCCGTCTTGGCTACGCAGCTCATACCCGTCGCCAAAGCGAACGCTGTTGATACGCGGCTTCTTCTTTTGGGGCGCGCCAAGGTTCGGGCGACCGGGGAAGACTTGAGTAGCCATGCTTATCGCCCCAGCACGCCACCGGCGCGCTTCTGTTTAACGATTTCGTCGAGGGCGATGGCGCGCATCTTGTCTGCAGCGCCTCTCCACATGCTTTCGACGTCGCCGGTCGTGGTCTTGGATTCAGACCCGTTGCTGTTCTGGGTGACGTTGATCGTGATGTTGACGGGGGTGACGTCGCCACCAGCGCCGTCCATCGTGACGGGGATGGTTCGCCCATCGGGCAGGGGAACGTAGGCTTCTGGCTTTTTGCCTTCGCCGTAGAGGGCCAGTTGCGGGGCGTTGGCAATCCCGCCGTTGGCATACTTGCGCAGCGGGACTGCACCGAACCGGGTCATGATTCCGCCATTGGCAAAGTCGCTGGTCGCCATGTAGTCGGTCGGCACGTCAATCGTGCCATTCAGGTAGTCGCCGCTAACGTCAGAGCCTGACGCTGCACCGCCACCACCCAGTAGCGCACCGCCTGCCATCTTGAGGGCTGACGCGATGATCCCGCCAGTCTCTGACCCACCTTGGGACGCAGCGAGTTGCAAGAGTGCTTGGGCTGCCAGTTGGGCTGCGCCAGCTACGGTGAGCATGGATGTCACGGTAGTGGACGACGCAGAACCCTGGGTCGCGGTATTCAGTGCGGTCTGGATGGCGTTCTTGGCGAATGCTTTGGTCGCTTCGTCTGCGCCACTCTGGGCCAGGGTTTCCATTGCTTGAGACGCCAGATTTGACGCGTTCGCGGTCGATACCAAACCCTCGGTCACCGCGCCTGCGCCAGCTGCCGCACCAGAACCGCCGATGCCTATCGAAGACAGCAGAGATTTGATGCCGTCGCCCATGCTCGAAAACATGCCTTCAAATGGCGTGGCAAGCGTCTTCTGCAGCACCATGCGGTTTAGGTCTTTCAGCCACGACACGGTCATTTCGCGCCAAGCGAACGTCCCTGTCTCGGTCACTTCTGCAATTGCGTCAATGCTCTGGTTTGCCCAACTGACCATCGTGTTGCTGGTGGTCTCAACGAAGTTGTCGCGCCAGTCATCAGCCATCTGCTGGATCGGGGCGCGCATGTCTTTTTGCAGCTGGGCAGTGCGCGCCAGAATGTATTGCGCCTTGTCAGCTTCGATTTGCTTGATCTTCTCTGACGCGTCATCCCGACCACGCACCTCGTCCATGAGCGCGGCATACTTCGCGCTCACGACTTCCATTTCGTAGTTGTATTCAGCCTGGGCTTGCGCGCGGGAGTTGCCAATCAGCCCGATCCTGATTTCGCGGGTCGAATCGCGCATCTTCAGCGCCATGTCGGTCAGGTCGCGCAGCGCAGCGTCTGACTTCAGCCCCTTGACTTCGTTCGCCAGACGAGCAAGCCCACCTTCGCCCCCGCCTTTGTTCTCCATCGCCTGGTTAAGGCGAAGAACTTGTTGCGTGATGCTGGCAAGGTTTGTGCCTGCCAGATTTGCCTTGGCGGGATCAAGCAGGGCACCAAAAAGGTTGTCGCCCGACTCGTCGAACTGTTCGCGCAGATTGCGCGCACGATCCAGAATCCCCTGAATCTTGTCTTCCAGTCGCTGAGCGTCTGTCTTGGATGCCTTCTTCTTGGGCTTTCCGCCAGTCAGGTCCATGTCTGACTGCAGCATCGTGGAGCCGTCGACCTTGCCTTGCTGATCAACGACTTTCTCGTGCAGACTTCTGCTTTGGGCGATCAGCTTATTGAGGTCTTCCTGGCTCGCATTCTTCTGTCTTGCCAGTCGCAGTTGTTCGTCAATTTCTACGCTTTGTGCCTGCAGGTAGCCAAGATGCTCTTGGTCAGCCGCGAGAATTTGCTGCCGGTCGAATTTTGTGCGTTCGGCTGAGATTTTTTCGATCTGGGCGCTGGCGTCCTTCGCGCCCTTCAGCTTGATCTGCTTAATCTTTTCTTCTTGGTCTGCGGCGTTCTTGATGATCTTGACGCGGTATTTTTCAGAGACGTCAGACAGGTTTTGGGAAATGCTGCGACTCTGTTCTGCGAGAACATTCGTGGCGTCGTTGTCGACCGCCTGCTTTCGTCCCTTCGCGATGTTGTCGCGGGCTTGCTTTAATTTTTTTTGCGCTTCGACGACGCGTTTCTCCGCCCCAGACACGGACTTATCTATGTCATCCTGCGACAGACTATACCCACCGCCTAACTGTCTGGGTTTTTCCGCCTTATTTTTCGCAACAAGCGCCAACGCTTCGTCAAGCTCTTTTTGCGCTTCCGTCGCTTCAGCAACGAACTGCGCCACCGTCTGCGATGTCGCCAGTCCAGATTCCAGCGTCTGAAGAGCTTCTTCGCGTGCCTTCTTGGCTGCGTTACCCCACTTATCCCACGCCCACACGCCCGCGATCAGGGCTGCGCTGATAACGCCGACCCAACCACCCATGAGGGACAGAACCGCGCCGCCCGCTTTCATTGCGGTCGCTTGGGCTGCAAACTTCGTTGTTGCCCAACCAGAAGCCTTAGCCAGTTTTTCTTGTGTTCGGACGTTTAGAAGGGCTTTGCCCTGGTTGTCCATGAGGGCGACGTTCAGACGCTTAGTTGCGTCGATTTGGCGACCCAGGGCTGCGCTTGCCTTCTCTGTCCCAGCGATTTGTGCCGCGCTCATGCCCGCGCCAGCAAACACGCCTGAGACCGCTGCAGACACCGGGTTCATTCTGAACTGCGATTCTGTCGCTTGGCGCGCTTGGCGACGCATTTCTGCTCGACTCGCCAATGGGATGATTGCGGTCGTGGACGCTGACGCGTTCAGCGCTGCTTTGGCTACAGCAATCTGTCGGTTGTTCTCGGTATATTGAGCCAGCAGGGCGTTCAGCTTGGTCTTGTTGTCAGAAAGCTCTTTTGCCGTCTCGATCTGTCTATCGCGTGCAGCCTTTAGCGCAAACGCTCTGCGCTGGCGCTCTTCCGACGTCTTGAATGCAACGTAGTCGCGAATTGACTTGTTTTGGATGTCAGCAATGCGCTTCTGGCGCTGACGGGAATTTTCTACATCACCCAGAACCGCAGACCGCGCGCCCCCAACGATGGTTCCTGCCAGCATCGCGCCAGAACGAAGCGATTTCAGCCCGGACCCCAGGAAGGTCATGGTTTTGGTTGCCGCGAACGCAGCGCCCAGCGCTTTGACCAAACCAATGTTGTCGACCAGCAGCTTCGCGGTCGTAGACAAGATCGTGGTCAGGGATGCCATTGCTTCGCCCAAGTCCTTAGCGAAGCGTTTCCCTTCATTGCTGCCGAGAAAATCAGTGATGTCTCCGACCTGCTTTTTGACTTCGTCGCCAAACTTGGACTTGGCCAAATCGTTGACGAGCAAATCCCAGTTTGTCTTCATCCGGGACGTCATGCCGCCCCAGGTTTTCATCATGCGTTCTGCAGCGCCTTCGTTCTCAAAGCGCATGACGGTGAACATGCGAGAAAGCGCTTCTTGCGACCGAACAGAACCCTGCGAAATCGCTTTCGTCAGCTTAGGGATGGATGCGCCGACGCCGACTGCCATGTTGTGGATAGCGTCTGGGATGGCTTCGCCCAACTGCTGGCGAAGCTCTTCCATCGAAATGACGCCTTTGCCGCCCATCTGTTGGATTGCCACGGCGGCGCGCTTGAGCGTGTCTGACGAACCACCGAAGCGGGCGTTTGCATCAACCAGGGCTTGCAGCGAACCGTTCAAGGGGTCGACGCCGCCGACCCGCAGCTTCACGAATGCATCAGACAACGACTCAATGTTGAACGGCGCGTTCTTCGCCATGTCAACGAGATACTTGATGTTGTCTGCGGCTTCGCGAGTGCGATCAGCGGCACTGGATTTCTTGCTCAGCCCCTCCAACATGACCTGAAGTCGCTCAAACTTGTTGGCGACGTTCATGATCGAGCTGGGGAGTCTTACGAAGACATCCGCGATGTCCCCGACCGTGTAGCGCAGGGCTGCAATGGTGACACTGACCTGACGAAACGATCGTGCGGCACGAGCAATGCCTGTCTCGGCCCGCTGTGCAGCAGTGACGGTGTTGGAGAAAGAGCGGGTGATCTTCTGCAGCGAGTCGTCAGCGCGCCTGATGTTGGCGCTAAACCCGCCGTCTTCAAGCAACAACTCAATGCCAATCGTCTCTTTCATGCCGCTTACCCCTGACCCATCAACTGCTTCAGCTGGGCAATGGCGTCTTTGTCCGGGATGGCAGACGCAATCGGGTCAACCGTCGTGGGCTCACCCATTTCGATGACCAGGCTGTCTTTGAACTCGTGTGCCTGCCTGCTTTGCGAAGCAAGGGCAATGTGGAATGACCGAATGTCTGTTTCTGCGCGAATTCGGTTGATGTTGTTGCTCAAGCGCCAAAAGGTTCTGATCGGGAGACTCAGCAATTCGCGATAGCTCAGTCCCCCGTAGAAGTGCAGGACTCGATCAAAATAAAAACCAAAGTCCAGGGCGCTTGGCATTACTTTTTTTCGCCACCTTCCTCGTCAGAGACCACGTTTTCGTAGTCTTCAAACTCGTCTTCGCCGCTAATGAAGCGATAGATGACGGTCAACTGGTTCAGCGACATGCCGTAGAGGGTTTCCTTGTCCAGCGATGGCACCGAGCGCAGAATCGCGTCAGCAGTCCCGATCACCTGGGAGCGAATCCCGACACCTTCCTTCTCCAGGCGCTCTGCGTCTGTCGTGGTGACGACGAAGTTTTCGACGCTCATTTCGACGACGGGGTGGACGACCCCGCGAAACTTGATCGTGCGTTCCGTGGTCGATACGATTGCGTCAATGTTCAGAACTTTCATGGAATTCCTTGGGTGTAGCGGGGGCTCAACGATGCGAGCCCCGGTTGGTCTTCTGTCGTGGGATGTCGGTCCGCAAATATTAGTTATCGGTAACTAACATTTGCGGGCAAAATTAAACCGCTGCGGGGTCGCCAAACCCCAGCAAGTGATCGTCGTTTTCGGGGTCTGGGTATGCCTTGAACTCGACGTTGAAGATGCGCTCTTCGTCAACCTTGTAGGCAAAGTTGATCTGCCCCGGGGTTGCAGCCTTGTGCAGCACAATGTCCTGTGACTTGTCGGTCACTGGCAACCCAATGGGGTGCAGAATCAATTCCTGCGCACCATCCAGCAGACTGATACCGACGCCGGTGGCGACGTCGACGCGCTTGGGGTCGGTGGGCAATGCGCCGCCAACCAGAGTGGCACCCGGCATGATCTTCACAAGGTTTTCCAGCGTCGTTTCAGCCAGCGGCACTTTCACATTGACCTTGCGACCCATGATGTATTCATTGATCGGGGTTTCGCCTGTCTGGTCGACCAGAACTTCGTGGGTGCTGGTCTCGACGGTCAGTTCGACGCCACCTTTGGTCGCGCCCAAATCGGTTCCGCCAAAGCTGATGGCGCAAACCCCCAATCTCACGTTTTTGGCATTCACAGCCATGTCGGCTCCTTGCAATATGTTGGTAAGTGGTAACTTACAAAAAATACTATCAAAAAGAAGACTTACGTTTCAAGCGTTGCGTCGCCTACAATCAAAAATCATTTTTAATGAAGCCTAACTGGGGAGACAACGGATGAAGTGGATTGCAGGAGTGGTGTTGGGATTGGCAGTTGGCGCCAGTGCTTCGGCGACAGAAATGACGCGAGAAAGGGCCTGTGAACTGGCATCGCTAGAAACGGCGGACGGAGTTCAAGACTATCTAGAGAAGGGGGTCGACGAAAGGGGGTATGCGATTAGTTTGCAGAAGAACATTTACGACGAACAAGAAAATTTTGTTCTGTCCGCCGATAACGCTATTCTTCTCGCGCACCTTGTATACGAAACGTATGGGTCATACACAAGCCCGGCGCTAACCGTCAAGTTTACGCATGACTGTAAGAAAAAAGACTGGGACTTTCGACCACTGATGACTGTGCTTGAGCGGGTCAAACAAAGTAGTGGATCAAAAAATTCAAAGTGACTTCGATGTTGTCGCCGTCAGTGATTGGGTATGAAATGGGCTCGGTCAGAGGGCGACAGCTTTTGATGAAGATGCCGTTGGTGATTGGCACATCGCCTGGGATGTCTAGCGCGTCCATGATCTGGTGTGCAAGCGCTTTTGACGCTGCGGTTTTTGCGCGCACATCTCGAATGGCGATCTGGAAGCGTGCTTGGCGCCTACCCTTGATTTCGGGGTCGATCTGCGCGCCAGAGTAGCCCTCTTTGATCAGCACGCCTGCAGTTGCTGAGGCGGGCAGGTCGTTGATGAAGAGCTTGCCCTTCAGGGCGGGGATGCGGGTGGTCAGCACCCAAGCGATTGATTCTTCCCGATCCATCATAGTTTTCCCGCTTTACGCGCGCGTTTGACCATTGCCGCGACCCGCTTTTGGATGTGGGGCTTGCGTTCGAGGTATGCGCGCTCGAAGAACTTCCCGCCCACGTTGAAGCCCGCATTGGCCTTGGCTTGCGACTTATCCCCGAGCTTAAACGCGCCTGAGCCATAGGGCGCTAAGCCCTCGTGCATCATCAGCATGTAGCGCCCTACGGTGCGCCCGATGTCTGAACCCTCGGGGGCGGGAAAGTCGGGGTCGACGTAGACGGTGACGCGCAAGCGACGGTTGATACCGCCCCGATCCTCTTCGAGCTTAATCGCTTCTTCCAGGTTACCCTTGTCGACCGGCGCATTATCACGAGCGAGCTGCTGGATGTTTTCAGATTCGTCGCGCAGCACATCAGCGACGTGTTTGACCACGCGGTCGCCCAGCTGGCTCAGTCGAATGCCAAGCCCTGCGGGGTCGCCAATGATGCGGGATTTAGCCATTATTGATGTCCGCCATGACTTCGTTGTGATCGTGGTCGCCAAACGCACCGAAGCGGGCGCGAAATCCCGTGACCTTCAGGGTGAAACCCTTCAGTTCGAGCTTGTCGCCCAGACCCACCTGCATGTTGTGCGGGACCAGCAACCATGCGTCAGAAAGCACCTCTTGGGCGTGACCGCGCGTGGCAGAGCTGTCAGCCCTGACGGTGGTGTCTTTGCTGGTCTTTTCCAACTTCAGAATTGCGCAGCGACTGTGCGCTGGTTTTCCATACATGGGGTTCGCGTATAAGTCGAATCCGATGTTTTTGGAGACCAGCAGCTTGTGAGGCATTGGGACAGCGGTGCGAATGCCAGCCATCAGCCCCTCCGAATACGAACAGTGGTGGAGGCAAGGTAGGGCTTCAGCTCGCGTGCAGCAGCAGGCGAAATGCCAAGTGACTGCATGGTGCGCTCGTCAGATGGCTTCCATGACTGAAGAAAGTTTTTCGCTTCGCCCACTGTGATCGACTGGATGCCGCGACGTCGGTAATCGACCACCGGATCGCCCCCACAGACTTCGTTCGCTTCCAGCACCTGGGCGCGGGCCAGGGTCTGCTTGAAATCGCCAGGAAGGGCGTTCCAGTCGGTCTGGCTGATGCCCTGCAGGTCGGGGATCGGTTGACGCGCCACGGGGTCACGAAACACAACGCGGGCGATCATGCGCTTGGCAAAGAGCAGGGCGCTGATACGCACGCTGCGGTCGACGTTGTTCCAGCCTTCCAGGGCGGGAATGTCATACGCGATCATGACTGCGTCGCCATACCCAACGAAGCTGTTCTCGCCCGCGACCAGGACGTGTTCTGCCTCGATGACGTATTCGATGGTTCGCACGATGTTGCCAATCGTGCTGCGCATCTTGATTTCAACCATGCGCAAGGCGCGCTTGGCATCTGCGGGCAGGGCATTGATGCTTGCAGTGGTAGTGACAGAAAAGCCGTCAGCGGTTAGGTCTGCTGGGTCGACCAGGGTCTCGGCAAGCAGCTCTGCGCCAGACTGGTCCAGCACCCGGTAAGACGCGCTATCCACCGAGTCATAGATCATCAATTGGGCGAAATCGACCGCAAAGAAAATGTCCTGACCCGCTGGATAGGCGTCCATCTTAGTTCACCTTGGCGTCTTGAGCTTGCAGGATTTCGTCAATCAACCCAGCGATAGAGGCGTTCTTGACGTTGAACTCGTTGCCGACCTTGCGCAGCGCATTGATCCCGCCCTTGTCAGCCAGTTCTTCCAGGTTTTCGCGGGTGTATTGCTTGACGGTCGCGACAGGCGTATTCGCGACAGGTGCAGCTTTTGGCTGCGTTCTTGCGGGTTGCAGCGGCGCGGGCTGCGAGACCGCTGTGTTCCAGACCGCGCGTTCTTGATCAAATGCGCTAACCGGCTGCCCAGTTTCAGCGTCAGCCACTCTGACCAGGGACGCCAGCAACACAGCTTCCTTGTGGTTCACGTCGTCATCACTTACGGCGTCGGTGAAAAACGTAATCCCCAGCAAGCCAGAGAAGTTTTCGTAGCCGCGCTCAATAATTTTCAGTTTCATGTCGTGCCTTTGAAATGAAAGCGGGGTATGGCGCAAACCATACCCCGACGCCACATTAGTAAGTGGTAACTTACAAATTAGACGTTAACGATGCCCTTCAGACGGGCGATGGAGCGCGTGGACTTCAGCGCCATACCGGCATACCACTTCACACGAATGCGGGTGGCGTCCTTGTTCTGCACGGTGCCGATGTTTTCCACACGCATGCCAGCGGCAGAGCCGCCATACAGACCGTGGAGGCCATCAGCTTCATTCACGCGCAGGGCGTAGATGGAGCAGGTGTTAGTGGCGGAGCCTTGGACTTCGTCCTTCGGCAGAAAGTCGTTGGCGATGATGGGGACGCCATTGTGAGTCAGCATCGGGCGACCGAATGCTTCGACCATCAGGTCAGCGGCGGTGTTGCCGCCAGCGGCACGCATCAGAGTGCGGAAAGCCCGCATCGTGCCTTTACGCATCATCAGCACATTGGCGCCTTGCGGGACGGTATCCAGCAGTTCGTCCAGAATGGACAGCGTCATCGGAGCGCCGTTGACGCCAGCACTGATCGTTTGATCCAGATTGGCGTCGGCATTTTCGGTCAGACGAGTCAGGCCGTCGAATTCCTTGGCGTTGGTTGCGGAGTCGCCGTTGATCACCGCATCGCGGAAAATCTTGGCCACACGCTTCGCCTTCTGGGACACCTGGGTCGCCAGTTGGTTGTTCGTGTCGGACTCGGTTTCGTCCAGGAACTTGTCGACGTCAACGTCGCCAGCCAGAATGCGCAGACGAGTCGTGACTTCTTTGAACTTCGCAGCACCTTCAACGATGGTGTCGTTGGGGTCGACGAACTGCGGGTCTTGGCCTTCGGTGGCTTCGACTTCGCGGTTGTAGACGTAGGCTTTGGAATTGACCTTGACGAACGGCAGAATGCGAAACAGGTCGTCGCTGTAGAAAACTTCTTCGATCAGACCCGACAGCAGCGTGTTGTTAGACAGCTTGTCGGCTTCGACTTTGAGCAATGGCATATTAGCTCCTTGGAATTTGCTCGTTAATCGGTTTCGATCAACTCACTCAATTCCCTTAGAGCAAGATGCACGCTTGAAATATAACATAATTCGGCGAATTTTGTTAGTAAGCGGTAACCAACAAAATTCGCCGAAATGTTTTACTGCTTCAGAAAAGCATCAAGCCCCTGCTGAACCTTCTCGATAGCGGAAAGTTCTTTAGCGGGCGCGACCGGCTTCTTCGTTTTTGGAGCGGTGCGTGATCCAGCGCCATCCTTCATTTTGGAATAGCGCAGCGAATCGCGGTCGGGGTCAGCGTCGACGATGGCTTCCAGCGCGGCGTCAAAGTCCAGGGGGTTCCCAGAACTATCGACCAGCATCGTGCGCTCAGCTGCACCAGCGGGCTTGTCGTAGCCCACAACCTTGCCGTCAACGAATTCAAAATGCGAACCGAACACCACGCGGGCTTTCGATACCGGCATCGGGATTTCGTCACTGACGAACTTCGACTGTGAGAACGCGGAGCCAACAGTCAGGTCGGCGATCTGTTTTTGCAGCGCTTCGTTCTGCGTCTTTTTGCTCGCCAGATCAGCAGACAGCGTTTCACGCTCTTTGTTGAATCCGTCGACCATTTGACCCTTCAGGCGCTCCCACTCGCCCTTTTCTTCGAGCTTGCGGGTTTCAGCGTCTTGGCGCTCCTGCAGAATCTTGCGCACCGCGTTGGCGTCAATGCCGTCGAATTCCTTTTTCAGCGTAGCCAGCTCGGTGGTAAGACGTTCGTTTTCACGCTTCTTCGCCATGACGTCTTTCAGCAGCTTCGCTTCTTCGTCGGTGGGCTTGTGCTTGCCTGCGTCGGGGTCGATCTGCTTCTTGTCGCTTGGGTCGTCGTCTGGCTTTTGTCCGTCGTCAGGGTCGGCTTTCGACGCCGGGTCATCGGCGCCTGTGTGCGTGGTGGCGTCGCCGCCGTCAGTGCCTTCGCAGAGACGATGCAGTCTCAGATGGCGCTTAAGTTGCAGAAGGTTCATGCGTTTTCCCTTTCTCTTGGGTGGTTAGTTAAGTGGACTGCTTGACTGCTTTGTTTGCCGCGCTGTTTGCTGCAGCTTTCTTGAAGTCGTTTTGTGGCTGTGAACTTCCAGAGGGTGTCTCCACTGGCTCGGGGGGCCATGCCTTCAGTTCGGTCTTCATTGCCGCGAGCAACTTGTCAGATAGCTGCGGGAACAGTTTGTCGATCAGGGTGATCATTTGCTGGCGACGCACGGTGTCGGGGGCGCCGATCAAGCTCAGGTTGCTGGCGATATTGAATTCGTCGCGCAGCCCGCGCACATCGAAGTTGTCTGGATAAGAGACATAGCGCTTACCCTCGACGAGGTCGACGCCAGACCAGCGGGCGACAAACTTCACCAGCTTGGCCTCGACCAATTCCAGGGAGTCCGCTTTGGCGGCAAGCATGGAGTTCACGCGCTCGAAGTCATACGCCTTGGCGACGCCGGAGCTGTTGTCAATGCCCTGGCTGTTGTCGTCCTTGGTGCGTTCGCCAGACAACCCGGTGGTGTGATAAATCTCAGCGACGATCTTGTTGACTGCGGCAAGAATCAGCTCTGCCTGCTTAACGTCGGGGCTGATGAATTCGGGTTTTCCACCCGCATCCGCATTGAAGGTGAAGATGCGACTGGTTCCCAGCGCGATCATCTTCTTTTCTAGCGGCTCGTCTTCTTCGACGCCATCACTGTCGGGGATGCCGCCAGCGGGGATCACAAGCTGGCTGAACGTCTGATCCTGGATGATGGCGTCCAGGTTCGACAGGTAGTTGGCGACTGCGCGGTCAAGGTATGCCACGTCGTCGATCATGGACGGCGACCAGTAGAGTTCGTCAGAAATCACATGGTCTGCAGCAAACACCGGGACCGCACCGAATCCGTGCGCGATGGGATCGCCAACATGCACGCGAATCTCGCCTGCAGAGACCGCGCCAGGGTCAATCGTTCCAACGTCGCCAATCTTGCCCGCAGCAATGGCGTTCGTTGCGGCACGCACCCCCGCAGCAGCTTGCTGCCCAGACATAACGGTAAAGACCGTTGACTGGTTGCGCTCCCACAAGCGAAAGCGGTCAATCATCGCGCCCGTGGAGTTCATCGGGTCAGCGTCGTCACGCACCTGTTCATGGATCAGAATCCAGATCAGTTCACCGCTGTCGTCATAGCTCATGTCGATTGCGTTTTCGGGGTCGACGACATACGCGTAGACGCGCGTGTTCGACGCCTTTTCGTCAGCAATCGTGGTGATGGACGCACCCTTGTTCGTGTCCACGACAATCCAATGACGTCCCTTACGTGACGTCTTGTTGGATATTTGTTTCATCAGGTCGCGAATGTTTTTGCCATCCAGCGTTGCGTTTTCCCAGAACCGCAAAATATGCTCGGGGGCGTCTGTCGCGCGCTCGATAGGCATCTTGAACAGATACTTGTCGACTAGGTCGACGACTTCACGGGTATGGTTGAAGCGATAGGCGCGCTTGATGCGTGCTTGGAACTCTTTGTTGCCTTCCTTGTAATACTGGAAGATATTGTTCGAGTTGAACCAGTCGCGACCGCCGCTGTAGGTCTGTTCCAGAAAATCCCAGTGGTCAGCGAGACGCACATAGTCTGGATGGCGGCGACCGATCAGCACAGAAAGTTGGTTCTGTGTGTAGGTCTGCTGCGCGGTGGGTTTGTCCACCGCTTTGGTCTTCAGGCGGTTTTTTGCCATATCGTAATTGTAAGTAAGTGGTAACTAACAATCAAGCTCAAATTGAAACCCCAGCGAGTTCAATTTTCTTGATCGGGAACTGGTATTGAATGCAGTAGCCCAGGGCGTCAGCGCTGTGTTCGACACCTGCGTCTTTATCGACATCGCGCGATCCGCGCTTATAGATCGTTTGCTCCAACGATTCGATCAGGTGCTTGCACTTGGGGTCGACGCGTAGACGAATTCTGCCGTCCGCTGACTTCAGCATTCTGTTGACTGAGTTCACGCGGTCAGCGATAGCGGGGTGCTTGCGGTGATACTTCTGACGCTTGAACCCCTTCTCTTTGAAAATGTCCAAGTCAGTTTCGCCCCGCGCGTGCTGTCGGTATTGGCCTGCAGGATCGGGGAAAAGAACACACTGCTTCACATACCGCCAGTAGCGTTTTTCCAACTCTTCGGTAGTTTCTTCTGTGTTTGATCCTTGCAGAACCACTTCGTCGATGACGTGAACGGAGCCGTCTTCCTGGGGCTGCATGATGACGCTGGACATGGGGTCGATGTTGAAGTCCTGACCGATCCAGATTGGCTTAGTGGGATCGAAAGCCATTGGTGCAACGTGCAAGTTTCTGTCGAACGCATGGTAGACGCGACCAGACATTGCTTCAAAGCTCGCTTCAAACTCTTGGCGATAGGACTTTTCGTCCATATCGCGTTTGGCTTCTTCGATTTCTTGGCGCGGGATAAATGGAGAACACGACGTCGGGAACTGCCAACTGATCCAGCGCCCGCGACTGATGTTTTCCTCTTTTTGCCCGAGAACGTATAGCTCGTAAAGAAAATTGAAGGCTTTTGGGGTGTTGTGACTGATGAAGCCGTTGCTCCAAAAGCTGTGGGTGTCTGGAATCGTGAAGTCGAACGTCTCTGCCCTTGAGTCTTCGACTGATTCGACTTTGTCCCAGAAATACCACTCGTTTCGCAGACGTTTCAGGGCTTGATAGCCCATTGTCGGTTCGGCAAACGAACACTCTTCGAGAATGGCGTCAACCTTTTCATAGGTGATGACGCTGCCATTCCTAGCGGTTTGAATTGCGGAGTCAAGGTGGCGCAACTTGACACCCTTGTAGACGCTCTTGATACTTTCCAGGTGCGACAGCGCGTGTGGAATGCCGTCGCGACGAGAAAAAATCCCGCCTAGGTCCATCGCGTCGAGAGCGATTCTTTTTCTGGTGATGCGCGGACGAACCAGCGCTCGAAGGATGGCGACGTTCTTCCCTAACAGTTCAACGCGATACTGAACAGACGACACGCGAACCTTCTTTGTGGGCCGCGACTCAACCGAAGTAAGACTGGCGACAATGCCAAGATTCGTCAAAAGGAGCTGAATGTCTTTCGCCAGTCGCTCAGACGCGGTGGTGAAGCCAACCTTATTGCGTCCGTTCGTCAGAACATAGCCGTCACCATCTAGCATCCCAGCAAGAAGCTCACACGCCCACTCTTTCTTGCCGCGCCACACCCACTCTGGAATCCACTTTGCTGGCGCCTTCACGAGTGGCATCTTCAGATACCGGAATAGCTCCATCAGCTCATACGAGCAAACGCGCCATGTGGACGCATCACAGTTTGGTTTTTTCGATTCTTTGAACGTTAGGCCAAGAATTTTTCCACTATTGAGTATTTCGCCAACGTTGTCGCCGCATGTGATTGAGATTCGCCCGATTTTTTCCTCGAACGAACCTTCCGCGATCCACAGACCCATGAAATACGCGATGTCGTTAGTCATTCGCATTGTTCTGCAACCTCACAATCTGCTTTCCGCGCTTGCCTTCGTATTGGTGCGCCCACAACGCGGCGTGTTCGTCGTAGTTCGCCAAAGGATCTTCGTCACCCCACACGTCCATGCCGCGCGCGATTGCGACCCTGTCGCCGACGCAGATTTGGTCGCTTCGCTTCCACATGGGGTTGCCGCTTTCTGACTGGACAAGAATTGGGTGCGGGTGCGACGCTTCAAGCTCGAATCCCTTGCCGGTCTTGATTCGCTTGGTATCGACGACGCCGTTATTCCAAAAGCCGTCTGCTTTGTGGAACGATCTGTTAATTCCGTATAGGTCTAAGTCGATTGGCTCAAGCGTTTTCGGGTCTTTTGTTTTCGATAGGCTTTCGATAGTCGCCAGACCGTTCTTCTTCAAAACCCTTGTATTGCCCTTGACGCAGCCGATAAACAGGGCGTGCCCACCCGTGCTGGCCAGAGTAGGGCGCAACACCTTGGTCCACGCGTCTGGATCAATGTCCTGGACCTCGTCCATAACCAGGTAGTGGACGCCCACGCCGCGCAACGTGTCTGGGTTGTCGGCGCCCTTCAGTTCGATTCGCGTGCCATTGATCAACTTGATCGTCAAAGACGTCTCGTTGATCTTCACAATCCATTTGCGCGGCAACGCGGCTAAAATCATGGGCCACATGATTTGCTTGGCCATGCGATAGGATGGCGCGACATACCAGATCAAGCGGTTTTTGACCCGCGAGTAGCGAATCATCATCACAGCGGCGAGGGCGCTTTTTCCGAAACGGCGCCCAGCGACGACGACTTTGAAGCGCGACTTCGCCTTGTAGACCTCCATCTGCTTTTCATGCAGAAAAAGCTCGTTAATCGCTGCCATCGCCGCCTTCTTCGACCCTGTCATCGAAATCTTCCGGGTCTTTGTCGTCGAGCAGGTCTTCGTCGCCCAGCTTGATGTCAGGGACGCCCAGCCCATCTGCAGCTTCGAGCGCGGCTTTGCGCTGCATTTCTTGAATGTCTTTGACCGTCAGTTCCTTCACGACCAACTCTGGCGGCGTCTTGTCGCCGTCGTCTTCGTCAGCGCGAATGCCCAGCAGTGTGTAGCGTTCGTCCCGCAGTGTTTTAAGTGCGTCTGCTGCGGTCTTCAGGGTCTTGACGTTGTGATACGCGGTCGCGATTGGCTTTTCGTTCTTGCGGGCTTCCGCGATTTCGTTCCAGATCAGCTTTGCCAGACCGGAAGCCATTTTGTAGTGGTCTTCTTTGGTCTCGACGACGCGCTTGGCGATTTCTTCAGCTTCTGACGCGATGCGCTGTTGGATGGCTTCTTGGACAACTTCCTTGCGCTCTTCGACCGCTTGGCCTTTTTTGACGCCCTCTCTGGACATCAGGCTCTTGATGGTGGAAATATCTTTGCCGTATTTCTTGGCAAGTTCAAGAAGCGTTGCTTCACCGGCAGCCCAAAGCGCAACCGCTTCAGCCCGCTCAGTGGTCGTCATGTGACGACCCTTTACACGGGGTTTACGACCGGGGGTTTTGCGTTTGCTGGGCGACTTAGTCATTCGCGCCGCCAGCGCTCATTCGAGCAAAAAAAAATGGGTCGACTACGGGCGGAGCCGACCCAACCCTTCTGGAGGTTTATGTCACGAGCGGGTGACAAAGACAGTATCCCACAAAAAACAAATGTTCGTAAGTGGTAACTAACGATTTTAAGAAAAAAAAATCCCCGCAGCTTTCCCGCCACTTTGATTTCGGAACTTAGAAATGGGAGTTATCACGATTTTGGCTTCCCCTCTATATCTACAACTTTCAAAACCTTAAACAACTAAGTTAAGGGCTGGCGGCAAAGTTATCCCAAGTCCAGCTCCAACTTGATTTCTGCAACCGCTGTGCTGGGGCGCGGTGAAAACTGATTCGTCAGCGCGGTCAGACCCAGCTTTGTTGGGTAGACCAGCGCACGACAGCGACCTCTTCGTTTTTCATAGTCGCGGGTAATGAGCCCGCGACCCTCTAGCTTGCGCAGTGAAAATTGCATGGATTCGCGGGTCGTGCGGTAGGGCAGGCGGTCCAGCAGCTGTTCCATGTCCAGCGCGCACGGGTTCCCAGCAGCGTCGTGCGTCCCATCAACGATGGTGGACATGATTTGGTATTGCTTTTCTGTCAGACGGTGCGTGTCAGCGGGTCTTCGGTGCGGGGCGACGCGACGGTAGCTGTGGCTCATAGCGCAAGTTCCTCGTCGGTTAGTTGCAGTGGGTCATCAAACCCCTGGCGATCAAACGCCAGCAGTGGGATTCGGGGTGGCAGCTTTCTGCCGTGGTCTGGGTTCGGCCCCCAAATCCAGTAGATCGTCGCGCCAAACACCAGCTGCACTGCTTGCTTCAACACGTATTCGGTCGACAGCGCGTTCACGCGGGTCATGCCGTTGTGCATCTTGTCGCCCGTCTTTTCCATCGCACTGATGGTGCGGTAGAACTTTCGCAGACGCTCTTCGATGCGCGCGCGCTGGGCTTCTGGCATGGCTTCCAGCTCGTGGAGCATGGCGGTCGTGTCGCACGGGTGGCTTGTGAAGTGGTGCTTGAAGAAATCCACGCCCACCTCTTGGGCGCCGGGTGCCTGCGGTCGGATGAACTTCATGCCTGCTTTGATCGAAAACGGGTTGAAGCGCCCCATGCTGGAATTCGACTCAACGTGGGTGCAGCCAGACTTGGCGCAGAACATGCGGTAGGCAATGTTTTTGAACCGATACGCGATGCCTGCTGACCGATACATGGTGTCAACGACGGTGCGGTTGTTCCACGTCAGAAAGCGGTTGACGATCTGCATGCGACGCTTGTTCATCAAGCGCGTGTCTTTGCCCCCGCTCTGGTTTTGCTTCAGGTGCGGGAAGACGCGACTACGACCTTTATTCAGAGTCATCGGGTTCCCGAACACCAGAATCCCAATAAGCTCTTCTGGGCCATTTTTTGGCGCATGGATACACCGAACAAAGCGCGGTGCTGCGGCAAGCGTGTGGCCCTTGTAGTGCAGTTCTGCAAGCACATCCCAGTCGTGCTTGTCCCCGAACTCCACGTAGACGTCTTTCAGAATCGACAGCGTGTGCCGGCCCGCGCCAGGATTGCGAGCGATCAACACATCATCGTTGTCGACCAGGACGTCAGTCATCCCAACCCTCTCGCTGGTATGCTGATTGCGCACCCTTGGGGGTGGCGTCGCCCGCGTGTCGCGCCCAATCCAGCACATGCGCGCGCATCACCGACGTTTCTTTGCGGGGCTCCATGTCCCACAGCGCCATCTGTTCCAACGTCACGTCGAACAGGTGAAAGTGATCGGCACACAGGGCGACCAGACGCTGCTGACCGTAGAACACCACCGGGGGTTCCTGGCAGTGGCTGTATGCGCAGCGCACGACGCGACTCAAATGACCCGCCACTTGATCAGGTGATGTTCCAGGATGGGCAGCGCCTGGGCGCCGACGAACTTGCCCACCTCATTACCCTCGGTGTCCAGTCCGATGCACGTAGGCGTCGTTCTGACACCCTTCTGATCGAATTGCGGGCGGGTCTCGTCAGACAGTTCGATCACTTCCATGTCGAACCCATATTTTTCTTGCAGTCGCTGCATGTTTGGCTTGAGCTGCATGCACGGCCCGCACTTGGGCGAGCTAAACACCAGCACTTTGTAGCCAGAAATTCCAGACATTCACATCACCTTCAAAAGTAATTCGTTGACTTCTGCTGTGGTCATGACGCGTTCACCCGCGAGCTTCGCGGCATTCTCGATGGCGTCAATGCGCAGCTTTTCCCTGAAGCGCTTGACCACAACGAGGTCAGGGGAAAGGTCAGGCACAAGGTCGGTATGGGTGGTCGCTACCAACAGTGTCACGCCCAGACGACGCGCCAGCTTCTGCAGCGAATACGAGATAACCTTCGCTGCGACCCGGTCAAGCACCGCCATGAATTCGTCGGCAACCCAGACCTTTGCTTTCTGTTCGATTGCCAGGGCCAAGCGGTAGCGGTAGCGCTGCCCGTCAGACAGTTCGGACGGACGACGGGCGTAGAGGTAGGCGTCGTTGATGCCGACCGACGACAGCAGCTTGATCGCTTCATTCGTGTCGACGCCCAACGTGTCGATGATCGGCAGGTCTTCCAGCTTGGTCGCGCTGATGTTCGATACCGCCAGACCGCGCTCGCGCATCTGACGTTCCAGCGAATACAACATCTGCGACTTGCCCGAGCCAGATTGGCCCGTGATGTAGACGATGTCGCCCTGTTTGACCTGGATGTCGAGCTTGTCGAAGACCACGAATTCCTTGTCGTCCAGGCCGATACCGAACGCTTCAGCAATTTCCAGCACCCTTGGGGTTCGCTCAACCCGCGTATCGAAGCGCACATCAACGACGTAGTGGTCGTCGACATCCAACACGACAGGAATGCGCTTGTCTGGTAGCGGCACGTAATGTTCGCGGTCGTCAGCTTTTCCCATCACAACTCCACATGTTCGCGGGCATATTGAACAAACGCATCTTCACCCACCAACCCGGTGTCCGCCTCGATCTTGGCCATCAGACGCGTGACAAAAATAGCGTCTTTACCCACCACGCCCTTGAAGCCAAGCAGCTTCGCGATGGTGATGCGTTTGCCGTCAGCACCATCAATACGTTCGTCGAGCTGGCCCGCTTGTTCGCGCACCGCGTCAGCAAGGTCTGTCTCGAAGACGGATTCGTCGGTTGTCATCAGGTCAGTGACCGCGAAGTCCAACTCCTTCTTGTCGAAGATGCCGGTCAGGTCAACCGCGAGGTCGGGGAACTCGGTGAGTTCCTTTTCCAGCAGATCGCCGTCAAGGTCAGTCATTGCCGCGCGGTTGTCAGCCAGACGGAAGGCGCGCGCTTGCGCAGCGCTCAGGTCTTGCTCCACCGACACTGGGACTTTCTTCAGCCCCAAGTGCAATGCAGCGAGTCTGCGTCCGTGGCCCGCGATGATGACCCCGTCCTTGTCAACCAAGATGGGGTTGCCCCGCCAACCAAAGCGTCTGATCGACTCAGCGAGCTTTTTGGTGCTTCGCTCGTCGTGCTTTTTGGCGTTGCCAGGGTAGGGGTGAATCGTGTCAATGTCGCGCAGCGTGGGCGCGTTCAGATTGAGCGTGACCGGGGCGTCTTGCTTCTTAGCCATGCGCGCGGCCCTGAAGGATGTAGACCAGGGCGTCGCCGGCGTTCGATAGCGAATCGCCCTTCGTAAAGCCCTGCGTTTTCATTGCGGTTTCGATCAGTCGTTCGACCATTGGCACATCACCAATCGGAACCTTGAAGCGCATGACCTGACTTGTTGGCGCAGCCATCGCTGCGCTCAGGTCTTCGGTGCTTAATTTCTGCTCTGGGATGTCCAGGGACTCTAGGTCAATGTCGGTCGCCGAGAAAATCTGCTCAATATCAGCCCCGGTGTATGGCAAGAACTGAGCAAGATCGTCGGGGTTGCCAAGTTCCTTCAACAGCTCAGCAAGCTCCAAGGTGTCGTCTTCGCCATAGCGACCGTTGTCAACGAGGCCAATTTCTTTCGCGGTCTTGTCGGGCAGAGCGCCCATGTCGATGACCGGAACCGTGGCAAGTCCCAGTCGAGCAGCAATCTCCCAGCGGTGTTGCCCCCCGAGGATTTCCAGGCCGTCAGCGGTGGTGCGCACCAACAACGGGCGAATAAAGCCGAAGCGGTTGATGCTTGCCTCGATCTTGGCTTCATTTTCTGGGCTGACGCGGTTTGTATTCCATGGGTTAGCACGAAGCGCGTCAATTGTGACGTCGCGAATTACTAAACTCGTTTGGTTTCCGGTCATTGATAGAATGTTAGTTAGCGGTTACTAACAATGTTAGCCGATTCAAATACTTAAGGCAATGTCACATGTCAGAAACAGTCACGGTCGCATATAACGCAGTCACTGCAAAACTGGTAGGGGCTTCAGACGAAGCTCAATCAAAAGTGCGGGCTGCACTGAGCTATATGCAAGCAGGCGCTGAACACACCGCTGCGTTCAAGGCGCACCGCTGGGATGGTCGCTCAACATTCTTTGATAACGCGACACAAACCTTCCCGCGTGGCTTTGTGCAATATGTGCATGTCGCGCTATCCAAAGCTGGGTTCCAGGTTCGCATGGTCAAGAAGCTGTTGCCCGAACCGCTCGGTCCCGAAGACCCCGTTGTCGACGAGTTCGGGAATGGCGACCCCCGCTACGACTATCAACCAGAAACCGTGCGCCTATTGCTGCGACACGGCCAAATGATCGCCCAAATCGCAACCGGGGGTGGCAAGAGTCGAATCGCCCAAATGGCGGTCGCCAGAATCAACCGCCCAACGCTTTTTCTGACAACCCGCAGCGTTCTGATGTATCAGATGGCGAAGAAGTTCAAGAAAATGGGCAAAAAGGTCGCGATTCTGGGCGACGGCAGCTTGCAGGTGTCAAAGGAGGTCACCTGCGCGATGACGCAAAGCGTCGCTGCGTGGCTGAAAGACCCTGATCCCGAGAAGACGTCACCGGGAAGCGAAAAATACGAAAAACAGCGCGCCAAGCAGAAAAAGATGATTGAAATTCTGTCGCGCTTCGAGCTGGTCATCTTGGAAGAAGCCCATGAGGTCAGTGGCGAGAGCTTTTTCGACATCATGCGCAACTGCGTCAACGCGCATTACCGTCTGGCTCTGACCGCGACGCCCTTCATGAAAGACGACGAAGAGGCGAACATGCGTCTCATGGCGTCGTCGGGTCATGTCGGCATCCAAGTCAGCGAAAAGCTGCTGATTGACCGGGGCATCTTGGCCAAACCCTACTTCAAATACATCGAGTTGCGCATGCCTGCAGCGAAGCTCTATCGCTCAACACCCTGGCAGCGCGCGGTTGAACTGGGCATTGTCCACTACGACTACCGCAACAAGTGCATTGCGGTCGAAGCCATGCGCGCCGCCAGATACAAGCTGACGACGATGATTCTTGTGGGGCGCAAGGAGCATGGTGCGCTGCTGGAAGACGTGCTGACGCGCGCGGGGATGCGTGTGGAATTCATTCAGGGTTCAGACGACCAAGACGAGCGTGAAGCAGCGCTGGCGCGTCTAGGGCGGGGCGACATTGATGTGCTAATTGGCACAAATATTCTGGACGTGGGGGTCGACGTCCCGTCGGTGGGGGTCATCGTTCTCGCTGGTGGGGGAAAAGCGGAAGTTGCACTGCGTCAGCGCATCGGTCGTGGACTGCGGGCAAAGAAGTTTGGCCCCAACGTTGCATTTGTCGCTGACTTCGCTGACACCGGCAACACGCACCTGAACAAACACTACAAGACGCGCAAAGCGTTGGTTGAGTCGACGCCGGGATTTGGCGAAAACATCGTCGACGACTTCGACTACGCAGGCATGGGGTTCACGCGCGCCGACGCGGTGTGTTGAGAATTGAGCCATGATGAAAGAAGACGAATATATCGAACGGTTGGGGCGACGTTGCGCACACAACATCAACGCCGAAGCTTCCAAGTCGACCAAGCGCTGGGTTGGACTGCCGTGGCGAAGCGTCGTCGAAGAATTTTTATTCGCGACCGATTCCCGGTTCGAAATAGAAAAATTCCTGACACGCATTGGGTGCCCAGGAGACTTGAGCTACACGCTGAAGCACTGTCTGAACAGTGCCATCATTAACGAAATCGCAGACCGCGTTGAACTTCGCCTTCTAGACCCCAGGCGCATGGAATGTGTGGCGAATAACGCCACGATGTCGCGGGCGCGCAGACCGGGAAAGTCAATCGCCATACTCGTTGCTGCTGGGTTTGTGCCGTGCGACTTCTACGCCCGCGCCCTCACCCTTCAGTTATTTGATGTCCCGCCAGCTTGGGGGCTTACGCACAGAGAGCAGACGCGTCCCCTCTTCATAAAGAGGGGGTCGGTAATAGGCACCATCCCGCAAAGGGATGACTGGTGCGTATCTGTGGTATCGCCAAAAGATACGAACATTCGCGCGCTCGAACGCGAACTCGATTGGGACCAACTGACATTTGGAATTCGCACCCCCGTCATTGCGTATATGACGCACCCTGACGCGGTCAAGCCACTGGTGCTGTTGTGCGACGAAGAAAGGTTTCTTGACAATGTGGTGAACGCGAAGTCAAAACCTTTCGTTATTGAGTCCTCTAGTAACCCACTTTTTGGAACGTGGTAATGGCGACCAAGAAAATCGAAAACATCGACTGGGACGCGCTCGGCAAGAACCTAACCATAAGCAGCGACGACTTCGAAAAATTCAGGGATGAAATGATGACGTATTCCTATAAAAAAGCGTCAACATTCACCACAACAGCGTCAACAAGCACAACGCCCGCAACCATGAAATCAATCATCACGCCCACCCCCTGGGATGGAGCCCCCGTATCGTCTGCAACCAGCAAAAAGCTTGCTGCGGGGCTGAGCGCGTTTCTGAAATCTGGCGCAAAGTCGACTGACGACTGGGGAGACCCCATATCATTCAGCTTGCCCGCTGCGGGTGTTGAACAGGAGCGTGCAGGCGATGCGCCAGAATCGTCCAAAGACCCCTTGTGGGGGACGTGGTGAACGCGATGGATCGGGCATACCCAATAGCCAAGATCGTCGTCGTCAACGAAGTTGATGGCGCTTTCGCGCAAAAGCAAGAATTAAAAGTCCCAGACGCGGTCGCAAAAAGACACCAAGACGCCAGATGGTCGGTCGTTGATCGACGGGGTGCGCCGATGCGAATGGCGCTTTTGGGCGAAGCGTCGTCTTGGTCTTGGGACCCCAAAGAAGACGCTTCGCCCGTGAAATTCGAATCCCTGTTGCTTCACCACGTTCGAGCGACCCTGAATGGCACCACGCTATATGTGTTCGTCGACAACCCGCAGCAAGCGCCCACGAAAGTGACGGCGCAGTATGCGCCCGAGTCAGCGCATGACATGCGGTGGGGGTCGTGGTGAGCGTCGAACAAATCACCGTTCTACTGGATGGCCAACCCCTTATGACGCTCGCTTCGCCATCGAAATACACCGTCGTAGAGCATGGCTTCAAGAGATACTCAATCGAAAAGCTTGGGTGCTTCGTCAGAATCGTGGTTCCCAAGAACAGAAAAGAGCGCGCGTTTGTTTGCCACGACATGACTGAATACGTAAACGACGCAAACCTGCAATTTCGTCTTGATGGCGTCAAAGGCAAATTTCTCGACACCAACCGCACGATGCTTCAGATCAACTTGGTAAGTGTCGCTGCGCCCACGCAAAAGGTCACATTCACGCCCGAGTCAGCGCAAAGCGCGCAGTGGGGGTCGTGGTGAACCCCAAAATGGATTCTGACGATCTGGTGGGCGCATTTCCAATTAAGCAACTGAAGGTCTTTGAGGGCGACAAACAGAAGACGTTCGAGATTCCAAGCGAAGAACCTGTTCGCGCGCTCGTGTATGGCGACGGGTCAGTGACGATTGTTCGCGACGGACACGTCATGATGATTTACCAGGGCAGTCTGCATTTTGACAGAGAGAAAATCTGCTATCTGGATAGCGAAGCCCCGTTTGATGGCTGTTCGCCATACACTGCACTGCAGCGCGTCACAGGCAGCGTCGATATAGTGCAGGGAGTGTGCGAAGTTCACTTGGGGGTTGATCCCCTGCCACTCAAAAACGACGCAGTATCTGCGCTGAACCCTCTGTGGGGGTTGTGGTAGTCAATACGTAAGGATCGAACCTAGAAAAGGTAAGGATGCAGTTCTGAAACGTAAGGATGACTTGGGAACCGGAAAAACGGTTCTGCCTTATGCTTGGGGGTCTGAAACGTAAGGATGGGTCGAATTTTCGGAAAAACGGCGGGAAGGCCATCCCACCCCCAGCGTCTCCTGTCTAAGGTCCCTTACCCTGACAGTCCCTATCAAATCTGATACCCGATAAGTTATCCCTATCGGGTATCGTCCCGCGTCATTGTGCTATCTGAATCATGCCATCAGCCATATCGGGCATGTCGCATACATCATCAGACCATGCGCTCATATCATCAATGATGCGCGTGATGTCATGCCCTTTACGCGTCGTGATGCTCGTTACCCCGCCCAGCGTTACCGTGCGGGTAATGAGCTTTGCGGGAATTGTTGCAGCGCGAGAAGATTTCAGCGCGGTTTGAACATCGAATTGCATTTTCATAGTGTTTACCTTTTGGATGCGGGCGGGTTTGCCCCGCCCGGTTATCGTTAATTATTTAGCCCATTGTTCAATCAGACCGTTTGATGCGCTGGCAATCATGGCTTGCAACGCCAGCGTCGCGGGGCATGGGATGAATTCCCCCGCAATCCCGTTACGTGCCATGGGTTTTGCCATGCCCAGCGTCGGGAAAATGCCCGTATCACCCATGGCGACTTCAATCTGACGAAGCGCAGTAGATGGCTGAAGCTTATTCATGCGACCGTCATTCAACAGGTCAACAAGCTTACTTGCTTGCTCGTAACCGGGATTATCAATCGCTGGATCAGACGCTTTACCATGCGCTTTCCCGGTCAGGGAAAACATGATGCCCGCGCGGGTCTTTGCCCCACAAATTGCACTAGCGAAAGCCAGCAGGGCGGTTTTGGCACTAGCGCGAAGGTATCCCGCATCACCTGACGCCATAAAAGCCATGAAAAGCGGGGCACGAAGCGGGTTTTTAATGTCGCCCGTAGTGCTGAAATTTTTTGCAATCAGGTCGAAATTCATTTCAAAATCGTCGCGCAAAACCTTGTATTGCGCATCGGTAATCGACTGGATCAGCGCCAGCGCTTCGCGTATGTTCGGGTTCAGACCGTCTTCGCCCAAGTTCGGTTTCTTGCTGCGAGCAAGGTAATTCGCGTTTGCTTGCGTGATGGCTTGCGACAGCTGCGATTTGATCGTTTCAATGCTGATGTGCGCGGGCTTTTTCGGGGTCGCTTTGGCGCTGGTCTTCGGGGCTTGGGTTTTGGCTTGCTTAGTCATGATGTTCACCTATGGAAGTTATGTTGTATGCACCTATATCGTTGAGTGCATGTTTAACATCATACGCGTATTTATCTACCTGGGCGCATTTCAACCTGTATCGTTTGTAAAATGTTGTAAGCGCATACAATGGTATGGGCGCAGATAAATACGTATGCCACCGATCATTGTTCGCGCATCACTATAATGAGCGCATACAACAACATATGGCATACAACTATGACGCAATACAAATCAATCAATCTGCGCTTACCAGTCCCGGTAATTGAAACGCTTGGCGCGATCAGCGCCCGACATGGGGTTTCGGTCGGGCGCATCATTACCGCGCTGTCTTTAATCGACAGCGATCGCGCTGACGCGATCATCAGCAAGCTAATCCCGGTCGCTGATGATCGTTACCCGCTGGGCAAACCGGGACCCAGCAAGCTTTCAAGCGCCGATAAAGTGCTGCTATCGTTGTCAGAAGACGATAAACGAACCCTATTAGCCCAGATCGGGTCAGGGAAAACCCGTAGCGGTAAGGGAAAACCCGAATAATCATCAGGGAAAACCCGCGTTTCGCCCGTCCCGCGCAGGGGAAGCGGGCAGGCGCGCCTTGAACCATTTTCCAGCCGTATAGCCGAACAGCCTTCTGGCCGAATACGCGCCGTCGATTCGGTGGGTCTGAACCAGGACCGAAACGAACAAAGGAAAGCGGCGGGAAGAAGGCCCCTGAGTTATCACGCCTCGATTAGGGGCGTTTTAAGCGTTCCGGGAGGTAGGTGGCTAGGTCGGTATAGGGAAGCATGAAAAAAGCCCAAGAAGGGGCTTATTTTTCGTTTCTGGGTGGGTTAATTCAGACCTGAGTCAAATTCCCGAAGTTCTTTCGACAGCAGTTCGATAACGAATTCATCCCGCGATTTGTAGTCTTCCCGAAGTCATACGCGATGATGAAGCTTTCCCCGTATTTGAAGCCCGCGCACATCAGCAGTGCATCCCGAAGTTAAAAGCGTCTTCGCCCAGGTCATACACTTCGACGACATTGTGCATCCCGGTGTGGTAGGGCAGGTTGTGGACTTCATAGAGCTTGCCAGCGATAACGAAAAACCGATGGTTGCATTGCCCGTCTTCGTGCAGTTCTTCAATGTGCTTGAAGTTCGTGATTTCTTGCATGATGTTTACCGTGATGTTGTTTTGGAATAATCACAGTATGGGCGGGGAGGGGCGGACATCAGGTGCCAGAAGCGAGATAACTTTTTCTGTCCCGCGCCTGGTTGGCTTGCCTGAAAACGAACGACTTGCTTTGCCTGGGTTATCACGACTTTGCTGGGAAGAAAAGGACCGGTTGTTTTGCCTCGCGCGTGCGCGTGTATAAAAGGAAAAACCGTGTAATTTGTTTTCGCCGAAGGCGGTGGCCCTGTGGAGGAGAAGCAAAGTTTCGCCTAGGGGTTGCAGGTATAAACTGCAACCACCCAGACTTTGCTAATCAATGGCCTGTGTCTTTGCCACTACTCTCAACCCATCCCAACATTTAGCCTGTGTATCACCAGGACGGTTGAGTCCGCATACCCTGGTGAGAAGACCTAATCCGCGCTGTTGGGGGTTACGAACGCCATACTTTACTGTTTTTCTGGCACCGCCCGCTCCGACGCTGATGCTTTGGATTTCCGTTCTAGCATCAATAAGACTTGACCCGAACCGTTGAACCACTGCCCGGAAGAATCAAGAATAGATCAACAAGCACAAACTTATCTCGCTGACCTGGGGACATTGTAGTTACCGCTAACTAACATGACAAGCGCTTAACTGACTCCGATCACCAGTCCGACATAGAACACGCAGCCCACAATGACCCCTGTAATCGCGGCTTGAATCAGTTCTTTGGTCGATTGCTTCATGGTTTGCCCCTGGAATGAATGATGGTGAGTAGTAACTATCACTCATGGGGTCAGGAAACCCCTAAACGCCCAGCTGGGGGTCCGACAGGGGAGGGTGGTGGGTTGGTATGGGTGGACAAAGAAAAAGCCCCTGACGGGGCTTATTTGCATTGAGTGGAGGAAAGTCGGACCCTATATGCCAAAAACGAGATAACTTCGCCGGTATTCGTCTGTCCTGATTCGTCGACTTGACAGGGGCTGATTTTAAATTTAAACTTCCTCGAAGTTTACGTCGCAACAAGCAAGTAACTTTCCTGAATTTTCAGGTAAACAAAAAGCCCCTTTCGGGGCTTTGGTCGTTTCTGGGGTGAATTACGCTTTGACGTCCAAGACGTCATGCCCCATTGCTTTGTGATGACGAACCGCGTCAAGCACCGCAAGGGCGCTGTCCATCGCGTTGTTGGTGTCGCTGAATGTCTGGATTTCGACATCGTAATAGACCCCACCTTCGTCTTCATCGACGGGCTGATAGGTGATGCGCACCTGCATATCTTCATCCCCGCGTCGCAGGTCATAGACGAACGTATGACGCGCCACGGGGCTTTCGTCGCTGGCTTGCTGTCTGAACTGCGAAAGGTATAGCTGATCCAGCACAATCCCGTCGTGCGCGTCTTCGTCGGGCTGTTCCAGTGCGGGCATGATCGCTTGCACGCGGGGGTCGAGGGTCAAGCCATTCAGAACGATCGTCTGGTTTTCCATGCTGTATTTACCGTGGTTTGTGGTTGGAATGTCGATATGGTGAGCCACGCACTGAGGATGCGCGTTTGCTTAGACCGCAATCACTGCGTCCATTACGTCTGCAACCAGTTCAGCGGTCGCAATCATCAAAAATTCTTCAAGGGCGCTGTCATCCAGCTTCGATACTGCAATTTCTAGATTGCAGAACCACAGATTCCCACTTTCGCTTTCTTCTTGATACCGCCCCTCGTTTTCATTCATGTCGCTGGCGATCACAACCATTACGACCGCGCTAGTGGCGTCGTCGATCACGTCCACTGCGAGCATGTTCGTGCTACTGCGGGGGCGGGCGTTGATGATATGAAAGCGGCGGGCGCCATCAGCCCCGAGATACGTCAGGGCACCAGCCCGCTGGTTGAACGCACCCCATACGATGCTGGAAATGTCGTGGGCTTTGAGGTAGTTCATGGCGTTTACCTGTGGTTTGTTGGTATGCCAGTATTGTTTGCCCCGGTTAGAGGAAATCACAGCAGTGATAACCACTGAAAAGGCGTCAATTTGGAATTTTCTTCTGTTCACCCTCGAAGGAGACGATAGAAAATTCTATTCGTTCCCGTGGGCAGTGATATTTCCTGCTAAGAAATGTCAGAAAAACAGAAAAATGAGTCCTCTTTCCTGTTCCGCCTATTCTGAAGCAGCGGTTCCGCTCAAAATGTGGGTCAAAACGGGGCAAAAAGGCGCTGAAAAAGAGGAAAACCAGGGCGGTGTTTGAATTCCGACCAAAACGTGATCTTCAATGTTTGCAGGGGTTTGTGAACCCAACGCCTAAGGGGTGGCATGACGCTAGAAAAGGGCAGCGTTTGAATTCGACCAAAAACGACGATTTCAGGCGCCCCCAACCCCCGATTTAGGCACAAGAAGGCCCGCAGCAATGAGAAAGAGGCGGGAAGAGGTGGGTGCTGCGGGAGCCTGGTTGACGCGCCTCTACACCCAGACAGGAGCGGGGCCGAATGTGCCTGATGGCGATGCAGCCGAATACGGGGGCCGGGGTGTAGCCGAACATGGGCCGAACAAAGCGTGGGCGGGCAAAAGGCGAAAAAGGCCAGTAACGGCGGGGGAATCAGGCTACGCGGAGTCAGGCAGGGCGGACGTTAAAGCGGAGGGAAGCCAAAATTTTCCTTACTTAAGGGTCTTTTACCTATACCTTACGCTTACCTATACCTTGCGCTTACTTAAGGGTCTTACCTTACGTCGCCCCTTACCTTACGTTTACTTAAGGGTTCTACCTTACATTGCCTTTACCTATACCTTACGCATGGCATGCTTCTTACCGCGCCTAATGTCTTACGCTTACGTATGGCTTCCCTTGTCTAAGTGCTTACCTGGTTGTTTGTCTTACCTCTCGTTGTTTTCTATAGATCATCCGCGACTGATTGTCTCTTGCTGTCTGTCTGACGGGTTCTCTTATCCGCAGTCTTTTTCGTGCTTGTAGACTATTTATGGTTTGCATTCGTCTTGACCGTGGTTGCCCTTGACGATTCGCTGTCTTTTCCCGCCTCTTTGTTAGCGTGGTTCTTCGCATTGCGGTATATTGCTTTGTCCCTTAAAAGACATTGTCAGTCGCGCAAGCGTTGACCACCTGAAGCGCCCCTTGATTCGTTCTTGGGGCGTTTCGCTTTTGTGGGTCGAGAAAGTCTTTTAAAATCAATCACCTATGTGATTTAGCGACTCGGGGAGGGTTTGCCGGGGCTTCTTCAACTGACTTGCCTTCAAAGAAAAGACTTTAAAATCAATTACTTACGAGACTGGTTTAGCCTTTGCAAATCGCCGGGACAAAAAGAACCCCGCACAGGGCGGGGTCGAAGGGTGCGAAGCACCTAGGTAAACACCATGATGGTGTGGGTCAGAGAATAACAGAGAACAGACAGTGTGCGCGCTTAGCGCAGGATCGACCGCGTCAGCGGTGTGTGCGCGGTCTTGATGGTGACAACTCGCTCGTCTGCGGCAAACCCACCCAGTCGCGCTTGCATTTCACTGCGGATGACCGCCCGCGCATAAGCGTCGGTTTCTTCGTCGTCCTTGATTTCAGTCGCGACGCCTGCGTTGTTCAGAAGGTCAGCGATGGCGACCGCGAGGGTTGATTTGCCGCTGCAGAAGGGGCCGCTGATCGTGATGGTGATGTCTTTGTTCATTTCGATTTCCTGTAGAAGGGTGATTGGGCCCGAAGTATAGAAACCGTTCTGTCGGGACTGCGTCGTCGAGCTAACTTCAGACGCGAGCGCCTACAGCTCCACTGCTGTATACACCTGGTAGGTGCCATCATCGTTCAGGGTGACTGTGTGCTGGGTTTCAGCGCCGTCAATCCACAGCGTCAGATAGGCGGGCTTCGTCACGCTCAACGCAACGCTCGGTTTGCTGCTGCCGTGCGGGGGTGCTGACCCAACGAATTGGTAGGGTTCGCCTTCTTGGTCCATGCGTCGCAACGCAGACAAAAGGTCTGCGGGATTGACAAATGCTTGCGTGATGTTCATGGTCGCTCTCGGTTCTGTTTCGATACTTGGATGATGCGCGTCAGTGATCGGAAACCCCATGATGTCCACTTTTGGGACTTCTTCGGTCTTGATGTCGTAATGTTCGCGGCTAAGCGGCATATCAACCCCGCGCCCTGTCTTGGTTTCGCCGCTTTCGAGTATGATCGGGTAGGCATACCCGATGCTCAATAAATCTTCAGCGCGTGTCACCACTGTAGCAATCAAGGCGTCAGCGATGCCGTCATCGCCCAACTCGTGATGCTCAGCGATGAATGCCTTGATCGCTTCCTTGCCAAGCTCATTGATCGTATAGGTGGTGACGGTGCCCATGATGGATTCTCTGTCTCTTTCGATATGGTGATTGTGCGCGTCTTAGCTCGGAACCTTGCGCAGCATTTCGACGCCAGTCGCTGCTTGGGCGATTTCGCGCAGTGCGGTCACGGTGGGCTTGTTGTGGCTTTGGACGCGTGCCTCATGGCCCTGGGCAAGCTCTCGGGCGCGATAGGTCGCGGCAAGCGTCAAATCGAAGCGATTGGGGATTTGTTCGAGGCAGTCCTCAACGGTGATGCGGGCCATAGTGTGGTTCCTGAGGGTGGTTAGGGATTGATGGGCTTGCGTATGCCCAACTGCATAAAGAGGTCAGCGTGGCGGACGGATTGTGTTGTGTAGCGCAGGCGGGCAGCAGTGACAATTGCCTGCAATTGTTGTGATGCAACGCTAAAGTCTTGATTTATAACGATATATTCGCAATCAGAAGCGTGTGCCATTTCACCGCCCGCAGCGAGTAGGCGTCGAGCGATGACCCGGGGCGCGTCTTGCCCGCGCTTGTTCAGTCGCGTTTCCAGCGCCTCGATGGAAGGTGGCAGGATGAAGATGCCGATTGCTTGAGGGTAGTGCGCTCTGACTTGTCGTGCGCCCTGCCAGTCGATTTCCAGCAGGACATCGGTGCCAGCAGTGATTGCTTGGGCGATGCGGTCGCGGGGAGTGCCGTAGAGGTTTCCGTGAACTTCTGCCCATTCGAGCATATCGCCACGGTCGCGCAGCGCGTTGAAGGTATCGACCGAGACGAAGCGGTAGTGCTTGCCGTCGACTTCGCCCGGGCGCGGCTCTCGCGTGGTGCATGATACCGATAGCGTCAGCGTGGTGTCTTGAGCGAGTAGGGCGTTAACCAGGGTTGATTTGCCTGCGCCGCTGGGCGCGACCACCATGAAGATGTGGCCTGGGGTGTGGGATTCATTTGTCATGGCGGGTTGTCTGAGTTCAGCCAATGCGTCGTCGTATGCCTGTGCGCCGGTGCAGAGCAGCGCCACCGCGTCGCCAGGACTCAGGTTGAAGAGGGCGTCCTGGATTTGCTCTGATGCGTCGTCACCGTCGTGGATGGCAAGCACATGGACGTCGCCTGCGCCCCGGAATTGCGCTTCCGGGACGAGGCTTGCGACCTCTTCGACATCAGCGGGGCGCTGGGCGACGTAGAAGCGAAAGGGCAGTCCTTCAAGGGTGACATCAAGGACAACGCCACGGTCAAGCGTGGCGACAAGGGTGCTGGGAAGCGGCATGGCTGTGGAATGGCGTTCGATGTCGCGCCATTATAAGGCTGAGACCGCGCGCTTACTTAACCCACAGGCGGTTGATGTCCGCCCAGTTGTAGAGATCGTCAAGGATCGTATTGAACTCTTCAACCAGTTCGCCATCGTCCAGATCGTCGCCCATACAGATGCACTCGAACGCCTCAACAATGCAGTCGATTTCGGGGTCGTAGTCTTGGTGGGTGACATCGAACATGGACGCAGGCAACGCAGCCCGCAAACGCTTGGCGGCACCCTGGGCGATTTCGCTCATGTCTTCGTTTTTGGGGTTCTCAACGAACAGGTCTTTGATTCGGACGCGGTATGTCCAGGGGTCTTTGCCTTGGGCGCGCAGGTTGGCGGCGATGCGGTGCGCCGCAACGATGGTTTCGATGTTTTGCGTCATGATGGTCTAGTCCTCGTTCGTTTTAGCCAGCAAGCCCTTCAGGGTCTGGCCGACCATTTCTTGGCTGTGCTTGAGGTCGTCGTCAAGCAGCTGCACGTATTTGGCCCGCCATTCATCGACCTGTTTTTGCAGGAAAAAACATTGCTCAATCGCGTCGGCGCCATTGAGCAGGGCGTTGCCGATGTCGCGCATTTGGTCAACTTGCGCCTGCGAGTATTCGTCGAACTGGGGCATGGTTAATCCTCAAAAGAAAGTGTATCGAGCATGTCTTTGGCAGCAGGGTCGCCATCGCCGACGTGTTTGCGGTATTGCTCTTCGGTCAGGTGAGCGGGGTGCGCGATGCCCGCGTAGAATTCCAGGTATTCGCGGACGTGAGCGGCGAGGTCGCACTGTTCGCCTGGGCACTCCCAATGCTTCAGGTCGTAGCGACCCTTGTATGCAGGCTCGCTCGCGTCGCTCCACGTAACGCTGAAATCAACCTTATCGTAACCGCCGTTTTTGGGCGCGGTATCAGACCAAGTGTGCAGTAGTGCGTTCGCCTGCGCCCAGGAGCGCACCGTCAGGGGCAACGCGTTGCAGGTGTAGGTTAAACCTTCTTTGAAGGTGAAGGTGATTTCCTTCACCCGCACCAGTTCTTTCGCTTGCGTCATAGCGCTTACCTATTTGTTTTGTTGATGTTGTTATTCTGGGTTCAAGCGGGCGGCGCGTATTTCAGGTTGAACTGATTGGCGATTTGCTGCATTTGCTTTTCCCACTCGCCCATGCCTTTGGCGATATAGTCGTCGTGGGCAGTTTGAAGCCGGAGCAGCAAATCAAATTGGCGCTCTGTGACGCGCCCAATCGACGCCTTGAGCGCCGCTTCCACGCGCTCGCCGTTGACGCTCTCGCCTTCAAAGTCGGGGTCATACGCCTCGTCTGAAATCAGGCACCCGACAGCGCACATGCTGCCGGCATAGCCGCGATATGCGCAGGTAATGCCATGACCGGGAGTAAATTTCATTGATACGCGGCCCTGTTTGCGCAGGTGCGTCAAAACGCGGTTGAAAATTTCTTGGCTTTTCATGTCGGTTACCAGTGAGGTCGTTGAGTCTTTATAGTGACGGTAGCGGGCAGGAGGGGGTGATAACAAAAAGGGCTGCGATTGCAGCCCCAGTGACCCACGCGACGCCTATGCCAGAGCCAGCTTTGTTGCGACCGCCTGGTTGACCTGTGCGCACGTCAAGCGATACGGCCCAACGCCATCGGACACGCGACGGGCGTTCCACCCCCGGCGCCCCACATTGGTCGTCAGACGGTATTCAACCCCGTAGACTTCCAGCACATCGCCAACAGAGGGCTTTGCCGCGCGAATCCGAGCTTTGTTCGCGTGATACTCGATGACCTTTTCGCGCCATAACTTCGCGTTGTTATTGGCGGGTTCGCCGGCGATCTTCAGGAACCCCAGCGGGCAGTCGTAGTAGAACGGCCCCATCGACTCGTCCATGTCCTTGTAGCCCCAGCCATCTTCGCGCCCACTCGATAGCAGACACAGCACGATGAAGCGACGGCCTGTCTCCTTCCACTCGAATACCGCCCACCAGTGGTTTCCGACAGTCGAGTGCTTGATGACGGTGCATTTCCCGCCCCTGTTTTCCGCCAAGTGCGCTACCAGTTCTTGCTTGGTGCGCCACGACGGCGAATACATCCACCCCATGATGTTTGCCCCTGTTTGTTGTCGATAACTACATGGTGCGCGTCACGGTGCGGCGCACACTTACCAAAGCGCGATTTCGTCAGCAAGCAGGCGGTATCCTGGATACTTTGCTTTGATTGCCGCAAGGTTGGCAGGTGTCGGCGCGCATCGAAACTGCGACACTCTTTGCGGCACACCGTAGTCATCGGTGTCCCCTTCGATGATCGCGACCACGGACTTACTGCCCATGCGCTTGATGCGCTTGATGGATTCGGTGTAGTCAGCCAGCGCCGCCACGAAGCTTCCTTCTGGCTCAAAGCTGGGGTCAACTTTGGTTACTGAGTAGGCGGTCAACGCATTAAGGTCGCTCGCGCTCAGATTAAACTCTACCGGCCCGCCATGACCGCCGTCGCGCACTTCGCCCAGCTTGCGTCCGTCTTTGTAGAGCGTTGCGGACCACGCGAGGCCATCGCTCCCGTTGCAAGACTTCAGGTTTTTCAGGCGATAGCTGCCCGCGAAAGCGACAATTTCTTTGATCATGATGTTTACCCGTGTTTGTTGATAACTACATGGTGCGCGTCAGTTGGCGGCGCCCTCTTGGGCGACCTTCGCGTAGTGGCGCTGCCACGCGGCCCAGACCTTGTAGGAAGCTGGGCAGAAGTGGTATGCCTCAATGGTGTCGAGGTATTCCCGATATGTCTGTCCGCCTTCACGCAGCGGGGTATCCCAGTCGTTTTCCGAGTTCATGAGTTCACCCATTCGTCGTAGGTTTTGACGCGCCAGCCGAGCGACTTTGCCGCAGCGACGTAGATTTCGTATTCCTGCGCGTTCGTGCCCCTGGCTTGCGTTTGCCAGTCGGCGCGTTGTTCCAGAATGGGCTGTTTTTCGCCCCGCTCGATTGCGCCCGTGACGTGACGGCGCAGCGCGTTTAACGCTCTGTTTTCCATGACGTTTGCCATTGTTGTTTCGATAGCTACATGGTGCGCGTCATGGTGCGGCGTCAATATCGCAGCGCTTCGCTGGCGCGAATCTTTGTGGCGGCGGTGCTTCGCCCACTTTCCGCGACTTCGAGGTCCGCGCACACGAGGCGATACGCCAGCTTGCCTGCGCCCACTTCGCGGGCCAGTCGGGCCAGGGCTAAGCGCGCTGCCTCGGGCCAAATATCCAGCGCCCGGAGTCGTTCAAACGCGGTGACAATAGTCACGCGCTTGCCCGTCGAAACGTGCGAAACCGCAAGCGATTCCGGGTCTTCCTGGTCGGGGTGAACCGCCAGTAACGTGCGTTCGCCCGCGATAGTGGCGTAGAACAGTTGCGCGTCAGGAACCGGGGTGCGCCTGGTGCTGCCATCGGGCATTGTCCGTTCGACAGAGAATGCGTCGTGTCTCGGCACGTCGTTCACTCCATGATTTCGCAGATGGCTTCGGACATCGCTGTCGCGCCCGCAAGGATGCGATTCATTTCGTCGTTTTCGGTGTTGTCCGCAATGACGTCGTAGCCATCGTTGCCGTAGACGAGCTGGACGGTTCCGACCGCTCTGTCGCCATTGAAGAACGTGATGCTTTCTTCGTCTGACGCCATGATCGCCTTCATGATCTCGAACGGATTGTTGGTGTTGTCTTCCGACTCGTATTCGCCGTCGAAATGGTTCATGGTGTAGCCCATCGACGCGGCGTCGGTGACGATCTTGCGCACAATGGCGCGTTCCAGCAGCCACAGGCGACGCTTGCGCCACCCATCTTCCTCGGGGTCGGTCATGCTGATCGCAAACAGTGTGTCCGCGTCATCGGGGTGGATGCAATCCAGGTTGATCGCCTGGGTGGTCAGCAGTTCGATCAGTGCCTTGGCGGTTCGTGCGTGCATGGTGTTTACCCCTTGTTTGTTGGTGTAGGGTTATTCTGGTGTCCATTGACCGGCGCGTCGGGCCAGCTCACTCTCTGCGTCAGCGCTGAGCTTTCGAGCGAGTTCGGCCAGCGCCATTGCTTCGTTTGCCACCCATTTGATGGTGAACGCGGATGGCGGGTTCCATTTACCCACGTCTCGGTATATGGTGTCCGCAAGGAGCGCGATTCGTTTTGTGTCGCGTAGCAGTGTCAGGTGGTCCACAGCGTTTACCTCTTGTTTGTTAGTGTAGGGTTATGGTGCGTCAGCGGGGCAGGCGATACACATAGACCCATCGGGGAAAACCCATGCCCGCCATGCCTTCGAGCCCGGTGGCGTGTCGAGTAAGGCGACCCATTTTGTGCATCCCACTCAGATCACGCCCAAGCTGCTGGCATTTGTCTGCGCCATAAATCATTATGCTGCACTTGGCGCCGGTGGCCTCGATGTAGGCATCAAAGAAATGTTTATCCAATACATCGACCGATTCGCCCACAAGTTTGCCGTGAAGGTATTCCTCGATCCAGGCGTAGCGTTCTGACGGTTTCATGATTCAGTCCTTGTGGGTAATTTCGAATGCGCGGTAGACGTCGCCGTCGTAATCGCAATACCAGCCACCGTAGTCATACCAGGCAAGCTCGATCACAGCTCCGTCGAGCGTTGTGCAAGTCAGAATCGGCGAAAACCCTTCGTCGCTGTCCACCAGCATTTCTACTGTTTTGTAGGGTCCGAATCGCTGGCTGTCGGGCCCGATCTTGCCGGTGTTGCGGGAGAATTTGACGTAGAACATGGCGCTTACCTTTTGTTTGTTGATGTAATAAGTGTGCGCCCCAGGGGGAGGCGCACACGATTCTCAAGTTCCAGGTTGCGGGTGTTTTGGGCGGGACAGCGACCACCGTCATGGCGGCCGCCCCGATTCATGATCGCCAGCGTCTTGGTGCGGCATCGTGGCCCTGGGCGATTTCCCGCTGCGTCTTACCATCTTCATCCGCGCTGACGGGCGCTGGGATGGTTAGAAACACTGCTGGGAGGGTTAGAAAAAAAGAAAAATGGAGCATGGCGCGGTTTAAGCAGCTTCCTGCGCGTCTTCGTTGGGCTCCATCAGCGCGCCAATGGCGCTGGCGATGGCGCACACATCCTTCGGGTGACCCAGCGCGTCGATGTTGTTGTGCATGAGGGCAAAAATTTCAGAGAACAACTGCGCAGCCCAGAGCGCAATTTCCCGACGCTGTTCCAGGGATGCGTCCAGCGACATGATTGCGTCGACCACGGTGCGTGACTGAAGCAGCAACAGTGCCGCCTCGGTGGTGACTTCGCCGTGGTCTTCGATCATTTGTTTGGTTGCCATTGCCGCCAAACTGTCTCGGTCGTCAGGTTCAATCGTTTGTTGGTTGTTCGTCATGGCGTTTCTCGTTTTGTAGTTGCGATGCTTGATTGTTACGGTTGCTGGGCGGCACGCATGGCTTCGATCATCTGATATTTTTCCGCTTCCAGCTCGTTGCGGTCGATACCGAAGTAGTCGGCGATGATTTCCTCGATGCATCGCATGTCTGGCAAGAGTTGATCGTCTTCGCCCCATTGAGCGATAAGCCGGTTACTTTCGAACAGCCATCCAAGGAAATTACCGACAATCTGGTTCTTGCCGTTCAGCGCTTTCAGCTTGTCATGTTCAGGGTATTGGCTCATGGCTCACCACCAACTGTCGTAAATGACCGCCTTGCCATCAGCGATGGCTTCGCGTGCCTTGCGAATGAACTCGAAGTCGTCCGCGTGGGATTCAACGTCGGGCGGGTTGTTGCCAAAGAACAATCCTTCGGTGCGGGGCAGCTTCCCCTCTTTGATGTCGGTTTCGAGGCGATCAAGGTCTTCGCTGGTCAGAACGACCTGATCGCAGTTGAAGCTCTCGCTTTGTCCGCCCTTGGATTGGTAGAGACGCTGCATCCAGCCATGCAAGTCGTGATGCTTGCGCCAGTAGTGAATTTCCTCACCATTTTCGTCGTCGTCACTGATGATGACTTGTGTATCAACTTTTTTGTCGCCGACAACCGCTTGATCGACCGCAAACGCATACATATCCAGACCCATGGTTTTCTCCCGTTGTGTGATGATTTATTGTGGGTTTCAGACCCAGGAACGATCAGTGGAAAATGACGACACCACCATGCTCAGCCATTCGAAACACATGCATGAAGTCCAGGTATGTCCTGGTGAAGTCGTTGTTCTGCTGCATAGCGCTGCCCGCGAAGTCGCAAAAGTCCACAGCAAGACGCTTCGCGACATCGGCGCCAATGACGCCTTCGCAGTCGCTGAAATCAATCAGCTCGTGGAACGGCCCAATGCCTTTGGCCCAGCAACCGCGGTCGTATCGTTTTTCGCCCGCGTCTTCGTATCCTGCAATGCGGGCGAGTTCGTTGCGCCACTGGTTGTAGCCGCTGTATGAACCTGCGCAAAAGTGGAATTTTTGGGCGTCGTCAGGGATGGCGTAGACGCCGGTCTTCGTGATGGGGTCGGCGCGTCCAGGAAAGTCGGGGTTAACCCACAGGAGGCGCGCTTTGCGTGCGTCAATCAGCGCGTCGGTCGCGTCAGTGATTTCTGCCTCGATGAAGTCGCCGATCTTGCTGTATGCGGTAATGTCTAGACCCATGTCAGACCTCGATGTTCTCGATCCCGTCATCCTGGCTGGACGCGGGCTTTGCCTGCGCTTGCTTGGCGTAGCGCACGGGCAGGTTCACGTTGACCGAATAGCTCATGCCGGGGCGGGCCTCGATCTTCTGGAAGCCTTCGGTGGTAGCGATGGTGATGGAGCGCCCTGTCGAGGACACGCCAAAGTTGCCGTTCAGGTCGATTTCGAGGATCAGCTTGTCGCCCTCGATGCGCTCGGTAATTCCCTTCATGGTGGCTCCTAGATTCGTTTAATGACTCGCCAGCCGCGAGCAATGCAGTGGCGCGGTCCGGTGCAGATGATTTGTGCGCCCTTCGGGTGCGTCTTGCATGACGCCAAGGCTTCAATCAGATATTGCGGTTGTGACTTGCCCATCGTTATTCCGCCCAGTCGATTGCTGTGCATTCAGCGGCAGACCCAAGAATCTCTGCGCCTTCGATGCAGCTAGGGTCGAGAATCATCTGCAGACAGTCGGTGATATCGTTGATGTCCTCGTCCATGAATTCGTCGGCGATTTCGTCGCCCAAACCATCGTTGATCGCTTGCTGGCGAGCAAGCTGGCGGATCGCGTGTTCGTCGTGGACTCGCAGGTCCATCGAAAAGGTGTAGGTGGTCATGGCGTTTCCCGTGTTGTCCATGTATCAATCTTGATCGTTCATCGCAGGCGTGCTGCGCGGGCGAAACGGGATGATCTTGGCGTTCAACTTGATCGGCGCCACCCGCGTATCGCCCACCATGACGGTTGGGTCTTCAACTGCCCGAACCAGACGCACCCCCAGGTCGTCCAGCAGGGACTCCATGGCCTCATGGGGCGTGTCAGCCACCACCATGACCTGCATGCTTTCTTTGACGTTGAAGAAATATCTGTTCATCGCTTCGCCTGTCAGTTGGTTAGTGGTAACTTACATTTTTGGGCGCAAGAATTTCTGCGTTTCCGCACAATTTATAGTGTCAGGAAGTTATCACCGCCAAGAATCATTGATTTCTTTTTCAATGCGTTCGCGTTCACGCATGGGCCTTCCCCAGGCAACATCGAGAAAGCACGAGACCGCGATCAAGATGAAGAACCACCAGCCTTGCCCAACCAGCCCCACACCCAGCGAGAACACGAGAAGGAGAAACCAGATCATTTGCTGCGTTCCTTTTTCTGTTTGCTGCCAGACGGTTGATACCAGCGGTCAGACCCGCTGCTGAATGTGGGGTCGGGGTTCACATACGGGCGGTCGCGCTGCTGGCGCTCCCTGATTTCATACTCGTCAATGCGGCGATTGTTCTGCTTGACGATGGCGCATTCGGCGCTGCGGTCGTGGCAGGTGTAGCGACCGCCGCCCACATAGGTTGCGCTGCCGCGCTCTTCAGCGTGGATGGGCATAGATGCAACCGCTCCAAACGCCAGCAGCGCGGTTCCTGCAAGTATCAGACTACGCATTCTTTCGCCCCTTGTTGATCATCCGAAGAATCGTCTTCGCTTCCTCGAAGGTTACGCGCATTTCCAAGGTGACATCAACGCTGTTGACGCCTCCGCTGGTTGACAGTCCTCGCTCCCGATCATAGCCATGAAAGGTGAAGTTCGCATGCTCATATGAGTGATTATCGCCAATGATTTCCCGGATCACATTCGCCCTGGCGTGAAGTATGGCATCGCGGGCGTCGCTCTCGGCGATTAGCGTCGCGGCTTCATCAATCCATTCCGTGTATTCAGGCAGAAACCTGCTCTGGATTTCTTTCGCAATGACAGCCGCTCCCCGCGCCCACGAAATACCAATCACATCAGCGCGACTCGGTAGCCAGTATTTGTTCTCGCCGGAAAGGGTGGTATGTCCGCTGACCCACAGCTTTTTCCCGTCAACGCGAAAGAAAATTCGCGCCAACTTATTGATTTCTGGCAGGTCAATGTAGCCGGTCCAATCATGCACAGCGAGTGCTGTGCCGCCCAGAATCCCCGCGACTTCATCCAGCAGCGCTTGAAGTTCTTTCTTGTCCATGATGTTTACCTGTTGTTGTGATTGTGTTATTTTCAGTCGCAGATACCGGCAGCCCGACACGCTTTCGCCCAATACCGCTGACTGCGGGCGTCACGCCCTGGGTGCAGGCTGTAGATCACGGTGTCGCCCGTGGCAAGGTCGGGGTCGTCGTTTGAGCTGACCCAGTGCGGCACACCGGGATAACATGAGGGATTCGGGTAATTTTCCAGTTCGCGCACCAGTTCCTTGAAGTCGAACTCTTTATCCTCGAACTCGAATCCGCGGTCATTTGTTTCGCCCGCTTCCAGCGATTCCTCGTCCAAGATTTCGTAGGTTTTGCTGATCAGTATCGGCATGATGTTTACCTTTATTTGTTTGATGGCTTCATTCTGTCGCTGACATGGCGGCAGCCAGCACCCTGCGCCAGCAGGTGAATGGAATGCCATGAAAGGACTCGTCGATTGCGCCGCGCTCCGCTTGCTCTTCTTCGCCGCGTGCCCAGCGCATCAGCGCGTATCGAATGACCTCGACGGTGCAAGGGTCGGTGTATCCGCAAGCGGTGAGTTCGTTTGTCCCCGCCTGCACGTCGATTCTGTCCACATTGAATCCTGGCTTCAGGTCATGTCGCACAATATGCTCCTTGTCGCGCCAGGATCGCCCAGGCGCGTTTTATTTTGCTGGGTGGTGGGGTTATGGCGGGTCAGCGAGATAATCGCTTGTGACGCGATTTAAACGGTTTCCTATTTGATCAACTCGTAAATGTGCCACACCAAAACGAAGTTATTGAATGACACGGTGCCGATGTATCGCATGTCGGAGTAGTGTTCGTCAGCTCCGACTCTGCAGCCGGTCGGGACCACGCGAAAGATTCGCGCCTCAGTTGGTGCGTCAGGGTCACACTCTGCCCAAACGCACATCGACTCGCCTTGTGTTCAGGGTCAGAATTTTCGCCCCCACCGGCATTTCGATGGGTTGGTTGTGCAGGATTTCGAATTTCCAGATGACTTTCATGTTCTGCCTCACGCGTGGTAGTAGCCAATTTCGGGATCGAACCTGCGCAGATATTCAGGAACGGTTTCCAGGTCCAGCTTTTCTGCGATCACTTCGGGGTCAACCTGCCATGAAGGCGTGGGCCAGCACTCGCGGTAAGCCTTGTTGATTGCATCCAGCATTTCACCGTCTGGCCCATAGGTTTCGGCCAGCCCATAGCGGTCATCGGGGACGATATAAATGGCACCGTCCCAATCCTGATACCAGTGGCCGTGGTCAAAACATTCGTGACGTTCTTCGGTCATGATTTTTCCTTGGTGATGACATCCCAGGGGCTTTCGGAAATCGCCAATCTCGCGCCAGACGGATGCCAGATGTCGTATTTGCGCTCAACCTTTCCATTCAACCCTTTGCGCAGTCGGAGTCCCTTGCAGTTGAAGGTCGATTTCTTGGGGTCGTCGATCCTGAATATTTCGACGACGCGTCCGTTGCGGGCGATATAGCGCCCCGGTGCGTCGATAATGACGTGCCGGTCATCGAGCAGGACCACCTTCTTCGTGGGCTGCCTTTCTGCTTCTCGCTTCGCCAGCCAGTCGCAGCGCGCCTTGGCGATAGATAGCCCGTCCTCGTCGAGCGGGTATGCGCTATCTGATTTCGCAAGCGATACGCCATTGACCATTACGAAATAACAGCTCTCCTTGCCACTTCGCAGCACCCAGGAAGCGCCATTTTCGTAGACGATGTCTTTGACCTTAATCATGCCGCCCACTCGCTTTTCGACGCTACTTGAGCCAGCGCCGCACGTTCCAGCGCATCAAGTTCGCGGTATATATCCTCGGGCGTGGTAAAGCAGGGCAGCGATTCGGTGATGGCGCCTTCAAAACCTCGATTGAAGTTTTGATTGATGAAGCAGTGTTTCGCGCCTGCTGCGCGCAGCAGCTTGGAGGCGAAGCTGGCGAAACCCAGCGATTCGCGCAGGTCTTCCGATTCAAACTTGCGCGCGATTTTGCGCATGGCCTTGGCTGCAGACTCGACTGCGCACAGCGACATGACCGTCGCTTGCGGCACAGCGCCCCATTGAAAGCCATACATTTCAGGCGTCCCATCGTCGCGGTATCCTGAGCCACCGCCCTGGCATCGCGCTTCGATCCAGATGCCGTCGTAACTCCATACGGATCGAACAGCGTTGAAAATCCGCACATTGATGTGCGACCAGCTCTCGAATTTATCACCCCAGATATAGGCGTAAATGTCTCGGTCGCGGTCGAATTCTTGCTTGGCCATGTTGTTTACCTGTTTTGTTGTCGATGGTTTTATTGTGGGCGTCAGGTGGCGGCGACAAATTACAAATCGCCCTCAATCCAGTCGTAATACTCGCTGGTTTGGCCGAACCTTTCGATCTTGCGTGGATTTACGGGCTTTGCTCCGTGGCCCAGGCGGGCACGGTTGCGATACAGGTAGCCACACTTGACGGAACCAAGCACGACGCCGGTTTCTATGTCGCGCACCAGCACGTATTTGTTTCCGTCCCAACCGAGAATCTTGACGTGTCGGATTGGGGCGAGTTCGTATGGCTTGTCACCCAGTGTCTTGAACGGATAGTCCGTCCAGCAGGTGATGTGATTCGGAATTAACACGGTGTTTACCTGTTTTGCTGTCGATGATTGAATGGTGCGCCCGTGGGGCAGGCACCATTCGTTCGTCGTCAGTCACGGGAAGCCGCCCGCTGCATGTAGGCGTAGAAGTAGCGGGCGCGCGATCCGTTGGCGTCAATAGGCTTGCGGTATTTCCATTCGTCTGCCGCAGCGATGATGTTTTCCACCACGCCGCTTCCCAGAGTGTGAAAGCCCTCGCCCAGCGGGATTCGATACCTGTGCGCCAAGTCCAGCGCGTCGTCTTTCGTCATCATCAAGCTCCTTCGCCTGATGCAACCTGACGCAGCGCCCAGACAACGGCGGTGCGCAGCGTTTCGTCATTCAGGTCGTAGCCGTCGCGGTCGTAGAGTTCGTTCAGCCAGCACCGTCCGTCCACATGCGACGGTTCCAGCACGCGCGGAAGATAATTCTCGCTGCGCCAACGCGGGTGCTTGTCATCGTAGGAGCGCTGCGCATTGATTTCGTGAACGAACGCGAACGGCGACTGCTTCCGAATTTCAGCGATCATTTCTGCCGTGAACGGGCGATCCTGAAGGTCTGCTGACTGCTTTTCGGAAAGCATCTTGGCTTGCGCCGCGCAGACCGCCCGAACGTCCGCGACCAGTTGTGTCCGCAGGTGCTTGGGAAATTTCATTGCGTTTACCTGTTTTGTTGTCGATGGTTTTATTGTGCGTATCAGGTGGAGGCGACAACCGCGTCGATGACATCCCGTAGGTTTGCCCGCTCGCCGTCTTCACTGGCTTCAATCAAGCGCATAAAAATCTCAAACGCCTGATCGCGCGAAACCTCGATGTCCGAGCAGAAATACATTACAAAGTCTTCGATTGGCGTTCCGCAGTCATCATCGGTTGGGTCTACATATCCGTCATCTGTAATTACGGCCCAACGACAGTGAGGCTTAACGCTGCGGTCGGACATGGTGCAGAGAAACTTTTTCATCGCGTTTATCCGATCTTGTTGTCGATGTTTTTATTGTGGGCGTCAGCGACCGGCGCGACGCCCGTCACGGTTAACTCTTGATGCCATGCAGGGTTTCAAACATCCGTTTGACGCGATCAGCCCCGAGCGTATCGAGCGCGACCTGTGCCTGCTCTTCGGTGTCGAAGCACGGCGACAGTCTGGTGAATTTCAGATCAGCGCGGCAATAAGACTTAACCCGCGCGATCAAGTCGCCATCCAGGTCGATCAGATACTGCGATTTGTCGGAGACGGGGGAGACCGTCCCCGGCTGGTGTCGCAGCGTGAGCATGGTGCTGATGGCTTCGGCGTGGGCGCTGGCAGTGTCTCTGTTGGGAAAAACGTTGCCATGTGAATAGTTGGCTGTGTTGGGAGACTTTGCGAAATAATTCTTCGCCCGCAGATGCCCGTCTACCGGATGTTCGCCCAGCACCCAATAAGGTTTGGAACTACCCGGCTCAGGTCCAGTCAACAAAGATGGCGCGACCTCTGGCGCTTCGATGATTTTGCGCAGCGCAGCGACTTCCTCGCTGAACTTATCTTCCAGGTTTTTCAATTGCTTTTGAGCTTCGGCTTTATCCATGACAGTTCCATTTGTGATTGTTGATTGCTGATTATTTCGCCAGCGACGCGGCGTATTCGATCAGATAAATCTTCGGTGCCAGCCAGATTTGAATGACATTGCCGACCTGGGCGAAGACGCCAAAGCCTGCTATTCCAAGCCCAAGCACGCAGACGGTGCAGCCCAGGTAGCCAGCGATACTGCCATCCTCGTAGACATCCATGTCATTTTTGGCGGCATCCCATTCGTCGCTTCCGTATTTTGCCCGCTTGATTCGCGCGCAGGCTTCGTTATACAGGGCGGTTTTCTGGTAGAAGAACTTGAAGAGTCGAAGGCACGCGATGACAACCGCCAGGAAAAAGATTGCCTTCGCACCCGACCACACGAGTTTCCACAGCAGCAGTTGGGCGATGACATCGGGGATTTCCGACTGCAAGAACGTGATGCCCGACGAAAGCGCGCCAGCACCCTGGCTGATAACGCTTGCAAGTGCCTGTGAAAGTTGGTCGTTCATGGTTAGTCCTGTTGGTGGTAATCGGGTGGGGGAGGGTTGATCCTGGCGCCGTAAACGGTCTGCTTTGCGTTCATCAGTGATTCTCCCAAGTGACCTGCAGCTTCTCGCCGCTGGCACACTTCCAGGTAATAATGGTTTCGTGCTGTCGCCCCACGAATTTCATAGCAACATCGGGGCGCGTTTTGCCGGTTTTTACCTTGCTTATGATGGAACAACGCTTGTATTCATCGTCTGGCTGCACGTTGATCGCGATAATGAAAAGAATCACGAGGAATAGACCCAGCATACAAAGCGGGGCCACGGTGAAATCGCTGTCTTTCATGGCGTTACCAGTTCGTTGGGCACTTCCACCTCGTCACCTATGGCGAAAGCGACGTAGCAGCGCATAGCGGCAATGAGCGGCGTTGGGCCAGTGGCACTTATGTCAGCACACCGATCTTCATCCCATAGCGCTGCACACCAACAACCAACCTTGACTCTCTCCGGTATGAGTTCAATCTTTTCGCGCTCGATGATGGGTCCACCACACGCCCAATCGGTTGATGGTGAATACCCGCACTGTTTACCTGTCGCGTCAAAATGCGCTCCGAGTTGTTTGGCGAACTTGTCGCTGACAACCCAATGGGCTATGCCGTCATATTCGATTTTCAAGCCTCGCGACGTTGTCACCACCCAATCCAAGGCGGTGCCGACAAGGTCTTTGGTTTTGATCTTCATGTTTTATCCCTGGCGTCTTTCGATAATCACATTACAAGTCACGGGGTCAGGCGCGTGGGCTGCGAGCGAGGCGTTCGCTGCAGCGAGTGCTTCGCGCCATGTTGGATACTGTCGTCCGTTGCAGATCCAGGGCGCGCCCTTATACTCGCCTTGTCTGCTCAGGTATCCATATTCGATTGCCTCTTTGAACGTCATGTCAGCCCCTATACCAAGCCATTCGACCGTCGTGCCTGTTACCCCAGCCCTTTCTGCCGATGTCGTTTCTGGCGACCCTGGACTGATACTTTTCGTCAACGAACCAATTAAAAACAGCAAACGCGATGTGGCGCCTACGATGCCGCAATTTCATGTCTGCCTCCTACAGAACCACTTTGGGGGAACCTTCGACGACGCCAGCGATAATCAGTTCGTCGGGATCGGCGGAGCGTATATTGCGCGCAATTTGTTCCGCTCGCTCTGGCGAGTCAGCCCAAACGACGTCAGCAAACCGCTCGTAATCGTCGCTGCGGTAGACGCCGATAACGGTGTATGTCTTTTCGACCGGGCCTTCTGGCAGCTTTTCGTAAAACCAAACCGAAAGGGTTTTGGATTCGTCGTCGCATGCGACGGGGAACCCGACTTCCGCTTTACCGTCAGGGTCGTATCCTTCCGCACGAACCGCGTCTGCTACGCAAGCCATAACCTTGCGCCTGCTCATGGCTTCTTCGCGGGTGCCCATCAGTTCCAAATTGAGTCCTGCAAGGTGGTTCTTTGGCGCAACATATTCGGGGCCTTTGATGATTTTCATGACGTTTACCTGTTTGTTTGGCTGATGTTGTTATTCTGAGTTCACGCGGGAGGCGTGTATTTCAGGTTGAAGTTTTGGGCGATGCAGACCATTTGTCCTTCCCACACGCCCATGCCTCGGTCGAGATGGAAGTCATGGGCTCGCTGAAGCCTCATCAGTAATTCGCCCTGTCGCTTCGTGATTCGCCCAATCGACGTCTCTACAGCATTCAGCACGCGTTGCTCGCTGATATCATCACCTTCAAACGCGGGGTCGTATGCCTCGTCGGTAATCAAGCACCCGACCGCGCACATGTCGCCGTTGTCGCCGCGATATAAACACGTTTCGCCGTTATCGCCAGCAGAACCAAAAGAGGCGTGACCTTGCTTGCGAAGGTGGGTCAAAACGCGGTTGAAGATTTCTTGGCTTTTCATGTCAGCTCCTATATTTCTATTAGTCGGCGAAAACCCAGCAGGTCCATCCGCTGGTGCCGTCGTTGTTTTCGTTCATGCACGAGATTTGCTTGCCGACGTCCCGGTGAGTAAATGTGTATGCCGAGTAGTTGTGTCCACGGTAGTGCGGTCGAGTATGCCCAATGTCCTCAGCGGTGATTTCAAAGCGCTGGCGCTTTACTGGGTTGAAACCGCCCCAAGCGTTCTTCAGCGTGATGCTCTCCGCGTCATTGACTGGTCGCATCGTTATTCCTTATAGAGATTGGTATTCGATTTTCTTGCCCAGCGTTTGGCTCAAGTCATACGCGACCGCGAAGTGCATGTTCATGCCGCACCCATCGACTCGCATCCTGTCGCCATCGCGGGTCATCTTGTATCCACAAGCAGACGCAACGACGGGTGTGATCCACCGCATGTCGTTCGCCTTCTTGTCGAATACATAAATTTCCATTTCCCGACTCATGCCGCTGGCGCTAACTTTCTTCGTGATAATGAAGATTTTGTGCTTACGCGCAGTCGCGCCAAACACTTCATTCAGACGCTGAATTGCTTCGTCTTTCGTCATCGCGTTCACCATTTATTGTTGATGGCTTTATAGTGAGCGCTGACTGCAGGCGGTCTGAAGTGAGATAACTACAGTTGACGACCGCCCAGAACTTTTAGCTTTTGGACATCGCTGTATCGCGAGTCCAAAAGGACATCGGCGCGAACGTCGGAGTAGCCCCGAGGATCGCCGGGGTTGTCAACCCGCAGGACCACGACAGACGAACTCGGTTCTATGAGGCGCGCGAGAAAGCAGACCCAGGGAAGATAACCCTCCCCGGGCTGCACAATCTTGACTCCGTTCATGCCTGCTTGGCCAGAAGCGGCAACAGGGCGCTGTCTGGATTGGCGATAAATGCTTGGTCGCCCGCCACGCGAATGATCTGCAGCGCCTTCATGGCGATGATGGTGTTGCCCGCCATTGCTCGGCTGGTTGCAGCAGTCTTGCCCGACGCAACCAGCGCAGCGACAAGATTCCCGTCTTTGCCTGTTGTCAGTCGCTCGTCCTTGGTTAGGGTGTCCAGCGCCAGACGCATGACGCCATTCAGTTTCTCGGTGCGACCCTGTGCGTGTTCGATCAGGAAGGTGGCACGGTGCGCCGCCTTCTTGCCCAGCCCGCGAATCATTGTTGCGTTTTCGCTTGCTTTGGTCTTGCGCGCTTCGCCATTCAGTGCGCGCTCAGCGACAGTCAGCAGCATGGCGTCGTCGAAGTGATCGGCCAGCGTGTCGCGCATGCGGTCAACCATATTTGCGTGATGGCGACGCACGGGCTTTTGTGCGATGCGCCTGTCTGCTTTCTTCGACTTCCCACCGACTTCTTTGATTGCGATGCGTTGCGCTGCAGGATGCTGTGTGCCTGCAACCTCTTGGGCCAGGGCTTCATCGTCGATGCCCAGCGACCCTAGTAGTTGAGCCAGCGCAGCCTCTTCGATGTTGGCGGCGTTTTTCAGTAATCCCATGATCGTTCCTTGCGTTCAGTTAATCGAGCTGCTTGAGCCATCAGTCTCAGACCTCAATGTCGGCGCTACCACCCAGCAAACAAATCCATATCGCCGCCCATGTGGGATACGGGGTCGTTGAACACCAACGCCGCGCCCCGATACATGAAATTGCTCGGTTGCAGATCAAGCGTGCACCTTGCGTCGCCGATGAAGTCGCTTAGGGCTATCAGCGCCTGATGGTGGGGTTCGGACTGCCCCATCCAGGCGGCAACTCGAAGGACGCCCGCCTGATACGCCCACGGCTCGGTTCGGCGCAGCTTCCCGCCGTCGTGTTCCGTGTAGTCCGCAACCCAGTTCAGGAGACGCACCCAGTCCTGGGGAGTGCGGCACGCCTGGGTCTCTACGCCTTGACCACGACCTTGCCGAATACAAATTTCGCCCTGACCGGAAGCCCGCCGAATACGCTTTTCCAGTCGCTCGACGCGCAGCAACTTGACGTCGCGGGCGATGGAGCCGTGGTCTTCGAGAACCTTCGGAAAGAATGCATGTTTCCCATCACAAAGTTCCTGATAAAACAGATACTTAGCGCGATCACAAGTGACGACGTAGACGCATTCATCGTCGCAATCAAAGACGCCAGACATCAGCCCGCGTCCGATCAGCTTTTTGCCCTTCAGCAGCGGGTGCTGGCGCAGCGCCCGGTCGGGGTTCTTGTTGAAGTTAAAGAACGACATTGAGTGCTCGCGTCATAGCGGTGTTGCCCGAAAATGCGTTGTGCAGTTCGAGAATTTTTAGCGCATCGTCGTATGGAATTGACACCGTGTTGTCGCTCGACGCGGCGACCAAGATCAGGAATCCAACCATTCGCCGCAGAAAATCAGCGGTAAGACAGACGCTATCATTGATCCAGAGAGCTTTCTCCCTTTCGATATAACGCTGAATCGTCTCGGTGTATGCCTCAATCGCGTCGTGTGCGGTCGGGTCTTGGTAGCTTGGCGGCATTCTCTCTTCAGCTATCGCATCAACCGCAACTTTGACTGCCGTCACGATGGCTCGCTGAGAAAATGCAGCAAGTGCCTGTGTATTGCTCATGGCTTGCCTCAAATGGAAAGACCCCTGTTTGCCGGGGTCGAAAGACTGGTTAGTTTGCCGGGTCGTCTTCTGGGAAGACTTCGATGATTCGCCCAGTGACGCGACCCGTCTCTTTCAACGCGTCGAGCTGCAGTCGGGCGTGGTCTTCACTGATCGCGTAAAGATCAACGTCGAATGTGCCGTCAGGGCTGTCGAACGTGATTGTGTAGGGATACCAACGGCGCCCCTTTGGGTCGATAAAGAGCAGCGCGGGCGCGCTCATGATTGCCTACCGTGCAAAGACTGGCTGAGAAGACCAAATGAGACGTCAAGCCCCTTTGCCTGGAAGAAATCCCGCATGGCGCAGAGGTCCATGTAGCTGGGCTCTCGATACCCGAATTCCATACCACTAAGGGTCGCTGGCGTGGTGTCCATATAGGTCGCCATTTCCTGCAACGTGGTGTCAGCGACAATGCGCAGGGCACGAACCAAGACGCCGTAGTGCGTCAACGGGGACTTAAACCGGGCGAGCAGGTCTGCGGGGATTCCAGTGTTTTGATCAGATTGCTTGGTTGTCATGCGCCCCTCTCTTGCTCTGTCCGTTGACGAAGCGCCAGTCGGTGAAGGTCAAATCCGCCCGCGAGCATGTCCAGACTCGCAGCGTCTTCGTCGCCAGCCAGTTCTAAAAAGTGGCTTGCGATTTTGTTGAAAGCGTCGTCCAAGTCTTCTGCCTCGAAGACGACGTCAGCTTTGAATTGAAATTTCATTGCCCGACTCCCTTGTAGACGTCAGGAATCGACATCCAGCAGATCGGGTATGCCGGGGTTTCAAAGTCCCCGCCGTCGTCGACAAACCACCAGTCGGGTATGTGGCAGTAGCCTTCGTCTTCGCCGCCGTCGTATTCGCCGCCCCAGCGAATGATGTGAAATCCAGTAGTTGCGCCGCCAAACGCTTCAGTGTGCGCCCGGTAGACCGTCAAGATGCCCGACTCTTCTTCGTAGGGGGCGCTGGAGTCATCCACAAATGCCAGAATAGGGCGGTCGTGGGGCGCGCTTTCCATCCCTTGCCAGGGCTTTGCGAACTTTTTCATTTCGCCGCACCACTGGCGCGCAGGGAACAAAGAGCAGATGCGCCGGTCCCCTCGCTGACAGTCCCCATTGCGCACGAGACGATGATGGGGTCGGCGCCGGCCTTGACCATATCTGCGATCTTCTGATTCTTGTCAGCGTTATAGAGCAACAACCCAAGGATCAGAGTGACAGCAACAACCGCAACGAGACTCCAAAGCGAAACCCAAAACTTTTCTTCGTGATCCATGTTCATTCCTTGTAGGTTGTGATTCTGAGTTTGCCGGGTGCGGGACTGTCGATCATCATCCCGCATTCGGGCGTTGTGTTTTCATACTCAATGGTGATGTCGCCACCGAGGCTTTTCACCAAGTTGTAAAGCGCGACTGATTCATGGGTCCAATTCTGGCCCCTGACCCTTCTGGTGAGCCGACTAAGCGGCAGATCGGGCGGTATTAATGGCATTGAAATATCCCCATTTTCTTGCCGCGAAAAATGCCTGCATCATGACCATCACGTCATATTCGGCCCCGTGTGCTTGGGCGACGTCATACGGCGTCCCGGTCGCGAACGCGAATTCCCCCAGGTTGGGCAGCTTCCCCATCGGGGTTGCCCAGCGCCCGTCAACCATCGTGTCGACGCAGCGGTGCAGGCAACTGGGGACCGAAAGACCCACCCGGTCAAACTCGTGGATCAGGAAGGGGGCGTCGAACCCGCGCCCGTTGTGGGCGACTGCTTCATCGCACTTGGATAGCAGCGCATGCAGCTTGGGCGCGACTGCTTCCCACTTGGGACACATCGAAAGCTCTTCGTAGCTGATGCCGTGAACTGCCTGTGCTTTGGGGTCGATAGCCCGCTCGGGGTCAATACGCTGCACGTATGCACCCACGCGGGTTTCGTCTTCACGGTAGATGATCGCGGCGACCTCGATGATTCGGTGCCCCGTCGCCCAATCCAGCCCGGTTGTTTCCAGGTCAATCCCCACAAACAGCGTCATTCGTCGTCCCCGTTCATTCGCTTTTGCATTTCTTTCCACTGACGTTCGTTGCCAGCCAGCACGATCAGCAGGTAGACCAGGAAGTCCCAGATTTCGCGTCTGTAGTAGATGGCCAAGCACAGCACCAGGAAGTCCCAGAACGTCACAGTCCTTTCTCCCGCTTGTATGCGTAGTCGCTGACCCAGTCACCAATGGCTGCAAGCGCATAGACCGCCAACAGCGCGCCATACACCACCACCCAGCGCCATCCTGCGCTCACGGGCATGACCTCCTTGGCGACTGTGCCTGCGCCCGCAAGAACAAACGCACAACGCACCGCGAAGCACGCAGCGTTCATGATCAGAAGCTTGGTTGTCTTTTTCATTATCGTCTCTTTGTAAGTTAGTGGTAACTAACAAATTTGGCAAGTTTTCGACGCAATTCTGCGGTATTCATCGCGGCAAGCGTCGCTGCTGTTCGGTGCTCTGCAGACGCTGTGGTGCCAAATTTTGGGGCATTTGCCTGGATTCGAGACTCCATGTCCAGCGAATCCAGTAGTGCGCGGGCCAACCCCGCGAGTTCGTCGCTGCCGTCGACCTTGCGGCACAGCGCCACAAGCTCTTGTCGTGCCTGTTCTTCAGCGCCAGAACCGCCGCCGCCCATGTCATGCCACTTCTTGAGGGTATTCAGGGTGTGCTGTGTTCTGCGGTAGATTGTTTCACTCATGTGGCTCTTCCACTTTGAATTTCAGCTTTGACAAGAACTTTAGTTCTCGCTCCAAGGCACGCGCCCGCTTGTCGCGTCGCATGTTTGCATCCTTTATAGCGTCGATTCTGTTCGTGAACGCGTCGCGCCCCACCTTGAGCGACCCCCAGGATGTGATTGTGTGACCCGATTCGTCAGGCGGGCTTCCATGCAGAACCTGGATGCCGTTGCGCAGTGCAAACTTGGTGACGTAATACTTTTTGCTCATTTGTTGTGGAGCGCCTTTTCACCATCGTCGAAGACTTCCCACCAGCCCTCAAACTTGGTCAGCGCTGCGGTTTTGCCGTGAAACACTTCATGTCGCCCGCAGACTTTGCAGGTGCGATTGAACGGGTTGCGGTATACCCAGCGGTGTAACTTGTTGAATGGCCAGATCATGGTCGGCCCCCGGTGCCATCGCACCACGGACATTGTTCGTATGGCCCGAGCCAGCCGGTGCCGCGGCAGTGCTTGCAGATATTGCACACGATCATTTCTCCTTCGCTACGCTTGCGGCTTGCCATGCGGCCCATGCCCGTGCCGTTGCCGGGTTGTTGTAGCCCGTGCCGTCCAGGCGCTGCGCCCGGTCAAACTCGTTGCGGTCGCACCAGTTTGTGAACGCTACACGGGCATCCTCCCGATCTTGGGTGCATTCCGCAATCGCCCGTTCATACCCGCGCTGCTCTGCCGCTTCAATGATTGCCCGTTGGGTGTCAGCCAGGGCTTCGTCATCCTCTCTATCCTGGGCGCTGGGAGTTGATCCCGCTGCATTGCACAGCGCGGCATACAGCGCGTCTTCGCTGTCGTATACGCAATGCTCGTTGCGCAGGACTGCACGCATGGCTTCTGTCAGCGGTGGCATCGTGGGCTGCGCCTGGGCGGGAATCTCAGCAGCGAATGACCCCGGCGTTCGAGGGTCGCGCTCGGCAAGCCTGCCTTGCTGATACATCCAGCGGTCACGGCTTGTTGCGGGCGGAAGCATGTCAACCATCGGCTTCTGCGCTACAGGGGCGGCAACAGGCGACGAAAAGACTATCGCCCATGCCTTGTCGTATGCGGCCTGCACTTCATCCGGCATGCGTCCGTAGTGGCGCTCTCGCAAGACATTGACCAGACCAGACAGCGCATCAAGCAGCACCGCGCTCTCGGTCGGCTCCTGCGCTACAGGGGCGACACAGCGCATGACGGCCTTTATGGCTCTTTTGGCGCTGCTGTAATTCACGGAGCCTCCCAACTCATTCAACAGCGTTGCCGCCATTTCGTCGGTCGGCTCCGCGCTTGCGGCAGGCTGGCTCATTGCGGCAATTCGATCTGCCAGCACTTGCTCGCCAGAAAGCGGCGGCGCGGCCAGGAAGGCGCAGATGCCAGCTCGCGTTGGTGTATTGGGTAGCCCGGCCTGGGCGGCTTTCAACCAACCGATAGCCTGCATGCGGTGCCCGTCGAATTGCAAAGCGAGGCGACGCCACTGGTCTTCGCTGTCATCGTCGCTCGGCACCATTTTCGTGGCGTCACACGGGGCGTCGAAATTCGGCTCTGCGTCTTGCACCAACAGCGTGACGCCATGCTTGTCGCCGTCGTAGTCCATCACTTCGGTGACGGTCCCAAAATAGCGGTTGCCCACGTCATCGTCGCCAGTGCTGACATCAACCGATACGCTCATGCCGGTGATGAAGTCGCGCATCTTGTTGTCCATTCTATCCATGTCACACCCCCTGTTTCTTGGCTTTGCGCACCCGCGACAAAAACGCTTTAGGGGTGATGTGAAAGCCACGTTCGTCGATATAGTTCAGTGTGCCAGCGTCTTCCAGGCGCTTGAATTCCACTTCAGCCTGAGCAAGGTTCATGCCCATTTCTTCGGCGAAGATAGCAATTGCCTTGTCGTAGTCGACCGCGTCTTCAAGTTTCGTCATGCCGTCACCTTGGCTGCGCGTCGCTCCAAATCTTTCAGCGCACTGCTGCATGCTTCATCTGGCGTTGCGCCACGCCCCGCCGCTTCAAAACTGATAACTGCCCAATTCTTGGAGCCATCCATCATTACCGCAGACCATTCTGCGTTTGGTGAATAGTTGATCCTTAGAATCAGGTTAGGGTTTCGATCCAGCAATTCGTGGTGCTTTGCGATCAGTGCGCGAATTGGGTCTTGCGTGATGTTGGTCATGTCTAATCTTCCCCGAAAATGTCTTCTTCAAGAATTCCAGCAAGAACGCGAAGGCGGGAGATTTCCCGCGACATTGCCTCTTGCACGGAAGCTGGCGCCTCTTTCCCCGCGCCGCATTCATTCCATCGGGCGATTTCGTTGGCCCTGGAACTTAGGACGTCTTTGATCGCCTGCGCGTCGTCGCAATTCAGCTCGACTTTCATTTGCATTGCTCCGCTGTAAGTTCTTTCCAGAGACTAAGCTGATCCGCTATCCCAGTAGCAGCCATACGTCTTGACGTCTCTCGTGTCAGGATCATTCACGACAGCACGAACTGCGTCTGACGCGTCCCTCGCTGCATTCAACTCTGAGCTAAGCGGTGCGGCGGCGATACCGTCCTCGTTCCCAACCAGAGCGACCCCCGCGCGCTTGCAAGCCAAGAACGCAGCTTCCAGCTTTTTCAGTGCTTCTTCTTGATTGCGTTTCACCTTTCTTCAACTCCGCGCGTTTCGTTGTCGACTGCCACCGCGATCTGTATCGCGGGCTCCTGTGCATCGAACTTGCTGCCGTCAGACAGGGTGACGTGCGCGTGGATACCGCGCCACTTGCCGCTTACACCGGCCTCGACGATCTTGACGATGTCTGCTGCGTTGGCGTAAACGCAGTGCCCTTCTGGTGTTGTGAAATGGATCATATGGCCCCCTACCAGTTATCTCGACGCATTTCGTCTTGGAACGCTGTCTTCCAGTTCGCGGGCATATCGCCCCGATGCACGAGGTATTTCAAAACTTCCTTGGGCTCGTATACCTTTTGAGGGATGCCCCACAGAATCTTTTCCTGCCCCGCGTGAATTGCCCGCGCATAGAACGTGCGACCGCACATCCATTTCATGCGTGGCACCGTCGCGCCGACAGGCCATTGGGTCGGGATTCCCCCGCGCTTATCAGATATCTCGACACTAAACCAGCGCGCACCGTCCCAATAGCGCAGAGTTTGGTATTTCTTGGTGCCACGCTTGGTCATGTGGACGCCAGGAATGCCAGCGGGTGGGTCTGTCAACTGCCAGAGGTATTCAATCTTTGGCATCGGTTTCTTCCCAGTTCCACTCGATCATTTCAAACATCACTTCGCGGCAATACTGCTCACGCTGCGCGTCTGTCAGCGCGTTCCACTCGTCGCGGTCGAACTCGACGATGTTGTAGTCGTCGCTGCCAACCTTGTTTGTGCTGACTTCAACCTTGATTCGGATAATCCCACTCATTATTTCCACCACTCAGGTTTACGCATGCGCTCAGACATGCCGTTTTCCATCAGAAGCGACACCCCGTAGTCGTGGCAGACGAACTGCCCATCAAGCATTCCGTAATTGGCATACTTGAGGTCGGTGAAAAACGCTGGCACCGACTGGGGGTATCTCTTTTCATCAATGGGCATAGTGCGCTTCATCACCAGGATGCCCCCCGCTGGGCTTATGAATTCGCACGGGGCGAACCACTTGGCGAACTTGGTGTCTTTGACGCGCTGCCATGTTTCCCATTCCATGACGTTCTGAAAGCTGCCCGCACCGTCTTCAACCTTAATCACGCAGTCTGAAAACAGCTTGCAGGCATATACCGTGCGGGCTGAGCCATAGCTGATCTGGGTGCCTTGCAGTAGCCCAAGGGCTTCGCGTTGCGCCCACACTTCGTCAGCCACCGTCACAACTCCCCGGTCGAACAGAACCCAACAAAGAACTCGAACCACAACCCAGAGTTGTCTTCGTCGAATTCAAGCGGATACATGCTTGGCGAGTGTTCGTGACGGGCGCGATACCGTCGCTCGAACTCAGCGACTTGCTCATTTAGCTCGCCAGCGAACTCGTCAAGGCTGACTTTTTTTGACATGGCGCTCTCCCGGCGTCTGGGCGAACCCAGACGCCCAAATGATTACTTGACGTTGATGAAGGGCAGGGCGCCGCCAGGGATCATGGTGCTGGGCATCGTGCCATCCCAGCGCTCAGCAGCAATCAGGTCGACCAGCCCAGGATTGGCCCGCAGCGCGTCACCCTTGGCTTTGATGGCGTCAGCCGCAGCTTCACCCTGCAGACGAACCGCATCTGCTTCTGCCTTTGCTTCTGCGACCCTGGAATCAGCGCGGGCTTTTGCTTGGATGACCGCAATGTTCGCGTTGATCTTTTCGGTCTTTTCGGTTTGTTCCATCGTGGCGATCTGGACTTCTGCCTTCATGCGCTTTTCGATGGAATCCTCGTATGCGTCAGAGAACGTCAGACTTTCGATCTGCACGCCAGTCAGACGCACCGCCTCGGTTGCGGACAGGTCTTGCTTGAGTGCATCAAAGACCTTCTGTCCCAACTCGTCGCGCTTGGTGATTGCGTTGGCAGCGGTGAACTTCCCGAAGACGTTTTTCACGACGTCCCATGCCTTGGGTTCGATGATGCGGGTCTGCAAGTTGTCGACCGTCCCGTAATTCGAGTAGACGTCAGCGACGCCTGCGCTTGTCACACCCCAGGTCACCGACACCCGCAACGTAGCAGGTTGTTGGTCAGCGCTGTATGCCTTCAGGTCGGTGAACTTCAGCGTGGATTCACGGGTCGACAGAAATTCGACGCTTTCGACGAACGGTGTCTTGAAGTGCAGGCCGGGGTCAGCGACGCCCGTGATCTGCCCGTAGCGTAGTTGCACCGCGCGTTCACCCTGATCGACTGTATAGAAGCTGCCAAAGCTGGCGACCAGCAGCACCAGCCCAGTGATGATGCTCAAAATGCCAAGCACGATTTTCATTTTTTACGTCCCTTTTTGTGGTTGAAGTCAGAGAAGATGGCGATTCCGCCGCGCACCACTAGCACAGCGAAAACGCAGAAGCCCAGAATGAGAAGAAGTATTTTCATGTAAGTTAGCGGTAACCAACCATTTTTGGCGCAAGAGACGCTTCGTTATGCCACGCCGAAGTTGCTTGCGTCACAAATTGCAGAGACTCAGCCAGCATTTTCGCTTCACTCAGTTCTATCGGGAACTGAATGCCGCCGATTTCAACGATCACTGACGGCTTGCCGTCCACAATCCCCACCCATGCTGTTGGGGTGTTTTCATCGCGATTTGCGTTGATTTTCGTCCCAGCAAGCGACTCCTTGTGGGGAAGTGGGTCTGGCTCCACGGTTACCGTCTTTCGCTTACTGTATGGGGCATGCTTCGGATAAAGTGGAAAGTCGCGCTTTGCTGCCTCTTCAAGAAATGACTGCAGGCTGTTCTCTTCAATCACAACTTTCCCCCTTTCCAGCTTCGTTCTGACGCGCATCCAGTCCTGAACGTGCGTTTGGCGACCGCGCTTTCCGCGCGATGTGTTGCAGAAGAACTTTACCCAATACTTATCGGGGAGCGTGCTGCGCAGCACTTCGTTTGTCAGCTTTGCTGCCTCGGCCAGGGTATACCAGCGACTTTCCATGATCACCCCCGTTACGCCGCTTTCTTCAGCAGCCCAGCGCTTTTCAGTTCCGCGACGATGTTCTTAGTCGCGGGGACCAGCGCGGTGGTCGTGACCGCATTCGTCTCGGGAACCTTGACGACGCTGCGCAGTTCAGGCATCAGTTCGTAAAGCGCAGCGACCGTCTTCACTGACGCCAGGGCTGACAGCAGTTCGCTGACGAATTTGTTGCCAGCTTCCAAGATTGCGTCGCGTTCCTTTTCCAGCTTCTTGATGCGTTCCAGTTCAGATTTCGTGACAGGCACGGTCATCACATTTGAGTTGTAGTCGCCGCTGGTTGGTCCCTTCACGGTGACGTAGTTGCGATAGACGTCGCGCTGCAGTTCGGGGCGATAACGCCCGCTGCCCATGTCTCTTGAGCGAATGGACAGATTGTGGATGTTTTCCGCGCCCTCTTCCGTGAGCGAATATTTGAATTTCCCGCTGTCGAGCGTGCCGACGATGTATGCTTTGTTAGCACCAGCGCTCGCTGCCAGCTCGAAGTATTTCTTGTGGTGCTTGTCGACCAGCGATTGCGCAAGGTCTTTCATGCGCTTGTTGATCACCTCGACGCGCGGGGCGAACGTCTTGTTGGTGACCGACCAGAGAATTTCGTCGCGCATTTTCATGGTCAGATTGGTCTTGGTTGAAGCCATTTGTATCTCCAAAAGGTGCGGGTTAAATTTTCAGGGTGCCACGACGCAGATTGATCACGGTGTCGACCAGTTGCGCGGTTCCCATTTCTTTCAGTCTGACGTGACGCTCTCGGCCCTCGTCATACAGCGTGAATGAGTCGTTCACCGTCATCGTTGCCGCTTTGATTTCGCGAATCAGGTCAACCCGCAGCTTCATCAGGTTGGTGCGCGAATCAAAGATATCCGTCGCTCGATAGAGCGTCGTGATGGAGTCGTCCTGGCCCCCCGCGACGTATTCAATGACATGATCAGGGAACCCCTGCGCACCAAAGATGCAGACATGTCCGCCCTCTTTGTCGCGAACCCAAAACCCGGCCTGCACCGACTCGGGGATTTTCAGCAGCGAAGTCAGCATGTCGTTGGTCAGCTTCTCGTTTGCGACCGGCCTGATGTCACGGTTGGCCCGCGCAATGATCAATTCTGCATTCATGTTAGTTACCACTCACTTGCATTTCAGAGTAAAGAAAAGCCCTTGGCGTGCAGTGCCTTGGCGATTCCAGCGATTTTTTCCTTCACATGCACCAGCGGCTGATGCTCCTGGGTGAAGTCGAAGACCCGATTCTGGGCGTTTTTGTTTTTCCCGTGTGCGAATGCAGTATAGGTAAGCGAGCCCTTGTGATCGTTGATAACTCGAACGATTGCCCCAGTCTCGTCGTGCATGAAGACCAGCTTAGTGACTGCCTCTTTGCGGTGGGCGTTCAGCAGTTCGACCGCAGTCATGAACTCGCCATCAACCAGCCCAGCGACTGCAGACCACAGGATGTCGACCCCGTAGCCAAACTGTGCTGATGTGATCCTGCCACTGACGCGGTCGGTCTCAAGACGCTCGATGGTTTCGTATGCTTTGCGCACGACCTCGTCGTGCAATTCTGGTGTTGCAGCCATGATGTCCTCAATGGAAGGTAAGTGGTGCGCCGAGCAGCTTCGCTGCGTCTTTGGCGCCTGATTCTTGTGCTGCGAACTGATCGTCGATGATTTCCGATAGTGCTTGAACCCTCTCGGCCAGTCCCGTTTCGCTCGGGTCGATTCTGAACACTGCTGGCGTAATCCCCGGCATCACACAAAGTCCGTCAATCACCATTGATAGGTGGTCAATGAAGGGGCGTGACAGGGAAGCTTTTCCAGGCGCATCAACGATGGGAATGCCCGAACCCAGCAACACAACCGTCGAAAACCGCATGCTAAGCACATTTCTGCAGTCCTTGAGGTATCTGGTCAACTCAGCTTCGTTTGACGCGCCTATGGGCTCCTGGCCAATCTCAACCATGGTGTAGGCCATCATGTCGATAGGCGTGCGGTCAGAAATGAAGACCCCGCCCGCGACCGCACCCCACTGGGCATCAAATGCGTCAAGGATGTGTCGTTGAACCGTGATGCGTTTTTCAAAGGAAAGCGTCTCGCTAGGCGACAGCCCCAGGCGCGCAAATACGCCCGAAGCTGTCGTTTGAACTAGCGGGATATCTTCGTGTTCAGCAAATGCCTTGGCAAGCGTGGTCTTGCCTGACCGATGGGGTCCCGACAGCCCAAAGCTCATTCTTTGCCTGTCGATCCAAAACCGTTGGCGCCGCGCGCTGTCTCGTCAAGCACGTTAACTTCCTTGAAGAACGCAGTCTCGTGCTTCAAGATCAGCAACTGGGCAATACGACTGCCGGGATCGACCACGAAATCTGTATCGCCTAGGTTGTGCAGAATCACGCCAACATCGCCCCGATAGTCGGAGTCGATAATCCCCGGCGCGTTCAGCACGAAGACTTTGTGCTTGAGCGCCAGCCCAGAGCGAGAGCAGACCATGCCTGTCATGCCGCAGGGGATCGACATGGCAAGTCCTGTTTTCACCAGCCCCGTCTGTCCCGGATGAATGACGCTACCTTCCAGTGCGCAAAGATCGACCGCTGACGCCCCAATACTTTGCCGCTTTGGCACAACCGCTTCTGGCGACAGCTTGATAACGTCGACTTCCACCGTGTATTGACTTCCCATTATTTTTTCCAGATTTGTTGTTCAAGTTGCTTGCGAAACTGAATCCAGCCGGTGAGATTGCCGTGCAATTCAGGGTGCGCCCATCTGCCATTCTTCAGCTTGCGATCAGGCGTGGCTTGATGCTCTGCTGGGCTGGCATGCAAGGGACGAGAACCCACCAGCTTGTCGAACAGCGCGACGTCCTTTTCGATGTCTGGTTCGCTGCCGTCGTGGTTTGCGTATGACACTCGGGCGCAGCGGGCAACCGAACACTTGCGGGCAAGCTCAAAGTTGTAGCCAGATTCATTCACATCGTTGCCAGCGAAAACATAGGGCAGGTGCCATTGGTCTTGCGTCAGTTCAACCGGCGCGCTTCGCCACATGGCGTCCTTGATGACGTTGGCAAGCGCCTGCATTTCAGGCTGTGCGTCTGGATGACAGCGCAGCTCAAAGAAGTTTTCCCAGTCAGTCGCGGTGACGATAGTATTCATCCACTGAAACGGCTCCAATACACGATTGACGCATTGTTTGTGGATGCCCAGGTGCTTCGACCAGCGAGTGGCGAAATCGCCGCTGATCTTGGCCAATTCACGCCACTCGCGCTCAAAAACCTTCGCGGTGCGCTCGTCAACCGCTTCGCGCGCCTGCATGCCGGGTTGGTTTTTGCCGATGTGGACGAAGAACGCGGGATCGTCCTCGACTTGCCGGATCATCCTTGCAACAGGAATTGCCCGTGACGATGATGCGTTGCGAGAAAAGACCCTGTGCGTCATCAGTTCGCCGTGAATGAAGCGGGGGTATTGAAGCTGCAGCGTGGTCAGGCGAACGTCGTCGCCCGAAATGCTGTCAGCAATGACGTTCGCTTGAATCATTAGCTGTTCACCTCGTCCTTGAATTGCTTGGCGGGTTTGAACGTCACAGCAGTCTTGGCTGCAACCTGAATGGTCTCGCCCGTGCCGGGGTTGCGGGCAGTGCGTGCTGCGCGGGCTTTCGCAGAGAACTTGCCGAAAGCGTGGATGCTAACGTCGTTGCCATCCGCAATTTCGCTCTTGATCTGCTCGAACAGGTCGTTCACGATTTCCAGCGACTTCGCTTTCGTCAGGTCATGGACGCTGGCGATGTATTGGGCGAGTTGATTGCGGTCTGTTGCGTTGGCCATGTTGGCTCCTTGGTTGAGTCCCGCGAAGTGCGGGGATTGGACATTGTAGTAAGTTACCACTCACTAACGTTTTTGGTGAAATTAAAAATCACCATGTTCCTGCGATATCGCCGGATGGAATGCACGGTTTGGGTGCTTCGCCAGCAACTACCGCTGGCCTAAGCAGAGACTTCGGGGTGGGGCGAGACACCATCACGCCGGCACCAGGGCGCAAAAGTCTATCAAGGAGTTCGGGTATATCTGGCGATGTCTCCACCTGTGACTCGAACAGAATTAATTCCAAGCTGATGACCGAACATTCACGGTTCATATCTCTGGTCGCAGAAAATTCCTGGACGAACAATTTAACCCCCTCTGTCGCGTCCATCACGCCGCCTTCATTGCTTTGAACATCGCGATTGCTTCTTGAAATTGAGTGGACTTAATTCCTGCGTTTATTGCAGCTACCGCATCGCTTAGGTGTTCGTTCGCCTTGGTGGGAACCATCCTGCCCTTCAGCTTGCGCATCAACCAGGGCGCGGTCGGGAAGCGACGCATTGCTTCTTCGATCATTTCTTCCTTCGCTGCGTGGCGACTACCCACAAACAACTGCTTGGATTCTTGCGGGAAAACCTGGATCAGTGGCAAGGGGCATCCTGCCAGCACGCCAGTCACCAACCCAGAATTGAAATTCGCGCCAGCGTAGCCACGCGGGTCACAGTAGGGGATTTCAGCCATCACAAACGACCGACCCTCGCATGCGGCGATGAACCCGTCATGGACGATTTTGGCGCGTCGCAAGTCATCTGAATCCTTGCGCACACCCTTTTTGGTTTCTGGCTCGGTGCAGATCAAAATGAGGTCTTCGACGTCGAACTCGCCAGTCTCGATGTCGACAGCCGCTAGAGCGATGCCGAAATTTGAAGTTGATGGGTCCACGCCGACTACTTTGATTTTCATGTGTTGATACTCCGTTGTTACCAGCTTCCCCAGTCGGGGTTTTCTTTGTGAAGCAGCAGCGCCTCTTCAGCGTCATGCTCTGCTTGTTTTTTTGCGCCCACCCCTTTGACTGGGTCCATCTGTTCGCCCAGATAACGGTCCGCCAGCGCGGCAAAGTATTCCTGAATGCCACTACCGAACGCACCGGCAGCTTCATGCATGCCGAAGCGCGCCGCAATGATGTCGCCCTCGTAGTCGAATCTAAAATCTAACGACACGACACCTTGTCTCATAGACGCGTCGTATAGAGAAAACTCTTCTCCGCCAATCAAAGCTACATTGCGAATGGTTCCTGACCCGCTTGTCCCTGTGATGTATTGGGGTGAGTCAAGCTCGAACGGCCTGAAGTGTTGCCCAAAGTTCATCTGCACTTCCCGCAGGTCGCGCCTGATTGCTTCAAACCACTCTACGTCGGTTAGCCCCAGGTATTCGCTCATTCGACCAGCGCCCCAGTAGCGACCGAGCCAGTCGCGCCCTTGACCATCGTTGTGACCTCGTTGGCCCAGTCCTGCAGCTCGTTGTGTGAAATAACGATGACGGTGCCTCGTTCGCGCGCGCGACGTTCCAAAATCACCATCAGGCGCTCCAACCCGTCTTCGTCAATGGCGTCGTCGATTTCGTCGCCGATGAAAAGCTGGATGGGCTTGGTGGCGCGAGACGCCTGCAGGTCTTGCAGCGCCATGACGGTCGCCAAGCGCACCCGGCGCTTTTCCCCGCCCGACAGCAGCCCGAACGATGCGCCGCCATCAGCATGTTTGACTTCGATGTTGAATTTTTCGCGCAGTTCGCCCTTAGCGGTCTGGCCCAGGGTCGACCAGACAGCGGTGATCTGCCCGTCAGACATGATCGACAGGTAGTCTTCGGTGCGCTCGTTCAGGAATGGCGTCACAGTGTCCAAGATGTGCGCTCGCACCCCAGCGGGGCTGAAGACCTTGGCGACGTCATCAGCAATTGCCAGCTTCGCTTCCAGAACCTTGCGCGACACATCACCTTGCTTCAGCCTGTCCTCAAAACCCGCCACGCGCTTCACCAGGAGGTCTTTGGATGCAGCGTAGGGGTTGGGCTCGGTCATGAAGTTTTGCGCGCTCTCAGCGCCTGATTTCGCGTCCTTCATGAGCGACACTAGCGTCGCCTTCATATTTGCAGCTTTACGTAGCGCAGCGTTGATCTGCGACACCTTTGCTTGAGCGTCAGCGACGTTGGGGATATTCGCCTTTGCCTTGGCCCGAGCATCCTCAGCAGCCGCCACTGCAGCTTGTGACTCCTTGTATGACTTGGCTGCCGGCGCCGCACGCTTCATGGCGTCGTCCAATCGCACTTTCAGGTGCGTGCTGAATTCGTCCAGCTCCGCGGCGGTGTGGGGTTTCCCGCACTCGGGGCAGGGCTTCTTCATTTCTTCGGGGGCGTTGGCAATCTGCCCCTTTAGTCGGGCGACTTCGTCAGCGATATTCTGCAGCGCCGTTTCGTTCGTTGAAGCGGTGAAGACCACAGAATTCAGGGCGCGGGTCGCTTCATCACACGCTTCCTGGGCGGGGATCACAGACGCGACTTTGTCAGAAAACACCTTCAGGGCAGCTTCCAGCTTGTCTGTGTCCAAACGCTTGTATTCCTCAGCCAACGCAGCTACCTGGGCTTGCGCTGACTTGACGCTTGCCAATGCCTTGTCGCGACGCAGTTCCCGCCCCTCGTCGAATGCCTTGATATCTGCCTCAACGCCTTCCAGCGACCGCCTGTCATCTTCGAGGTGCGACCGAGTCGTTGCCATCGCGGCTTCGACCATGTCGATCTTCTGCTTGATTTCGTTGACGTCGTCACGGGCAAGCTGGTATGCCCGCTCGAACTGATTGACCCCCGCCGCCTCTTCGATGATCGCTTTGAGGTTCTTGTCGGTCATCTTGGGCAGGTCAGGCATTGCTTCCTGGCCCGCGTAGATTGCAGCCAAAAAGACCTCTTGGCTGCAGCCAAGAATTTGTTCGATCAGCCCCTGCGTGTCCTTGTCGGTCGCCAGCGTCATATCGACAATGTCCGGGCCATCCACGCGCTCGACGCGCACCGCGTTTTTGTGGGTGTGGTGCTTGCGATAACGGGTGATGCGGTAGTTGGCGCCGTCGTCATCCAGTCTGACTTCGACCGCGCAGTTCTTTTTCGCCTTGTTGTTGATCACCGCGTCGCCAGACTCGCCACGAGCGGTCACGTTGAATAGCGCCCAGGACAGAGCGTCGACGACCGACGACTTCCCCTGACCGTTTGTGCCCTGGATCAGGTTCAGCCCGCGATTGGCCAGCAGGAACGCGGGACAGTCAGCGCCGATGGCCATGAAGTTGACGATGGTAAGGGTTTCGATATTCATGCTTTATTCCAAACGTTCTGTGCCCAGATGATGACCCGCTGGCAGCGGAACTCGTCAAACATCCCGATATGGCATTCTTCACGGGGGATTTCCAAGTCTTCAGACAAGCGCGCATACGCTTCTGAGCGCGTCATACCGCCGTCTTTCCACAGGGGGTCAAATGCTGCGTGAGCGCGCTGCTTTGTCACGCGAAGACTGGCGTTCGCCAGACGCCCCAGCGGCTTGATCCCGCCAGGGTGACACCCGACGTATGCGCCACATGGCGCACATTCCCAGAATTTCTTGTCGAACAGGTCTGGGCGGTGAGGGTAGATTTCCTTGCCCGTCACGAGGTTTGCCCAACTACGGCAGTAGGGACACATCGGTCGAAGCCCTTTCATTTGCTTTGAACCTCAACAAACAAGTAAGAGCCAAAGACTGGCGTCACCACATGAAAAAGCAGGATGCCCAGCTCCCGAGTTGAACCATTTTCTGCCGGCATCCACAGTTCTATACCCGCAAACGAGTAGACGAACGCACTGACAATGGGCAGCGCGATCAGCGCCATGCTCAGCACCACCAGCGAAAATTTGATGTATTTGTTCATGCCACAGTCCTCGAAAGAATGTCCAGGCACCCAGCGTTGACAGCGCCGGGGTCAGCAAACTTTTGCGACTTGACGTAGTCGCCGATGCTTTGCTCGATGGACGCACCGCTCTGAATTGACGCAGTTACCGCGCTTTCGCGCGTCGTAGTCGCTTTTGGGGTAGATCGAATCAGGACGCCCAGCGCTCCCCAAGCGATCAGTTCCTGACGCAGCGATTCGACCGCACTGGTCTTCGTTTCGTCAGTTTTGACGCGCACGTAGTTGCCGGCGACCGCCATCTGGATTTCTTCTTGGTCCAGATCCAGTTCTGCGAGATTGTCCAGGTCCAGAAACTCGGGCAGGTGCGATTTGCGAAAGTGAACCCCTTCGTCGTCGACCAGCAGAAAGCCAGCCTTGCTGCCAACGTCAGACCATGTGTGGTTTGCAAGCGCTCCGATGGAGTAGACGTTGCCGGGGAACTCCTTGTGATTGTGATAGTGGCCGACAAACACGCGGCCAAAACCCCGTGACGCCAGCCACTCGGGATCAAGCCCGGTTTCTGGTAGCCCCGCAATCACACCATTGACCGGCGCGTGCAAGATCAGCGTCGCGTCTTTGTCGCCCCTGAACGGGCATGCGCGAATTGCGTCCTGCAGGTCGGGCAGCTTGTCGAACCACGGGATCATGGCGACCACGTCGTCAGTGAAACAGTATGGCTCGTTGACGATCTCAACCCCTGGCATAGCCAGCGCGGTGATTGCGCTTGACAGTCGTTCAGAGTCTCGACGTTCGAGGTCGTGGTTCCCCGACATGATGCGAAATTTGATCCCACCGCCAGTGACTTCCTTGATTGTGTCGATAGTGGGGTTCAGCACCAACGGGGCAATCTTGCCGCGAGTGTGGAAAACGTCGCCTGCGCAATAGATCGTGTCGCCACCTGCGTCCTTGACTTCGAGGGCGCAGCGCTTGATTTCGGTCAACAGCCCGCGAAGACGAAGGTTGACGCCATGTTCGTCGTCGCTACTGAACGACGTCCACGGGTGTAAATGTGCGTCAGAAAAAACCCCAAATGGTTTCATGTTCGTTAGTGGTAACTTACAATTATTGATAAAAAATGTGATTGCCAACCTGTGCGACAACAGTATAGTGACTCGCCCAATAAGGACTGACGCCAGCTTCGTGATAGTGCGTCGCCCTGCCGACCCTTTGCGGAAGAATCCCCCACAGGGCAAGTTGCGCGATCACCACCGCATTGCCCCAAGCGACAGGCTCTTTTTCAATCTTCGACAGCCCGATCATTGGCCCCAGCGCGGTTTGCTGAACGTATGTTGTCGTCCATGAGAACTGTTTCGGCTTCATCACTACGCTACAGACGCCCTTACGCGCAGCCCGCGCCCGATTCATCGTGACGTTGGCGACCGCGATCTGTCCGATCAAGGGCTCGCCCCTGCTCTCGTAGAACAGGTTCGCAGCTAAGCAGAGTAGGGCGCTTGAAAGCAGCATCAGGTGGGGACTCCCAGCAGCCACGCAAGCCGCTCTTTTTCGGTTAACACATTCAGTTCGCGCATGAACATCGGGTCGATCAGATATTGGCTTGACCCGCGCTTGCCTTTCGCGCCAGTGTGGCCCGAAAAGTTCCAGCGTTCTTTCCTGCGGTAGCGGTAGTAGTCGTCAGTGCGCATCAGGTAGTAGATACCGACATTGTGCGGTTCGATGTTGCGGGACGGGCGTTTGGATACCGCTACGCCGATGAACTCGACACCCAGCATCTTGAGCCAGCCGTCCAGGGCAACGTCCAGCGCCCACGCGCCCTGTTTGATCATGACCTGCTCACTGGGTAGACGGGCCGCGAAATAGACCTTCGCGCCACTGGCGTAGATTCTGAACTCACCAAAGAATGCGCCCCCGCTGGTCAGACGCTTGAACTTGTAGGCGCCCGACTTGTGGAGCTTGTATTCTGACGATGTCTTATACATCGCTACCAACTTCCCCAGTTGGGGTTCGTGTCTGCGGTAACGGGCGGGGCAGGTTTGGGCTTATCGACGAATGCCTGTGCGGGGTTGTTGCCGCTAACCCCGCCCGGATTGTATGCACCCTTCTGCTTCAGAACAGCAATGATCCGATTTGTCTCTTTTGTGTTTCGTCGCGCCCACTCGCTCACCGCTGCGTCCAGTGCGTCATCAATTGACGCGCAATCACTGGCGACGCACCAGAACAGGTATCCTGGGTCTGCCTTCACAATGTCATCGCCCGACTTCCCTTTGTGCTTTCCAAAATCGACGATACCGTCGTGCAGAATTCGATGTCGTGCCATAGCTAAATCACTCGCAGATAAATCACTGTCACCTTTGAATTCTCGCTACACTTGTGAGGACCGTAGCGCTTGATCATGCTGGCGATCAGTCGCTGTGACGCTTCTTCGCGGGTCAGCCCTCGGTAGTTGTGGTTGCGCGTCGCGTGCATGGCAGCCATGTCAGAAAAGACTCCGCACTGCACGCTGACCACCTCAGCGCGCGCCAAAATTTCAGACCGTGGTTGATTGACCAAGATGACGGTGTCGTGTTCATTGAGTCTCTTACCCCACGCGACACCCAGCCTGAATGTGTTGAACTGACCCTCAAGGCCAGTGACTGGCGGGGCGAATCCCAGCACATACTTTTCCATTTCAGCCTCATAAAATGAGACGGGGCGAACCCCGTCTGTGATCACGCAGGTGTAGCCAGCGCCTTCAGATCAGCATGAAGCCCATTGGCTTCGATGTGCTGGATCAGTGCTTTGCGGTAGTAGCTTTTGCCTTGCCATTCAATTCGCGAGCCCGCCTGCACGAGATTGCCTAGCGCGATTGCTGAGTCGATCAGCGCGCCGGTCAGATCGAAGTAAGCAACGCCGTCTTCCTCGAACATCATGTCCAGCTTGAATTCCTGGAACGGACGCGTGAGCTTGTTTTTCACCGTCTTGATGGTGATCGTTTGACCCACAAATTCCTTTCCGCCCTTAACCGCCTCCATGATCTTCGCGCGCGACAACGACAGACGCGTGGTGGCGTAGAATTCCATGCTGCTGCCCCCCGGCGTTGTCGTTGGGTCACCCCAGGAAACCCCAGGCTTTGTCCTGATCTGATTCAGATACAGGACTGAAAAGTTATACATTTCAGCCAGCGCAGCCATGCTCTTGAGCGTCGTGGACGTCACGCGGGCCAGGGCGGTCGTGTCGTTCATGTTCAGCTCGTCCAGGTCTTTCCCGATAGTTGACTCGGTGTTGCACGATGCAATCGAGTCCAGAACAAATAAGATCGGCGCGTCATCTGAGATTGCCCCCGACTGACGAATCGCCTGCGACGCCTTGGCGATCATCATGTTCGACTTTTCCCAGGTAGTCGGCTGTTTGTAAATCCAGAATGGGAACTTGTCTGACAGTCCGACGTTCTTTGCCAGCTTCAGGTCAAATGTCTTTTCGTGATCGTGGAAACCCGCAACACCTCCAGCCCGCTGTGCTTGAGCCATGAAGTGTGTGCCCACCGCCGTTTTGCCAGCAGATGATGGTGCAAACGCTTCTATGAGGCGCCCCTGTGGCAGCCCGCCATCTGGTTTGCCACTGATGACCTGATTCAGCAACGGGACGCCTGTGTCGATGTAGCGTGTGACGCCCTGGTTTTCGTCGTTTTCGCCCACCGCAGCCAGCAGTGCCTTGCTCAGGTCTTCAACTGCGCTCATTGCTGTTGCTCCGGTTGTGCGTCTGCTGCGTCTTTCCCTTTGGCTGAAGAGAAGACGTTGGTGATGGCATTCGTGGGTGTGTATTCCATCCTGTGTGCGTTGATGACGCAGCCTGAAATTTGCGGCTGACTGCGCAGCACCATCAAGATGTCATGCAGCTTGTCGTAGGTGACGAAAAACACCCCGCCTAGCGCCACCCCGATAAAGAACGGCTCGGACGCGTGGAACGCCACGCCCAGCAGCAACGTAGCCAGATAGCCCAGCAGCAAACCGTGATTCATCCAGAGTTTTTTCATGCTTTTCCTTGTCGTTTTTGTAGGGGTTCAATCCAGTCGTCGAAGTCGCGCAAGATGCTTTGGAAATTGAGCTTGTCGAAGAGCAACCGAAGATTCTGCGGGTTGAAGTCAGGCGCGATCACCCGTGCATCGCCCTTTGGTGGCGCGGGGGCATCCAGCAGGTTCATGATCTTCATGTTGCGTTCAAAAATATGTCTGCCCACCGGGTATGCCAGATTCTTGTGGGCAACTTTTTTGGGGATAAAGATGCCCGCGTCTACCTGCCTGAAGAACTCGGCAACCGAGCCAAATTCAGCCAGGATCAGAGGCGCCGTCTTTTTCCCGATCTTGGGGATTCCGTCAATCGAGTCACTGGTGTCACCAATCAGCGCCTTGCCCTGGATGTATGCGAAACCATCCCGGTAGCCCGTCATCTCGAAGAAGTTCGTTGGCGTGAGCTTCTTGTCGTTGATCGTGTCGACCCACTGGACGTTCGTGCCGACCAACTGTGACCAGTCGGTGTCAGAACTGACCAGACGCACAAGCGACCCGTCTGCGGGGATGCGCTTGGCGAAGTAGCCCGCCATGTCGTCAGCTTCTTGGCTGACCGAATACATTTGGTGAATTCCCATCCACGACAGCGCTTTGCGAATGTAGGGGATTTGAGCTTCGCGGGAGCGACGACGGTCTGCCGCTTCGGGATCGTTCTTCGCTTTTTCTTCGCGCCCCGACTTGTATTCTGGGAAGACGTCATAACGCCACTGCGCGTGTCCATCCCAAAGAACCAAGGGACTCCATCCGGGATTTCGTTCTACCAGCGCATGCACTTCACGCACGAACCCAAAGATCGCCTGGACCTGGAATTTGCCCACGGTCAAGACGTTTACAGAGTGGTGTGCGTGAACGCGATTACTAGCATCAACAATGATTGTGTTTGCCATTTCTTTCCTGGAAGCGGGTGGGCTTGCGCCCACCCGTGGTTGATTAAATGCCGTCGAGCTCTTTCATCAGGGCATCCAGGTCAGCATCGCCCGTGCTGGCAGCGGGTGCAGTCGCAGCCTGTTCAGCTACCTGCGGCGCAGCAGTTGCAGGTTCTGCAGCAGGGGAAGTGCCTGATGCACCCTGAATCGCATCTGTGCCGTCTGCGTCCAGTGCGTCCAGCTCAGCAGCGACAGATGCCAGATCAGGCTTGGACGCACTGGGGGCGCTCAGCAGACCCGCGACAGCGTTCAGGTTGGCGATAGCGCGACGCTCTTGCTCGGCGCTTTCCTGCTTGACGTATTCGTCAAGATTGGTCGCTTGCTTGAAGATCGCTTCAGCGACGTCAGCTTTCTTCGCGCCCGCTTGTGCGACGTATTTCGTCTGCAAACCCTTGCCGGTGCGCTCGATCATGACGACGCGACCGCCCTCCAGTGTCAGCATTTCGTCGACACCCCATTCGCTGATGATGCCCAGAACCTGCGCAAACGTGCCAGGGGACAGTTCCAGAATTTCAGCGGTGGGTTTGTCTGCGCCCAGATTGACCGCGTTCAGCAGCACGCGACTGGACGATTTCGCCTCTTCCATCGCCTTTTTGATGGCGTCGTCTGCAGAGTTCATGATGCCGTGCTGAATGGCGTCACAAACTTGGCAGGGCTGACCGTAGGTCTTGTCGGTGCAGACATAGACCGCCTTCAGGTTGCCCTTGGTGTCTTTGATGAAGTGCTGGCCGTAGTCGTGCCAGAACGCTCCTTGCAGGTCGCCATCCCAACGGGGGAGAATGCGCCAGGACGACGTCCCCTCGGGCGGTTTCACGGTCTTGCCGCGATTGTTAGCCTGGATGGCTTGCTTCTTTTGGTTGATCAATTCCATGAGGTTGGACATGGTTTGCTCCGGTGCGTGTGGTTGATTGCGAATAGATTGTGGGTTGTAGATTTAGGCGTGTATGCCCGCCAATGTTGGTTAGCGGTAACCAACATTTTAGGGCAAAACTTAGGCGGCTTTTTCCCCCGCGTTCTTCAAGAACTCTTCTTTCATCGAACGCAGCTCCAACACCCGAAGCTGTCCTTCGCGCTCTTTACGACGGTCGCGGGCGACTTCCAGAATCATGTCCTTACGCTGTTCCATCGCCCGCTCAGCAATGTCGGCCAGCTTCCAGATGCTGTGTGCGTCGATCAGCTTCTTTTGGGCGTCTGCGTAGCGTGGGTCGCCCGTGACTTGTCCCTTCAGTTGCGTTTCGGTGGTTTTCTTGCCTTCGTCTGCTGCGCGGTTGCGGTAATACGAATCAAGTTGTGCTTCCAGAATTTCGACAGCGCTCTTCACGCGGTCATACTGGCGACGGGCGTTGACCGTTTGCGTGGCGTAATGCACATAAAGCGCTGCGTGCTGGATCATGACGTTGTCCAGATCGGTGATGCTGACTTGGACGTCCTTCTTCAGTGCGTCTGCGTCGACGTATGCCTTCAGCGCGCTGCCATCAGCTTGCTTGACAACGCCAGGGTCTGCGTCACCCACGTTCGCGGGGACTGGCGGGGTCGGGGGTGCATCTGGCGCAGCCTTGGTCTGCGTGTCAATCGCGGGGGACGCTTCGATCCCTACGCGTGGCTCACCCTTGTCTGGTTCAGTGACGGGATTCTCGGGCTTGGCTGTCTCGGGCTTGGCTGTCTCGGGCTTGGCTGTCGCGACAGTCTCTTGGCCCTTGATTTCCTTGTCGATACCATCCAGAAACGCCGCGAGTTCAGCGTCGATGTCTTGTGTCATACGGTTCCTTAGTTAAGAAGCTCCGAAACTTTGGAGCATGTTTGTTGAAGCCACTTGATCTTGCCGGGATCAAAGAAGATTGACGCCGGGTTGAATCCAAATATGATGCTGGCATCCAGGCTGGGGTCGAAAATCGTTTTGCCAACAAGGTCGCCAACACCCCCCTTTATAGAAGGGGAAAAATATCTGATCGCGTTTGACCCCATCGCGACGATGACTGCGGGCTTCAAAACCTCGATTTCACGTTTCAGATATTCCGAGCAGCCGTTGATCTGTTCTGTCGTCAGCGCTTTCTGTCCCTTTGGCTTAACGCCCTTCACAAGCGACGTGTAGTAGCCATCGTTGGGGCTGATGCCCTCGTCCTTGAGTGCTGCCTTGATAGCGTCAGCGACGTCGCCCGTCATCATCTTTCCTGCGTTGCCCTCCTGCCAGTTTGGCGAGTCGAAAACCATCATGAAGCGCGGGTTCTTGCCCATGACAGGGGTGGGGTGGGGGACACCCGACAATGAGCATTTGTCACAAATGCGACACTGACCCGCAATTTCCAGAATCTGGATTTGCTGGGCTCGGCCTGCGCTCAAGCCACGTTCTGCCTTGACGACCTCGACGGTGAACCCCGGCATTAGTTCCAAGCGATCCTTCAAGCGGTCGTTATGCAGGGCGGGGACGCCATCGCCAACAGACGCGAATGCCCCCACTTTGCGTAGCGAGTCCTTGTGGCGCACGTTGACCTTGCCGCCCACGGTGGCTGTCGCCACTTCGTCGAATTCCTCGAACGACTTGAATGGTTGCTTGTGGGCGCGCCTTACACTCAGAATCTTTGCTGCAACGTTTGTGCTGATGCCCTTGACGGCCTGGAATGGAGCGACCAGCGTCTTGTCATCCCTGATTTCGATGCGGTCTGTAGAAACGTTGATGTCTGGCGGCAGCACTTCAATCCCATGTGCGCGGGCATCCAGAATCAGCGGGGCGAGCTTTTCATCAACGTCCTCGACCGACAGGGACGCGGCATAGAACTCTGCTGGATAGTTCGTCTTCAGCCACATCGTTTGATACGAAATGAGCGTATACGCCGTGCTATGGCTTTTGTTGAAGCAGTAAGCTGCGAAGCCCTCGATGTCAGACCATAGTGCTTGCGCCTCGTATTCCTGCATGCCACTGGCGACAGCGCCCGCAACGAACTTGGCGCTCATTTTCGCCATCTTGTCGTGATCTTTTTTTCCAATTGCTTTGCGCAGGTGATCAGCTTCAGCACCCGTGAACCCGCACAAGTCAACCGCAATTCTGGATACCTGTTCCTGGTAGACTGTGACCCCGAATGTCTCGCGCAGTGCGGGCTCAACCAGGGGGCTGACGTAGCTGGGCAACTGCTTGCCCTGCTTGATGGCGACGTATTTGTCCATCAGTCCAGCGTCAATCGGGCCAGGGCGGAATAGGGCGGTCGCTGCGGCAATGTCTTCAAACGTCAGTGGCTCCAAAACTGCCAAATCTTTCAACAACTTACGCATGCCGTGACCAGAAAACTGGAAGACCCCCACGGTGTCTGCCTTCCCAAACGCATCCAGCACCATCGGGTCTTCAAGCGAAATGGTCAGTAGGTCGGTGTCTGCGCCGGGGTGGCGTTCTTCGATATAGCGCTTTGCGTGGGCCAGCACATCCAGGGTGGACAGACCTAGCATGTCCATTTTGACCAAACCGAAGTCTTCAACCGTGCGCTTGTCCCAGTTCACGATGGGCAGCGAGTCTTTGACGCGCTGCATGACGACCGCGCGCTCTGCAATCGGATCATGCGACACGATGACCCCAGCAGCGTGGGTGCCAAGGTTACGCATGTTGCCTTCCAGGGTCAGCGCATGTTTCCAGATGATGGGGTGTTCGCCGCGAAACTTGGCAATGTCAGGGACCGCATCAGCAGACTCTGTCAGTGACAGCGAGACGCCATGTTCACGCTCCATCTGCTTCGAGCATGAGTATTCGTATGGCTTCAGGCCGTGGACACGCGAAACATCACGCAATGACGATGCGGGGCCAAGCGTCGAGTAATTGGAAATCCCTGCGACTTTGTCAGCCCCAAAGGTTTCGACAACGTGGGCGACCGCCTCTTGACGGCGCGAAGACATAAAGTCCATGTCGACGTCAGGTAAGTCCAAGCGGTCGGGGTTGATGAACCGCTCGAACAGCAGCCCGAATCTGATAGGATCAACGTCGGTGATCCCCAACAGGTATGACACCAGCGACCCCGCAGCAGAACCGCGCCCGGGGCCAACGGTGATGTCCTGCGCTTTAGACCACCCGATCAGTTCTTGCACCAGCAAAAAGTAGTTCGAGAACCCCAACTTGCGCAGCACCCCAAGCTCGTAAGCAAGGCGCTCCTTGTATTGTTGCAGTTCAGCGCCCGATGGTTGATGACCCAGAACCGGCGCAGAAAACCGCTTGGCCCAACCATCGCGACAGTGCTTCATCAGCTCAACAAACGGGTCTGCTGCCATGTGGGGCAGCGAAATCGGCATTTTTTCAAACCGATACATGGCGCCGTCAGCAACCGCATCCATGGACTCAATGGACTGCTTGATTTCGCCCTTGGTTATGCCAATGCGACGGGCAGTCTGCGCCAAGTGCGTCAGCAGCCCCTTTGGCTCGTCAAAGCACATATCACGCGTCGTCGGGATAGGCAGCCATGGCGTGTCCATCGTCCATTGCCCAGACGAAGCAATCGCCCGCATGACGTCGTGCGTGTCAGCGTCTTCGGGGGTGGCGTAGAAGCGCGGCCAGCTCGCCAACAGGGGCAGACGCAGCGATCGGGCGCACGCCAGTGCCTTTGTGTTCAGGGTGTCGAAAAGCATCGTCTGAATAGGCGTCACCTCAACATAGGTTGGGTGCTTTTCAGACAGCTTTTGGGCAATCGCCTCTGCGTCGGGGTGATGGAAAAGCCCGAAGAGGTCGCCGGTCGTGACAATCACGTCTTCCAGCGCCAAAACCTGGGGCAGGTCTGTGCGGGCGTGGTAGTAGAACTGTTCAGCGCTGTTGGCGCGGGAAAGCAGCCCCATGAGCGATTGCAGCCCACGTTCAGACTTCAGATAAACCTTGATCTGGCAGGTGCGGTTTTCCTTCTCAACCGCGCCTTTTTTCCTTTCTGCCGCATTGGGCGGGAAATATGTCGCGTCATCATAAACGCGTAGGGTGCAGCCAAGCAGTGGAGCGATTTCCGCGTCTTTGCACGCAGCGGTCAGTGCGGGCAGGCCAGAAATCGACATTGTGTCGGTCAGCGCCACTGACTCATACCCCAGCTCTTTGGCTCGGGCCACCATTGGCTCGATCTGCAGAATCGACTCGCCGATTGAGTGGTCAGACCGAACTGACAGTGCGTGTTTGAGCATTACGACTATTCCCTTACATAATCCAAGCTGACAGTGTTGCCATTGAGACGAGGATTGGTGACGATTTGGCCATCGTTTTCAACAACGACGACCCCCGCTTCTCTCAGCGCCCGAATGGTCACCGAAGCTCTGACAGCAGATGGTTTTGGCCCCCACCCAAGATGCTCGGAAAACGCCATCCTGACGCTCGTCTGGTTGGTGGAGCCAGCGCGCAGCTGATCGAAAACGATGTGGGCAGGACCGTTCTCGTCCATTGAGAACGGGTTTCGCCCGCTGTCCACCCATTCGATGATCTTGCTTTCCACCCGGAACATCCCGCGCAGCACTTTTGCGACCCCAGACGGGCATTTGCCCAGCACAACTTCCTGCGATGCGGTCGGAATCCACGCGGCCCGCGACTTTCGTTGACGCTGCTCTGTTGGGATCGTGATTTTCTTTGCCGGCGCCTCAAGCGAAGCAAGCGCCACGAAGGTCATCAAAACCTCTGTGTCGCCTAACCTGCCAAGCACAACGACAGCGGTGCGCGCGCACCTGTCCGACATTGGGCAATCCCTGCACCTTGGTGATGCTGGCGCGTATACGCTTGGGATGCCGAAACAACTGGGGTCACGCATTGACTGTTACCCCCAGCACCTCTTTGAATTCCCGCGCAATGGCGTGCATCTGCGGTCTTGAAAAGCCAAGATGCTTGCCGATCATCCGAACGGTCAGGGCCGTTGACGGAGCGCGCGCGTTTTTCTCGGCCGCTTTAGCGACTGCTGCCCGCACATAGCGACGGTGGGCAGCCAGAACCTTGCGGGTGGGCGACAGCAGTTCACGCACGATCAGCTTGGATTCAAGCGACAGACGGTCAATGCGTTCGCGAATCTCTGCGCTACGAACAGAAAGGTCTTCGACGTTGAATGAGGCGTCTGGTATCAGCTCTTCAGGCGAAAAATTGTCGTCACTTTGCAGTTCGCAAAACGCCACGACCTTATGCACGGTCCGCTCTTCGATACGCTTCTTGACGTATCGGTTCGCCTCATTCATTACTGCGCGCCCCAGATACGCGCTGAACGTGATCCCCCGCGATGGGTCATAGGTGCGCAGCGCGTTGGTGTAAGCCAGACACGCCTCCTGGTAAATGTCCTCGAACAGAATGAATGCGCCAGACTGTCTGACCCGCGAATGAACCCTGCGGGACAGCATCATCATCAGTGCGTTTTGCGCCTCGAAGCTGGTGTCGTAACCGCGCGGGTTGGCCCGCGTCGTTGTTGCCTGTTGTGTCTCCATGTCGCAGCCCTCAGCCAAAAATCCGCGCTGCGACAGAGTCGACGATTTCCTTGTCGACGCGGGACAGCTTGTTGGAGAAGCACAGCTGTAGGCCGTCCCGGTAGTTTCCTTTCATCATCCCAATTCTTGATGCAGCGATCAGCGTGCGGGGGCTGATGGGCGCACTGATTTTGGCGTTGCTGTATTCGGCGCGCACACGGTTGGCGAAATCGACCATACGCTCTGCGTCAGAGGCGGCGATGCCGCCTTGCTTGACCAGAATCTGGGTCTCCTTGTCTGGCGGCATGTAGCGCACCTCGAAGACCATACGAAAGCGGTCATAGTTCGCTGCGTTCTGAATGTTGGTGCCTTGATAGAGCCCGGTTTCGTCGCCGGTGCCGTTGGTGTTGCCCGTCGCAACGAAGCGAAAATTGGGGTGCGGCTTGATGACGCGGTTCGCAGCATCTGCCTCTTTGATCACCAGTGGCTTACCCTCCAACACGGGCTGATAGACTGCCAGAACAGATGGCAGCGCGAAATCGTATTCGTCAGCCAGATACACCCACCCGTTTTTCATCGCGTCAGCCAATGGGCCGCACTCGAAGATGGTTTCGCCACCGCGCGCTGTCCACTGACCGAGAATGTGCGACTCTTCGGTGTTTGCGCTGTGCTGCACGCGTATCATCGGGCGATTTGTGCGGGCGCAAATCTGTTCGTGCAGCTGGGTCTTCCCTGTGCCGGCATGCCCCCAAACATAGAGCTGCAGGTTCAGTTCGTAAGCCATCAGGGCGTTGCGAAGCATTTCGCCGTCGAAAACATAGTTCGGGTCGATTTCAGGGACCATCCCTTTGTCACCGCCATCGGGCAGCACCGACACCAGCACCGCGTCGCCGCGCCGGTTCAGCGCGCTTTTGTCCGCTGCGTTCAGACCAAACAATTCGTGTAGCGGCTTGCGATTTTCGCTGATTGCCGCAGCGGGGACTTGGGTTGCTCCCGGTTGCGCAGCGCCCGTGCGCTCTGCAATTTTCTGCGCCGCCATATCGCTCAACATCGGGGCGTCGGGGAACTTCGCGTGATATTCATCCGGCGAAACGTCAGGGTGGTCACTCTTCAGGTGAGTCACGATGATGTGGGTTTCAGCCCCGCAAATTTCACATTTGATCTTCGACATCCTAGTTCCTATTGTGTTGTAAGCACTTACTATCAAAAATGGGCGCAATTACCCTAAAAAGTCATTTAAATCAATATTTAAAGATTTAACCCTGAATCAGAAGGCGCCTGATTTCACCAATGACGGTCGTTGGCAGGTCAGAGACGTTTTGAAGAACAACCGACTTTGGGTAGAACTTCTTTACTGCATCGCTTTTAATCCCGATGCCCAGCACGTCGATTCCTGCTTTTTGCACTTCCAGAACCGATTTGAGAAGGTGCTTTTTGAGCGTCGCATCGTTCCCGCTAGAAGACGGGTATCCGTCTGAGAGAACGATCAGAATTTTTCGCTTTTCTGTGCGCTGCGACAGACGCTGCGCTGCAATCTGGACACTTTCGCCATCCACGTTATTGCACATACTCAGGCCAGATTCCATTTCTGCCATTTGCGCAATTCTTGTCTTGATAAGCGGCGTCATGCGCTCTGAAAAGCCCTTGAAGATCGGCATCACAATCGCTTCATGTCGGGCATACTCCACACCTAGTTTTTTTTGCTCGATACTCTCTTCGTGCGGGAAACTGTCGCGTGATGTCGTGAACCCAAGCACCTCAGACGACACCCTGATGCGCTCCAAAACAACGCCCAGTGCGTATGCCGCGTAGCACGCAGTCTTGATCTTGTTGGATCGCGTCATCGACCCAGAACAATCGACCAGCAGAGTCACCGCGACATCGTTCACGCGAGACTCTTGTCTGCGTCGGAACGCCCGGTCGTCCTTGAACACAGTCAATCGGGACAAGGCGGCGTTATGCAGGCGCCCAGAGCGATGTCCTGGCGACCAGATTGCTTTGCTGCGGGCGGCAATGGCGCGCTCCAAGTCTTTCTGAATGGGACCAACCATGCCGTTGACTGCGTCCACCATCTTCGTGACCAGCTCGTCTTTAGGCGAGCCTGCATCCGGGGGCGAAATGTCATCGAAGTCTTTCGTCCAGACCAGATATTCCGCCAACTCAGCAGCCCTTTTGCTTGCGTCGCTCAGCAGTTCGCCAATGTTCGCGTCAAATGCACCTAGCTCTTCCGAGTCGAATAGCGACGACATATTGCCGCCACCCCCTTCTTGTCGATCACCATTCCCTTGTTCACCATCACCAGACTCCTGGTCTTGGGGCGTGCTATCACCATCACCATCGGTGTCGGTGTCGGTGTCGGTGTCGTCTTGTTGCGAATCACCACCTTGGTTGCCGCGTTCGCCGTCAGTGTCTTGGTCTTGGCTTTGGTCTTGGTCTTGGCTTTGGTCTTGGTCTTGGTCTTGGTCTTGGTCTTGGTCTTGGTCGGTGCGATCACCATTCCCTTGTTCACCATCACCAGACTCCTGGTTTTGGGGTGTGGGTGGCGGCGGAAGACTCTTCATGAGTCGCTTCACCTCGATTGCCGCAGCAAGGGACTCGGCGCTGGAACCGATGCTTGGCAGGGTCTTAGCCAGATAGTCGCCCAGCAATTTCATCTGGTCACTCACCAATTCCCACTTACCACCCATGTAGTCTTGGCATGCCGTTTGACCTGCAAGCGCCCGAAACATCGGGATCATCAGGTATGGGATTGGGTCTTCCGTTCCGTCTTGAATCGCCCTGTCTGTATAGTTCGTCAGGAAGAAGTTCGTTAGGTCGCTTAGGGTTTGATTTGACCCCGGGAACTTTCCAGCCATCTTGCGCTCTATGAACGTGTCTTCAATCAGATTGAACATCCCCGCGACGCCGTCTTTTTTCGCCTGAAGCGCGACTGACGCGTCTGTGAACAGGACATGTCCGACCTCGTGATCCAGATACCCCTCAATGGCATTCAAGAAGTCGTCCGTTGCGTCATCTGGGATATACGGCAGATTGATGTGGGAAATGGAACCGTCCTTCCGGTAACCCGTATACGCAGTCGACCCCCGTTGCGTGACCTTGATTTGTTTAGCGGCAAGCATCGAAACAACCGATTCGACCTTCTGACGCATAAGCGATGCTCGATTCATCATGTGTCCCGTTATTACTGATTTGTATATGTTGCAGTTCTGGCGTCGGCGACTAAACCCCGAATGATGGGTGATCGCCGTCACCGATGATCGCTGTGTTGCCCAGGGGGTCGAACATCACATAGATGGGGTCGTGACCGGCAACTTCGCACGGGATGAAAATTGTTTGCCCCACCTCAACACGACTCTTCTCCACAGACTGGTAGACGTCGATAAATTGGGAAGCGGCATCGTAGGTAACCGGGATGATGAACATAAAGCGCTCCAACGAAAATTAGGTTTGCAGCGATACAGTCATGCCAAAGTTCAGGACGCATCGGTAGTGATTTATAGTGAGTGGTAACTATCGTGGTTAGTGATAACTCTCTATAATCAGCTCCAACCTACGGGTTATTTTTATGGGCAGCAGTGCTGCCAGGAGAAAAACATGGCTGAGAAAATTACGGCGAACACGCCTGCACGGTCGATGCTGCGCATCGCAATGACAGACTGCGGACGGACCTACGAAGAGGTGAGCAGGGATATGGGCTACTCGGGCCATGTGACAATTTCCCACTTCCTGGCGGGCAGAACCCTGATCCCCATCGACAGCGCATACGACCTCGGGCTGGCCGCAGGCATGTCTCCGCGTGACGCTGAAGATTTTTTCTTGCGAAACCTTCGTGAGCGCGCACCAAAGGCGGCAACGGTCGTCAACCGCATCATGACGCGTCTGTCTACCCAGAATGACGAAGGTGGGGCCAAGTGATGCGTTTGTGCGATCTGGGCGGAAACTGGCGCTGCAACCTGCTGTCGCAATCCACGTTATGGACGCGTTCAATCGACTCGATTCAGCCGCTTGAACTCAGTGTTTTTCTGCGGCAACAGCTTGGCACCCCAAACTACCAACTCGCTGTCAGCGAGGTGGTCGACGCGGTCGACGCGGTCTGGGATGCAGTGCTGGACGGCAGGCTGGAAGAGGCGCCAAAACTGGTCTACTTCAAGGTGCCTGCCCCGCGACTGACGATGGAAGAGCTGATCTACTGGCTGGATGACGTTTCGCAAACACGACGTAGAGCAATTCTGTTCATGCTGGAAACCGGGATGTCAGTAAAGGACGTCACCACCCTGAAGCATGGCGAAATATCCAAGCGGGTTCGTCTGACAGGAATGGCGGCAAAAATAGTGCGCTCCATGCCAAGGCATCTGAAGCTCGACTATGTGTTCTGGGAAGAATCGCCAGAGACGGGCGCTGCGCTGCCTCTGGTGGGCTTGGAAGAGTCGGTCAATGACGTCAGCCAGGGTATCGGCCTGGAAGCCCTCAGACGCCTGTATCGCGACATACTGGTGATCGACAGGGATGACGACGCGTTCGAGTTCGAGCGACTTATCACCGCGTAGCACTGGCGGCACTCACTAGACTGCTGGGTGTTCGTTGGAGCATCCAGCATGAGTCCCGCAGAGTTAGTTTTGAAGCAGTTTCCCAATCGCGTGTCATTGACCGTCACTGAAGCGGGGGTTGCGCTTGGCTACTCCCGCCAGTCGACCTACAACATGAAGTCAGCCGGGACGTTCCCGGTTCAGATTTCAAAAGTCGGGCGTCGGGACGTTGTCCACCTGCATGACATCATCAACTATCTCGAAACTGGCTTGCCCGCCCACAAAAAGAGGTCTGGTCGCCCCACCAGGGAAGAGTCACTTCGTAGGGCGGGGCTGATTTAGCCTAACTTTTTAACCAAGTAGTCATCAGCTAAGTTTGTGTATCCCATGAGCTGGCGCGGGTCTGTGTGGCCCGTTATGGATGCTGCTTCCGCGATGCTTAGCTTATGGACTTCAAACAGGCGACTGGTCCCTTCGTGGCGCGCATCGTGTAGTCGCAGGTCATCAAACATCCCGTGTTCTGGCTGCACTCCGTCACGAAGACATTCTTGCCTGTAAGCTTCGCGAGCGCGTTCGCGAGCGCGTCCAAACGCTTGAGTCATGCTGTCAGCCTTCACACCAAACACAGAGCCGCTCTTTCTATCGCCTATTTGCTCGCGCAAAACGTCAGTGACTGCCTCTGATAACGCCACAATTCTTGCCGTCCCATTCTTGGTGTCTGGCAAGATCACCTTTTGGCGATCCAGCAACACGTTCTCGATTTGCAGCCCGACCAACTCTCCCCGACGCATGGCACTGTTTACCGCGACCTTCAGAAACCGTCTAAACGTCTCTGACTGCGTCACCTCAAGAATCTTGATGTATTCATAGTCTGCCTCTTTTAAATCGCACAGGAAGCGCCTGGTGCGGTGTTTTGGCGCCCTCGGTCGTCTGACCCCGCTGACTGGGTTCTTCAGGTGCTTGTATGTGTCGCACTCGCTGATGGCGTAGTTAAAAAACGACGAAATCATGCCCAGCTCCCTGATCACTGTCCCTGGCCCAACCGTTTTCAGACGCTCGTCGCGGTATTTCCTGATATCAGATGGCGTGATGTCCAAAAGCAGTCTGCGCGACAAAGGGTGTCCCTTCAGTCGCCCTATGAAGTTCAGCTCCTGTTTTTCCCCCTTCTTCGTGGGGCAGAAGTCTGTCTCGCTCAGCGTCAGAATGTCAAACAGCGTCTTGCCCTTCATGGCGCTGACATCGACAAACGTCTTGGCGCGAATCTGTTCTTCGGTCTTTTCCGCCCAGCGCTCCGCCTCTGCGCGCGTCGTGAACGTTTCTGTAAGTGTTGGCGTGCCTGTCACACGCACTTTGGCGCGGAACTGATAGGGTCCGCGCTTTTCGATGGTTGCCATGATGAATCCTCTCCTGGAATTCATTTATAGACAGCGCCCATCCTGTGCCTTTGGGACGAGCTAACTGTCCCAAAAGTGTCCCAAAAACCGTGATTTCAGCGATTTTCGGCTTCATAAAAACAAAAAGCACTCAGGGAGTTTCTCCTAAGTGCTTGATATTCCGGGTAAAAATTTGGTGGGTGCTGAGGGGCTCGAACCCCCGACCTACGCCGTGTAAAGGCGCCGCTCTACCAACTGAGCTAAGCACCCGGATAGCTGCGCCGGTGTCCCGGGCAGCCAGGGCGCAATTATATCGGCGCCTGAGACGGGGGGCAAACGATGCGGCGGGGCAGGCATGAAAAAGACCACCCGCAGGGGTGGTCTTTTTGCAGCTGCATGCCGATCAGTTGACGGCGTCTTTCAGCGCCTTGCCCGGGCGGAATTTCGGCACGCGGGCTTTTTTGATCTTGATGGCTTCGCCGGTGCGCGGGTTGCGGCCCGTGCGGGCGGCGCGTTCGGACACGGCAAAGGTGCCGAAGCCGACCAGGGTAACCGACCCTTTTTTCTTCAGGGTGGTTTTCACGGCGCCGACAAAGGCTTCCAGGGCGCGACCTACGTCGGCCTTGGAGAGATCGGTCTTGGAGGAAATGTGCTCGATCAGCTCGGTCTTGTTCATTTACAAAATACCCCTGAGGTTTATTGTCGCCCGATGGATGATCCATCGAGTCATTTGATGGACGTGTCCGCCATTTGTGCCGGCTGGTGCTGCCTGGGGCCGCACGGTCTGTGCGGCGGGTCCCGGCCAGCGTTGGTGGCTAAGGCGTATTAAGCCTTCGAATGGCTTGTAGTGTCAAGAGGAAACCGCTGAAGACCCGCGTATTTCCTGACATCTGTTAAAAATATTAAGTGCGATGAGCGTATTCACCGGTTCTGGCGGCGGGTGGTCGGTGCCTTCACCGATCTGCTAGGGCTTGCGCAAAATCGCCGATCAGATCGGCTTCTTCTTCGATTCCAACGGAGATGCGCAGAAAATTATCCGGGATGCCCATCAGGGCGCGGCGCTCCGCCCCCATTTCATAGTAGATGGTATGGGCAGCCGGCAGCACCAGCGTGCGGTTGTCGCCCAGGTGTGTTGCCAGCGCCACGATACGCAAGCGGTTCAGGCACTCAAAGACATCTGCCTGATCTTTCAACACGACGCCCAGCAGGCCGCCGTACAGCCCGCCGAAGAATTCCGTGGCCCGCTGGTGCTGTGGATGCGTGTCCAGCCCCGGGTATTGCACCCGTTCGACCAGAGGGTGGGTGTCCAGGAACCGGGCCAGGGCCAGTGCGTTGCTGCAGATGCGGTCCATGCGCAGGGCGATGGTCTCGGCGCCTGCCGCCAGGCGGTGGGCGACGTCGGAGGACAAGGTGCCGCCCATGTCGCGCAGGCCCTTTTTCTTGATCTGCAGCAGGCCCCAGGTGCGGGAATCGTCCTTGCGGTATTGCTCGTAGATATGGGGGAAGTCGGCCCAATCGTACAGCCCCGTCTGGGTCACGGCGCCGCCCAGCGCGTTGCCGTGGCCGCCCAGGTGCTTGGACAGGGAATTGACGACCAGCGAGGCGCCGAAATCGCGCCCTGGGCGCAGGTAGGGGGATGACAGCGTGCTGTCGACCACGTAGACCAGCTTGTGCGCCTGGCACACGTCGCCGATGGCTTTCAGGTCGGCGACCTGGGTGCCGGGGTTGGCGATGGTTTCCACGAACACCATGCGGGTGTTGGGGCGCAGGGCCGCCTGAACCTGGGCGACATCGGTGGCATCGACCAGGGTCAGTTCGACACCGAAATTTTCCAGTGTCATCAGCAGGCTGTTGGTATTGCCGAAGATGTATTTGCTGGCGATCAGGTGATCGCCGTGGCGCAGCAGGGCAAAGAACACGGCGTTCAGGGCCGCCATGCCGGTGGCGAACGTTACTGTGCCGTTGCCTTGTTCCATGGTCGTCACCTGGGCTTCCAGAGCGGCGGTGGTTGGTGTTCCGGTGCGTCCGTAGGTATAGCCTTTCTTGCGGTTCTGGAAGACAGCGGCCAGATCGTGCGCATCGTGATAGGTGTATTCCGTCGAAGGGTGGACGGCGGCATGCACGGCGCCGTGCTCAGTATCGGTGCGGTGGCCGTAGTGGACGATTTGAGTGGTGAAGCCGGTATTGGACATGGGGGCGTGACGAGTGCAGGAAAGGAAATAGGGAATTATGCGCTGATCGGATTCAGGCGCTGGCGTACGGTTTCGTACAGGCAGACGGCGCTGGCGACGCTGACGTTCAGGCTTTCGACCGATCCCTGCATGGGGATGGAGACCAGTTCATCACAGGTCTCGCGGGTCAGGCGGCGCATGCCTTCGCCTTCGGCGCCCATGACCCAGGCCATGGGACGGCGGGCGTCGACCTGGTGCATGCTGTGATCGGCGGCATCATCCGTGCCGACCAGCCAGATGTCGCGTTCCCGCAGGGCGCGCAGGGTGCGGGCCAGATTCGTGACCATCAGGTAGGGCACGGTGTCTGCGCCGCCGCAGGCGACGCGCTGCACTGTCGTGTTCAGGCCGACGGCGCGATCCTTGGGGGCGATCACGGCATGTACGCCGGCCGCATCGGCCGTGCGCAGGCAGGCGCCCAGGTTGTGCGGATCAGTCACGCCGTCCAGCACCAGCAGCAGGGCGGGTTCCTGGCGATCTTCCAGGACATCCAGCACTTCGTCGATTGAAATGGCCAGCGGGCGGGCCTGCGCCAGGGCGACGATGCCTTGATGGCGTACGCCGTGGGCCAGGCCGTCCAGGCGTTGAGCATCGGCGGCGTGCCAGCGCACCCCGGCCGATTCCAGTTGCTGGATGCAGCGCTGCATGCGGGCGTCCTGGCGGCTGGTGTCCAGGTAGACGTCGCGAATCGAATCGGGGGCGTGGCGCAACCGCGCCTGTACGGCGTGGAATCCGGCCAGAATCTGTTGGGATGACATGGTCTTCCTGAAGCGCAGTGAAAGGAACCCGCACCGAAGGCGGTGCGGGCCATGCCTGTCATTGTAGTGCCGCCGCTGCGGGCGTCAGCTGCGGCGTTTGCGCGGGGTTTCCTGGCGTGTGGCGCGTTTGGCTTCGGCGCGGCGCTGATGCGCAGTGGTGCCGCGCAGTGCGGCGGGCTTGGCGCCAGCGGCTTTTTTATAGGGCCGCGATGCGCTGGCGCGAGGATCGCCTTCGATTTCGGCCTGCAGAGACTTGAAGTCTTCTCCTCGGACCGGACGGAAATCGATACGGCGGGCTTCCAGATCTACGCGCGAGACCTGCACCTGCAGGGCATCGCCCAACTGGTAGCGGAACCCGGAGCGTTCGCCGCGCAATTCGTTCAAGGCGTCGTTGTACTGGAAGTAGTCGCCGCCCAGTTCGGAAATATGCACCAGGCCTTCTACGTACAGCGTATCCAACGTGACGAACACGCCGAAGCTGGTGACGCTGGTGATGCGGCCGCTGAAGACCTCGCCGACGTGTTCGCGCACGAACCAGCATTTCAGCCAGGCCTGGACATCGCGCGAGGCGTCGTCGGCGCGGCGTTCGCGGGCCGAGAGCAGGGCGCCCAGCGCATCCCAGGCGTCTTTTTCGCGGATGTTGGCCGGCAGCGTCGGGTCGACGGGTTCGCCTGGCAGGGCGGGCGGCTGGTAGCGCTGCTTGCGCAGAATGCCGCGGATGACGCGATGCACCAGCAGATCCGGATACCGCCGGATGGGCGAGGTGAAATGCGCATAGTGTTCGTAGGACAGCCCGAAGTGTCCGGTCTGTTCGGGACTGTAGATGGCTTGCTGCATGGACCGCAGGCACAGGGTCTGAATGGTCTCGAAATCTGGCCGGGCGCGGCTGGCCTGGATCAGCTTGGCATAGTCGCTGGTTTGCGGATCATCGCCGCCGTCCAGCGTCAAGCCCAGGTGGCGCAGGGTTTCGCGCAACGCCTGCAGTTTTTCAGGCGTGGGGCCGTCATGCACGCGAAACAGCGCCTGGCGCTTGTTGCGCACGATGAAGTCCGCCGCGCAGGTGTTGGCGGCCAGCATGCATTCTTCGATCAGCTTGTGGGCGTCGTTGCGGGTATAGGGTTCGATCTTTTCGATACGCCCCAGGGGGTTGCAGACGATGCGCGTTTCCACGGTATCGAAGTCGATGGCGCCGCGTGTGCGGCGGGCCTGGGAAAAGGCCTGGAACAGTTCGTACGCCGTCTGTACGTGAGGGTACAGATCCCCCAGGTTCTGTGCCGCCGGCCCTTTGGGCTGCTGTAACGCGGCCCAGATGTCGGTGTAGGTCGTGCGCGCATGAGAATGGATGACGGCTTCGTAGAACTGATAGGCCGCCACCGTGCCGGCCTTGGCGCCGCCAGCGGGGATCATCATGTCGCACACCATCACCAGCCGGTCGGCATCCGGATTCAGCGAGCAGATGCCGTTGGACAGGGCTTCGGGCAGCATGGGAATCACGCGGCGCGGGAAATACACGCTGGTGCCGCGATCCAGGGCGTCGTCGTCCAGCGCGGACCCCGGCTGGACGTAGTGGCTGACGTCGGCGATGGCAACCAGCAACCGCCAGCCGGGGCGGGCGCGCTTTTCCGTGCCCAGGTCGGCGGGCATGCAGAAGACGGCGTCGTCGAAGTCGCGGGCGTCCTCGCCGTCGATCGTGATGAACGGCACATCGCGCAGGTCGATGCGCCCGGCGTATTCGTCATCGCGCACGTGGTCGGGAATAGAACCCAGTTGCCGCATCGTGGCTTTGGAGAATTCCACCGGCACGTCGAATTTGCGCACGGCGATTTCGATTTCCATGCCGGGGTCGTCGATCTCGCCCAGCACTTCGACGATGCGGCCCTGCGGCTGAATGTGGCTGGCGGGTTGGCGCAGAATCTGCACCGTGACGACCTGGCCGGGTTCGGCGCCGCCGGCATCCTGGGCGGAAATCAGAATATCGTGTTTGATGCGCTGATCTTCAGGGGCGACGACGAAGGCGCCGTGTTCCTTCAGGAAACGGCCGACCAGCTTGACGGTGCGGCGTTCCAGGACCTCGACGATGGCGCCTTCGGGGCGGCCACGGTATTCGCCGCTGGCCCTGACCCGGACGCGGTCGCCATGCAGGATCTTGGCCATTTCATGGGTAGACAGGTACAGGTCGCGGCTGCCGTCATCGGGGATCAGGAAACCGTAACCGTCGCGGTGCCCCTGAACGGTGCCCGTGATGAAATCCGTGTTGTTGCATATTTGCAACCTTCCCTGGGCATTGAAGCGGACTTGTCCGTCGCGCTCCATGGCTTTGACGCGGCGGATGAAGCCGGTGGTCAGGGGAATCGAGGCTTGCGTGGTGTCGGCCAGGGCCTCGAGCGACAGCGGCTTGTCTGCGTGGCGCAAGGCGTCCAGCATCTGTTCGCGGCTGGGGACTTTAGGGTCGAAATCAGAGGGCAGATCCGTGGCTGTCACGAGGGAACCGTCATGGTTATTGTCGTTGTTGGTTCGCTTTTTCAAAGGCTATTTGCATCCCAAAAAAATGTATTGTATAGTTCTGACTTCGCTGAAACGAGGCAATAAAACGCAGCGTTTTCAACGAAAGCAATAGCATACACGTTATGCCGTGCCCAGGTGGCGGAATTGGTAGACGCGCATGGTTCAGGTCCATGTGCCGCAAGGTGTGGAGGTTCGA
>NZ_JAUCCV010000001.1:0-169958 GCF_034675905.1 Castellaniella sp. | reverse complement strand
TCGGCCCGGGTTTTCTAGACGGTCCCGGTCTTCAAAAAATGCTGGTTCTCGAATTCTACCGGTGAGAGATCACCGGCATGGCTGTGGCGCCGTTTCGGGTTGTAGAACATCTCGATGTAATCGAAGATATCAGCCCTGGCCTGCTCCCGGGTGGCGTAGACGCGACGGCGGATCCGTTCGCGCTTGAGCAGCTGGAAGAAGCTCTCGGCCACGGCGTTGTCATGGCAATTGCCGCGCCGACTCATGCTTGGTTTGAGCCGATGGGACTTCAAGAAATCACGCCAATCGTGGCTACCGAACTGGCTGCCCTGATCGCTATGGATGATGACCTCAGTCTTCGGACGGCGGCGCCAGACGGCCGCTAACAAGGCGTTGAGCACCAGATCGCTATCGATGCGACTGCCCATGGACCACCCGACCACGGTGCGCGCAAAGAGGTCGATCACCACCGCCAGATACAACCATCCCTCATGAGTGCGGATATAGGTGATGTCGGTCACCCACGCCTGATCGGGCGCAGCCACGTCGAACTGTTGCTGCAAGAGGTTCTCAGCCACCAAGCTGGGGTGCCCGCCTCGGTTACCCGGCCGCCGGCGCTTGTAACCCGTCTGAGAACGCAGGTGATGCTCGCGCATGATCCGCGCCACCCGGTGCCTGCCACAGATCTCGCCCAGATCCCGTAGGTCGTGGGTCACCTTGCGATAGCCGTAGATGTACTCGCTGTCCTGCCAGCTCTGACGAATGAGCCCTACGAGCCGCTGATCCTCCAGAGTGCGAGCGCTGTGTGGAGAACGGCGCCAGGCGTAGTAGCCGCTGGGATGGATACCGAGCACCGCGCACATACGTCGCACCGGAAAGACGGTCGTGTGGTCCCGAACGAAGGCGTACTTCACTGGGACTGCTTCGCGAAGTACGCCGCCGCTTTTTTTAAGATGTCGCGCTCCTCGGTCACACGCCGCAGCTCGGCCTTCAGGCGCCGAACTTCCTGAGCCTGTTCACCGGCCTCGCGGCGGCTGCCCTCGTCACCAGCGTACTGTTTACGCCACTGATACAGGCTCCAGGTACTGATCCCCAAACGCGCTGCAACATCGGCCACCTTGTGGCCGCGCTCGGTCGTCTGGCGCACAGCCTCGATCTTGAACTCTTCGGAAAAACGCTTCTGCATGGCCTTCGTGCTCATGATGACTCCTCATCGCCCCATTATGAGGCATATGGGTGTCTAGAGGTTCCGGGCCGATTCACTCACCCGTGAGTGGGCTGCAAGTCAGGCACTGCATGCCGAGCGCTTCGACGCAGCCCTTCAATACTTCCGCGATAGGTACTTTCCCGGTGGACAGCAGTCACGCCACTTCCAACACCTTCACCTCAGGGGCAACGACAATCCGGCTCTTGTGGAAGCAGCGCTGCGAGAACAGAACAACAACCCTGCAGACTGCGTCGCATCTCTGCTAATCATCGTATATAGGTTCAGGAACAACCTGTTCCACGGGGCCAAGTGGGCCTACGAACTCCAAGGCCAGTTGCAGAACTTCACCATGGCCAACGACACGCTCATGAACGCTATCGAGTGCAATGACGCCTAACCTGTCGTTCGAGCCGACACGAAACGGCATGCCACCATGGACGCCGCGCGCGGCTCAACTCCAACGTTGAGCGTCCGCTTTCGTTTGCTGTGACTGGCTGCTTCTGGCCGTAAGCCGCCCCAGGGGAAGGTATCACTACTCATCCCAACGTAGTCCCACTAGGCCGAATCCCCTTCAGCTCGGCTTGCAGTTCTGAATTCAGTTCTGCAGTTCGTAAATCAAAAGTGGTTTGTAGATTCAGCCAAGACTGCGCATCTCCACCGAAATAGCGGCTCAGTCGTAGGGCTGTGTCGGCGGTGATGCTTTGCCGTTCGTGCAGGATGTGATTGATGCGAGTAGCAGGGACAAGCAAGGCCCGCGCCAGCGCGTTCGCGCTCATGCGCAAAGGCTGTAGATAGTCCTCGCGTAGCACTTCGCCAGGGTGTATAGGCCGCATGCCGTTTTTGCTCATGATGTGCATCCCTCCAATTTACAGCCCATCCCCGCTCATTTCCCACCCCCCACTCCTAAGCCCTTGATCCAAAACCACACCCTCCAGATCCCCCTTCGCTTATCCCCGAGCTTGTCCACAATTTTCGTGGATAAGTTCAGCACAGCGGGTTATTTTTGTGCGCTGCACCCAAGTCCTTGATCTCCCGGCATAATCAGTAGTAACCCTTGGTTTATCCATGACCTTATCCACACGAGCGGTGGATAAACCAGCCGCGCCACACGCCAACAGACGCTGGTCAAATTTCCATCATCATCGATAAGCATTTGATTGGAAATAACAAATCACCGCGATCCCAGACTTGTCCATGACCTTGTCCACAATCCGCGTGGACAAATCCGGCACGGTAAAATCCTCCGGTCTTTCCCAACTACATAAATGGCCTAATCATGGAACAATTCCGAATTTTCTGGGCATCCATGCCTGACTTTCAAGACGCCGTCGTGCACTTGGCCGTGACCTTGCTCATCCTGATCATCGGTTGGGCGATTTCCAATCTGCTGGGTCGCCTGGTGCGCCGTCTGGCGGATCATTCCTCGCGCATCGACCCCACGGTCATCCCCATTTTGCGCAGCGTCACGGTCTGGTCCGTGCGCACGGTCGTGCTGTTGGCGGTGCTGGCCCGTTTGGGGGTGCAGACGGCCAGCCTGGTGGCGATGTTGGGGGCTTCCGCCCTGGCCATCGGTTTGGCTTTGCAGGGGACGCTGCAGAATTTCGCGGCCGGCATCATGCTGCTGCTGTTGCGCCCGGTGCGGGCAGGCGAATTCGTCTCGGTGGAAGGCAAGGGCTTGGGGACGGTCGATGAAATCGGCCTGTTCATGACGCGGCTGGTACAGGTCGATGGCATTCATCTGCTGCTGCCCAATTCGCTGGTGTGGGGCAACCCTATCATCAATTACAGCCGCAACGCCACACGCCGTCTGGACCTGATGGTGGGGGTGCGTCACGACGACGATCTGGAATCCGCCCTGGCGGCCTTGCAGCGGCTGGTGGACCAGCATGCCGACGTTCTGAAAGACCCGGCGCCGGAAGTCATGGTGATGGAATACCGTGACAGCACCGTGATGCTGAACATCCGTTTGTGGACGCTGTCGGATAAATATTGGGATGTGCGCTTCGATCTGCAGCGCCGGGCGCCGCAGACCTTGCGGGATGCGGGTCTGCGCAGCCCGATTCCGCTGCGCGAGGTGCGCACCACGGTGGATGCGGCGGCTTAATCCACCATCCGGTTCAGGCGCTCCACATCCAGCGGGCGCTGACCGTTTTCAACACGCTGGCCCAGGTCTTCCATGGCCTGGCACAAACGATGAATGCGTTTGTCCTGCTGGGCGGTGTGGTTGATCAGTTCGTGCAGCACCTTGACCAGGGGGTCGTCGTCCGCGCGGCCTACCCCGTAGGCGGCGAACTCCTCTGCCGGATCGGCAGGGGCGGCAGGACCGTCTTCGTTGGGGCGGCTGCGCTGCAGCAGTTCCTGCAGGGGGCGCGCGGTCCACTCGGACTGGCAGGGCAGCTCGTCTTGCGCCGTGGATGCAGCGGGCGCCGGCGCCGGTTCTGCCGCGCCGGATGCGGCATCTGCCGCGTGGTCCTGCGGCAAGATGATGCGGGCCGGATTGCCGACGGCAGTGGCGCCGGACGGGACAGGCTTGATCACCACGGCATTGGACCCGATGCGGGCGTGGGCCCCCACGGTGAATCCGCCCAGGATCTGTGCGCCGGCGCCGACTACGACGCCGGTTTCCAGGGTGGGATGGCGCTTTTCGCCTTTGTACAGGCGGGTGCCACCCAGGGTGACTCCCTGGTAGATCGTGCAGTCGTCGCCGATTTCAGCGGTTTCCCCGATCACGACCCCGAATCCGTGATCGATGAAGACGCGCCGGCCGATCTGGGCGCCGGGGTGAATTTCAATGCCGGTCAGCAGGCGCCCGCAGTGCGAGACGCAGCGCCCGGCCAGGTACCAGCCGCGCCGCCACAGGCCGTGGGCCATGCGATGGATCAGGATGGCATGCAGGCCGGGATAGCAGAGCAGGATCTCGATGCGGCTGCGGGCGGCCGGATCGCGTTCGTGGATGCAGGTGATTTCTTCGCGGAGCTGTTCAAACATGATGGTTCAGACGGGGTCCTGGGAGTGGGCGCGTCGGGCGGTGCGGATCATGGCGGTGCACAGGCCGCGCAGCATGTCGACTTCGTCGATGCTCAGGCGGTTGCGCGTCCACATCTGGCGCATGCGGGGCGCAAGTTTCTTGGGGTGCTGCGGGTCCAGAAATTCGACGGCGATCAGCGCCTGTTCAAAATGATCCAACAGGGCCTGGACGCGGTCGCTGCCGGCCGGATCGGCGCCGGGGTCGTGGCGTCCGTGGGTGTCGGGCAGGCGGGCCTGATGCGTCAGGGGCAGCAGGGCATAGCGCATTTCCCAGGCCGCCAGCTGCAGCGCCTGCGATACGTTCAGGGAACTGTAGACCGGATTGGCCGGGATGTGGCAGATCTGCTGGCACAGCATGATGTCGTCGTTCGACAGGCCGGATCGTTCCGTCCCCAGCACGATGGCGACCTGGGCGTCGGCTTGCGCCAATTCAGCTGCGGCCTGTGTGGCGGCTTCACGGATATCACAGGGCGGGGGGCCCAGGGCGCGCGCACGGGCCGTCAGGGCAAAGGCCAAGGTGGTCGATCCCAGCGCCTCGGCCAGGCTGCCGTGGATGCGGGCCTGTTCCAGGATGTCGCCCGCCCCGCTGGCCAGGGCCTGGGCGTCGGGGTGGCTGAGCACATCCGGGTCGCCTGGCGCGACCAGATGCAGGTCGTGAAACCCCATGGTCTTGATGGCCCGCGCCGCCGATCCGACGTTGCCGGGATGGCTGGGGCTGACCATGATGAAGCGCACCCGGGCAAAGATATCCGGCCCGCAAAGGGGTGAATCGGAGGAAACTGGTAGAGTCATTTAAAATAGAGAACTTGTTACCCGTGATCTTTGGAAACCTATGCATCCGATGCTTAACACCGCCATCAAGGCGGCACGCCGTGCAGGCGCCATCATCAACCGCGCCAGCCTGGACCTTGAACGCCTGAATGTGGCGCGTAAAGGCCCAAAGGACTACGTGACCGAAGTCGATCGCGCGGCCGAGGAATCCATTATCGACATTTTACGCACAGCCTATCCCGAACATGGGTTTCTGGGCGAAGAATCCGGCGAACATGCCGGGTCTGGCGGCGCGGAACCTGAATTCCGCTGGGTGATCGACCCCCTGGACGGCACCACGAACTTCATTCATGGCTTCCAGCACTATGCGGTATCCATCGCCCTCATGCATCGCGGGCAGGCCGCGCATGCGGTGGTCTACGATCCCGCCCGCAATGAAATGTTCACCGCCAGCCGGGGCAGCGGCGCTTTCCTGAACGACCGCCGCGTGCGGGTGTCGTCCTGCCTGCGCTATCACGACGCGTTGCTGGCCTCGCACATTCCCCAATCCACGGCGCTGCCGGCGGGTTCGCCGTTTGTGCCGCTGCTGGCCGATTGCGCCGCCGCTCGCCGCACGGGGTCCACCGTGCTGGACCTGGCCTGGGTGGCCAGCGGGCGTCTGGACGGTTTTTGCGGCGTCAGCCTGAAACCCTGGGACATGGCGGCAGGCAGCTTGCTGGTGCTGGAATCCGGCGGGTTGGTGGCGGATTTCCAGGGCGAGCAAACCTGGATGAAGTCCGGCAATGTGCTGGCAGCCGCACCCAAGATCTTCGCGCAAATGATGACCCGCCTGCAGGCCTGATAAGGAAATATGATGGAATGGTTGCTGGATCCGGCAGCCTGGGTGGGCTTGTTCACCCTGATTGTCCTGGAAATCGTCCTGGGCATCGACAATCTGGTTTTCATCGCCATTTTGGTCGACAAGCTCCCCCCCAAAGAGCGCGATCGGGCCAGGGTGCTGGGCCTTAGCCTGGCTCTGATCATGCGGCTGTTGCTGCTGACCCTGATGTCCCATCTGGTCAAATTGACCGCCCCCTTGTTCCACCTGGGTGACATGGGGTTTTCGGGGCGCGATCTGATCCTGATCGTGGGCGGGTTCTTTCTGCTCTTCAAAGGCACGTTTGAGCTGCATGACCGTATCGAAGGCCGCACGCAGCACGCGACCGGGTCGCGCATCCATGCCGGTTTCTGGGTGATCGTCACGCAGATCGTGATTCTGGATGCGGTGTTTTCCATCGATTCCGTCATCACGGCCGTCGGGATGGTGGACCATCTGGAAATCATGATGGCGGCGGTGATCATTGCCATGGGGGTGATGTTGGTGGCATCCAAGCCGCTGACCGCCTTTGTCAATGCGCACCAGACCGTGGTCATTCTGTGCCTGGGCTTTTTGTTGACGATCGGATTTTCGCTGGTCGCCGATGGCTTCAAATTCGCGGTGCCCAAAGGCTATCTGTACGCGGCCATCATATTCTCGGTGCTGATCGAAACCCTGAACCAATGGGCCAAGCGCAATGTGCGCCGGGCGGAAATGCGCCGGCCTTTGCGCGAACGCACTGCCGAAACCGTGCTGCTGATGCTGGGGCGCAAGCCCCTGGTCGGCCCGGAACCCGAATCCGATCAGACATCCCCCCAGCCGCTGCAGGCGTTCGTCGACGAGGAACGCAATATGGTCAGCGGCGTGCTGACCTTAAGCGACCGCAATGTGCATTCGGTCATGACACCGCGCACCGACGTCTCCTGGATCAATCTGGCGTCTTCGGCGGAAGAACTGCGCGAACAGCTGATCCGGGAACCCCATAGTTTCTTCCCGGTCTGCCGGGGCACGCTGGACGAAGTCGTCGGGGTCGGCCGGGCCAAGGAACTGCTGCTGGACCTGCTGGAGCACGGCCATATCCGCGAAACCCGGCTGCGCGAACCGATCATCGTGCATGAAACCATCCAGATCCTGCAGCTGATGGAAACGCTCAAGCGCGCCCATGGCCTGCTGGTGCTGGTGGCCGACGAATTCGGTTCCATCGTCGGGGTGGTGACGCCCATCGATATTTTCGAGGCCATTGCCGGCGAATTCCCGGACGAGGACGAAGCCCCCGACATCATCGACCAGGGGCATGGCCGCTGGCGGGTGGATGGCGCGGCCGACTTGCATCATCTGGAACAGATCCTGCATACCGACGGCCTGGTGGGCGACGACGAGGAATACTCCACGCTTGCGGGCTATCTGCTCAGCCGCTTCGGGCGCCTGCCCGAAGTGGGCGACCAGTGCGAACTGGTGCACGATTACGATGGCTTCCGCTTTACGATTGCCGCCCTGGAAGGCCGCCGGATCGCTGCCGTGCAGATCGAACGCCTGGGTCCGCTGGGCGTGGACCCGGATGTCGAGGTCTTAGGGTAGGGGCGGCCACGGGTGCATCCGCACGCCGTCCGTCTTTGAAACCGAAATCCAGCCGCCGCGCGGCGGTTGGGCATGGTCGCATTCCCAATCGGGCAGCACGTAGCGTTGCGCGGGGCGGCCATCCAGATCCAGCGCATGCACGGCAGGCCGGTGCGTGTGTCCGTGGATCAGCACGTCGCAGCCAGCGGATTGCAGCGCCTGCGTAACGGCTTGGGTATTCACATCCATGATCTGCAGCGGCTTGCCTTGCTGGGCCTGACGGCTGCGGTTCCGCGCCCAGCCGGCGATCTTGCGGCGCAGGGTCAGCGGCAGCGCCAGAAACAGGGATTGAATCCAGGGTGTGTGCACCACGCGCCGAAAACGTTGGTAGGCCAGGTCGTCCGTGCAGTATTCGTCGCCGTGCGCCAGCAGGATGGGGCCGGCGTCCGTATCCAGGCGGATAGGGGCGGCCATCAGCCGTGCGCCCAGCGCGTTCGCCAGGGCCTTGCCCATCAGAAAATCACGATTGCCCCGGACCAGCCAGACGGGGATGAGCTGCGCGGTCAGGCGCAGTTCGTGCAGCGCGGTCTCCAGCCAGTCGGGCGGCTGGCGCAGCGCATGGTCGTCACCGATCCAGGCATCGAAAATGTCGCCGCACAGGATCAGAGCCTGCGCCTGCGTTCGGGCGTGCGCCAGAAAATCGTAAAAGGCGCGGGCTGTCTGCGGGGCAGCCGCGCCCAGATGGATGTCCGAGGCGATCCAGAGATCGCCTGGCAGTGCGGTCTTATTCAACCAGCGTCGCGCTTTCGAGGATCACGTCCTCGACGGGGACGTCTTGGTGAAAGCCCTTGCTGCCGGTCTTGACCTTTTTGATCTCGTCGACGATGTCGGTGCCTTCGATGACCCGGCCAAAGACCGCATAACCCCAGCCGTTGGACGTGGGGGCGGTGAAATTCAGGAATTCGTTGTCCGCCACGTTGATGAAGAACTGTGCGGTGGCCGAATGCGGGTCGGACGTGCGGGCCATGGCCAGCGTGTAGCGGTCGTTCTTCAGGCCGTTGTTGGCCTCGTTTTCCACGGGGGCGTGGGTCTGTTTCTGTTTCATGCCGGGTTCAAAGCCGCCGCCCTGGATCATGAAGTTGTTGATGACGCGGTGAAAGACCGTGCCGTTGTAGAAGCCTTCCTGGACGTAGCTCAGGAAATTTTCGACCGTCTTGGGCGCCTTTTCGGCATCCAGTTCGATCAGCATATCGCCCTTGTTGGTATGCAGCTTGACGTGCGGGTTTGTGCTCATGGATGTGCCTTGGGTGGATTGAAGAGGAGTGGTCTGGGCGCTTGACAGGCCGGGGGCCAGGATCAGAGCGCAGCCCAGACTGAGGACGCGCATTCCGGTCAGGATGCGCGGAGAGGAAAAGGGGTGGGACATGGCGGGATATGTGGAAAGAAAAGAATCAGCGGGATGCCGGCGTGGGCGATGCGGCTGGCTTGGCTTGTGCTGCCCGCGCCTTGGCAAAGGATGCCTGGGCCAGCGCCATCTGCACGTGGCCCAGGTTTTCCAGGGCAGGAGCAAACGACGGGTCGGATGCCAGGGCCATGTTCAGCGCATTGCGGGCCAGCTCCAGCTGGCCCTGGCGGGCATATTCGATGGCCAGGGCGTTCCAGGGTTCGGGCAGTTCAGGATAGTTTTCGGTCATGGACTGCCACAGGGCCTGGGCCTGGTCGTGCTGCCCCAGGGCGGCCAGAGCGCGGGCTTTTTGATAGTCCAGCTGGACGTCCGTGCCGATCGGGTCGGCGGCTGCGCGGGCGGATTCGCGTTTCTGGATCAGGTCCAGCGCGTCCTGGGCGTGGCCGCTGTCGGTCAGGGCGGCGATGCGGTCCGTGATCTGCGATGGCGTCAGGGGAATCCCGGTATTGACCGACGGGGTGATTTTCTGCAGCAGGTCGGCAAAGGCCTGCCAGCCGCCATCGGGCGTTTCGGCAGGGGTGAATTCCCCGGTGCTCGGGTCGAACGTCAGGTCTTGGATCGTGGTCGCGGACGCGTTAGTATCAGGGGATGCGCCCTGGGCCGGCCCTGCAGCCAGGCCGGCGTACACAGCAAAGAGAATCAGAAAAACACGGATCACGACACGCAGCGCCTAATGAGGGGGTTTCAGAGATGAGTCCGGGGGACGGTATACTTGGCAGTCCATTTTACATCCCATCGCGCAGCCAGCCGGCCTGGCGCGTCGGGATGGCTTGACCTTATCCGACCGACATGCTGCACATTTATAACACCCTTTCGCGCCAGAAAACCCCGTTCAAGACAGCGGAATCCGGGGTGGTGCGGATGTACGTCTGCGGCATGACGGTCTACGATTTCTGCCACCTGGGCCATGCGCGCATGCTGGTCGGCTTTGACATCGTGCAGCGCTGGCTGCGGGCTTCGGGCTATCAGGTGCGCTACGTGCGCAACATCACCGACATCGACGACAAGATCATCCGCCGCGCCGTCGAGCGCGGGGTGCCGATCAGCACCCTGACCGGGTTCTTCATCGATGCCATGCACGCCGACGAACGCGCGCTGGGCGTCCAATCGCCGGACGACGAGCCCCGCGCGACCGAACACGTGGCGGGCATGCTCGACATCATCGGCGTGCTGCAGGCCAAAGGCCTGGCATATCAGGGGGGCGATGGCGACGTCAATTTCTCCGTGCGCAAATTCCCCGGTTACGGCAAATTGTCCGGCAAGTCGCTGGACGATCTGCGGGCGGGCGAACGGATCGCCGTGTCCGCCGGCAAGCAGGACCCGTTGGATTTCGTGCTGTGGAAGTCAGCCAAGCCTGACGAGCCCGCCGATACCCGCTGGGATTCCCCCTATGGGCCGGGGCGTCCGGGCTGGCATATCGAATGCTCGGCCATGAGCCACAGCCTGCTGGGCATGCCGCTGGATATCCACGGCGGCGGGCCGGACCTGAAATTCCCCCATCACGAAAACGAGATCGCCCAAAGCGAGGGCGCGTTTGGCGGCACGCTGGCGACGACCTGGATGCACTGCGGGCCGATGATGGTCGATGCCGACAAGATGTCCAAGTCCCTGGGCAATTTCCGCCGCATCCGCGATACGGTCGCCGACACGCTGTCCGATGATGCCGCCGACTACACGGCCAATCCCCGCGAATCCGAAATGCTGCGTTTCTTTCTGGCGCGCAGCCACTATCGCAGCGTGCAGAACTACACGCCCGACAACCTGCAGGATGCCCAGCATGCGCTGGACCGCCTGTATCAGGCGCTGGCCAATGTGCCGCCGGCATCCGTCGCGATCGACTGGCAGTCGCCCCAGGCCCAGGCCTTTCAGGCGGCGATGGACGACGATTTCAACACAGCCGGCGCTGTCGCCGTACTGTTCGATCTGGCCAATCAGGCCAATCGGGATGCCGATGCGCAGGCCAGCGGTCTGCTGTTGGCCCTGGGCGGCGTGTTGGGGCTGTTGCAGGCCGATCCGCAAACCTATCTGCAGTCGTCCACCCGGTTTCTGCCGGGGGGCGCCTCGTCGGCGCAGTTGTCGGCGCAGGCCGTCGAAGCCCTGATCGCTCAACGCGCCCAGGCCAAGACGTCGCGTGACTTTGCCCTGGCCGACCAGATCCGTGCCGATTTGCGTGCGCAGGGCGTGGAATTGGCCGATGCCGCGGGCGGTGCAACGCAATGGCGGCGGGTATAACCATGGACATGTCCTATCCCGAATCCCAGACGCAGCGCCCCGCCTACTGGACGCAAGCCTGCCAGGACCTGATGCAGCGCGACCGCATCCTGCGCAAATTGATTCCGGTCTACCGGCAGGAATGCATCCAGGCGCAACATGGCCCGTATCAGACCCTGATCCGCATCATCGTGGGCCAGCAGGTGTCCCTGGCGCTGGGGCGCAAGCTGTGGCAGCAGCTGGCGCAGGCCTGCGGCCAGGACTTGCGGCCGGACTGCATCATGGCGCATTCTGAAACCGATCTGCGCGCCATGGGCCTGTCTTTGCGCAAGGCGCAGTACGTGCGTGATGCCGCCCAGTATTTCAAGCAGGGTGATCGTCTGGACCCGGCCTGGTGGCAGGGGCAGGACGATGCCGCCGTCGTGACGCAGCTGTGCGAAATCCGCGGGGTAGGACGCTGGTCGGCCGAGATGTTCCTGATTTTCTTCCTGGGGCGCCCCGACGTGCTGCCGCTGGATGATACGGCCTTGTTAAAGGCCATTTCCCATCATTACTTCAGCGGCGAACCCGTGTCGCGCTTCGAGGCTCGCGAAGTCGCGCAGGCCTGGGCGCCATGGCGCACCGTCGCCAGCTGGTACTTGTGGCGCAGCATGGATGCCGCTGCCGTCGAATATTGATTTTTCCATTCTGGAAATCCCGTTCTCATGCGAAATACCTTTCTTGAATTCGAACAGCCCCTGGCCGAACTAGAGCAGAAAATCGAAGAACTGCGCTATGTGCAGACGGATTCTGCGGTGGATATCTCCGAAGAAGTCGGGCGCCTGCAGCAGAAAAGCCAGTCTTTGGCCAAGAACATCTATGCCAAGCTGACCCCCTGGCAGACCGCCCTGGTGGCCCGCCATCCGCAGCGGCCCTACACGATGGATTACGTGCAGGCCCTGTTCACCGATTTCCACGAGCTGCACGGCGACCGCATGTACGCCGATGACCAGTCCATCGTGGGGGGGCTGGCGCGGTTCAATGGCACGCCCTGCATGGTGATCGGTCACCAGAAAGGCCGCGACACCAAAGAACGCGCTATGCGCAATTTCGGCATGCCGTTGCCCGAGGGCTACCGCAAGGCCCTGCGCCTGATGCGCCTGGCCGAAAAATTCCGCCTGCCGGTCTTTACCTTTGTCGATACGCCGGGCGCATACCCCGGCGTGGGGGCCGAAGAACGCGGCCAGTCCGAAGCCATCGGCCACAATCTGTTTGCCATGGCGGGGCTGAAAGTCCCCATCATCGTCACCATCATCGGCGAAGGCGGTTCGGGCGGCGCCCTGGCCATTGCCGTGGGCGATACTGTCATGATGCTGCAATACGCCACCTATGCGGTGATTTCCCCCGAGGGCTGCGCGTCCATCCTGTGGCGCAGCGCCGACAAGGCCGCCACTGCCGCCGAAGCCCTGGCCATCACGGCGCCGCGCCTGAAAGACCTGGGCCTGATCGACCGCGTGGTCAACGAACCGGTGGGCGGCGCCCACCGCGATCCGGATACCATGGCGCGCCAGCTGCATCGTGCGCTGGCTGATGCCCTGCGCGAATTGTCCGGCCTGGATACCGACGAACTGCTGCGCCGCCGCCTGGAACGCATCACCGCCTATGGGCGCTTCCAGGAAGCGCGCTGATCATCCTGCCGTGACCCGGTGGCGGGCAGCCTGCGACGATGATCTGCTAGCCGCCGTGCGCGGGGCGCTGGCCGGTCTGCCGGCCGATGCCGCCATCGGCGTGGCGCTTAGCGGCGGGGCGGATTCCGCCATGCTGGCCTTGCATGCTGCGGCAGCGGCGGATGGCCGGCCCCTGCATTGTTTCCATATTCATCACGGCCTGCAGCAGGCGGCAGACGACTGGCTGCAGCACGCGCATCGTTTATCCGGCTTGCTGGGGGCGTCTTGCCATAGCCGCCGCGTCCAGGTCGTCATCCAGGGAGACGGCATGGAAGCCGCTGCCCGGGCGGCACGCTACGCCGCCTTGGCAGATCTGGCGGCTCATGCCGGGGTGGCGTGCATGCTGCTGGCCCATCACCAGGACGATCAGGCTGAGACCGTCTTGCTGCGGCTGCTGCGCGGCGCCGGGCCGCTGGGGCTGACCGCCATGCTGCCTGTCATGCAACGCCAGGGGGTAACTTACCGCCGGCCCTGGCTGGATCAAGCAAGAGACCGCATCCTGCAGGCGGCAGAACAGTTTGCGGCGCTGAGCGGCTGGCATGCGGTACAGGACCCCAGCAACCAGGATGCCCGCTACAAGCGCGCCGCGCTGCGCCAGGATCTGGCCCCTGTGCTGGATGCGTATTGGCCCGCCTGGCGGCGGACGCTCGGCCGGCACGCCCGCCAGGCGCAAGACCTGGCGCAGTGGGCGCAGGATGCCGCCCATCAGGATTGGCGGGGACTGGACCCGCAAGACGCGGACGCCAGTTTCTCTTTGGCCGCCTGGCGCGCTCTGCCGGCGGTGCGGCAGGCGCCGGTGCTGCGCTTCTGGTTGCAGGATCAAGGCCTGCTGATGCCGACCGAAGCCCGCCTGGATGATTGGCTGCGGCAATTGCGCGAAGTCCATGCCCTGGGACATGACCGCCAGGTGCGCCTGCGCCACGAAAAACACTGGATCGTGGTGCAAAAAGGCCGTGTTCGGCTGGTATCAGGGCTATCTGACGAAAACATCCGCAAAACCCAGTTAGAATAATCAGCTTGTTTTCCTGCCTGCCGGGTTTGTTTCCTGCAGCGTTTCACTGTCTATCCATCATGCTCATCGTCCAGAAATACGGCGGCACCTCCATGGGTTCCGTTGATCGCATTCAGAACGTCGCCCGGCGCGTAGCCAAATGGCATGCCGCAGGCCATCAGGTCGTTGTCGTGCCGTCGGCCATGTCGGGGGAAACCAACCGTCTGCTGGGACTGGCGAAAGAAATTTCCCCCCAGCCTGACCTGCGCGAACTGGACATGCTGGCTGCGACCGGCGAACAGGCCAGCAGCGCCTTGCTGGCCATCGCCCTGATGCGCCAGGGGGTCGCGGCCCGCAGCTACGCCGGTTGGCAGGTGCCTGTGCGCACCGACAGTTCCTACACCAAGGCCCGCATCCAGTCGATCGACGATACCCGCGTGCGGGCCGATCTGGATTCCGGCCGGGTGGTCATCATCACCGGCTTCCAGGGCGTCGATGACGACGGCCAGATCACCACGCTGGGCCGAGGCGGTTCCGATACGTCCGCCGTGGCGGTGGCCGCCGCCATGAAGGCCGACGAATGTCTGATCTTCACGGATGTCGACGGCGTCTACACCACCGATCCGCGCGTGGTGCCGGAAGCCCGCCGCATGAATGTCATTTCCTTCGAGGAAATGCTGGAAATGGCGTCTCTGGGATCGAAAGTCCTGCAGATCCGTTCCGTGGAATTCGCCGGCAAATACCAGGTGCCCCTGCGCGTGCTGTCGTCCCTGACCGATCCCTTGATCCCGGTCGACGTGGAAATGCATTCGGGCACGCTCATTACTTTCGAGGAAGATCACAAAATGGAATCCGCCGTTGTCTCCGGCATCGCCTTCAGCCGCGACGAAGCCAAAGTCACCCTGCGCAACGTCCCCGATACCCCGGGCGTCGCTTATTCGATCCTGGGGCCGGTGGCGGCCGCCAATATCGACGTCGACATGATCCTGCAAAATATCTCGCAGCAGGGCATGACCGACTTTTCTTTCACGGTCAACCGCAATGACTTTGCGCGCACCCTGGATCTGCTGTCCAACCAGATCGGCCCGGCCGTCGGCGCGGGCGATGTGGTGTCAGACGACAAGGTCGCCAAGGTCTCCATCGTGGGCATCGGCATGCGCAGCCACGTGGGCGTAGCCAGCCTGATGTTCCGCACCCTGGCCGAAGAAGGCATCAATATCCAGATGATCAGCACCTCGGAAATCAAGACTTCCGTGCTGATCAACGACAAATATATGGAACTGGCCGTGCGCGCCTTGCACAAGGCCTTTGAACTGGATCAGGAACCGGCCAAGGCCGAAGCCTGATTCATGGCACAACTTGCCGTCGGCGCCAGGCGCAGGCGGCAAGGATGCGGAATCCGGGTTTTTCGGCCAGCCTGAATTCCTATGCTAGAATGCCGGTCTTGCGGGAGACGTGGCCGAGTGGTTGAAGGTACTCCCCTGCTAAGGGAGCATGCGGCTTATACCCGCATCGAGGGTTCGAATCCCTCCGTCTCCGCCAATCCGCAAGAGTCAAAGCCCTGTTCTGCAGGGCTTTTTCTTTTGGGCTGCCTTCAGAACCAGGGCATCATGTCGCCATGGTCGTACATCGGGTCCGGCCCTGGGTGGAATTTCGTCACCTGGCCGCCATCGGGGCCCATGAACACATACATCAGCGAATTCCAGACGTGGTCCTGCTTGTAGCGGTAGCTCCAGACGATCTGGCGCACGCTGGGCAGACCGGCTGAATCGACGATGGCCGGCGGACCGAACTCGCAGCGCACCTGATCCGCCGTCCAGACGCCTTGTTTCAGCACCTGGAAATGCTCGTCGGTCAGAACCGGCTGGATCGGCCCGACCCGGCCCTGATCATCCACTGTCGCGCCCCAGGCATATTGCCCGAACGGCTGCTGTGACCAGACGGCGCGCGCCTGTCCCTGCCGGTCGATACATTGCAGGGTCGGGGCGCCGAACTGCGCCGTCACCTGCGCCAGGGGCGTACCCGGCGGCGTACTGCCGATGCTGGCGCAACCGGCCAGCGTCAGGCTGGCGCCGGCCATCAGACCGATCAAGAAGGTTCGGGGCAGGGAGCGATGCAGCATGTTGGTCTCTTGCAGAGGGTGGAGGGCATAACGATCAGCATATCCCGAAAGCGCCGGACGCGAATACCCTACAATCAGCCGGAGTCCGTCGGCAGAGGGCCGGGGCGGGCAGCTTGGGGCGGGGGATTCTCCTGTCCTTGGACCAGGAGATCATCGTGGAATCGACCTTCATGCAGACCGTGCGTATGCGCACCGATGCGGCCATCGCCTCGGGCGATCTGCAACCCATCCAGGCGGAACAGGTGGTGCTGCAGGATCAGGGCCTGCCCTTTATCGTGCGCTGGGTAGCCGCATTGGCTGCCAAGGATGCGGCAGGCAAGCCGGCGTCCCAGGGTGCTGCCGCGACGACCCTGCCCGGCGGGCCGCGCGATCCCGATTTCAATCCCTTCCTGAGTCCTGATCCGGCCCTGCTGGTGGGCCCGGTAGGCGATCACCACGTCGCCATTCTGAATAAGTTTCCCGTCTGCCTGCACCATCTGGTCCTGGCGCGGCGTGAATTCGCAGAACAATGTTCACCATTGGAAGCCATCGATTTTCAGGCGCTGGCCACCGTGCTGTCGGCGCAAGGCGGCCTGGGGTTCTATAACGGCGGCGCTGCGGCCGGCGCCAGCCAGCGGCACAAACATGTGCAGTGGATTCCTGCGTCGGACCAGAACGCCTCGTTGCGGGCGTTGGGGGCGGGTATGCCGAGTGATTTTCCCGTGGGGAATCTCGCCCGCCATCCGGTGCTGCCGCTGACGCATTGTTTCGTGCGGGTGGATGCCGGGCAGGGGGTGGATATCCAGGCCAGCGCCGCCAGCATGCTGACGGCGTTCAGCCAGGCGTGCGTTGCACTGGACTTGCGGGCGGACGCCGCCGGTTTGTTGCCGCCGTGCAATATGCTGGTGGGCGATGGTTGGATGCTGGTGCTGCCGCGCAGCCAGGAACATTTTCAAGGCGTGTCCCTGAATGCTTTGTCTTTCGGCGGCACCATCTATGTGCGCGACCCGGCTCAGATCGATGCTATCCGTGCTGCCGGGCCATTGCAGGCGCTGGCGAGCGTGGCTTATTGACCGGGAAGGAAGGCTGTGAAATATTTGCTAACCTGAATTGACGATTTTTGATAGTTGTTAAGACTAGTCACAGGCACTGCCGATTTGTATAATGCAACATCATTTGTAATGCGTTTCATATAGAAACGCCCTCAAGACGTAGGTTTATGCTTCAAGAATACCGGCCAGAAGCCGGTAGCTCCGACCTGCGCTCAGGCTAGCTGGCCTGATTCAAAAGGCTGAACCCCTTCCATGAAGGTTCTTTCTATATTCGGGACGCGTCCCGAAGCCATTAAGATGGCGCCGTTGGTGCGCCAACTGGAACTTACCCCTACTGTTCATAGTCTAGTGTGCGTCACAGGTCAGCACAGGCAGATGCTTGATCAGGTGACTGCTCTGTTTGATCTGCGGGTAGATCATGACCTGGATGTCATGGTGCCTGATCAGACTCTGAATGGACTATTCGGACGGGCGGTGCATCGGCTAGATGCAGTGTTGGCGGCTGAGTCTCCAGATTTGGTGTTGGTTCATGGCGATACGACTACGGCGTGCGCGGCCTCGATAGCCAGTTTCCATCGCCGCATCCCGGTTGGGCACGTCGAGGCTGGTTTGCGGACCGGCGATCTGAGCCAGCCTTTCCCGGAAGAAATGAATCGGCGCGTCATCGACAGCATGAGCCAGTGGCTGTTCGCCCCCACGGCTCAATCCGCTGCCAATCTTGCCAGAGAGAGCCTCTCTGGTCGAGTCTATGTGACAGGCAATACAGTGATCGATGCGCTGGCCTGGACGTGCGATATCCTGGCTCCGGGCTCGCAGCATAGCTTGGTGCTGGAGAATAAATATCCCTGGCTGGAGCCTCAGAAACGTTTGATTCTGGTGACGGGCCATCGTCGGGAAAATTTCGGCAGCGGGTTCGATAATGTTTGCGCCGCTTTGGCTACTTTGGCTAAACGCGACGATGTGCAAATTGTCTACCCTGTACATCTCAACCCTAAGGTGCGTGAGATCGTCATGTCCCGGTTGAGTGGCTTGTCTTCCGTGCGTCTGATCGATCCGTTGGCTTACCTGGATTTCGTCTGGTTTATGCAACGGGCCGATATCATTTTGACTGACTCCGGTGGAGTTCAGGAAGAAGCTCCCTACCTGGGGAAACCCGTGCTGGTCATGCGGGAAGTCACGGAACGCCCGGAAGCGGTGCAGGCCGGTACGGTGGTGCTAGTGGGGACTGATCCCGACCGTATTTGCTACGAAGTCAGCCACCTGTTGGATGACGCTGAACATCACGCCGTTTTTTGTCGCCGTATCAATCCTTACGGCGATGGAAAAGCAAGTGTCCGCATCGTGTCCGCATTGCTTGGCGAGCCGGTCAGAGAGTTTTTGCCCGATCAACAGCGGGCTTAGCCAGCTTCGCTGGATGCTCAAAATTCAACTATTTTGCAATGGATGAAATCATGCATGTCTTTTCACGTGCCACAGCCGGGTGGCAGAACTATCTGCTGGCTGGTGTCATGGCGGTTTTTGCGGGCTTGACGCCAGGCGGAGCTCAGGCCAGCCCGGCCGGTGATGCGCTGGGATCCATTGGACAAAATACCTGGGTCTACCGGTCTCTCACCCTTAGGGATGCTGGCTTGGCAGATCCTGTGACGCTGAGCAGCAACAATGCGCGACAGGAATTTTTCTTTCCGGTTCCGCGCGGTGTTGCCTTGTCTGATGCGCAAATTCAGTTTCATGGCAGCTACCTGAAAGGCACGGCTCGTTTTGGCGGCTTGGCCATGCTGGTGAATGATCGGCCTGTGCGTGGGCATAGAATTCTTGATGGCGCCGGCCAATTGGATGATGTGCTGCCGGTCGCTGGCGGACGGCATGAAACCGGGTTTGTCCGGTTAGCGGTGGATTGGAGCTTCAATACGGATTTGCGTGTTTGTGAGATTGATCAGTCCAGAACCAATGCGCTGACTGTCGATCCAGACACCACGTTGCGTTACCGTTACGATCTCGGTAACCCGCCCTCATTGGAATCCGCCTGGGGCAGCCTGCCGCATGAGGTTGTGTTGACGGTTCCAGGCCGGTCTCTGGACGCTGAGGCGTTTGATAGCGCGTGGCGATTGGGAGTGGCCCTGGAGCGTAGCGGCCGTCGTGTGACGGTGCAGGAATTCCCTATGGTCGGGTCAACGATAGCGCTGGGCCCTGAGCTGGTGGTGCCGGTTGGCTTGTCCGGTATTCCTGCGTTTGATGCGTTGCGTGGGGTCAAATCCCTGACGGTGCGGGATGAAGCGCAGTTGGCTGCTTTGTTGGTACTGGATGCTCGGACGGTTGTCGGGGATGTGGTCCTGACGGATGCGGCCTTTGCAGAGAGAGTCCACACCATGGCAGCTGCCCTGAAAGCGCAGTTGCAGGCGGATCCGGATGCCTTGGCGCAGTACCAGAACTGGTTAAAGAACCGGGTCCAGCTACCGTTTGTCCAGCGCCAGGACGCTAATATTGCCGTTGCCTTGTTGGGCGCCCACCCTTTTGTCGCCGTCAAGTCCAACGCGGGGGTTCAGGCCGCCAGCTTGTTTGATGCCGCTTGGAAGGGGATGCTGAAAACAGCCAGTCTGAATACCATTCAGGCGCTTCCACCTATCGAGCAGGACAGGACTGCGATTGCTCTTGATTATCTCGGGGGGGATGCGGTTAGCTTGGATGTGCTGTCCAAGGGAGACTGGTTCGCTAATTTTCCGTTAGGCGCTGTGGTGGTCGATGGCCGTGTGCCGGAGCAACTCTTGATTGATGTGTCAGCCGCGCCAGGGGCATCGAGTACGCGACCAGTTGCGTCCGTATTCTGGAATGGCATTTTGTTGGCGGCAGAACGTCTGCGAGCCGATGGTCATCCCGAACGCCTAGTGGCACGGGTGCCTGGCTATGCGCTGGGAGTAACAAACTCGGTGCGTGTGTCCTTTCAGCGTCAACCTCTGTCTGTGGATTGCAATGAAGTGCCACAGGGATATCCGGTCTCTGTGCTGCCCAGCAGCTACGTCAATCTAGGTGTAGGTACGGATGCTGCCTCGTTCCTGGGGGTGCTGCCCAAGATGGCTGGCGCCGCTGATCTGATCATTCCCGCCTCGTATTTGCAGCATGCTGCTGACTCCTTGGAGCAGGTGGTGCGCCTGGGTAGCGCCAGCGCATTGTCTCCTTGGGGGACGCGCCTGGTTTTGGCCGAGGAGGGTAAGTCCGTGACGCCGGAACGTCCGTTCTTGTCGATGGAGGTTCCGATCACTGGTACAAAACCACGCATCGTGGTCGATCAGGATCATCTGCAGATCAACGGTAAACAAACCTCTTGGCTGGATGTTGTTGGTTTGGAAAACTTGAGCGCTGCTGAGGTGGCCAAGGGTGGTGATCACATCGGGATTCTCTGGCATGCGCTGGGCGCTCAGACCCATGCGTTCAAGCGTCCTTTTGTCCTGAATCGTGGTGATTTGGTCGTCATCGGCGATACGGGGCCTGTGGTGTGGATCGACAGTGAAAACCCGTCGGCGAGTTTGCCTCCTGGTGCGGAAGGCAGCCCGTTCTTCGAGTGGCGTAATTATCTGTCATGGGGAATTCCGGTTGGTGCGTTCGTTCTGTTCCTGATTCTGTTGACCATGCTGATGGCGCGCAGGGCTAGTCGCAAGCGTCGTTCGGAATAATGCAGGAAGACATAGGCTAACCATGGCATCGCTTTATTGGCCCTACTTTGTTGCCGATTATTATCGTGGTATTGAAATTGCCACTGCGATTGTCGGGATCGCCATACTGTTGTCGGGGCTGGATGATTTATTTATCGACGCCTGGTATTGGCTGCGCCGGGTTTATCGCTATTTCACCGTCAAGCGGAAATACGCTCCGCTGACGGCTGAGCAGGTGCGCAGCCGCCCGGAGCAGCCGCTGGCCATTATGGTGCCGGCTTGGCAGGAATATGACGTGATTGCGGCCATGTTGGAGAACATGGTATCTACCTTGGAATACAAGGAATATCGTATTTTTGTTGGGACATATCGCAACGACTCTAAAACCATCCGCGAGGTTGAGCGGATGCGGGTGCGGTATCGTCACCTCTCGCGAGTGGAGGTCCCCCATGATGGGCCGACCTGTAAGGCGGATTGCCTGAATTGGGTAGTCCAAGCCATATTCGCTGATGAGAAAAAGACTGGCAACGCCTATGCCGGCATTATTCTGCATGACAGCGAGGACGTGCTGCATCCGTTGGAACTCAAGTTCTACAACTATCTGCTGCCGCGAATGGATTTCATTCAATTGCCGGTCACCTCTTTGGAGCGCAATTGGTATGAGATGGTCGCCGGCACCTACATGGATGAATTTGCGGAGTCTCATGCCAAGGATCTGGTAGTACGGGAAAGCATGGTGAGCGAGGTCCCGTCGGCCGGAGTGGGCACTTGTTTTTCGCACCGAGCAATGGCTGAGTTGGCGGTGCAGACCAATAACCAGCCATTCAATTCGGATACTTTGACCGAAGATTATGACATCGGCGCGCGCTTGGGCCGTATGGATATGAAGCAGATTTTTGCTTTGTTCCCAGTGGATTATGTCGTACGGCGCAGTTCCATCTTTCGGCCCAGCCAGGATAGAGTCAAGGCGCTGTCTATGCCCTTAGGCGTGCGGGAATATTTCCCTAATACGTTTCGCACTGCCTACCGCCAAAAGGCGCGCTGGTTGCTGGGAATCGGATTTCAGGGTTGGGAGCAAGTGGGTTGGAAAGGCAGTTTATTGGTCAAGTATTTGCTGTACCGGGATCGCAAGGCGTTGTTTACCTCGTTCGTGACCATGCTCGCCTATGTGTTGTTCGCCCATTTCATCATTTTTTATCTATTGCTTTTCTTTGATATCTGGACGGTCTACTACCCATCCATATTTTCGGCGCATGGCTGGCTGGTGCCGTTGATGGTAGCCAATGCCGCAGTGTTGTTGCTGCGCATTGCTCAGCGCTGCTATTTCGTCAATGCTATTTATGGTTGGGAGCATGCTTTGCTGTCGGTGCCGCGACTGATCGTCGGCAATTTCGTCAATGCGATGGCGGCTGCTCGTGCGTGGCGGCTGTATATCGTGCATTTGATCACAGGCAAGCGCCTGGCCTGGGATAAGACCATGCATGACTTTCCATCCACTGACCAGTTGGTCGCCCAGCGTCAGTTGTTGGGCGATTTGTTGGTCTCCTGGCAGGCTATCGACAGCAAGAAGCTTGCTCATGCGTTGACGATTCAAGCTGAAGAAGGCCGTCGATTAGGCGAGATCCTAACCGAAAAAGGCTGGCTTGATCCTGATACCTTGCACGAGGCTGTAAGGTTTCAAGAGGCGGCGGTGACAGCATGAAATCGATCGCGTATGTATTGGCATCAATGACGTGGTTGATGCTGGTGGGAGCCGATGTATCGGCGCAAGCTGCGCCCGCTGTCGTAGAGCAGCCGTTACAGCCGGGTGGAGCATGGGTTCTGGCGGATCAGGCCTTTAAAGCGTATGACCGGAGGGATTTTCCGCTTGCAGCTGAGCTGGCGCAGCAGTCAATCCGCCTGCAGCCGAGCAATGCACAGATTTGGCTGCTTCGGGTGTACGCCTTGCAGAATATGGGCCAGATTCAAAAGGCCTCGGAGGTGGCGGATGATGCTTTATCCAGAGGGTACCGCACGCCTGGTTTGCTGGACGCTAAGAAAAACCTGAGTGCCGCACTGAGTCCGCGCAAGACGCCAGCGGGACAAAAAACGGTTGGTACCATGGCTTCGCTAGCCTATAGGGCGGGGGTTGCTGCATATAAAGCTTATGAGGCGGGGCAATATGAAGTAGCCGAAAGCAAGGCACGACAATCGCTTCGCTTGCAGCCTCGGGATCCCGGCATGCAGGGGTTGTTGGTCTATGCGTTGGAGCGCCAGCATAAGGTACGTGAGGCAGCCTCGGCGGCGGATATTGCCGTGCAACTGGCGCCTGAAGACCAGGCTCTGTTGGCATTGAGGGACCGGATGCACCGGCTGCTTGCGCCAGAGCCAGCGCGGCAGGCGTGGCGCGCATATCAGGATGGCAACTACTCGCTGGCGGCGCAGAAGGCGCGGGAAGCGGTTCGAGAAGCACCCGATATCCAAAGCTACTACTATCTGCTGGCAGGTTCTCTGTTGAAAGCAGGGCAGTTTCCTGAGGCCCTGGCCGTGGCGAATCAAGCTCTGGAGCAGGATAACGAGAATGCCATGTCACTGTCGTTACAGGGCTTTGCGCTGATGCGGTTGGGACGTGACGCCGAGGCTGGGGCGGCGCTGAACAAGGCAACCGCCGCTGATTGGCTTTCCGAGCAAGAGACCGCGACGGTCAAGAAGATCGCTGCCGATACCTTGCGCAGTCGCTCGGTGTCGAGCAAACAGGCAGGGCAGGTACCGGGTGTATTTTGCACCACCAGTGGTGATGACATTCTCTGCGGGCTGTTACCCGTGGGCTTCCTCTCGGCGGGTGGAGGGCCGGGCTATGCGGCGGCCTCACGTGCATATGCCGCGTTAGCCCAGCAGCGCTATCAGGAAGCTGCGCAAGCTGCGCACGAGGCGTCCCTGGCAGAGCCGGACAATATCGCCTATCGCTTGCTGGAGAGCAATGCGCTAAGCCTGGCCGGTGATCAGTCCCAGGCGCAAAGCATTTACCGATCCATTGCTACAGATCAGGTTCCGCCAAGCGATATGCTGGGCGCAGCTTATGGCGCCCTGCGGATTTCGGAGGCCGATCAAGCCAAGTATTGGTTCATGAAAGCCGTTGATGCTGAAGAGGCAGGTGATATCGAGTTGGAGCCACAGCAAAAACTCAATGTCAGGCAGGCGGTGTCGGATCTTGATCGTACTTGGGGCGCCAACCTGGCTTTGGGGTACGGCACCGTGGGTGTCATGAACCCGGCTTTCGCTCCTTCGCTGAGTGACCGCAAGACGCTGCAATCATCAGAGGAAATATATTGGCGGCCGCCAGTAATCGGCAACCGTGATGGCAGCACGTTTGAGGTATATGCGCGGTTGAATCAGGCGCTCTACGACGGCACGGGCGGTGCGACCGGATGGTCCACGACCCAGGGTGCGGTGGGCGCACGCTGGAAGCCTTTCAAGCGGCAGAATTTCGTATTTGCCGTCGAGCGCCTGATTCCGGTGAGTGAGCATAGTCGATCTGATACCTTGCTTCGCGCGGCATGGTCTGCTGGTGAAGGCGGGAGTTTGCGAGCGGATAAGACAAACTGGCCCTATTGGTCCATCTATGCGGAAGGTGATTATTTCATTGAACAGCCGCAAACGATAGGGGTGGCAGAAGCCAGGTATGGGCGGGCCTATCGGGTGGATAGCGCCTCCAAGAACCTTATGGTGATCCCGTTTCTGGCTGTGAATGCTGGCTATGACGATTTATTGGCGGATCAGACGACGGTGGGGGCCGGGCCTGGCGTCCTGATCAGGAAATGGTTCAGAGAAGATAAATATCATGCTCCGCAGTCATTTGTGGATTTCACGGTGCAGTACCGGTTCAAGGTATTGGGCGGGGATAGATCAGAAGGAATATTTGCGGGACTCTATTTTGCATACTGAGGTAACCATGAAGAAATTGATTGCTTGTTTTATCGACGGGATGGGTGTGCGCCTGGCCGCTGCGTGCATAGCGCTGGTGCTGCCTGCAGCGTCCCCTGCCGCGCCGGTGGATGATATGGCCCAGCTATATGCCTTGCCGCCTGCCGGGTCGGTGTATGCGCGAGTCATCAATGCGACAGGCAATAATCTCAATGCAGCGCTCGCAGAGTACAAGGCCGTCGAGCTAACGGCTAGCGGCGACACCTTGGCGTCTGGATATTATTCGATCGATGGGACTGCGCCTTATACGGTGCAGATCAATGGCAAGACTGTTTCGGCTGATCCGCTGGCCTCAGGCGCCGGGTTTGTTTCCTTGCTTTTGCTGAACGGTAGCGCGGGCCTGTATATCCAGCCTGTCGAAGATAAAGCGGTAGCGGCTGACGGCCTGAAGGCGGAGCTTGCGGTGTACAACCTTGTACCTGCGTGTTCCGCCGCTAGTATTGCTTTAAACGGCGGGCAGCAGGTTTTTAGCGATGTGGTGTTTGGGGGTAGGAAAGCAAGGGCAATCAACCCGATCAAGGCCGGGTTGATTGGTGGTTGTGCTGAGAGTCACTCCCCTGTTTTTGATCTGCCCGAGTTAAAAGGCGGGGACCACTTTAGCTTGTTCTTGCTCGGTAACCCGACATCCCCGGTTCTGACAGGGGCGCTGAATAAATTGATGCCGATAGTTCGCTAAGCGGAACCCAACTCAACATCTACTACTAACAGGATGGATACGATGATTGTTCGTCGGTTCAGCAAGTGTTTTTTTCAGTTGGCCCTCTTGGCGGGATTTTTGCAGGTTCCTACGGTCTATGCCCAGGCTGTTATTACGGGCCAGGACGGATGGCTATTCTATGGTCATGACAATATGACAGAGGCGGGCCAGGCCCAGATCGGTCAATCCGTTGATTTGATGAAAGCCGCCTCTGATGCACTGCAGGCCAAGGGGATCGGTTTTGTGGTGTTGGTCGCGCCGATGAAGGCCCGATTTTATGAGGACAAGCTGCCTGCCGGGGTGAAGATGGCCCCAAGCGTCCAAGATCGCTATACGCGGATGATCGATGCGATGGGGCAAGCGGGACTGGTTGCGCCGAACCTCACGCCGATGCTGAAGCAGGTCCAGCAGGGAGAGCAAACCGCCTTTCTGCAGAAAGACTCGCATTGGACCGCGTGGAGCGCTGAGGCGGTTGCTGCCGAAACCGCGAAAATCATCCAGAGCAAATGGAAGCTGGAAGGTGTGGCTGGTTCTGGGCAGAAGCTTGGGGCATGGACCAAAGAGCGTCGTTTCTCTGATTTTGCACAGTTGATGACCGCCGATCAACGCAAGAAAGTGGGGCCCCAGATATACGTGGTGCGTACGGGCGGCGATCAGTCCAAGGGGCTGCTGGATACCCAAGAAGCGCCGGTTCATGTCGTCGGAAATAGTTTTGTTCAGCCTTACCTTGGGTTTACTCAGGCGCTGTCCGCTGATCTGGATCGTCCGGTGGGACTGACCTGGAAATATGGGAACTTTGGCCCGTGGTCGGTGTTCCTCGAATACCTTGAATCACCGGACTTCAAGCAGTCCCAGCCACAAGTGATCCTATGGCAGTTAAATGAAACACAGATGCTATATGGGCCAGATGCTGCGGGGCAATGGGATGCGAGCTCTCTGATGTCCGCAGCTACATGGCGTGACCGTATTAAAAATGCTTTAGTTAAATAATTCGACATGTCTGCCGCAGTGGATACCGTGGATAAAGACTGGCCGATCAAGCATTCCGGCCACAGGCTTTCTTCCCTATGCTTTTTGATCTTGATTGTGCTTGCTTTCGCATATGGCATGTATCAGGTTTTTTCCGACAATCTGGCAAAAGGCGGTATCGGCGCCTGGCTTGACGGAACAGCAGAGAAACAGCTTGATGACAAGCTGGTGTTGCCGGGTTATGGGCAGTTCCAAACGCTGGATGCTGCGTGGCGTTACCGGGTCCTGGGGCATTTGGGATCGCAAGTCCAGCAAGGATGTCCAGGCTGGCTTTTCTACACTGATGGGTTGAAGTCTCCGTTGGCGAATCCGGAGTCTGTGCTGGAGCAGCGTGTCCGGCTGATGAAATCGCTGGCGGCGCGTTTGGAATCCACTAGGGTGCGCCTTTTGGTGGTTACGGTGCCGGATAAATCCAGGGTTCTGAATGACCGCTTGTGTGGACTGCATCGATCAGTCGGGACACAGAATATTCTGCCCCGTTGGCATCGGGCAGTAGAGGCGCAGGGCATACCCTATGTTTCCTTGCTTGAGTCATTGGCAACTGTGTCGGATCCCTATTACAGAACGGATGTGCATATGACGCAGCAGGGCGCTGCTCAGGCTGCACAGGCGGTAGCGGCCTACGTCAAATCTCTGGTCGGAGATTCTGGTGAGACGGATTACGAAATATCCAGAGCGTCAAGGCCAGAGCAGAGAATAGGCGATCTGCTTTCGCTGGCAGGCTTGGCTGACGCCCCTGAAGGTTGGCGTCCCGTGCCTGATGTGTATACCCCGGAAATTTTTGCCTTGGCCTCTTCCGGCGGCCTGCTGGCAGACGATCCCCCGTTGAAGATTCTCTTGGCTGGCAGTTCTAACTCACGGCGTAGCAATTTTGCGGAACAACTGAGTCATGATTTAAAACAGCCGGTCTGGAATGTAAGCCGTGATGGCGGAAAGTTTGCGGATACGTTGTCGGCAACTTTGCGGGATAGAGACAGTTGGCCAGAGAGTCTGGAGCTGGTTATTTGGGAGATGTCAGAGATGTCGCTATATACTCCTTTGACCGAAGAAGAGAAAGCGGCACTGGATGCTTTGTGATTCTTGGACCTTGTACGATAAATCGAGTCGATAATGTTGAAATTTGATTGGTTGCCTAAATCGAATGATTGGGGACTGAGATTAAATGCTGCGTTTAAAGGCGCCGCCCCGGCTTGGCCCGAGTTAGTTCGCTTGGCTGACGAGGATCTTGATTTTGTTCAGATTGCGCGATTTGACAAGAGGCTGTCTGCAGTATTAGCTGAGCGGGTTCCTGAGGGTTATGTCCAGCCAGCCACAAAGATTGCTCTGTTGGGTAGCTCTACCCTTGAACATCTGGTTCCAGGGTTGCGGGTCGGAGCGATCCGTCAGGGGTTTTGGCCACGGTTTTATGTCCCTGATTATGGGCAATATATCCAGGAAATGCTGGATGAAAAATCGGATTTGAATCGGTTCCAACCCGATGTGATCGTTTGCGCATTGGATCATTTTCACCTGTTGGGGGACGACATTTCCAGCCTGTCCGTGGAGGCAGCTGAAGGTCGTCTGCAGGAAGCCTTGAAGACCTTGGTGATGCTCTGGACGCGAGCCCATGAGCGATTCGGTGCGCAGGTTATTCAGCAGACTCTGCTGCCTGCTCAGGCGCCATTGATGGGTCATAACGAACATCTGATGGGAAATTCCGGCCTGTGGTTGACTCACCGGTTGAACAGTTTGATCCGGAAAACCGCGCATGAGCGGGGTGTGGATGTACTTTCACTGGATATGCTGTCTGCCTGCGATGGTCTGGATGCTTGGCATGATGTGCGTCTATGGCATCGGGCAAAGCAATACATCAGCCCTGCCGCTGGTCCGTATTATGGCGAGCAGGTGGCCCGTTTGATCCGTGCCCGGCGCGGTGGTAGCGCTAAATGCCTGGTGTTGGATCTGGATAACACCTTGTGGGGGGGCGTGATCGGGGACGATGGCCTGGCTGGCATTGTTCTGGGTCAGGGTTCTGCCGAGGGCGAGGCATTTCTGGCGTTTCAGCGGTATGTTCGTGCACTTTCCCGTCGAGGCGTCATCTTGGCGGTTTGTTCCAAGAATGACGTGAAAAATGCCAAGCAACCGTTTTCCTCTCATCCCGATATGTTGTTGAAGTTAGAGGATATCGCCTGTTTTGTGGCTAATTGGCAGGATAAGGCCAGCAATCTGCGATATATCGCCAAGACACTGAATATCGGTATTGATTCTCTGGTTTTTACCGATGACAATCCGTTTGAGAGGAATCTGATCCGACAGGAACTGCCAATGGTTCGGGTTCCTGAGCTTCCTGATGATCCGTCGTTTTATGTGCATACGTTGGCTCGATCTGGTTATTTTGAAAGTGTGTCGTTAACGTCAGAAGATCTGCAGCGATCAGTGCAATATCAAGCAAACCTGCAGCGTGCGGCATTGCTAGAAGAGCAGACCGATCTGGGCGCTTATCTGAATAGTCTGGGCATGGTGCTGGAATGGAGCCGGTTCAACGATACGAACCTTCCAAGAATTGTTCAATTGATCAATAAGTCCAATCAATTCAATCTGACGACCCGCCGCTATACGGAAGAGGATGTGAGTTTGATGATGCAGGCTGATCAGGGGGTTTTCATCAGCTTGCGTCTGACTGACCGCTTTGGTGATAACGGGATTATTGCAGTGGTGATGGCGCTTGCAGATCACTCCCATCCTCAGCTGTCAGCGGCATTGCGCATTGATACCTGGCTGATGAGCTGTCGGGTGTTGGGCCGTCAGGTGGAGCAGGCGACGCTTCAGGTTTTGGTCGGTTTGGCGAAAAACGCTGGTGTTGAGCATCTAATAGGCGAATACCTGCCTACTGCAAAGAACGGTATGGTATCAGATCACTACCAAGAACTTGGATTTGAGCGTCTATCCGAGGCCACCGATGGGACTACCCAGTGGAGCCTTGCTTTGAACGCATTTAACTATGGCCAAGTGCCCATGACCATTAAGGAGTCGGTATGAATAATGAAGAGATTCTCGCAGCATTGAATGAAATTTTTCGTGATGTGTTGGATGATGAAGAGATCGTGATCACCGAAAACTCTAGTGCTGCAGACTATGATGCATGGGATTCATTGGCCAATGTCAATCTGATCGTTGCCTCAGAGATGCGTTTTGGCGTGCGTTTCCGCACATCAGAGGTGGAGAGTCTGCGGAATGTCGGAGAGCTGATGGCGCTGATTCAGAAGCAATTGCTGGCTAAAGGCTAAGGGTATCGCCAGGGTGGCGCCGCAGGGATTCTGACATGCTTTTTAATTCGCTTCCATTTTTGTTGTTATTCCTGCCCGTTTCCTTAGGAGGATATTATCTGGCCGGATACTTTCGGCCGCATTGGGCAGCAGCCTGGCTTTGCCTTGTGTCATTGATTTTTTATGGTTGGTGGAATCCAGCCTTTGTTTTGCTGCTCATGTTGTCTATTCTGTTTAATTATGGGATGGGGCGGCTGATATTAGCGACGGAAGATATCCCCCGCAGGCAACTGCTCATATTGACAGCCGGCGTTGTTCTCAATCTTGGGGTGTTGTTTTATTACAAGTACATGATGGCGATGCTGTCTGTCTTGTCTGGCTATGGCTTGGTGTCAGGTACGACCAATAGCATCATTCTGCCTCTGGGGATTTCATTTTTTACCTTCACTCAGCTTGGCTTCCTTTTGGATTGTCGAGCAGGAGCGGTTCGGGAAAAAGGCTTTGTGAGTTATGTGCTGTTTGTCACTTTTTTTCCTCATCTGATTGCTGGTCCAATCTTGCATCATAAGGAAATGATGCCGCAATTTGCGGATTCTGGCATCTACAGGTTCAAGTCCGAGAATATCTCTATTGGTATGACACTGTTTGTCATCGGTTTGGCAAAGAAGGTCCTGATAGCGGATAACATTGCGCCTTGGGCGGAAGCAGGATTTGATGCGCCGGTAGGCCTGCAGTTCTTAGCGGCATGGGGAGTCGCACTAGCTTATGCCTTACAGTTATATTTCGATTTTTCGGGCTATTCAGATATGGCAATGGGGTTGGGTAAGATGTTTGGTATCCGGTTCCCACTGAATTTCAACTCACCTTATAAATCTACCGGCATTATTGAATTTTGGACCAGATTTCATATGACGCTAACTCGTTACCTGACTGCGTACATCTATAATCCTGTAGCCATGTTCGTGACTAGAGCCCGAGCACGCAAAGGATTGGCAGTTGGGAAGAAGGCGATCAGAACGCCCAGGGGGTTTTCTGAGATGGTGCTGTTCCCAACCTTGTTCACTATGGGGTTGGCCGGCGTTTGGCATGGCGCTGGGTTTCAGTTCCTTATTTTTGGCTTGTTACATGGGTTTTACCTATGTGTTAACCATGCGTGGCGTCAATTTGGCCCCAAGAGAACCTCTCCAGCGACTGGTTGGTCGCGTGCAGTCTATATAGGGCTTACCTTTTTGTGTGCGGTAGTGGCGTTATTGTTCTTTCGTGCCAACAGCACAGCAGACGCCTGGGCTTTGATTCTGGGTATGGCAGGTTTCAATGGTGTGGAGCCCTGGGGGCCGCTTGTTTATCCGGTGCAACTCCTGCTGGACCCTGCCACGGATTGGGCAGGCTGGGATTTGATGCGGTTGGTGCTGGAACGCTGGGCGCAAGGTTTGATGATCATTGCGTTGCTGGCAATCATCTGGTTTGCTCCTAATTCCGTTCAGATATTGGGTTCTTATTCTCCGGCTTTGGAAGGCGAGATTCCTGGCGCTGCGCGTGGCCTGCGCTGGCAGCCCTCGGTGACATGGTTGGCGCTGACGCTCATGGTTTTGATCTATGCAGCGTTCAATGTGCACAAGACTGCTCGATTCCTGTACTTCCAGTTTTAATGTTTGGATGACTATGACAGATAATCTTTCTGGCGCGTCTCTGCAAGAATTGGGATGCTCTTTCCACCATATTGGCATTGCATGCAAAGACCTCGACCGGGAGCAGCGGGTTTGGGAGCAGCTTGGTTATGTTCAGGAGTCTCCTGCATTTGAAGATCTCATTCAGCAGGTGAAAGGACGATTTTTGGTCGGCCTCGGGCCTCGCCTGGAGCTTCTCGCCCCCTTGGCGGTTGGGTCTCCTGTGGATGGGGTGTTAAAGCGCCGCACCAAGATGTACCACCAGGCATTCACCGCGCCAGAATTTGATTCGGTTTTGGCTGCCCTGGAAGGAATTGGAGCCCGTCGGACTGCTGATCCTGCTCCTGCCGTAGCGTTTGGAGGGCGCCGGATCGTATTTTTATTCCTGCCCAATGGAAATCTTATCGAGATTGTTGAATCGCCGCTAGAGGAAAACTAATACCCGAGACTATCCCATTGGCTGCGTAGATGTTCGGCAGTTTCTGTTTCATTGGTCAGCCAGGGGTAGGCGGCAAAGGCGATGGCATGCCGGGCTCCGGAGGCCTCGAACCGGCGTAGTTGGTGTTTGATTCTGTCCGGGGAGGCTGATACCGCTGTGAAGTCTTGTAGATCTTTGCTGATGGGCTGTTGCTGCTGGAACAGTTCTATGATCAGATCGAATGTTATCTTCTGTGATTGAAAATACCGCTGTAGCTGGTCCAGCTCTTCTGTTTGCTGCTGTCCGTAGACACCTGCACCGTCCTGGAGCAAGGGGCGTACTTGGGCACCATATTGGATGATGCCGCTCCATAGGGAGGCCATCGTCTGCTGGGTCTGCAACTGGCTGCAGTAGGTTGATATGGACGGCATCGCATTGCTATACCGGGATATTGTGGCTGCCAGGGTCTTCAACCAATCCGCCAAGAGCAGCGCTTTCTGCTTGTGGCTCCAGTTGTACTGTTCTAGCTCATAGGGGATATACCAACCTTTGACGGCTGAATGGTTGGCCCATGATGAATGCTGAATCAATGCATCTGCTGCTTCTACTGTCTGGTCGAAAAACCGGCTGATCTCCGATAGGCTATCGCTGCCAAGTACATCGTTCCAGCGATTATCGTAGGGTAGACCGATGACCAAACTCATGCCCTGGCTGTTGGCGATGTTCAGCAAGTTCTTTATTGTTTGATCTGATAGCATCCAGTTGTCCGTGCCGTGGGTATGTCCTAGCCATTGGATATAGATTTGCCTGAAACCCAGCTGCTGTATATCGGCAAACAACTTGGACCAGTCTTGTTCTGACATATCAGCATGTTGCTTCCAGGGTTGAAAGAAAGTCGCTGCCCACTGTGTTTTTTTTGTGCATCCGCTGAGGATCCCGCTGCCCGCAAGCAGTGCGGCAATCATCAGGCTCCGGCGCGACAGTCGTACTGGCAGGAAATTGCTGCCTGGCGGCTGCGTATTATGTACGGTGGCGGTGGAGAGAGGGGATGGGTGAGGTGGCTGGTACATGGGGTGTTTGTGTGATTTGATGGGCAAAATGCGGGTCGAGGGCTTTTCGCCGTGATGCCGTAAAAAGGGAATGTCATGTCTTTGCTGAGGCAATTGCTGTTGAGTGTAACGCTGGTGATCCTGGTGATTCTGGTGGGGGCGACGGTGTTCAGCATCGGCTCGGCCCGTCAGTATCTGGACGCTCAGCTGCAGGCGCAAAGCGATTCCGCGGCGACGTCGCTGGCGCTGACCTTGTCGCAGCCGTCCAATCAGGACCCTGCCGTGCGGGAATTGCTGATTTCTGTGCTGTTCGACAATGGTCAGTTTCAAGTGGTGGAATTCCTCGATTCGACTGGGCGGATACTGATCCGTAGGGAAATCAGCGATGGCCAGGGCGCGCAGGTCCAGGCGCCGGGGTGGTTCAGCTATCTATTGCCGCTGCAGCGCCACGAGGCCCAGCGTCAGGTCATGAATGGCTGGTCGCAGTTGGGCGTGGTGCGCCTGCAGGCCAATGACGTTTACGCGCGTGAGGTGCTGTGGACCAGCACGGAGCGTATCGTGACCCTGACCCTGGGGGCCGGGATTTTATGGGGGGGGTTCGTCAGCCTGCTGATGCGCTGGCTGCGTCGGTCTCTGCGTGACGATGTGGTTGCCTGGGTGCATGCATTGGCGGATTCGGGCGGTCAGGCGGATCTGCCCCCGGCACGCCATCCCGCGATAGCCGAACTGCGAGATGTTTCGCAGGCCATCGTGCGCACGCATGCGCAGGTCAGGGCGACGGTCAGCGAACGGGAAGCCCGGATCGAAGCCTTGCAGCTGGAATTGAATCAGGACACGGTCACTGGCCTGGCCAATCGAAAATATTTCATGAATGAATTGCGGCGCGTGCTGGAACTGTCCGCTTGCCAAGAGGGTAGCGGCGGCCATGTGATGCTATTCCGGCAATGCGATTTGCGGGCGGTGAACCAGTCCCTGAACCGTGCAGTGGTGGACCAATGGCTGCGCAACGTCGGCCAGCTGGTGCTGGAATTGTTGCGTGCGCGAGTCGGACCGCAGGTCTGGGTGGCGCGGCTGAATGGCTCGGATTTTGCCTTCGTGCTGCCGATGATGCCGGGGCCCGTGGCCGTGCGGGTGGCCAAGGCGGTTGCGGATGTGCTGCAGGCCCAGCGCATCCAGCTGGGGCAGGCGGGGCTGTGCCGCTGGCGCAGGGCGCTGACGGACTACGAGTCAGGAGAAGACATCATTGATGTGATGGTGCGCCTGGACGAAGCCTTGATGCGGGCGGAAAGTGCTGGCAGCAACGAGGTCGAATATCTACCCACTCAGGATGTGCGCCGGGACGCTGCGGGCCGGATGGGAGGCGAGCAGGTCTGGTGCGGTCTGCTGCGCAACGCGTTGGACGAAGGCTGGTTTTCCCTGTCGATGCAGCGAGATGGATCTGCCGTGGTGGGCGCAGATTGCATGATGGGTACGCTGATGCTGCAGGAACCCGGTACGTCGGAACCCTTATCCGGCTATCTGTTCATGCCCCCCGCCGTGCGCCTGGGCTTGTCGGGAGCCTGCGATATCCAGGCGGTCAGCCTGGGCTTGAATTGGCTGTCAACACATCCCGGCAATCTGACCCTGCGCATGTCGCTGGCATCGATTCTGCAGGATGATTTTCGTGCGGAAATCGCCGCCCGCCTGACAGGGCGACCGGATCAAAGCGCCTGCCTGCTGATCGAGCTGGATTCCTATGGCCTGGTGTCGTATCGGGCGCAGCTCATCAAATTTGCGGACATGCTGCGCGAACATGGTGTGCGGCTGGGCCTGCGGCGGTTTGCCGAGCAGCCTGATGCATTGCTGTATCTGCACGAGCTCAAGCCCGATTACGTGCGGGTGTCCGGCGCCCTGATGGCGGTGCAGACGGACAGCCCCGGTGCGCGGCGGTTACTGACAGCGGTGCGGGAAACCGCCCGGGAAATCGGCGCCAAGGTCGATCTGGACAGTGCGCTGGGCTATGGTTGATCACGATTGCTGCGAGGCGTGATTTATACTGGCGGACTTCGCCTGCCTGGCGACCGCCGTCTCCTTAGTTAAATGGATATAACTTTCCCCTCCTAAGGGAAGATTGCAGGTTCGATTCCTGCAGGAGACGCCAGAAATTCTGCTGCGGGCTGTCTCGTGATGTCGCTATCCGGCGAGATCCCTGTCATCCCCCAGCGCCACTTCCACCGGCTTGGCGCCTAGTGCGTCCGTCAGCACGCCGGCTGCCACACTGATCAGGTAGCCGCGCCGGCCGCCGTTCAGGTAGACGGTGTCGTAGTCCAGCAAGGTCTTTTCCACCCAGACCGGCATGCGCTTGCGCGTGGCGAATGGGGATGTGCCGCCCACCTGGTAGCCCGAATTGCGCTGGGCGTTGTCGGGCGTGCAAGGGCTGATTTTTTTGGCGCCCGTCTGTCGCGCCAGGTTTTTGGTAGAGACCTCGCAATCCCCGTGCATCAGCACCACCAGCGGGTGGCCTTGTTCGTCTTCCATGATCAGCGTCTTGGCGACCTGATGCAGCGGGACGCCCAGTTGCTGCGCCGCTTCGCGCGCGCCGCCATGATCGACGTAGTCGTAAGGGTGTTCGCCAAAGGCGATTTTTTGCTGCCGCAGCCAGTGCGTGGCGGGTGTCTCGGATGTGTGTTTTGTTTTACTCATATCAGGCAGGGCTGGACCGTATGAAATGGTTTTTGGCGGATGATGACCTGTACGTTTTTAGCCGCGTCGGGGTAAGCCTGGTGGCGAATATCCCAGAGCTCGACAGCATGTTGGATGTTGAGCCAGAATTCGGGCGTATTGCCTAGAGCGACGGCGAGCTTGATGGCCATGGGGGCTGTGAGCGCACCCTTGTCATGCACCAGACGGCTTAAGGTATTACGGTGTACGCCCATGGCGTTGGCTAGGGTGCCGAGCTCGATAGCCATGGGTTCTAGAAATTCGGTCGTCAGCATTTCACCAACCGTAAGAGGGCGACGTGTCGTGCTGCGCATCGTGTGATCCTTTTGCTGATCTTGCTTAGCTATCGTATTGATGAGGGTCCAAGTAGGTGCTGGAAGCTATGCCGTCCGCCCATTGAAAGATCAAGCGATATTGCTTGTTGACTCGAATGCTGCACCATCCTGATAGCCTGCCTGAAAGATGTTCAAAGCGATTTCCTGGAGGAACCCTGAGATCCACTTTTTGGGTTGCTGCGTCTAGTATCTGCAGTTTTCTGAATAGCGCGTCTTCGAGTGATCTTGGTATTTTTCGATAGCCTAGGTTTTCTTCGTAAAAAACTTCCAGCCAAGGGTCTCTGAACTTGATTGCCATAGGTTCCCCGATATCTTATGCACAATGATGTTGTGCGTCAATGACTGGGTCGATAAGCTGCCGCACAGGCAGCTTAGAGTCGTTGCTGGTTCAGGGGAAACTTTCTTGGGATAAAAACAACCTGCCGCGCATCACGCTCGCGGGTGGTGCTGGGCATGCAGGGCTTTCAGCCGTTCGCGGGCGACGTGGGTGTAGATCTGGGTGGTGGAAATATCGGCGTGGCCCAGCAGCATCTGCACCACGCGCAGGTCGGCGCCGTGGTTCAGCAGATGCGTGGCGAATGCGTGACGCAGCACATGCGGCGACAGGGGGACGCGGATGTCGGCCTGTTGGGCGTATTTGCGGATCAGCAGCCAGAAGGCCTGGCGCGTCATGGAAGCGCCGCGCGTGGTGGCGAACAGGGCGTCGCAGGCACGGGCGCCCAGGATGGCGGGCCGGCTTTCGCGCAGATAGCGTTCGATCCAGTGCAGGGCTTCGTCGCCCAGGGGCACCAGGCGGTCCTTGGCGCCTTTGCCCATGACCACGCGCGCCACGCCGTCGCTCAGACTGGTGTCGTGTACGTTCAGGTGAACCAGTTCGCTGACGCGCAGACCCGTGGCGTACAGGGTTTCCAGCATGGCGCGGTCGCGCAGGCCCAAGGTAGTGCCGGTATCCGGGGCGTTCAGCAGGTCGTCGACCTGGGCTTCGGACAGGGTCTTGGGAAAGCGGGCGGGTTGCCGGGCGCTGTGCAGACCCAGACAGGGGTCTTCCTGGCACAGGTTGCGGCGCAGCGCCCACAGATAGAAACGGCGCAGCGCCGCCAGGCGGCGGTTGGCCGTGCTGGCCTTGGTCTGCTGGTATTGGGCCGCCATCCAGGCCTGGATGTCTTCCTTGTGCGCGGATTCCGGCGGGCGTTTTCGTTCAGCCTGCAGCCAGCGAGCGAAGGCATTCAGGTCGCGCCGGTAGGCGGCCAGCGTGTTGTCCGCCAAGCCGTCTTCCAGCCACAGGGCATCCAGAAAGGTGTCGATCGCGGGGAAGGGCGAAGGCTGGGTGGCCATGGCCGCCTATGGATTCTGCATGGTCATGGATGTGATTTTACCTGCCCCGACAAGGAGTGCCTGCGGTTGTGCCGGATGGACATCATGAATCGCTGATGGTCATGATCATTTGTTTTCAGTCAAATTCAGGGTGTTTTCGATAGCGGAATATACCTATATATATTACGATGGGCGCATCTATTTCACAGGAGTGCAAAGATGTCGTTTCGCCGTGTATTGATCGCCTGCGCCTTGTCCTGCGCCGTGGCGCCCGCCCTGGCCGGTGAGGTGCTGGTGTCGGCTGCCGCCAGCCTGACCAACGCCTTCAAGGACCTGGCCACCCAGTACGAGGCGGCTCATCCGGATACCAAGATCTTGACGACGTTCGGCGCGTCGGACGTGGTGCTGCGCCAGATCACCGAAGGCGCGCCTGCCGATATCTTTGCATCCGCCGATCAGAAAGCCATGGACAAGGCTGCTGCTGCGCAGGCCATCGATCCGGCCAGCCGGATGAATTTCGTGCGCAACGAAGTCGTGTTGGTGGTGCCGGCTGATAATCCGCGCCAGATCCAGTCCCTGCAGGACCTGGCCAAACCGGACGTGCAGCGCATTGCGCTGGGCAACCCGGACTCTGTGCCGGTGGGACGCTACACCCGGGCGGCGCTGGAAAAGGCCGGCGCCTGGGAGGTGGTCAAGGCGCATGAAATCCTGGGCCAGAACGTACGCCAGGTGCTCAGCTACGTGGAACGCGGCGAGGTCGATGCCGGTTTCGTGTTCGCCACCGATGCCGCCATCATGAAAGACAAGGTCAAGGTCGTACAAAGCGTGGCTACTCCTGAACCGGTGGTCTACCCGATCGCGTTGGTCCGCCGTGATGGCCGTGCGCCGGAGGCCGCCGATTTCCTGAAGTACGTCGTGTCACCGGCAGGGCAAGCCGTGCTGGCGCAGTACGGCTTCGCCAAGCCATAATGCGGCTTTTGTCCGGCGGCGTTCTGCGGGGGCCGTTGGGCGCAGCCGGTCTCGTTCATGTCTGATCTCTGGATTCCTCTGCTCTTGTCCCTGAAGGTCGCTGGTTGGGCGACGGCGCTGGCGGCGGTCGCAGGCATCGCGGTGGCCTACGGGCTGTCGCGCTGGTCATCGCGCTGGTGCGACGTGGTTGATGCCTTTCTGACGCTGCCCATGGTGCTGCCGCCTACCGTCACCGGCTATTACTTGCTGGTGCTGTTTGGCCGGCGCGGCTGGCTGGGGGCCTGGCTGCAGTCGCATGGGATCGAACTGGTCTTTACCTGGCAGGGGGCTGTGGTGGCGGCGTCCGTGGTGGCGTTTCCCATGGTGCTCAAGGCCGCCCGGGCAGCTTTTCTGGATGTGGATCATCGGCTGGAGCAGGCCGCTGCCGTGCTGGGGGTATCGTCCGCCGCCGTGTTTTTCCGGGTCAGCCTGCCTTTGGCTGCCCGAGGCATCCTGGCGGGGGTGTTGCTGGCCTTTGCGCGGGCGCTGGGTGAGTTCGGCGCCACCTTGATGGTGGCGGGCAATATCCCCGGCAGGACGCAGACGTTGTCGATTGCGATTTACGAAGCCGTTCAGGCCGGCAATGACGGGATGGCCAATGTGCTGGTGCTGGTCACGTCGGCCACGTGCGTGGCGGTGTTGTGCCTGGCGGCCTGGCTGATGCCGGGGGGGCGCACCGCGCGCCGCTCACGGAGCGCCGCATGAGTCTGATCGTGGATATCCGCTGCCGCGTCGGCGGCCCGGGCGGTTTCCTGCTGCAGCCGGTGTGGCAGACCGATGGGCGCCGGGTGGCGCTGTTCGGACCGTCCGGCTCGGGCAAGAGCCTGACCATGCAGGCGATCGCCGGTCTGCTGCGACCCGATGAGGGACGTATCGTGGTCGATGGCCGCATCCTGTTCGATCAGGCCGCTGGTATCGATGTGCCGCCCCGCGACCGGCGCCTGGCTTATCTGTTTCAGGACTATGCTCTGTTCCCGCACCTGACGGTGCGCCAGAATATCGGCTTTGGCCTGCAACGCAGCTGGCTGAACTGGCATGGCTGGATCTGGTCTGGCCGCCGCCCCGGACGGCGCGAACTGCCGCCGGCTGCCTTGCGCTGGGTGCGGGCGTTTCATCTGGACGGGCTGCTGGGCCGCTATCCGGCGGAACTGTCGGGCGGACAGCGCCAGCGCGTCGCCCTGGCGCGCGCCTTGTCCACCGATCCCGGCCTGTTGCTGCTGGATGAACCTTTGTCTGCACTGGACGCGGATCTGCGCGCGCAGATGCGCCGGGAACTGGCCCAGCTGCAGCGCGATATCGACATCCCCACGATCCTGATCACGCACGATCCGGCCGATGTGCAGGCGCTGGCCGATCAGGTGTTTCATATCGCTCAGGGGCGGATACAGGGGCAGGAAGAGGTAGCGCAGACGCCGCGCTTTCAGCCTCAGTCCAGCGTGCCGATCAGCACGTCGGAGGCCTGAAAGCAGGCCTGGGCCGTGGATTTTGTGGAAATGTCGACAGCCGACAGGCCGGTGATGCGGATGTGTTCGGTGATGTCCAGACTGACTTCCGTCAGCCCATCGCCGGTCACGACGTGGCCGATGCGGCCGGTCCAGCGCGTGTCGCCGGGCGCCGGTTCGGACAGCTGCGGTGTGGTCGGGTCGGCGGCCTGGATGCGCACGGCCTGCGCCTTGAGGAAAGCCAAAGCCCGTCGTCCTGGCGCCAGTCCCAGGCGTTCGGTGCTGGCATGGGTCAGGGTGGCGGTCAGGACGACGTCGGCGGCCAGTTGCAGGGTCAGACGGTCGTTGACCGGGCCGGACTCGATGTGCTGAATGATGCCTTCGAAGCGGTTGCGGGCGGAGGTCTGCAGCGCCATGCTGTGCAGCAAGTCCAGGTGCCGGGTGCCGTCGGGGCCGAAGTGTGACAGCGCATCCATGAAGCGCTGGTGTTCGGCTTGCGCGGCCTGGTACCAGGCGACCAGTTCGCGGGCGCGGCCGGTCAGCAGCGCGCCGCCGCCGCGCTTGCCGCCGGTGACGCGTTCGACCAGCAGGTCGCCGGCGACGTTGTTCATCATGTCCACGGCATCCCAGGCGGCTTTGTAGCTTAAGCCGACCTTGCGGGCGGCAGCGCTGATCGAGCCTTCGGTGCCGATGGCGGCCAGCAGCGCCATGCGGCGTTCCGAGCCCCAGCTTTGATCGCCGCTGCGCAGGCTGAGCGTCGTGCTGAAGGCAAGAGGGGCGGGATGATCCGGCATCGGCCAAGTCCAGGAGAGTCGCGTGATCGGGCGGGCCTTCATTCTACGATAGGGGCGGCGGGCCGAAAGATGCGGTCCGTACAATAGAATGATCCTCGTCTCAGCGCTTTCCCGGATGTTCTTATGTCAGATCGCTTTCCTTTGCAACGCAGCCATCCCGATGAATTGATTGTCGGTCTTGTGTCGGTCTCCGATCGGGCTTCGTCCGGCGTTTATCAGGACCAGGGTGTTCCGGCGCTGGCCGATTGGCTGCGGCGGGCCGTGACGCGGCCCCCGCGCATCGTCTCGCGCCTGATTCCCGATGATCGGGCGGGCATTGCCGACACTCTGCGGGAACTGGTGGACGAGGCCCGCTGCGATCTGGTGCTGACCACCGGCGGCACCGGGCCTGCCCGCCGGGATGTGACGCCGGAAGCGACGCTGGATGTGGCCACGCGCGAGATGCCGGGCTTTGGCGAACAGATGCGCCAGGTCAGTCTGGCATTCGTGCCGACCGCGATTTTGTCGCGCCAGGTGGCCGTGATTCGTGAATTGCCGGACCATGCGGCCCTGATCATCAATCTGCCGGGGCAGCCCAAGGCCATCCAGGAAACCCTGGAAGGGCTGCGCGCAGAGGACGGGGTCGTGCGGATTCCGGGGGTTTTTGCTGCGGTACCGTACTGCCTGGACCTGATCGGCGGCCCGTACATCGAGACGCATGGCGCGGTGGTCAAGGCTTTCCGGCCCAAGTCAGCCCGCCGGGCAGGTGACCAGCAGTAATTCCCATTCCGCCTTAAAATCTGGGCAATTCGGTTTTTTCCACTATTTCATCCTCTGGAGGTCCAGCCATGGCCCTGGTTTCCATGCGTCAGCTTCTCGATCACGCCGCCGAGCACGGCTACGGGATCCCCGCTTTCAACGTCAATAATCTGGAACAGGTCCAGGCCATCATGGAGGCGGCCGACCAGACCGACAGCCCCGTGATCATGCAGGCTTCGGCCGGCGCCCGCAAATACGCCGGCGAAGGCTTCCTGAAACTCCTGATCCAGGCGGCGGTCGACTCTTATCCGCACATCCCCGTTGTCATGCACCAGGACCACGGCCAGTCGCCGGCGGTCTGCCAAGGCGCCATCGACCTGGGCTTTTCCAGCGTCATGATGGACGGCTCGCTGATGGCCGACGGCAAGACGATCGCCTCTTATGAATACAACATGGACGTCACCCGTCAGGTCGTCCAGATCGCGCACAAGCTGGGCATCACGGTCGAAGGCGAACTGGGCTGCCTGGGGTCCCTGGAAACCATGAAGGGCGACAAGGAAGACGGCCACGGCGCCGAAGGCACCATGACCCGCGAACAGCTGCTGACCGATCCGGAACAGGCGGCCGATTTCGTGCAGCAGACCCAGCTGGATGCGCTGGCGATTGCGGTGGGCACCAGCCACGGCGCGTATAAATTCACGCGCAAGCCCACCGGCGACATCCTGTCGATCCAGCGGGTCAAGGAAATCCACGCCCGCCTGCCCAATACCCACCTGGTCATGCACGGCAGCTCCAGCGTGCCCCAGGAACTGCTGGCTGAAATCCGCCAGTTCGGCGGCGACATGAAGGAAACCTACGGCGTGCCCGTGGAAGAACTCCAGGAAGCCATCAAGCACGGCGTGCGCAAGGTCAATATCGACACGGATATCCGCCTGGCCATGACCGGCGCCATCCGCCGTTTCATGGCGGAAAATCCGGCCAAGTTCGACCCGCGTGAATATCTGAAACCTGCCCGCGAAGCCGCGAAAAAGGTCTGCCTGGCCCGCTACGAGCAATTCGGCACCGCGGGCAATGCGTCCAAGATCAAGGCCATTCCCTTGTCCGACATGGCAGCCCGCTATGCGTCGGGTGCGCTCAAGCAACTGGTGAAATAAGCCGATGAAGGCCCTGCTCGAATCCACTATCCAGTCGCTGCCCCTGTTGGGGCGCGGCAAGGTCCGCGACATGTATGCCGTGGGTGAAGACAAACTGCTGATCGTCGCCACCGACCGGATCTCGGCCTTTGACGTGATTCTGGACGATCCGATTCCGGGCAAGGGCAAGGTCCTGACCGCCTTGACGGAATTTTGGCTGCGACGCCTGGAACACCTGGTGCCCACCCACGTCACGGGGATCGCCCCCGAAGACGTGGTATCGCCCGAAGAGCGCGATCAGGTGGCGGGGCGGGCCATGGTGGTCAAACGCCTGGAACCCATTTTGGTCGAGGCCGTGGCGCGGGGCTATCTGATCGGCTCCGGCTGGAAAGACTATCAGGCCAGCGGCTCGATCTGCGGGGTGGCGCTGCCGCGCGGCCTGCGCCAGGCGGAAAAACTGGCTGAACCGATTTTCACCCCGGCGGCCAAAGCTGAATTCGGCCAGCACGATGAAAACGTGGACTTCAACTACGTCGTGGCCCAGGTCGGCGCCGATCTGGCGGCAGAAATCCGCCGCGTCACGCTGGCGCTGTATGCCGAGGCCGCCGATTACGCCCGTCGCCAGGGCATTCTGATCGCCGATACCAAATTTGAATTCGGCCTGGATGCGCGCGGCACGCTGCATCTGATGGACGAGGTCCTGACGCCCGATTCCTCGCGTTTCTGGCCCGCCGATGGTCATGTCCTGGGCATCAGTCCGCCGTCCTTCGACAAACAGTTCGTGCGCGACTGGCTGGAAAGCCAGCACTGGAACAAGACGCCCCCGGCGCCGCGCCTGCCGGCCGATGTGCTGGAGCGCACCGCCGCCAAATACCGCGAAGCCCAGGATCGCCTGACCCAGGGGGCAATATGAACGAGTCTGGCCGCACCCCGGTGGTGGGCCTGATCATGGGGTCGTCCAGCGATTGGGACGTCATGCGACATGCGGCGGCCGTTTTCGATGAATTCGACATTGCCCACGAAACCCGGGTGGTGTCTGCGCACCGCATGCCGCTGGATATGGTCGAATATGGCGCTCAGGCCGTGTCGCGAGGCTTGCGGGCCATCGTGGCGGGAGCCGGCGGAGCCGCCCATCTGCCGGGCATGATGGCGGCCTTGACGCCGGTGCCTGTGTTCGGGGTGCCTGTGCCGTCGCGCTACCTGCGCGGCGAAGACTCTCTGTTGTCCATCGTGCAGATGCCCCGAGGCGTGCCGGTCGGCACCTTTGCCATCGGCGAATCAGGGGCGGCCAATGCAGCCCTGCATGTGGTGGCCAATCTGGCCATGACGGACGCCGATCTGCTGCAGCGCCTGCAGGCCTATCGGGCGCGGCAGACTCAGGTCGCGCGTGCCATGGTCGTGCCGCCGGAGGCCTCGTGATGGCTGCTGACGGTCTGCCGGCTGCACCTGGGTCCTGGTTGGGCGTGCTGGGCGGCGGTCAGTTGGGCCGCATGTTCTGCCACGCCGCCCAGGCGCTGGGCTATCGTGTAGCGGTGTTGGACCCTGCGGAATCCAGTCCTGCAGGCATGGTGGCGGACCGCCATCTGCGTGCGGCTTACGATGATCCGCAGGCGCTCGATACCTTAGGCCGTCTGTGTGTGGCGGTCACCACCGAATTTGAAAATGTACCGGCCGACAGTCTGCGCCGCTTGGCCCGCTTATGCCGCACGGCGCCGTCGGGCGATGCCGTGGCGATCGCTCAGGACCGTCTGGCGGAAAAGGCCTATCTGCAGGCCTCCGGCGTGCCGGTGGCCGCGCATGCGGCCGTGCGCTGTGCGTCCGATCTGGATGCCTGTGCCGATGCCCTGTTTCCTGGCATTCTGAAGACCGCCCGCCTGGGGTACGACGGCAAGGGCCAGGTCCGGGTGGCGACCCGCGAACAGGCCCGGCAAGCCTTTGCGTCCCTGCGCGAAGTCGGCTGTGTGCTGGAAGCCCTGCAGCCGCTGGACTACGAAATCTCCGTGGTGGTGGCGCGTGGCCTGGATGGCCGTACGGTCGCCTACCCGCCGTCGCGCAATGTGCACCTGGACGGCATCCTGGCGCTGTCGACGGTCGATGGCCTGATCGCCCCGGCCGTGGCGGATCAGGCCCGCGGACATGCCTTGCAGGTGGCGGAACACCTGGATTACCACGGCGTGCTGTGCGTTGAATTCTTTGTGCTGCGTGATGGCGCCGTCATTGCCAATGAAATGGCGCCGCGTCCCCACAACAGCGGCCACTACACGCAGGACGGCTGCCTGGTCAGCCAGTTCGAACAGCAGGCCCGTGTCATGGCCGGCCTGCCGCTGGGGGATACGGATACCTTGCGTCCCGCCGCCATGCTGAATCTGCTGGGGGATCTGTGGTTCGGGGCCGACGGGCAACGGCGCGAGCCGGACTGGGCGGGTGTGCTGGCCGTGTCCGGGACGCGGCTGCATCTGTATGCCAAAGCGGATGCCCGGCCAGGCCGCAAGATGGGCCACATCAATATCCTGGGCGCCACGGCGGCCGAATTGCAGGCCCGCATCGCCCTGGTCAGGGGCGTGCTGGGATTGCCGGATGCCTGACTCCATCCAGGCCCGGATCATCGAGGCCGCCCGCCGCTTAGAGCAGGGCCGCCTGGTGGCCTTTCCGACCGAGACGGTCTACGGTCTGGGCGCCGATGCCGAAAACCCTCAGGCGGTGGCCCGCATTTATGCCGCCAAGAAACGCCCCGCCGATCACCCCGTCATCGTCCATCTGGCGCCCGACACGGATCCCGCGTATTGGGCGGCGGCGCTGCCGGTCCAGGCGCGTCAGTTGATGGCGGCGTTCTGGCCGGGGCCGCTGACTTTGATTCTGCCCCGCGCAGACCGCATTCCGGATGCTGTCAGCGGAGGGCAGGACAGCATCGGCTTGCGCTGCCCATCCCATCCGGTGGCGCAGACCTTGCTGCACGTGTTTGCCACGCTCAAGCCACATGGCTGCGGCGGCGTGGCGGCGCCGTCCGCCAATCAGTTCGGCCAGGTCTCGCCCACGCGGGCGGATCACGTACGCCAGGAGTTTCCCGATCTGGATGAGCAGGCCCTGATGATCCTGGAAGGCGGTGAATCGCAGGTCGGCATCGAATCGACGATTCTGGACTTGTCCCGCCTGGATCAGGGCGTGGGTCCCGTGTTGTTGCGCCCAGGCCAGATCAATATTCTGCAGCTGGCGGAAGTGCTGGGCGATCTGCCCGCCTTGCCTGATGCGGCCGCGCCCCGGGTATCGGGGTCGTTGAAGGCGCACTATGCCCCGCATACGCCGGTCGTCTTGGCCGGTGCGGCAGCGCTGTCGGCCTGGGCCGCAGGCGGCCCTGACGCGGTGACAGCAGGAATGTTTGGCGCAGCCTTGCCGTCGTGCGGGCGCATGGCTGTCGTGGTGCTGGATGCGCCGCCCGGTCCGGCGCCGCAAGGCGTGGACTGGGTCGTGGTGCAGGCTGATCCGGGACACTATGCTCGCCGTCTGTATGCGCTGCTGCGCGAACTGGATACGGCGGGCTACGAGCGCATCGTGTTGCAGCGCCCGCCCGATGACCCTGTCTGGCAAGGCGTCAATGACCGGATCAGCCGGGCGGCAGCGGCGTTTTCCGGCTGAACGGCAACATCATTCCGTCTGTGCGCACAGCCCAGGGGCGCCGGCGTCGCTGGCATCGCGGGTAGATACGAGTAAACTGGCGGATTGTTCTTTTCGCGCCTCGTCTGCCGCAGTTCTGCGCCGGGAGGGCTGTCAGGATCATGAGTCCTGGGATTGTCCTGGAAAATTGCAATGAAATTCAAGGAATTCGAACCCGGCATGGTGATACACCATGGGCCGGTGACGGTGCATGAAGCCGATATGCTGGCATTCGCCCGCGCCTACGATCCGCAGTGGTTCCATGTGGATGCCGAGCGCGCCCAGTCCGGGCGCTGGGGGGGACTGATCGCCAGTGGCTGGATGACCTGCGGCCTGGCGATGCGGATGGCGGTGGAATCCGCCCTGCATGATTCCGAGTCCTTCGGTTCGCCGGGGCTGGAACGCTTGCGCTGGATTCAGCCGGTGCGGCCCGACGACCAACTGCGCCTGGAAGCCACGGTGGATTCCAAGCGGGTGTCGTCGTCACGCGACGATCTGGGCATTATCCGTTGGACCTGGCGTCTGTTCAATCAGAACGATCAGCAGGTGCTGGAAGTCGAAGCCACCAGCCTGTTTGAATTGGAACTGCCGGCGGGTTCGGACTGACAGGCTGCAGTTCTTAGCGAAACACCACCGTGCGCCGGCCATTCAGCAGAATGCGATGTTCCACATGCCAGCGCACGGCGCGTGACAGCACCACGGATTCGACATCGCTGCCGATGCGGGTCAGGTCCTGCGGCCCCATGGCGTGATCCACGCGCTCGATGTCCTGCTCGATGATGGGGCCTTCATCCAGGTCCTGCGTGACATAGTGGGCGGTAGCGCCGATGATCTTCACGCCCCGTGCATGGGCCTGGTAATAGGGTCGCGCGCCCTTGAAGCTGGGCAGGAAGCTGTGGTGGATATTGATGGCGCGGCCCGTCAGCGCCCGGCATAGATCGGATGACAGGATCTGCATATAGCGGGCCAATACGACCAGATCCACCCGTTCACGCTCGACCAGGTCCAGAATCTGCTGTTCTTGCGCCGCCCGGGTGTCGGCGGATACCGGCAGGTGGTGAAACGGCAGCCCGTGCGCCTGGGCCAGGACTTGGAAATCCGGGTGGTTGGAGATCACACCGGCGATTTCCGCCGGCATCTGTCCGCTTTGCACGCGAAACAGCAGGTCATTCAGACAGTGTCCCTGACGGCTGACCAGCACCAGCAGCCGCGCCTTGCGGCGGGCATCATGAATCTGAAACTGCATGCCGAAGCGTTCGGCCACCGTAGCGAAATCCTGCTGCAGGGTGTCGACCTCATCGTCAGCCGGCAGGGAAAAATGTACGCGTAGAAAGAACTGCTGGCTGTCGGGGTCGCCGAACTGCTGGGCGTGCACGATGTTGCCGTGGCGGGTCAGCAGCCAGCTGCTGACGGAATGAACAATGCCCATGCGATCAGGGCAGGAAAGCGTCAGGATATAGTCGTGCATGGAGTGCGGGGTGGCGGCGTGTCGTTCAGTTGCGGGACAGGGGTTCGCTGGCCTGGGTCAATTCAAAGTCCCCGGCATGATAGATCAGGGGCGACAGCAGCTGGCGCTGGCAGTGTTCCACCTGGCCGACGAAGATCGTGTGATCTCCGGCCTGATGCTGCTGGGTGTTGTGGCATTCGAACCAGGCGGCGCAGCGCGTATCGCCCAGCATCAGCGTGCCGCTGGGCGCGCGTTCCAGCGGCAGGCCTGCAAACCGGTCTGCCTGCGGACCTTTGGCAAAGCGGCGGGCCAGATCGACCTGGCTGGCTGACAGAACATGGATGACGTAATGGTCCAGGGCCAGGAATGCCTCTAGGGACGAGGCCGTGTGGGTCAATGTCCACAGGACCATGGGCGGGTCCAGCGAGACCGAACTGAAGGAACTGATGGTCAATCCCAGCGGGGCGCCGGTATCCGGGTGTTCAGCAGTGACGATGGTCACGCCCGTCGGGAAGCGACCCAAGGCTGAACGGAAATACAGGGATGGAAAGTCCGCCGGCGTCGGAGGGGCAGTCATGGCGCTCATCAGGGGGCCAGACGGTCCAGATCCCAGCCACCCGCTGCATTCAGGGTGTAGACCAGCCGGTCATGCAGACGGGATGGCCGGCCTTGCCAGAATTCGATGTGCGTCGCCTGCAGGCGGTAGCCGCCCCAGTGAGGCGGGCGGGGCGGGGCATCGCCCAGTTCCAACGTCAAGTCCTGCACGCGCTGGGCCAGGGCCTCGTGGCTGATGGAATGGCTTTGAGGCGACGCCCAGGCGCCGATGCGCGACCCCAGCGGCCGGCTGGCATAGTAGGCGTCGGACTCGGCGGCGGATACGGGGGCGACGCCGCCTTCGATGCGGATCTGGCGCTCCAGTTCGGGCCAGAAGAACAACAGGCTGGCGTGCGGATTGGTGCTCAGTTCCTGGCCTTTGCGTGATTGGTAATTGGTGTAGAACACGAAGCCCTGGGCATCGAAGCCTTTCAGCAGCACGATGCGGGCGGACGGGTGTCCGGCGGTATCGGCGGTGGCCAGCGTCATGGCGGTCGGCTCGTGGACCTCGCTGTGCAGGGCCTGTTGGAACCATTGTTCAAATTGTGCGTAGGGGTCCGTTGCGGCAGCGGATTCCAGCAGTTCGAATTTTTGATAGGTTTGGCGGATATCGGCGATGGACATGAGGCCAGCTCAGGAGAAGGAGGAATGAGAGGATTGCAGCGCTTGGGCGATGGCCTGCAGCCGTTGGTCAGGGATGTCGGCGGCGTTCAGGGCCTGGGCGGTTTGCAGCACGTAATCGGTGCAGGCGCCATAGCGGCCATGGCCTTGGCGCACGGCGGCCAGGATCTGATCAAGCGACAGATCCGAGGCATAGCCCGTATCCTGGCGGTTCATGGTGAACACCAGTCCGGACAGGATGCCGTCGGCCGTGTGGCAGCGCAGCCAGCGCGGAATATAGGCGGCGCTGGGCATTTCGCGCCGCCACAGGTTCTGCAGAATGTCGGGCGCCTGGTCGGCGGCGATGCGAAAGGCGCGTCCCGTGCAGGAGCCGCCCAGATCCAGGCCAAAAACCAGGCCGGGTTGTTCCGGCGTACCGCGGTTGATGCGCGACCACAGGCACAGCGCCCGGTGGTAGCCGTGGATCCGCGCCCGGCGGGCTTCCAGAAAGTCGAATTCTGGCCGCCAGATCAGGGAACCGTAGCCGAACACCCAGAGATCGCTGCGGCCATCCCAGTGCTGCAGCGTTTGCCGGATGGAAGCCGCGTGCCAGGCATCGTCCCGCAGCCGGAATGCCTCGGGCGGCGGTGGCTGGCGGGTAGAGCGGTGCACAGAGGCGTTCACGGGGCAAAAGGCGGTGGCAAAGAGATGCGTTCTATTGTAGAGGACTTGCGCAGACCGTGAATGCCGGCCCAGGCGCGGCGCAGGGAGAATACGGGTCCATGGCAAAATGCCGTATTCCCCGTTTGTATTGCCGCACTGCCGCCATGTCTGCTCCAGATCCTGCCACGCCCGCCTTGCCCGCCTTTGCAGCGCCCGATGCCGATCCGGAACGCCGTTTTGGCGGCTTGGATCGTTTGTACGGCGCTGGCGCCTGGCAGGCCTTGTCGGCGCTGCATGTGGTGGTGGCCGGGATCGGCGGGGTGGGCGCCTGGTGCGTCGAAGCCCTGGCGCGTTCCGGGGTGGGCGCGCTGACCCTGGTGGACATGGACCATATCGCCGAATCCAACATCAATCGTCAGGCCCATGCCCTGGGCAGCACACTGGGCATGGCCAAGATCCGCGCCATGGCGGATCGCGTGCGCGACATCCATCCGGGTTGCCGGGTCACGGAAATCGACGATTTTGTCAGCGCCGGCAATCTGGACGGGATTCTGTCGGCGGGGCCGGCGGGCATCCTGCTGGACTGCACGGACCAGGTGCCGGCCAAGATCGCCATGATTCTGCAGGCGCGCGCCCAAGGCTGGCCTGTGCTGGTGTGTGGCGGGGCGGGGGGCAAGACCGATCCGCTGGCGTTGCGGGCCGGGGATCTGTCCGCGTCCGTGCATGATGCCTTGCTGGGCCGCATCCGCCAGGAACTGCGGCAGCGCCATGGCTACCCCAAGGGCGGCGCCGCCGGCGGCAAGCCCCGGCGGCGGGTGCCGCGCATGGGCGTGCCCTGCTTGTGGTTCGACCAGCCGGTCGTGCTGCCGTCCGCCTGGACGCAGCCGGCGGCGGCTTGCGCCGCGCCCGACGCCGTGGCGGCAGCGCCTCAGGGCTTGTCCTGCGCCGGGTATGGCTCCATCGTGACGGTCACGGCCTGCATGGGGCTGGCCGCTGCCAACTGGGCGGTTCAGCAAGCGCTGGCCCGACGGGATGCCTGACGGCGGTTCGCGGTAGCGGGCGCGTCAGCCTCGTGTCAGCCAGCCCCTGTACGTTCGGGGCTGGTGTAGCATGTGAGCACCCAAAATAATTCAGGAATCATCCGCGCTTCGGGTGTCTGACAGGATGCCGGGACTGCAGGATGGCAGGAGACGACATCATGCAGAAAATCCGTGAGTTCCACCGCCAGTCGGTGCAGGACAGGGATGCCTTCTGGGCCCGCGAAGCCCAGCGCATCCATTGGGAAACCCCCTTTACCCAGGTGCTGGATTATTCCCGCCCGCCGTTTGCCCGCTGGTTCGTGGGCGGGCGCACCAATCTGTGCTACAACGCGGTCGACCGCTGGCTGGATACGCAGGCAGATCAGCCTGCCCTGATCTGGGTCTCGACGGAAGTCGATCAGGAAATCGTCTACACCCGCACCGATCTGGCCCGCGAAGTCAACGCCGCCGCCGCTATCTTGCAGCAGCTGGGGGTGGTGCAGGGCGACCGGGTGCTGCTGTATCTGCCCATGATTCCCCAGGCGGCGTTTTTCATGCTGGCCTGCGCCCGCATCGGCGCCATCCATTCGGTGGTGTTCGGCGGTTTTGCATCCCATAACCTGGCGCAGCGCATCGACGATGCCGCGCCCAAGGTCATCATCTCGACCGACGCCGGTTCACGCGGCGGGCGTCCCATCGCCTATAAGCCACTGCTGGATCAGGCGATTGCGCAGTCCTCGCATGCGCCTGAACACGTCGTGCTGGTCAATCGCGGCCTGGCGGCGATGGATCTGACCGCAGGCCGGGATCTGGATTACGCGACCTTGCGCGCCCGCCATCTGGACGTGCAAGTGCCCGTGGTCTGGCTGGAATCCAATACGCCCAGCTATATCCTGTATACCTCGGGCACGACGGGCAACCCCAAAGGCGTGCAGCGCGACGTCGGCGGCTATGCCGTGGCCCTGTGCGCATCCATGGAATACATCTTCGGCGGCAAGCCGGGCGACGTCTATTTTTCCAGCAGCGACGTGGGCTGGGTGGTGGGGCATTCCTACGTCGTCTATGGGCCGCTGCTGAACGGCCAGGCCACGGTCATGTACGAAGGCACGCCGGTGCGCCCCGACGCGGCCATCCTGTGGCGCATCGTCGAGACCTATCGGGTCAATGCCTTGTTTTCCGCGCCCACGGCCATCCGGGTGCTGAAAAAGCACGACCCGGCCTTGTTGAAGCGTCACGATCTGTCCAGCCTGGATCGCATTTATCTGGCAGGCGAACCATTGGATGAATTGACCGGGCAGTGGCTGTCCGAAGCCCTGGGCAAGCCCGTGGTCGACAATTACTGGCAGACCGAAACCGGCTGGCCCATCCTGTCGGCGCAGCCTGGGGTCGAGGAAATCCCCGCGCGTTTCGGCAGTCCCACGGTGCCGGTCTACGGCTTTGACGTGCGGGCCATCGATGAATCCACCGGACAGGACTGCGGCCCGAACCAAAAGGGCGTGGTGGCGATCGAGCCGCCGCTGCCGCCTGGCGCCATGAGTACCATCTGGGGCGACGATGATCGTTTCGTGCGGACGTACTTCCAGTCCTTTTCCGGTCGCCTGACGTATTCCACGTCCGACTGGGGCTTGGTGGACAAGGACGGCTACTGGTTCATCCTGGGGCGTACCGACGACGTCATCAACGTTGCCGGCCACCGCCTGGGCACCCGCGAAATCGAGGAATCCGTGAATACCCATCCTGCCGTGGCCGAATCGGCAGTGGTGGGGGTGGCCGACCCATTGAAAGGCCAGGAAGCCATGGCGTTTGCCGTGTTGCGCAATCCGGCGTTGCTGGATGAGGCCGGCGGACGCGAGCGGCTGGAAGCCGAGATCAAGCGCGTGATCGAACAGCGTAATGGCGCCGTGGCGCGGCCCGCCCGCATTCTGTTCGTCAACAGCCTGCCGAAAACGCGTTCGGGCAAGGTGCTGCGCCGCGCCATCGTGGCCTTGTGCGAAGGGCGCGACCCGGGTGACCTGACGACGATCGAGGACCCCGGCGTCCTGGATCAGATCCGTTCGGCCCTGTGAATACCCGTCTGCTGCAGCCGGGGGTCGGCCGGCGCGAGGTCTGGTCGTGGGCCATGTACGACTTCGCCAATTCCGGCTACACCACGGTGGTTCTGACGGCGGTATTCAACGCGTATTTCGTCGGCGTGGTGGCAGACGGTCAGGCCTGGGGCACGCTGGCGCTGACGGCGGCCCTGTCGGTGTCGTACCTGGCGGTGATGTTCGCCATGCCGGGTCTGGGGGCGCGGGCCGATGCCCGCGCCGGACATCGGCGGCTGTTGTTCACCAGCACAGTCGGCTGTGTGCTGGCCACGGCGGTCCTGGCCAGCGTCGGTCCGGGGGATGTGGTCTGGGGCCTGTTCTGGCTGGCGCTCTCGAATGCCTTTTATTGTGTCGGTGAATCCGCCGTGGCGTCCTTTCTGCCTGGCCTGGCCCGCACGGAATCCATGGGACGCGTGTCGGGGTGGGGCTGGAGCTTTGGCTACTGCGGCGGCATGCTGGCTTTGGGACTGGCGCTGTGGATCGCCGGGTCGGCGGCTGCCGGCGGTCTGCCGGCCCAGGCCTATGTCCCCTGGATCATGGTGCTGACGGCGGGGATCTTCGCCCTGGCGGCCACGCCGTCGTTTCTGTGGCTGCGTGAACCGGCCCAGACGGCGGCCGCCCCGGCGCCGGCCATGCTGGCGCAGCTGCGCCGCGCCTGGCGGGAAACCCGCCGCGACTATCCCGATTTCCGGCGTTTGCTGATGTGCATCGCCTGCTACCAGGCGGGGATTGCCGTCGTCATCACGCTGTCGGCGGTCTATGCGACCGAGGTCATGGGCTTCGAGATGCGCCAGACCATGCTGCTGGTGTTTCTGGTCAATATCGCGGCAGCGGTCGGCGCCTTCGGTTTCGGCTATCTGCAGGATCGCATCGGGCACAAGCGGGCGCTGGCCCTGACCCTGTGCGGCTGGCTGCTGATGGTGGGGTTGGCCGTGTCGGCGCAGTCCCTGCCGGTGTTCTGGGCCGCTGCGGCCTTGGCTGGTTTGTGCATGGGTACCAGCCAGAGCGCCGGGCGGGCCATGGTGGGCGTCTTGGCCCCTGCCCGCCGGCCGGCGGAATTCTTTGCCTTGTGGACCTTTGCCGTGCAGTTGGCGGCGGTCGTGGGGCCGCTGAGTTATGGTCTGCTGGTCTGGCTGACGCAAGGCAATCATCGGGTCGCCCTGCTGGCGACCGGCTTGTTCTTCCTGGCGGGACTATGGTTGCTGGGCCGCCTGGATTTCGCCCGGGGCCAGAGAGATCGGGATGCCGTTCACCCGTCCGACGGCGTCCAGCCGGCCTGACGGCGGCCAGGTTTCATTTGTCAGAATCAAGTAAGACTCGTGCAGTACGGTTGCAAATAACACAATTCAAACATGATGTGAATTACATCACTCAAAAGGAGCGAACAAAATGGCTACGGAGATTGAATCCATATTGGTGGAAAATCGTGTGTTTCCGCCGCCCGCCGATCTGGTCAAACAGGCCAATGTGTCCGGGATGGAAGGTTACAAGGCGCTGTGCGATGAAGCCAATCGGGATCCGAATGCATTCTGGGCGCGACTGGCCAATGAAAACCTGGTGTGGGAAAAGCCCTTTACCCAGGTGCTGGATGAATCCAACAAGCCGTTTTACAAGTTCTATCCCGATGGTCAGCTGAACGTCTCGGCCAACTGTCTGGACAAACATCTGGGCACGCCTGCGGAAAACCGCGCGGCCCTGATTTTCGAAGCGGATGACGGCAAGGTCACCAAGGTCACCTATAAAGAACTGCATGCGCTCGTGTCGCAGTTCGCCAATGCGCTCAAGGCGCAGGGTTTCAAGACCGGCGAACGCGCCGTGCTGTACCTGCCGATGTCCATCGAGGCCGTGGTGGCCATGCAGGCCTGCGCTCGTTTGGGCATCATCCATTCCGTGGTGTTCGGCGGCTTCTCGGCCAAGAGCATCCACGAACGCGTGGTGGACGTGGGCGCGACCCTGATCATCACGGCTGACGCGCAAGCCCGCGGCGGCAAGATCATCCCCCTGAAGAACGCGGTGGACGAGGCCCTGGCCATGGGCGATTGCGAAGCCGTGCGCAAGGTCATCACCTACAAGCGCGCCGGTTCGGACGTCAAATGGGACGCCAGCCGCGACCTGTGGTGGCACGATGTGATCCAGGGACAGTCCTTTGATTGCCCGCCGGTGCCGGTCGATGCCGACCATCCGCTGTTCATTCTGTATACGTCCGGTTCCACCGGCAAGCCCAAAGGCGTGCAGCATTCCAGCGCCGGGTTCCTGCTGTGGTCCCTGATCACCATGAAATGGACCTTCGACGCCAAGCCCGACGACGTGTTCTGGTGCACGGCCGACGTGGGTTGGGTCACGGGGCACTCCTACGTCACCTACGGCCCCTTGGCGGCCGGCGTGACTCAGGTGGTCTTCGAAGGCGTTCCCACCTATCCGGATGCCGGTCGCTTCTGGAAAATGATCCAGGAACACAAGGTGTCGGTGTTCTATACGGCCCCGACGGCGATCCGTTCGCTGACCAAGGCGTCCGAAGCCGATGCCAAGGTTCACCCGAAATCCTATGACCTCAGTTCCCTGCGCATCATCGGTTCTGTGGGCGAACCCATCAATCCGGAAGCCTGGGTCTGGTACTACAACAACGTCGGCAACCAGCGCTGTCCGGTGATCGATACGTGGTGGCAGACTGAAACCGGCGCCCACATGATCACGCCGCTGCCGGGCGTCACGCCGCTGAAACCCGGTTCCTGCACCTTGCCGCTGCCCGGCATCGATGCTGCCATCGTCGATGAAACCGGCGAAGAAGTCGAACGCGGCAAGGGTGGTTTCCTGGTGGTGCGCCGTCCGTGGCCGTCCATGATTCGCACAATCTGGGGCGACCCGGAACGCTTCAAGAAAACCTATTTCCCGGAAGAGCTGAAAGGCTACTACCTGGCGGGCGACGGCGCCCAGCGCGACAAGGACGGCTATTTCTGGATCATGGGCCGCATCGACGACGTGCTGAACGTCTCGGGCCACCGTCTGGGCACGATGGAAGTCGAATCGGCCCTGGTGGCGCACGAACTGGTGGCCGAGGCCGCCGTGGTGGGCCGCCCGGATGCGACGACGGGCGAAGCCGTGGTGGCGTTCGTGGTGCTCAACGGCCCGTTGCCGCAAGGCGACGCCGCTGCCGCAATGGCCAAGCAGCTGCGCGACTGGGTCGCCAAGGAAATCGGCCCCATCGCCAAGCCGCGTGAAATCCGTTTCGGGGAAAACCTGCCAAAGACGCGTTCAGGCAAGATCATGCGCCGTCTGCTGCGCGTGGTCGCCAAGGGTGAGCCCATCACCCAGGACGTCTCTACGCTGGAGAACCCCGGCATCCTGGATCAGTTGTCCCAGGTGCAGTAAAGCGTGTTGAACGATGCCCTGTGATCCAGGGCATCGAGCACAGCCAAAGGGGCGGGAATACATTCCCGCCCCTTTTTTCGTCCGTGTGGCGTGTGCAGCTGCCGGAGGCGGGAAATCCGGACCGGATGAATACGGGCGCCCGGATGCCGGGCCCGGCGCAATTGCCTAGTGCGCCAAGCCCGGCAGCATCGCCTTGGCGCCTGCAAACACCATTTCCACGGCGATGGCAGCCAGGATGATGCCCATGACGCGGGCCATGATGACCCGCATCTTGGTGGACAGCAGTTTGCCGATGGATGCGGCGAAGTACAGCACGGCGAACAGGGCGGCCAGGACGGCGACCAGGACGATGCCGAAACCCAGGTATTGGGCCGTCTGACGGGCCTGCGCCCCGTAGATGATCAGGGTGGCGATGGTGCCTGGGCCCACGATCATGGGGAAGGTCAGGGGATAGAAAGCCGGGTTGTCGTCGGCTCCCGCCGCAGCAGCGGCGGCAGTGTTGGCGCTTTTTTCCTGGGTGGCGCGTTCGTGCGACGTGATCGGCTGGCCATTGAGCATGGACATCGCAATACCGATCAGCACGAAGCCGCCCGCCACCCGGAAGGAATCCAGGCTGACGCCGAAAAACCGGATGATGTGGCTGCCCGCCAGGGAAATGATCAGGCACATCACTGCCGTATAGCCCAGAATGGAAATCGCCAGACTGCGCTGTTCCGCCACGGATTTGTGGCTGGTCAGCGCCAGAAACAGCGGCAGCGTGATGAAGGGATTCATGATGGCGAACAGGGCGCCCAGAAATTTGGTGGCGAAGGTGATGTCCATCATGGGCGGGCTGTCGCCCGGAATCCTTGCGTGATTGAGATCGGGCGCCGCACAGTGCGGCGCCCGGATCGCATTTTACATGCCGTTGTAGACAGGGCCTTCGCCGCCCTGCGGTGTGACCCAGACGATGTTCTGGGTCGGATCCTTGATGTCACAGGTCTTGCAGTGGATGCAGTTCTGGGCATTGATCTGCAGCTTGTCTTCGCCCGTGTCTGTTTTGACGAATTCGTAGACCCCCGCCGGGCAGAAACGCGCCTCGGGGCCGCCGAATTTCGCCAGATTGATCTTGACCGGCACGGTATCGTCTTTCAGGGTCAGGTGGCCAGGCTCGTTTTCGTCGTGGTTGGTGTTGGAAATGAACACCGAGCTGAGCCGGTCAAAGGTCAGCTTGCCATCGGGCTTCGGATAGTCGATACGGGCGCATTCGGCTGCCGGTTGCAGACAGGCGTGGTCGGGCTTGGTGCGATGGATGGTCCAGGGGATATTGCCCTTCAGCAGCCATTGCTCGATGCCGGTCATCAGGGTGCCGACGGTGCGGCCCTTTTTGAACCATTGCTTGAAATTGCGCGATTTGTTCAGCTCGGCATGCAGCCAGGAGGCTTCGAAGGCAGCCGGGTAGGCCGCCAGTTCGTCATGGCTGCGGCCGGCGGCCAGAGCGTCGAAGGCGGCTTCGGCAGCCAGCGCGCCGGTCTTGATGGCCGAATGGCTGCCCTTGATGCGTGATGCGTTCAGCACGCCGGCTTCGCAGCCCACCATCACCCCGCCGGGGAAGGTCATTTTCGGCAGCGATAGCAGGCCGCCCGCCGTCAGCGACCGGGCGCCGTAGGCGATGCGCTTGCCGCCTTCCAGGGTCGTGCGAATGGCGGGATGGGTCTTGTAGCGCTGGAATTCTTCAAAGGGCGACAGCCAGGGGTTGGCGTAGTCCAGGCCGACCACCAGGCCGATGGCGACCAGGTTGTCGCCCAGGTGGTACAGAAAGGATCCGCCGTAGGTGTCGGAATCCAGCGGCCAGCCGGCCGTGTGCATGACGGTGCCGGGCCGGGCCTGGGCGGGATCGACTTCCCACAGTTCCTTGATGCCGATCGCGTAGCTTTGCGGATCGCGGTCGGCATCCAGGCGGTATTTTTCGATCAGCTGGCGGCCCAGGTGGCCGCGTGAGCCTTCGGCGAAAATCGTGTAGCGGGCCAGCAGTTCCATGCCGGGCTGATAGGCGTCGGTGTGGCTGCCGTCACGGGCTACGCCCATGTCGCCGGTCAGCACGCCGCGCACGGCGCCCGCTTCGCTGTAGAGGATGTGGGCGGCGGCGAAGCCGGGGAACACGTCCACGCCCAGCGCTTCGGCCTGTTCGCCCAGCCAGCGGGTGACATGGCCCAGGCGTACGATGTGGTTGCCGTGGTTTTTGAAGCAGTCGGGCAGCAGCCAGGCGGGCGTGCTGCGGGAACCCGTTTCCGTCAGGAACAGGAAGCGGTCGTCCTGCACCTCGACGCCCATCGGGGCGCCTTTTTCCTTCCAGTCGGGGATCAGTTCGGTGATCGCCCTGGGGTCCATCACACAGCCTGACAGAATGTGGGCGCCGATTTCGGCCGCCTTTTCCAGGACACAGACGCTGACGTCCTGGCTGCGTTCGGCAGCCAGTTGCTTGAGCCGAATGGCGGCTGCCAAGCCTGCCGGCCCCCCCCCGACGATGACAACGTCGTATTCCATGGATTCACGTTCAGTCATATGGATGGCTCCCGTTTTCTGATGCTTTGATTGCCGGCCATTGTATTGCAGATCGGTATACTGCATTTTTGATTCCGGGGTGTTGCCGCTTCGGAAAAGGGAGGCGTGATGTCCACGGAAGTCATTGATATTCAAACTCCTTCAGGAACGTTTGAAATTCGGATCGAGGTTCGCTGGGGGGATATGGACGCCCTGCGCCACGTCAACAACGTTGCGTACTTCCGTTATTTTGAAGAGGCTCGCGTACGTTTGTTTTCGGCGCTGGAAATGGATGCCTCGCAAGGCCGTTATGGCGTGCTGGCTCACGCCTCGTGTGATTTTCTCAAACCGCTGCTGTATCCTGCCCATATCGTCGTCGGCATGGCATTGCGGCGGATCGGGCGCACCAGTGTCGAACTGGATTGCTGGATCGCCGCAGGGGATGATGCGCAGAACCTGTATGCCAAGGGCCGAAATGTGCTGGTCTGCACGGATGGCGCCACTGGCCGGCCGGTCCCCTGGACTGATGCCGACCGGCAGATGTTGAGCCGCTGCTTTTCAGCATGAGCCGTATTTTTCAGTTCGTCTCAAAGGAAACGTCGTATGGATAAAGTCTATGAAAGCGCTGCCGCCGCCTTGCGGGGGATCGTGGCTGACAATCAGATGATCGCCGTCGGCGGCTTCGGGCTGTGCGGGATTCCCGAAGCCCTGATCGCCGCGTTGCGGGACTCCGGAGTACACGGCCTGACCTGCGTCAGCAATAATGCCGGGGTCGATGATTTCGGCCTGGGGCAGTTGCTGGCCACGCGCCAGATCAAAAAAATGATCGCCTCGTATGTGGGCGAGAACAAGGAATTCGCCCGCCAGTTCATGGCGAACGAACTGGAACTGGAATTCACGCCGCAGGGTACCTTGGCTGAAAAGCTGCGGGCGGGCGGGGCCGGCATTCCGGCATTTTTCACACCCACCGGTGTCGGCACCGTGGTGGCCGATGGCAAGGAAACCCGCGAATTCAATGGCCGCACCTATCTGCTGGAACAGTCCCTGACACCGGACATCTCCTTGGTCAAGGCCTGGAAGGCTGATCGCAGCGGCAATCTGGTATTTCGCCGCACGGCGCGCAACTTCAATCCCAATGTCGCGATGGCGGGCAAGATCACCGTGGCCGAGGTCGAGGAAGTCGTTCCCACCGGGGCCTTTGATCCGGACGAAGTCCACCTGCCGGGCATCTATGTGCACCGCATCGTCCTCAATGCGCATCCTGAAAAGCGCATCGAACAACGCACCATCCGTCAATAAGGGGGCATCATCAATGGCTTGGGATCGTGAACAGATGGCGGCGCGCGCCGCCAAGGAATTACAAGACGGGTTCTATGTGAACCTGGGCATCGGCTTGCCGACCATGGTGGCCAATTACGTGCCGGCGGGCATGGAAGTCTGGCTGCAGTCGGAAAACGGCCTGCTGGGCATCGGCCCGTTTCCCACCGACGATCAGGTGGATGCGGACCTGATCAACGCGGGCAAGCAGACCGTCACCACGCTGCCGGGCTCGTCGATTTTCGCCTCGGCCGATTCGTTCGGCATGATCCGGGGCGGCAAGATCAATTTGGCCATTCTGGGCGCCATGCAGGTCTCCGAAAAGGGCGACCTGGCGAATTGGATGATTCCCGGCAAGATGATCAAAGGCATGGGCGGCGCCATGGATCTGGTGGCGGGCGTAGGCAAGGTCGTGGTCCTGATGGAACACGTCGCCAAAGCCAAGGACGGCGCCGAATCCCTGAAACTGCTGCCTGAATGCACCTTGCCGCTGACGGGCGTGGGCGTGGTCGGCCTGATCATCACCGATCTGGGCGTCATGGAAGTCACGGATGATGGGTTGCGCCTGACCGAATTGGCGCCGGGCGTCACGGTGGATGAGATCCGGGCCAAGACCACCGCCAAACTGGATACGTCCGCCGTCGCTTGAAGGAAACATCGTGACATTGCAGCATTCCCTGGCGACGCCCGCCGATCGCATCGCCGCCTTGCGCGGACAGTTGGCCCTGACAGGCCTGCAGGCCTGCCTGGCGCCCACGGCCGACCCGCACCTGTCGGAATATCTGCCGGCGCATTGGGCCGTCCGCGAATGGCTGTCAGGTTTTGACGGCTCAGCGGGCAGCCTGCTGGTGACGGCGGACTTCGCCGGGCTGTGGACCGACAGTCGCTATTGGGCGCAGGCGCAATCCCAGCTGCAAGGCTCGGGCATCACTTTGATGCGGGCGGGTGCGGCGGATGTGCCCGACATGCTGGATTGGGCCATCGGCCATCTGCATCAGGGGGATCGGCTGGCGGTGGATGGCCGGGTGCTGGATCGGGCCGCAGCCGGGCGCTGGCGCGCGGGGCTGGATGCTGCCGGCGTCAGCCTGGTGCTGGATCGGGATCCGATCGGCGCCGTCTGGGCGGATCGGCCTGCGCTGCCGTCGGCGGCAGTCTTTGAGCACCTGCCGCCGCATGCGTGCCGCAGCCGGGCCGACAATCTGGCGGCGGTGCGTCACGCCATGCAGGCGCACGGCGCCGACCATCATCTGCTGTCTTCGCTGGATGATATTGCCTGGCTGCTGAATCTGCGCGGCGCCGACGTCGATTACAACCCGGTCTTTTTGGCCCATGCGCTGCTGGATGCGCATCAGGTGCGCCTGTATGTGGCGCCGGGTAAAGTCCCGGCGGATCTGGCGGCCCGCCTGGCTGCCGATGGGATCGGATTGCGCGATTACACGGCCCTGGCTGACGACCTGGCGGCGCTGGCTCTCAATGCCACGCTATTGGTGGACCCGGTGAGGGTGACGGCGGGTACGCTGTCGCACGCCCCCCAAGTCCATGTGATCGAAGCCATCAATCCGTCGCAGCTGCTGAAATCCGTTAAGAACGCCGCCGAGGCTGACAATATCCGTCAGGCCATGGCCCAGGATGGCGCCGCCCTGTGCGAATTTTTCGCCTGGTTCGAATCCGCCCAATCCGCGGGCGATCGCGTCACCGAGATCGATGTGGACACCCGCCTGTCGGCGGCCCGCGCCCGGCGGCCGGGTTTCGTCAGCCTCAGCTTCTCGACCATTGCGGGTTTCAATGCCAACGGCGCCATGCCGCACTACCGGGCAACTGAATCGTCGCATGCCGAGATCCAGGGCGACGGTCTGCTGCTGATCGATTCCGGCGGCCAGTATCTGGGCGGCACCACCGATATCACGCGCGTCGTGCCAGTGGGTACGCCGTCTGCCGCCCAGCGGGCGGACTATACCGCCGTGCTGCAGGCGCATATCGCCTTGGCGCGGGCGCAGTTCCCGGTGGATACGGCATCTTCGGTGCTGGATGCCGTGGCCCGCATGCCCTTGTGGCGCCGGGGCCTGGATTACGGTCACGGCACGGGGCACGGGGTGGGGTATTTCCTGAACGTGCACGAAGGTCCGCAGTCGATCTCGGTGCGGGGACATATGCGAGCGCACCAGGGCATGCAGGCGGGCATGCTGACGTCCAATGAACCCGGCCTGTACCGTGACGGAAAATGGGGCATCCGCATCGAAAACCTGGTGCTGGCGGTACCTGCGGCCCAGACCGCCTTTGGTTCTTTCCTGGGCTTTGAAACCGTCACGATGTGTCCCATCGACACCCGCTGCGTGGTGCGTGAACTGCTGTCGGCCGATGAAATCAATTGGCTGGACGGCTATCACCGTCAGGTGCGCGAACGCCTGCTGCCCCTGGTGGACGGCGCGGCCCGCGATTGGCTGCTGGCGCGCACCGAGCCCCTGTGAGCCTTGGCGCCGCGCCGGTCTTTTGCTGATCGGCGTCGGCTCGGCCGCATTATTTTGATGCCGGATCAGGCTGCCCGCGGGCAGCGTCGCGGAAAAACTTCCAGAGCGCCGGGCTGGCGGAATAGGCTACATTGAACCGCAACCAGCCTTCGTCGCGCCGGTCAGGATAGAAATACGCCCCCGGCGCCAGCCAGATGCCGACTTTTAAGGCCTGGGCGGCCAGGCCGATGGTTCCTTCAGGGTGGTCGATCGCCGTGCGGGGCCGCGCCCACAGAAACAGGCCGGCGCCGGGTTCATGAGCGATGTCGAAATCGGCGTCGTGCATCTTCTGGCAGACCAGGTCGTGCGCTGCGCCCAGGCGTTCCCGTACGTTGCGCAGATAGACGCCCTGGCGACCGTCGCGCAGCACCTGGTAGGCCGTGCGTTCCATGATTTCCGCAGACGTCAGCCCCAGAGACATCTTGGTCCGGGCGCAGCGCTGCAGCAGGTCCGGCTCGCACAGCAGATAGCCGACCCGCAGGGACGGCATCACGCTTTTGGCGAAACCCGAGATATAGACGACACGCCGTGTGCTGGCCAAAGCGGTCAGCAGCGGCGCGGGCTCCTGCAGCAGTTCGCGTGAGACGTCGTCTTCCACGACCAGCAGGTTGTGGCGTTCCGCCTGCTGCAGCAGGCGGAAGGCGCCGGCCATGCTGAAACTGGCGCCGGTCGGATTTTGCAGGACGGTGGTGACGAATACGGCGCGCAGCGCGTGTGTTCGGGCCAGCGTGTCCAGGGTTTCCTCGTGCAGTCCATCCGGGGTGCGCGGCACTCCGTGCGTGACGATGCCGTTCATGGCCAGGAGTTGCAGCAGATTGGCATAGCAGGGGATTTCGACGGCGACGTGGTCCCCGGGTTTGAGCGCGGTGCGGATCACGATATCCAGCGCCTGTGTCGCGCCGTGGGTCAGCAGGACCTGCCCGGCGTCTGCTTCCAGGCCGTAGCCGTTCAAGTGGCGGGCGATGTGTTCACGCAAAGGGTGGTAGCCCAAGGGGTGGCCGTATGAGGCCATCTGGCCCACAGGTACCCGCGCCAACTGGCGCAGAGCGTGCTGCAGGCCGGTTTCGTTGTGCCAGTCGGGAGGCAACCAGCCGCAGCCCGCCTTGATCGAGATCGAGTGGTCGGCAAAGACATCGGACAGCAGCCAGGACGGGCCTACCGGCGGGATGGTCCAGGCGGCGGTCTGCGGGCGGGCAAGGAGCTGCCGGGCGATGCGGTAGTCGATGCCGGGCCGGGATTGCAGCCGTCCTTGCGCGGTCAGCCGGTTGTAGGCGGCCATGACGGTAAAGGTGGACAGACGATGGTCGCGCGCGAATTGCCGGATCGAGGGCAGCGCCATGCCGGGGCGCAGAATGCGATCCCGGATGGCCTGATCGATGGCGGCGACCGTCTGATCGACCAGGGTTTGGCCGTCGGGCGAACGGCGCCGGGGGGTGAACAGGATCATGGCCTGTGCCTGCAACGATAAGAGGTAGGGCAGCCATCTATCGGGCTGAACCAATACAGTAGTGTGGGTGCGGCCCGTGCAACCAATACAGTCGCGTGGATGCAGCCAATACAGTTATGAACTCATCCTAACACCGTGACTGTCTTTTGCGCTACTGCCAGCCCAGAATGGATTCCATCCTATCCGGTTTTCCGCTTTTGTGAGGTCACATCATGAGTGCTGATACTGCAGCTCCGCTGGATTTATCCCATCTGTGGATGCCTTTTACCGCGAATCGCCAATTCAAGGCCCATCCGCGCCTGCTGGCATCCGCCGAAGGGATGTACTACACCGCTACGGATGGCCATCGGATTCTGGATGGAACCGCCGGCCTGTGGTGCGTCAATGCCGGTCATGGCCGCAAGCCCATCGTCCAGGCCCTGCATCGCCAGGCGGAAAAGCTGGATTATGCGTCCAGCTTCAATATCGGGCACGAGGATTCCTTCCGGGCCGCCAGCGAAGTGTCGGCCATGATGCCCCAGGGCATGGACCGCATCTTTTTTACCAATTCAGGCTCGGAGTCGGTCGATACGGCGCTGAAGATGGCGCTGGCCTATCACCGAGCCCGAGGCGAAGGCCAGCGCACGCGGCTGATCGGGCGTGAGCGTGGCTACCACGGCGTTGGTTTCGGCGGTATTTCGGTCGGCGGCATTTCCCCCAATCGCAAGGCGTTTTCCGGCGTGCTGCTGCCAGGAGTGGATCACCTGCCGCATACGCATGATCTGGAACACAACGCCTTTTCGCGAGGCCAGCCGGCCTGGGGCGGCGAGCATTTCGCCGATGCCCTGGAAGGCATCATCGCCTTGCATGATGCATCTACCATTGCTGCAGTGATCGTGGAACCCCTGGCTGGATCCACTGGAGTGCTGTTGCCGCCCAAGGGCTACCTGGAAAGGCTGCGGGCGATCACCGAAAAGCATGGCATCCTGCTGATCTTCGATGAGGTCATCACCGGCTTTGGCCGCCTGGGCGCAGCGACCGCCAGCGATTTCTTCGGCGTCAAACCAGACCTGATCACATTCGCCAAGGGCGTGTGCAACGCCGCCGTACCTGCCGGCGGCGTGGCCGTGCGCCGTGAAATCTACGACACGGTCGTCGACGCCAGCCAGGGCGGTATTGAATTCTTTCATGGCTACACGTTTTCGGCTCACCCGATGGCGACCGCCGCGATCCTGTCCACGCTGGGGATCTATCGCGACGAAGACCTGTTCAATCGCGCCAAGGGCCTGTCCAAACCTTTTGAAGACGCCGCGCATGCGCTCAAGGGCAAGCGGCACGTGATCGACGTCCGCAACCTGGGGCTGGTCGCCGGCATCGAACTGACGCCGCGCCCCGGAAAACCCGGCGCACGCGCCTCTGAAGTCTTCAGCAAATGCTTCGACAAGGGGGTGCTGGTGCGCTATACGGGTGACATCATTGCCATTTCGCCGCCGCTCATCATCGAGGAAAAGCAGATCGCGCAGATCTTCGAGACGATCAGCCGCGTGTTGACGACGGTGGACTGATCGATCATCGACGCGTGTCGGGCAGGCGGGCCGGCACAGAGGAAGACTCGCGCAGCCGCTGCGGGCCGGTCGGTCGTCGAACCGCCGTTTCAGCAATCCGGAGGCCGGGGCATAGGACCCCGGCTTTTTTCTGTATAATTGCATAGCTATACTATATAGTTAGTCAAAAAGGCATGGACGAACACATCGCAGATGGCTCCCAGGTCGGGACGGAATTGCTGGACCGCATCGTGCGTTTGAATCGCTGGGTCACGCATCACACCAACTGGACGGTGCCGCTCGCGCAGGCGCGGGCGATGTCGCAGATCCGTGAGCTGGGGTCAGCACGTGTCAGCCAGCTGGCGCAGCTGGAACACTGCAGCCAACCGACCATGACTACGCTGGTGCAGCGCCTGCAGGAGCAGGGCCTAGTGGCCCGCACGGCCGACCCCGACGACGCCCGGGCCACCCGGATTTCCCTGACGCCGCAGGGCCTGCGGGTGCTGGCCGATCTGCGCCAGGAACGCGCCCGCGTCGTGGAATCCCTGGTGACCGATTTGCACCCGGCCCAGCGTCAGGGCCTGCAGCAGGCCCTGCAGGCCCTGACGGGTTTGCTCGACACGGCCTATCGTCAGTCTTCCCCTCTCTCCCACGACATCGAACCTCTCAGCAAGGGATCCTCCGCATCATGAACTTATTGCGACAACCCAAGGCCGTGCTGGCCGTCGCCTTCGCCTGCGTCATCGCCTTCATGGGTATCGGCCTGGTCGATCCCATCCTCAAGCCCATCGCCGATTCCCTGGGGGCTACGCCTTCGCAGACTTCGCTGCTGTTCACCAGCTATATGGCCATCATGGGCCTGGCCATGTTGATCACCAGCGTGGTGTCCAGCCGCCTGGGGGTCAAGCGCACCCTGTTGCTGGGCCTGGCGGTCATCATCGTCGGGGCTGGGCTGGCGGGGATGTCCGATTCGGTCATGGAAATCGTTGGCTACCGCGCCGTCTGGGGGCTGGGCAATGCACTGTTCGTCGCCACGGCGCTGGCGGCCATCGTCAGTGCATCCCGGGGTTCGGTGCGTGACGCCGTCATTTTTTACGAAGCCGCGCTGGGCGTGGGCATCGCCGCTGGCCCGCTGATCGGCGGCGTGCTGGGGTCGATTTCCTGGCGCGGGCCATTCTTTGGCGTGGCCGTGCTGCTGACCAGCCGCCGCCACCTGCGCCACGTCGACGAATCGCACGATCTGTCGGCCGTGTCGGCCGATGCCCAGACAGTTCCCGCAGTGGAGCCTGCACTGGCCAAGGCGTGAGGAGATATGCTCAGCTTTGCTGCATGCGTGAACGCCAATATGCGGGGCTGCGGTGGAGATGAGCTATCGCGACGACCACGATTTCTCGTGCTGCCGGTGCGTAAATAACCCCATAGGGGAAGCGGTGCAATTGGCATCGCCGGATATGCTCAGTCAGGGGAGACCAGGCCATGGGAAATGCCTGGATGCGCTCAATGGCTTGCCACGCCTCGTGCCTGAACGCGTCACCCAGACCGGGGCGCTCATGATTGTAATAACCGATTGCTTCGGCCAGTTCTTGCTGCGCTGGCTGCAGCAGCCAGATTTTCAAAGCGGCTGGCCCAGGTCCGAAAACGCCGTCTTGGCGTCAATGGCAGTCAGTTCACCGGAATGGTATGCCGCTATGCGGTCTTGTGCCTCCTGAACCCATAGCGCGTCCACGCTCGGGTCGGGTTGGTCGAGGCTGCCAATCAGGCTTTCGACCAATGCGGCACGGTCGTTGGGGGAAAGTCGCAGAGCGTCTTTCAGTATGGATTTCACCAGAGTCGTCATCGTTGTCCCCCGTAGTGCCTCATGGTCATTCTACCGTGTGTGGTCAGAGCGGGAACCTGTGTGATCTGTCTTCTTGTATTTCCCGCGATTTTGCTGCCCATTGACGATATGGCAAGCAGCATTACGCCAGCCAGCGCCTGAGCCAGGCGATACTGCGGCGCCGGCTGCTCGGGCTTCCTATCCTGAAGCCATCAGCTTCACCGCCAATAGCGTCATTATCAAGCCGACCAGCAGGTCCAGCACGCGCCACGCTACGGGACGGGCGAACAGCGGGCGCAGCAGTCGGGCGCCGAAACCCAGCGCAAAGAAGAACAAGAAGGATGCCGTGATCGCTCCCAAGCCGAACCGGTATCGGTCAGGGCCGTAATTTGTGGAGACCGAGCCCAGCAGCACGACGGTGTCCAGGTAGACATGCGGATTCAGCCAGGTAAATGCCAGGCAGGTGGTGACCGTAGCGGACAGGCTGCTGGTCCCGGTCTGTGCCGGGTTCAATGCCGAACGGTTGGTGATCGCCGCCCAGAAGCTCTTGATGGCATAGGCAGCCAGGAAAAGGGCGCCCGCCCGGCTCATGATGGTCTGGATGCCTGGGGCCGCGGCAATCAGTGCGCCGAACCCGGCGACTCCCGCCATGATCAAGAGGGTGTCGGACAGGGCGCAGGTCAGGCTGACGGCCAGCACGTGCCGCTTTTGCAAACCCTGCTTCAGGACGAAGGCATTCTGCGCGCCAATGGCGGCGATCAGGCCAAGCCCGAGGAAAAATCCGGAGATAAAGCCATTCATGTGCGTGCCGTGCTGATGTGCTGGGTGTGAAATGCTACACGTATCCGGGGTTTGGGGAAGCGCTGGCCGAGGCAGTCACAGGATGTCGCCCGGCGACCAGATCAGAGTGGTTATAATCTCAATTTCCCGCTGCGCCCGTCCACACCGGGCACCTATGAAATGACCAAATACGTATTCGTCACAGGGGGGGTCGTATCCTCTCTGGGCAAAGGCATTGCTGCGGCCTCCCTGGCCGCAATTTTGGAATCCCGCGGGCTGCGGGTCACGATGCTGAAACTGGATCCCTACATCAATGTGGATCCCGGCACCATGAGCCCCTTTCAACATGGCGAGGTCTTCGTCACCGAAGACGGCGCTGAAACCGACCTGGACCTGGGCCACTACGAACGTTTCGTATCCGCCCGGATGCACAAGGTCAACAACTTCACCACCGGCCAGATCTACGAATCCGTGCTGCGTAAAGAACGCCGGGGCGATTACCTGGGCAAGACCGTGCAGGTCATCCCCCACATCACCAATGAAATCCAGGATTTTGTCGCCCGGGGCGCGAAGGCCGCCTACAACGGCCAGGCCGACATTGCCATCGTGGAAATCGGCGGCACGGTAGGCGACATCGAATCGCTGCCTTTCCTGGAAGCCGTGCGCCAGATGAGCCTGCGCCTGGGCCGCAATCAGTGTGCTTTCGTGCACCTGACGCTGGTGCCGTTCATTGCCTCGGCAGGTGAACTGAAAACCAAACCCACCCAGCATTCCGTGCAAAAGCTGCGTGAAATCGGCATCTATCCCAATGCCCTGTTGTGCCGCGCCGACCGCCCCGTGCCGGATGACGAGCGCGCCAAGATTTCCCTGTTTTCCAACGTGCCCCTGGATGCGGTGATTTCCGTCTGGGATGCGGATTCGATCTATAAGATCCCGGCCATGCTGCATCGCCAGGGCTTGGATAGCCTGGTGTGCGACGCGCTGGCCATTACGCCGCCGCCCGCCGACCTGACGGTCTGGGACCGCCTGGTCCATGACCTGGAAAATCCCAAGGAATCCATCACCATCGGCATGGTGGGCAAATATGTCGATCTGACCGAATCCTACAAGTCCTTGTCCGAAGCCCTGGTGCATGCCGGCATCCACACGCATTCGCGGGTACACATCGAATATCTGGATTCCGAGGAAATCGAAACCCAGGGCACCGGCTGCCTGGCGGGTCTGGATGCCATCCTGGTGCCGGGCGGTTTCGGCAAGCGCGGCACGGAAGGCAAGATCAAAGCCATCCAGTATGCTCGTGAACACGGTATTCCCTATCTGGGCATCTGCCTGGGCATGCAGCTGGCCGTGGTGGAATTCGCCCGCCATGTCGCCGGTCTGGGCGGGGCCAACAGCACGGAATTCGATCCGTCCGCTGCGCACCCGGTGGTGGCGCTGATCACCGAATGGCAGGACCGCGAAGGCCGGATCGAAAAACGCGACGCCGCGTCCGATCTGGGCGGCACCATGCGCAAGGGCGCGCAGCGCTGCCCGGTGAAACCCGGCACGCGGGCTTTCGATATCTACGGGGCCGAAGTCAACGAACGCCATCGCCACCGCTACGAGGTCAACAACGTCTACGTGAACCGTCTGGAAGAAGCCGGCATGGTCATCAGCGCCCGCACGCCGACGGAAAATCTGCCGGAAATCATGGAAATCCCCAGCCATCCCTGGTTTGTAGGGGTGCAGTTCCATCCGGAATTCACGTCTACGCCGCGTGACGGCCATCCGTTGTTCAGCAGCTATATCCAGGCGGCGCTGGCCTATCAGAAAAGCCAAAGCAGTCTGAAAACCAAGGGGTAGCACCATGCAACTGTGTCATTTCCAGGCGGGTCAGGATCAGCCGCTGTTTCTGATCGCGGGTCCTTGCGTGATCGAGTCGCGCGAACTGGCCTTTGAAACCGCGGGTATCCTGCAGGAAATGACGCGGGCGCTGGGCATTCCCTTTATCTACAAAAGCTCCTTCGACAAGGCCAACCGCAGTTCGGGTTCGTCTTTTCGGGGGCCAGGCATGGACGAAGGCCTGAAGATCCTGGAAGACGTGCGCAAGCAATTGGGCGTGCCGGTGCTGACCGACGTGCACGAAACCGGCCAGGCGCGCGAGGTCGCCGCGGTCGTGGACGTGCTGCAGACGCCCGCCTTCCTGTGCCGCCAGACCGATTTCATCCAGGCCTGCGCCGCCACCCTGAAGCCTGTCAATATCAAAAAGGGCCAGTTTCTGGCTCCGGAAGACATGAAGCAGGTGGTGTCCAAGGCCCGCGACGCCGCTATCCAGGCGGGTGGCGACGGCCAGAACATCATGGTCTGTGAACGCGGTGCGTCTTTCGGTTATCACAATCTGGTGTCCGACATGCGCTCGCTGGCCATCATGCGCGATACGCATTGCCCGGTCGTGTTCGACGCCACGCATTCGGTGCAGCTGCCCGGCGGTCAGGGCACGCATTCGGGCGGACAGCGCGAATTCGTGCCGGTGCTGGCGCGCGCCGCCGTGGCAGTGGGCGTGGCCGGGGTCTTTATGGAAACCCATCCGAACCCGGAAAAAGCCCTGTCCGACGGCCCCAACGCCGTGCCGCTGGGCAAGATGCGGGTCTTGCTGGAAACCCTGGTGGCCCTGGATCGTTGCGTCAAGCAGGGCGGGGCGCTGAATCTGGTGTTGTAGGCGACGCCCGATCTGTTCAGTGCGTACTTTCTGTATAGAGCGCACAGCCCACGGGGCCGTCATTCCGAAGTAGACTGACCCCAGGGAAACCCCGCTACAATAGCGGGGTTTCATTTTTCACCCACCCACCCCCAAACAGGCAGGACGGTCATAGCATGAGTGCAATCGTAGACATCATCGGACGCGAAATTCTGGATTCGCGCGGCAACCCCACCGTAGAATGCGACGTCTTGCTGGAATCCGGCGCCATGGGCCGCGCGGCGGTGCCTTCAGGGGCGTCGACCGGTTCGCGCGAAGCCATCGAATTGCGCGACGGCGACAAATCCCGCTACCTGGGCAAAGGTGTGCTGCGGGCAGTGGAACACATCAATACCGAAATCTCTGAAGCCTTGATGGGCCTGGATGCGCAGGAACAGACCTTTATCGATCGCACCCTGATCGATCTGGACGGCACCGAGGATAAAAGCCGCCTGGGCGCCAACGCCATTCTGGCCGCCAGCATGGCGGTCGCCAAGGCCGCCGCCGACGATGCCGGCCTATCCCTGTACCGTTATTTCGGCGGCAGCGGCCCCATGCAGATGCCGGTGCCCATGATGAACGTCATCAATGGCGGGGCGCATGCCAACAACACCCTGGATCTGCAGGAATTCATGATTCTGCCGGTGGGGGCGTCCAGCTTCCGCGAGGCCCTGCGCATGGGGGCTGAAATCTTCCATGCCCTGAAAAAGATCATCGGCGACCAAGGCATGTCCACGGCTGTGGGCGACGAGGGCGGTTTCGCCCCCAATGTCGCCAATCACGAAGCCGCCATCGAACTGATCTTGCAGGCCATCAGCGCCGCCGGCTACGAGGCCGGTTCCCAGGTCGTGCTGGGTCTGGACTGCGCCAGCTCCGAATTCTATCGGGACGGCAAATATCATTTGGCGGGTGAAGGCGGCATCGCCCTGAATTCCCAGGACTTCGCCAATCTGCTGGCGTCCTGGTGCGACAAATATCCGATCGTCTCCATCGAGGACGGCATGGCCGAAGACGACTGGGAAGGCTGGCGCATCCTGACCGAGCAGTTGGGCCGCAAAGTCCAGCTGGTGGGCGACGACCTGTTCGTCACCAATACCAAGATCCTGAAAAAAGGCATCGACCAGGGCATCGCCAATTCGATCCTGATCAAGATCAACCAGATCGGCACGCTGACGGAAACCTTCGCCGCCATCGAGATGGCCAAACGCGCCGGCTACACAGCGGTGATTTCACACCGCTCGGGTGAAACCGAAGACTCCACCATTGCCGACATCGCCGTGGCCACCAACGCCATGCAGATCAAGACCGGTTCTTTGTCGCGATCCGACCGCATGGCGAAATACAACCAGTTGCTGCGCATCGAGGAAGAACTGGCCGAAGTCGCTGCTTATCCGGGCGCATCGGCCTTCTACAACCTGCGCTGATTCCCTAGGCCATGCGCCTGCTCAGCCTGGTCTTGCTGGCCCTGATGCTGGCTACCCAGTACCCTCTGTGGTGGGGGAAAGGCGGCTGGCTGAAGGTCCGCGACCTGCAGGCGCAGGTGCAGCAGGAAACCGATAACAATCAGGCGCTGATGGCCCGCAACAATGCTTTGCAGGCCGAAGTCCAGGATCTGAAGACCGGGATATCGGCGCTCGAAGAGCGCGCCCGCAACGAATTGAACATGATTCGCGACGGCGAGTATTTCGTCCAGATCCTGCCGCGGCCTTCGGGGAAAAAGTAAATCGTCAGGGCGTGCAGATGCCGGGGGCTTCGCCGCCGGCTTTCTGGTCGCCGCTTCCTGGTGCATCCGGCGGATCGGCCTGGGGCGGGTAGGCGGGCGTTTCCGGCGCGGCGCCGGGGCTCGTCTGCTCGGGCGGCTGGCTTGGAAGTTCCCTATGGGGATCGATGGGCGTGATGCCTGGTGGTGATCCCGCCTGAAGATCGCCGGATGCATCTGCGGGCGCCGCGTGCCGCACCCGCCCATCGGGCAGATCCGGCCACGCTGCCGGATGGGATTGCATGACCATGCGGATGCGCCGCCGAAAAGGCAGATAGCCGCTTTGCATCATCTGCCGGCCGATAGGGTCGCCGTGTATCGGCGCCAGAGCGCGGACGATCGCGGCCACGCCGGGCAGCATCGGTGCTTGCGGCCACCATAGATCCATCAGCAGTGTATTGGCCTGAAAGATCGTTGCGTCCGATTGCGGCCCGCGCCCCTGGGGCCAGCCCTGGCGGATGCGGCGCGCCTGTTGCTGCGCCTGGTAATCATTGCGGATCAAGGCTTGTCCCGGGTGCTGACGCGGGCCGTTCAGGGATGCGTCGGCATGATCTCGGAAGGCGGCGGGTGCAGGCTGCAGGATGTGAATCCGCCAGGGCGCGCCCAATCGCTGCCGTCGGGTTTGCAGTGCATGCGTCAGGGCGGCAGGCTGGATGTAGAGCTGGCGCAGCCCTTGTTCAAAGGCATCTGCGATGGCCTGGGGACGCGCCTGGCGGGTGGCGCCCGCGCGGGCGGCATCCATCAGGGCCAGGCTGAGCGTTTGGCGCAGGCTCATCCAGTGCGCCAGTTCGACGCCCCCCATGCCCAGGCTCAGGATGGGGATCAGCACCGCCAGAAAACCGGCCATGCCAGCGCCGCATTGGGATGGCTTGGCGGCGGGTAGCCGTGTCAGGCGGGTGCTGGAATGTGCGGTCGGAGTTGCCGGATAGCGCGCCATGAGGGCCTGCCTCGTGCCTGTGAAGGGATGAGGGGCAGTATGGCCCGGATCGGCTGCACAGGGCAGCCTGGAAACCCCGCTATGACAAAGCAGGCGCGGGCTTCAGTGGATGGAATCCGAACCCGGCGCCTGCAGTTGATCGGCAGGTTTCAGGAACAGACTGGTGCAGTCCACGGCGTCGAACTCGTAGGGTTTGCCGCAGAAATTGCAGGCAATATGGATGTGTCCTTGTTCCGCCAGGATGGAATCGATTTCTGCCTGTCCCAGGCTGCGCAGCATGTCGGCGACGCGTTCGCGCGTACAGGGGCAATGCCAGCGTACCGCCTGGTCAGGAAAAGCCAGCAGATCGTTTTCCCAGAACAGCTTGTGGATCAGGGTGTCGGGGGTGTCCGCCAGCAGTTCGGCAGGCTGGATCGTATCGGCCAGGGTTTGGCAGTGCGCCCAGGTGGCGTCGGCCGTGTCGGCGGCGGAGGTATCGGCGGCGGTCTTGCCCGGCATGCGCTGCAGCAGCAATCCGGCGCAGCGGGTTCCGTCGGCGGCCAGCCAGAGCCGGGTATCCAGCTGCTCGGAATGCTTCATGTAGTATTCCAGCGCGGCGGCGACGGTATCGCCTTCCAGGGGGACGATGCCCTGGTAGGCGGCAGCGCCTTCCTGGCGTCCGGCAGGGTCCAGCAGCACGGTGAAGCGGCCCTGGCCATCAGGGTTCAGCAGCGACTGCAAGGACGTCGTATCAGGGATCTCGGCAGATTCCTGCACATGGGCGGTGGCCCGCAGCGCCAGGTCTGCGGTGCATTCCACCATGATCAAGCGTACAGGGCCGTTGCCTTGCAATTGCAGCACGACCGAGCCGTCGAACTTGATGTTGCTGGCCAGCAGCACGGCGGCGGCGGCCAATTCGCCCAGCAGTCCGGCGACCCGGGGCGGCAGGTCCTGGTGCGCCAGGCCGGTTTGCCAGGCCTGATCCAGGCGCAAAGCCTGGATGCGGGTGCTGTGGTCGGTGGTCAGGTATTTCTTCAGGAGATCGCTCATGGTGTGGGCAGTCGTAGATCGTGCAGTTCGGTTCCCAGCAGCCGGTCATGCAGGAATTGCCTTTGGGGATCGAACCAGGTCCAGATGAAAATCGAAAAGGGCGCTGCAACGATCAGCAGGTCCAGCGAAGGCCAGCCGATGGCCCGGGACAGGCCGCCGATCAGCAGTGCGGTCAGTAGCGGCAGCGGCCATAGCAGCACATAGCGCAGCGCCATGCGTGTGCCGCGCAGCGGCTGGCCGCCGCGGTCGGTCAGGCGGATGTTCCAGGTCTTCATCGGCAGCGTCTGGCCGCCGCGCCGCCAGCAGGCCAGGAAATACACGCCCATGGCCAGAAACAGGAACCCCTGCCGGGCATGACGCAGCATCATGCCATTGCGGCTTTGCGTCAGGGTATCGAATAGATAGCCGGCCAGGAAGATGACGCCAAACAGCAGTACGCCTTCGTACATCATGCAGGCAAAACGGCGCAGGCGGGACGGGGCGATGGGAACGGAAGGTTGAGTGCAGGTGTCTGACATGGCAGTGGGCAGGCGAAAAAGCGCTCCATTATCCCACGCCGTGGGCCGCCGCATGGAGTGAAGGTCGCGTTGCCGCATCGGCTGCTTGCAGACAAGAGAAAGGCCGCCTGATTCAGGCGGCCTTGCGGCAAAACCCTGAGAGGGTCAGCGCGATCAGTGGGCGGTGCTCACTGTCGTGTGCACGCGAGCCTTGGGGGCTTTGAAAAAGCTGGCGACCTTTTGAAACAGCCGCTTGAAGGCGCGATCCAGATCGTATGCTTGCTGCGCTTCAATGGCTTGCGCCAGCAGTTGGCGTTCCAGGGCGTCGGTCAGGCGGATGTCGGAGTTCAGGTTTTTCATAGCAAGCCTCTTTGCGTGAAAAGAGCGTTTCGCTCGGGTTAACCCTATTATAGGGTTTTCCCTAGTCAAAAAGCAAGCTATCCCATCAGGCAAGCAGCAGGCTGTTGTAAAAAGGCTTTAGCGATCCCGGTAGCCTGCCGATACCAGGTCAAACTGGAACAGGCGGCAATCCAGTGCGCCGTTATGCAAAGGGTGGCGGCGCTTGGCCTTCAACCGCAGCTGTCCCGGCAGATCCAGATCGCTGGTGATGACATTCAGCTGCCAGCCCCCGTAGCGCTGTTTCAGCTGAGTGGCCCATTGCGGCCATAGGTCGGCTTCGTGATCACCCAGTCGTTCGCCGTAGGGCGGATTGGTGACGATCCAGCCGGATTCCGCCGGGGGCGGCAGGTGACGGGCGTCGCAGATCTCGAACCGGATGCTATCCGGACTGAGGTGCGCCCGGTCGATGTTGGCGCGGGCTGCCTCGATGGCTGCCGGATCCAGGTCGCTGCCGACCAGAGGCTGATCCAGCCGGGGCGCAATATGGGCGCGGGCGTCGTCCTTCAGGTCGCGCCAGCGCCGCGCATCGTGGGGGCGCAGCCGCTCGAAGCCGAAAGGCCGCCAGATGCCGGGTGGCACGCCCAGGGCGATCCAGGCGGCTTCGATCAGGATGGTGCCGCTGCCGCAGAAAGGATCCAGCAAGGGCGCTTCCGGCATCCAGCCCGACAGCGCCAGCAAGCCGGCTGCCAGGTTTTCGCGCAAAGGGGCTTCGCCCTTGTCCAGACGCCAGCCGCGTTTGAACAGCGATTCACCGGACACGTCCAGGTACAGCGTCGCCTGCCGTTCGTTCAGAAACAGGTGGACGCGGGCGTCGGGCCGCACGGTGTCGATGTCGGGCCGGGCGCCTTCGCGTTCGCGCAAGCGGTCGCAGATGCCGTCCTTGGCCCGCAGATTGCAGTACTGCAGGCTGCGCATGGGGCTGTGAATGGCGGAGGTATCCACGCGCAGAGAATGTTCCGGGCCGAACCAGCGTTCCCATTCGGTCTGGCGGGCCAGCATCAGGATGTCGTCTTCGGTATGGACGTCGGCCTGGGCGACCTGCACCAGGATACGGGTTGCCAGCCGGGAATACAGATTCGCCCGCAGCACGCCGGTCCAGTCGGCCTGGAAATGGCAGCCGGCGCGTCCGGCAGCGACGCCCTCATAGCCCAGGGCCTGCAATTCCAGTGACAGGGCTTCTTCCAAGCCATGCGGGCAGGGGGCGAAGACCTGAAAAGTTTCGGCGATGCGGGGCGCGCGCGGTGTGCGGGGGATGCGCTGAATGTGCGGCTGATCGGTGGCGTCCGCGTGACGGGCAGGCCTGTCGCTTCTGGGAGCCTCGGTCCGCTCGTGGCGCCTGTCGGTATCCCGCGCCCGGAAGGGGCGGTCTGCGCGGGGCCGATCATCAGCAGGCCGGCCCCTGGCAGGTCGATCACCGGCAGGTCGATCGCTAGCCGCTCGATCCCCGGCGGGGCGGGGACGGCGGGGGCGTTCCGTATCCGCGCCTGGCCGGTATTCGTCGCGCCTCGGGCGGCGCACGGCAGGCGTTTCCTGAGCGGGCGCCGGGGCTTCCCCCCGCGCCTGCTGGGCGCGTTCCTGTATGGCGGCTTGGCGGGCGCGGGCGCCGGACCGCTTGCGGGGTTCCTCGTCGGCGGGTGCGGACTTGGCCGCACCGGCCTTGGGTTTCAGGCTGAGGGTCTTGCGAGAGGTGGAATCGTTCATGGCGTTTAAAAAGGTTTGACGACCACCAGAATCAGGGTCAGCAGCAGCAGCAGCACCGGGATCTCGTTGAACCAGCGGAAGTATCGGTGACCGTGCCGGTTGGTCCCGGCGATGAAGGTCCGCAGGTGCTGGCGGCAGGCCAGATGAAAGACGATCAGCCCCAGCACGGCCAGCAGCTTGGCGTGCAGCCAGCCCTGGCCCTGGCCGATGCCGTAATGCAGCCACAGGACGCTGCCCAGGATCAGCGCCAGCACGCCCAGCGGCGTCATGAAGCGGTACAGGCGGGCGGCCATGCCCAGCAGGGAGGCGCGCACAGCCGGGTCATCGGCCTGCGCCAGATTGACATAGATGCGCGGCAGGTAGAACAGGCCGGCAAACCAGGACACCACGAACAGGATATGAAAGGTCTTGACCCACAGCATGTCAGCCTCGCAACTGGCCTTCGCCGGCCAGCACCCATTTCTGGATCGTCAGGCCTTCCAGGCCGACGGGGCCCCGGGCGTGCAGGCGGTTGGTGGAAATGCCGATTTCCGCCCCCAGGCCGTATTCGAAGCCGTCGGAAAAACAGGTGGGCAGATTGACGTAGACGGAACTGGAGTCGACTTCGCGCTGGAACCGCTGGGCGGCGGCCAGGTCTTCGGTCACGATGGATTCCGTGTGTTCGGAACTGTAACGGGCGATGTGGTCCATGGCCTCGTCCAGCGAATCGACGACGCGCACGGCCAGGATGGGCGCCAGGAATTCCGTGGCCCAGTCCTCGTCCGTGGCCGGGATGGCCCCAGGCATCAAGGCGGCGGCGCGGGGGCAGCCTCGTAGTTCCACCCCCAGTTCGGTGAAGCGGGCGGCGGCCCGGGGCAGCCATGACGCGGCGACGTCGGCATGCACCAGCAAGGTTTCCATGGCGCCGCAGATGCCATAGCGGTAGGTCTTGGCGTTGATGGCGATGGCCAGGGCGCGATCCGGGTCGGCGGCGCGATCGATGTAAACGTGGCAGTTGCCTTCCAGGTGCTTGATCAGCGGTACGCGGGATTCAGCCGCCAGCCGGGCGATCAGGCTTTTGCCGCCGCGCGGGATGATGACGTCGATGTAGTCGGTCAGCGTCACCATTTCGCCCACGGCGGCGCGGTCGGTGGTGCCCACCATCTGCACGGCCTGGGGTGGCAGCCCGGCGGCCTGCAGGCCCGCCTGGATGATGCCGCCCAGCGCCTGGTTGGAGTGAAAGGCTTCGCTGCCGCCGCGCAGAATGGTGGCATTGCCCGATTTCAGGCACAGCGCCGCCGCATCGATGGTGACGTTGGGACGGGATTCATAGATGATGCCGATCACCCCCAGCGGCACCCGCATGCGGGCGACCCGCATGCCGTTGGGGCGGATCACGGTTTCGCTCAGGCCGCCGATGGGGTCGGGCATGGCGGCGATCTGCGCCAGCCCTGCGGCCATGGTGTCCAGCGCCTTGTCGGACAGGCGCAGGCGGTCCATCAGCGGGGCCTCCAGGCCGCGCTGGGCGGCGGCTTCCAGGTCGCGTTCGTTTTCGGCTTGCAGCCAGGACCGGCGGCTTTGCAATTGATCGGCCATGGACAGCAGGGCGGCGGACTTGGCCGCGCCGGATGCGGTGCGCATGTGGCGCGCGGCCTGACGGGCCTGGCGGCCCAGGGTTTCTAGCGAAGAGAAAGCGGAATCGGGTGCGTTCATGGCGGTTCAGTCAAAAGAAGGCGCTTTACGGGCGACGGGCGCCGGCGCTGGCGATGCGCAGGACCAGCCGGGCCAATTCATCCCAAGGGTCATGCAGCAGACCAGCCACCGGGATGCCCTTGATCAGCCGGTCGACTTCGTGGGCGTGTCGCAGCGCGGGAGGCCAGGCCCGGGCCGGGACACGCTGCAACGCCTGGCGCACCAGCCGTTCGCGCGGCCCGAAAATACGGTAGGTGCGCAGGGCGCTATCGGGATTGGCGTCGGCGCTGATGCGCGTCAGGATGCGGATTTCCTCGCCCACGGCCCACAAGACCAGCGGCAGGGCTTCGCCTTCGGCGCGCAAGCCGCTCAGGACCGTCAGGGCGCGGTCGGCTTGGCCGGCCAGCATCGCGTCGCGCAGATCATAGAGATTGTAGCGGGCCACGTTCAGCACGGCAGCCTGGACCTGATCCAGTGTCAGTGGACCGGCCGGGTGCAGCAGGGCCAGTTTCTGGATTTCCTGGTGGGCAGCCAGCAGATTGCCTTCGACCTTGTCGCTCAGCCAGGCCAGCGTGTCGGGGTCCGCCGTATGGTTCTGGCGCGCCAGGCGCCCGGCGATCCAGCGGGGCAGGGCCGCACGCGCGATGGTCGGCACGTCGATCCACACCGTCTGTTTTTTCAGGGCCTGGACCCATTTGGCTTTTTGCGTGGCCCAGTCCAGTGCGGGCAAGCGGATCAGGATACGGACGTCGGGCAGCTGCCCTTGGGCCGCCATGTCGGTCAAGGACTGCAGGGCGTCGGCGCCCGTTTTGCCGGGCTTGCCGGTGGGCAGGCTGATTTCGACCATGCGCAGGTCGCCGAACAAGGACGTGTTGCGCGCCGCCATCAGCGCTTCGCTCCAGTTGCTGCGGGCGTCCATCACCAGATGGGTGCGTTCGCTGCAGCCCAGGCGCGTGGCGGCGGCGCGGTAGGCGTCGGCGGCTTCGGTCAGCAGCAGGATTTCGTCGCCTGACAGTACGGTGCACGGCGGCAGTTCATGACCGGACGCGAACTGTTCGATGATCTGATCGGCGTCGGGCGTGCGGCTGGACATCGCTCAGTAGGGCATGCTGCCGGAGCCGGTCAGGCCGCCGGTCTGGCTGCCCTGGCTGCTGCGTTGGATGCTGCTGTCGGGGATCGGGACGACGGGCCGCTCGCCCGAATTGCGATAGGCGGCCTGGACCTCGGGAGAACTGAGACGACGCAGGATCTGATCGATCTGCTTGTCGCGCATATCTTTGAAGGTGCGGGTGATCTCGCTTTCCTTGGCCTGGACGATGCGGTCGTTGTAGGGCAGTTCACGCGTGCTGTGCAGCGTGGTCGGGGCCAGCAGCACATGGCCGGCCTTGTCCAGCAGCTGGAAAGTGAAATCCAGGTTCAACTCGTATTCCTCGACCCGGCCCTCGGCGTCGATCGACAGTTGGCGCAGGCGCTCGTTTTCCGATATCTGGTGCAGATAGACGTCCGCCTGTGCGCGATCACGGATAAAGCGCGTGTCCGGCGAATTGGCCTGGATCGTGCGCTGCAGGCGCACGCCGAAAGCGGAATCCGGATCAATGTTGGTGTAGATGCTGTGGAAGGGCAGCGGGGTGGCCCCTTTCAAGTGAAAGCCGCAGGCGCCCAGCGCCAGTAGGCATGCCAGCCCCAGAGTCAGGCGCAAATGGCGGGCAAGAGCAGGAAAGAGGGCCATGGCGCTTATCCGACGACGTTGACCAGGCGGCCGGGGACGACGACCACGCGTTTCGGGTCACGGCCTTCCAGGAAGCGGCCTACGGCTTCGTGAGTGCGCGCCAGGGCTTCGATGGCGGCTTTGTCGGCGTCCTGGGGTACGCTGAGCTGCCCGCGGACTTTGCCGTTGACCTGCAGCACCAGTTCCACTGTGTCGGCGCGCAAGGCGGCCTCGTTCACGACGGGCCAGGGAGCATCCAGCAGGTCGCCCAGCGCGTCGGCGAAGCCCAGGTCGCGCCATAGCTGCCAGGTGACGTGAGGCACCACCGGGTACAGCACCCGCAGCAGGATGGATGTGGTTTCCGCCAGCGCCGGGCCGCTTACTCCCGCCTGGGCGGCGGATTCCAGGGTATTGAGCATCTTCATGGCCGTGGACACCACGGTGTTGTACTGGATGCGCTGGTAGTCGTAGTCCGCCTGTTTCAGCAGCCCGTGGATGGCGCGGCGCAAAGCGGCAGCGGTCTCGTCCAGGCTGGTCCAATCGGCGGCCGGGTTCAGGTGACCGCGTAGCGCATTCTGCTGCGTCTGGCAGAACGACCAGATCCGGCGCAGAAACCGGTGGGCGCCGTCCACGCCGGATTCCGACCATTCCAGGGTCTGTTCCGGCGGGCTGGCGAACATGACAAACAGGCGCGCGGTATCGGCGCCCATGCCGTCGATCAGGGATTGCGGATCTACCCCATTGTTCTTGGACTTGGACATGGTGCCGATGCCGCCGTAGTCCACCGGGGACTGGTCGGACTTCAGGCGGGCGCCGGTGATGGCGCCTTTGTCGTCGGTGATGTTGTCGACCTGATCGGGCCAGAAATATTCGATGCCGCCGCGTGCGTTCTTACGTGAATAGATGTGGTTGAGCACCATGCCCTGGCACAACAGTTTCGTGAAGGGCTCGGAAAATTTCAGCATGCCCATGTCGCGCATGACACGCGTCCAGAAACGCGCATACAGCAGGTGCAGCACAGCGTGTTCGATACCGCCGATGTACTGGTCCATCGGCATCCAGTAATCGTTGCGGGCATCCACCATGGCCTGGTCGTTGCCGGGCGAGGTGTAGCGCATGAAGTACCAGGACGAATCGATGAAGGTGTCCATGGTGTCGGTTTCGCGCCGCGCCGGTTTGCCGCAGGACGGGCAGTGGCAGGACAGGAAGCCTTCGTGTTTGGCCAGCGGATTGCCGCTGCCGTCGGGCACCAGATCGTCGGGCAGGACGACGGGCAGGTCTTTTTCGGGGACCGGCACAGGACCGCAGTCGGCGCAGTGGATGATGGGGATGGGGGTGCCCCAATAGCGCTGGCGGGAAATGCCCCAGTCGCGCAGGCGCCAGGTGGTGCGCAGTTCGCCCAGGCCCAGGGCGGTCAGGTCGGCAGCGACGGCTTGGATGGCTTGCGCCGTGGTCAGGCCGTCGAATTTGCCGGAATTGACCGTGTGGCCGATCTGTTTGTCGCCGTACCAGTCCTGCCAGGCGGCGTCGGACCAGGTCTGCCCCTGGGCGCCGATCACCTGATGGATGGGCAGGCCATATTTGCGGGCGAAGGCGAAATCGCGTTCGTCGTGAGCAGGCACGCCCATGACAGCGCCGTCGCCATAGCTCATCAGCACGTAGTTGCCGACCCAGACAGGGACAGGCTCGCCAGTCAGCGGGTGGGTGACGAACAGGCCTGTCGGCAGGCCTTCTTTTTCGCGGGTGGCGAGCTCGGCTTCGGTGGTCCCCCCCTGCTTGCAGGACTCGATGAAGGCGGCCAGCTCGGGCTTGCCCTGTGCCGCGCGGGTCGCCAGCGGGTGTTCCGGGGCCACAGCGCAGAACGTGACGCCCATGATGGTGTCGGCGCGGGTGGTGAACACATGCAGCAAGCCGTTCTGGATCAGTTGGCCGTCCGCGTCGCGGATGTCGTGGCGGAAGGCGAAGCGCACGCCGTCGCTGCGGCCGATCCAGTTTTCCTGCATCAGACGCACACGCTCGGGCCAGCCGGGCAGGCCGTCATCCAGCGTGTCCAGCAGTTCTTCCGCATAGTCGGTGATGCGCAGGTAATAGCCGGGGATCTCGCGCTTTTCGACCGGGGCGCCGGAGCGCCAGCCGCGGCCGTCGATGACCTGTTCGTTGGCCAGCACGGTCTGATCGACCGGGTCCCAGTTGACGACCTGCGTTTTACGGTAGGCGATGCCCTTTTCCAGCATCTTCAGGAACAGCCATTGGTTCCATTTGTAGTACGACGGGTCGCAGGCGCACATTTCGCGCGACCAGTCGATGGCCAGTCCCATCGCCTGCATCTGCTTTTTCATGGTGGCGATGTTGTCGTAGGTCCACTTGGCCGGCGGTACGCCGGACTTCATGGCGGCGTTTTCGGCCGGCATGCCGAAGGCGTCCCAACCCATGGGCATCAGCACGTTGTATCCGCGCATGCGCAACTGGCGGGTCATCATGTCATTGATGGTGTAGTTGCGCACGTGGCCCATGTGCAGCTTGCCGCTGGGGTAGGGCAGCATCGAGCAGGCGTAGAACTTGGGTTTTGGAGATCCGTCGGGATTGGCGGCGTGTTCGGTGACGCGATAGACGTCGCCTTCGCGCCAATGGGCCTGGGCGGCGGATTCAACCTGGTTCGGGATGTAGCGTTCCTGCATGGATCTGTCTGGATAATGGATGTTGGAAAGGGCCAGCCAGACATTATAGGGTGCAAACAGCGCCGCCTCTATTGGGCTGTGTGGGGCTGTGTACTGGCCGCCGTGAGTCCTGCGCGGGCGGCAGGCCGAACAGGCGTCCGTATTCGCGTGTGAATTGCGAGACGCTTTCGTAGCCGACGGCATAGGCGGCGCTGCTGGCATTGAACCCTTCGGAACGCATCAGCCGCCGGGCCTCGATCAAGCGCAGGTGCTTCTGGAACTGCAGGGGCGACAGGGATGTCGTCTGGCGGAAATGATGGTGGAAGGAAGACGGGCTCATGCCGGCCGTGGCCGCCAGATGGTCAATCGGCAGCGGCCGGGCGTATTCGGTGCGCAACAGAGCGACGGTGCGGGCGATGCGGTGCGCGTGACTGCCTGGCCTGCCGAGTCTCTGGATGGCTGCGCCGTGTCTGCCGGTCAGCAACCAGTAGTGTATTTCGCGGATGATCGGGGGGGATAGGATCGGCAGGGCTTCTGGACGATCAAGCAAGCGCATCAGCCGCAAGGCGGCATCGGCGGTTTCAGCCTCTGTCGGATCGGACTGGATGGGCATCAGGCGGAAGGACGACGGCTGCGTCGGCATCTGCCGGACCAGTTGGTCGATGATGTCCAGATCAAGTTCCAGCGCCAGCGCCAGGTAGGGCGCACCGGGACTGGCCTGCGTAATCCGGCTGAGCGTAGGCAGGTCCGCCGTGATCAGCAGGGAATTCCCCGCTGACAGGGAAAAGATTTCCGTCCCCAGAGCGACCTCTTTGCGTCCTTGAAGCACCAGACAGACCAACGGCCGGTAAATGTCGTAGTTCAGTGTGCTGGGCGTCGTGGCGCGGATGGCCTGCAGGCCGGGAATCGGCGTGCGGGCGATGCCGTGACAGTCGGCGTGTCGACGCGTATAGCGGCTGACGAGATCCAGAAGTGCAGGCATCGGGGCGGATAAGGTCCTGGGGGAAGCTTTGCTGAGACATCCTTATTTTGTAGGATCAGGCAAATATTGTCCAGAATCCGGCCATGATAGGCAGCGGGGAGTGCGGACAATGAATGTCTTGTTTTCATTGTCTGTTCCAGGAGTATTGCCACCATGATTCCCATCACTCTCATTACCGGCGCCAGCCGCGGACTGGGCCATAACACAGCGTTGCATATCGCCCGCAAGGGCGGGGATGTGATCCTGACCTATCGTCATCGCGCAGACGAAGCGCATGCCGTCGCCGCTCAGATTGAAGCCCTGGGCCGCAAGGCCGTCGCCTTGCCGCTGGATCTGGGAGACCTTTCCGCTTTCCCCGCGTTTGCGGATACCGTGCGCACAGCCTTGCGCGAAGGCTGGCAGCGGGATACGTTTGATCATCTGGTCCACAATGCCGGCCACGGTGAGATGGCGCCTCTTGCGCAAACCACCGAGGCGCAGTTCGATGGCTTGTTCAATGTGCACGTCAAAGGTGTGTTTTTCCTGACGCAGGCGCTGTTGCCGGTTATCGCTGATGGCGGCCGTATCGTGACGCTGTCTTCCGGCCTGACGCGGATTGCGGTGCCGGGGTTTTCCGCCTACGCGGCAGCCAAAGGCGCAGTGGAGATCCTGACCCTGTATCTGGCAAAAGAATTGGGCAGCCGGGGGATTGCGGTCAATGCCGTCGCCCCCGGCGCGATCGAAACGGATTTCCTGGGCGGCGCAGTCCGCGATATGCCCGATCTGAACCATCAGTTTGCCGCGGTCACCGCCTTGGGGCGTGTCGGCGTGCCCGATGATATCGGGCCGATGATCGCCAATCTGCTGGACCCCGCCAATCGCTGGTTGACGGCCCAGCGTATCGAGGTCTCGGGCGGGCAGAGCATCTGACGCCCATAAAAAATCCCCGCTCGAAGGCGGGGATCTGGTGAAACCAGTGAGACAGTCCGGGAGAGGCGCCCCGGATTATTTCAGTTTGATTTCTTTGTATTCGACGTGCTTGCGCGCGACCGGATCAAATTTCTTGATCAGCATTTTTTCCGGCATGTTGCGCTTGTTTTTGGTGGTCGTGTAGAAATGACCAGTGCCAGCTGTGGATTCCAGCTTGATTTTTTCGCGGGTACCTTTTGCCATGATGTGCTCCTAGGGCCGATCAGGCCAGTTCGCCGCGGGCACGCAGGTCGGCCAGAACGGAATCGATGCCGTTCTTGTCGATGGTGCGCAGGGCCTTGGTGGATACGCGCAGGCGCACCCAGCGGTTTTCGGATTCAACCCAGAACCGGCGCGATTGCAGGTTGGGCAGGAAACGACGCTTGGTCTTGTTGTTCGCGTGCGAAACGTTGTTGCCCACCATCGGGCCTTTGCCGGTTACTTGGCATACGCGTGCCATGGTCTCACCTCTGTAATCTATATCAGGAAAGCCTAGCATTCTATACTGAAAACAGCTTTGTAATCAAGCGGTCTGGATGCCTAGGATGCGCAGCGTGTGGTGTGCCCCATGGCCATGCGGCCAGACAACCATGACAGGGCGGCGCAGGCGGCCAGTACCGCTGTCAGGGACAGGGGGTTGTCAGTATGCCACAGACTGACGACAAAACCCGCCAGGGCGCCGCAGAACATCTGCAAGGAACCCATCAGCGCCGAGGCTGTGCCCAGGCGCGGCCCCTGTTCAGCCAGGGCCAGTGCGGCGGCATTCGGGCCGACAAAGCCCTGGCTGGCCATGAAGCCCATCAGGCACAGCATCAGCAAGGGCAGGTTGATCCAGCCGGCCAAGGTCAGGATCAAGGCGGCGGCGGTCATCAGCACCAGGGTGGCCTGGGATCGGGCCAGCAGTTCCAGCGGGCGGTAGCGGTTCAGCAGGCGGGCGCTCAGTTGCGCCGCCAGGATCAGCGACGCTGCATTCAGGCCGAACAGCAGGCCGAACCAACGCGGATCGATGCCGTAGATATGGATGAAGACCAGCGGCGAGCCTGAAATGTAGGCGAACATGCCGGCTGATCCCAGGCCGCCCGCCAGGGTGTAGCCCATGAATCCCCGATGAGCCAGCAACAGGCGGAAATTGGCCGCGATCGTGCTGATGGCCAGGGGTGTGCGGTTTCCGGCGGGCAGGGATTCGTGCATGTTGCGCAGCACGGTCAGCCACAGGCCGGCGCCCGCCAGCGCCATCAGGTAGAACACGGTGCGCCAGGACCCCAGCGTGACGGCCTGTCCGCCCAGCAGCGGGGCCAGGATGGGCATGACCCCCATGACCAGCATCAATAAAGACAAGGCCTGAGCGGCTTCGCGGGTGTCCAGGTGGTCGCGGATCACGGCGCGCGGCACCACCATACCGGCGGCGCCGCCGAAGGCCTGCATGATGCGCCACGACAACAGGTGGTCGATGTCGTTGCTGAGCGCGCAGGCCAGCGAGGCGATCGTGAACAGGGCCAGACCGGCCAGCAGCGGCAGTTTGCGTCCGTAACGATCAGCCAGGGGGCCGTAGATCAGCTGCGCGGCGGCCAGGCCCAGCAGGTAGCTGGCCAGCGTGCGCTCTACCATGCCCTGCGATGTGTGCAGGTCGTGGGCGATCGCGCCGAAGGCGGGCAGATACATATCGATCGCCACCGGCCCCAGGGCGGCCAGGGCGCCCATCAGGACCAGCCAGCCGGGCATCAGGGCGGGAGTTTTAAGAGGCATGAAGCGCGAGAATGGGGCTTGAAGAGGACATGATTGGCGCTACTATAACAATGTCCATTGTGAACTCAGGGAGGCTCTGTTGACTGCCATCGCATCCATCATCGAGAACAAGCTTGGATCCTTGTCCATTCCGGTGTCCATGGAATTACCGGATGGTGAACAGGTAGGGCCTGTTGACGCGCAACTGCACTTTATCATCCGGGATGCCGCTGTCCTGAAGTACTTTGCGGCGGGCGAGATCGGCGCCCTGGGCGAGGCCTACGTCGACGGCAAATTGGAATTCAATGGTTCCATGCGCGACCTGATGCGCCTGGCCGCCGGTATTTTGCCGGGCTCGCCGGTGGATGCCGCGCAACTGGGCTGGTTGAGCAGTCTGGCGCAGCGCCTGATGTCGGTCTGGCGTCATTCGGCGGACCGGGATGCGCGTCAGATCGAGTTCCACTACGACCTGTCCGACGATTTCTATGCCCTGTGGCTGGACCCGCGCCGCGTCTATTCCTGCGCCTATTACCGTGAACCCGGCATGACCGTGGCTCAGGCCCAAGAGGCCAAGCTCGATCACATCTGTCGCAAACTGGCCTTGAAGCCGGGCGAACGGTTCCTGGACGTGGGCGGCGGCTGGGGCGGGCTGATGCTGTGGGCGGCAGAACATTACGAGGTCGATGTGACGGGTATTACCTTGTCGCACAACCAGCACGCCTATGTGAACCGTCTGATCCAGGAAAAAGGCCTGGCTGGCCGGGTGCGCATGGAACTGCTGGATTACCGCAAGCTCGATGAATCCCGGCCCTACGACAAGATCGCCTCGGTCGGTATGTTCGAGCACGTGGGCCGGGCGCAGCTGCAAGGCTATTTCAGCAAGCTGCGCCGCTTGGTGCGCCCCGGCGGCCTGATCATGAATCACGGCATCACGGCCGGCGGCATCCGGAATACCGAATTGGGCGCCGGCATGGGGGATTTCATCGAGAAATTCATTTTCCCGGGTGGCGAACTATCTCATATCCATTATGTCTTGCAGGCCATGACCGAAGCCGGGCTGGAAGACCTGGATGTGGAAAATATCCGTCCGCACTACGCCCGCACCTTGTGGGCCTGGAGCGATGCCCTGGAAGCCCGGCTGGACGAGGCCCGCACCATCCTGAATACCCTGCAGGGCGAACGGTCGCTGCGGGCCTATCGTATGTATCTGGCGGGGTGCGCTATGGGGTTTGAACACGGCTGGATCGCCCTGCATCAGATCATTGCCCAAGCGCAGCCCGCGGGGCGCGCGGATGAGCTGGATTACCCCCCGGATCAGGCCTATCCCTGGCGTCGGGATTACATTTACACGCCACGCTGAAACCTCCTGAAAACAGGGTGATTTTGACCCTTCCGGGGCAGGCTCCCGGAAGGGTCAATTGCACTAGTCGGCAATAAACATCTTTATTTTCAGTCATCTTGCGTGTAAAATGGCAGTTCTGCTGTTTTATAGATTTTCAATTCTGTTCGCGGCGGCTCCCGGTTTCGGGTGATCCGCCTTCGACTGTCTACGGTGCTACGCACCTGCAGTGTCGGTATGTATTGGCGGTTCTCACCGTCTTCCGCACACCCTCCCCTAAGCTATGGCGTCCGGCGCGTGGTCTTGCGTCTGGCGTCTCCGTAACCCAAAGGAGGCATCTATGTCTATCTCTCTTTTTGCGTCGCGCAATGCGACTGTATCCCCCCGTTGGTCGAAATCCGTCCTGGGGTTGGCGCTGGTCGCCGCCGCGTCGGGCCTGTCTCTGGCGCCTGCCGCCGCTCAGGCGGCCGATGCGCTGCAGTGCGAACTGGACCGCCCCATGCGCTTTGGCGGCATGAACTGGGAATCCAATCTGGTGCTGGTCGAAGTCGAACGCTTCATCATCAAGCATGGCTATGGTTGCGATTCCGAAGTCCTGCCGACCGAAACCCTGCCGGCGCTGGCCGCCCTGCAGCGCGGCGATCTGGACATCAACAGCGAGATCTGGCTGAACAGCACGCTGGAACCTTGGAACAAGGCCGAGGCCTCAGGCAAGGTCAAGCGCATCGGCGACATCTACATGGGCGGCGAGGCCTGGTTCATTCCGAAATACACGGCTGAACGCCTGCCGGACCTGAAAAAGGCCGCAGACCTGCCGAAACACTGGGAAGCCTTCAAGGACCCGGAAGAACCCACCAAGGGCCGTTTTTACGGTTGCCCGGCGGGCTGGGGCTGCGAGGTGGTCAGCACCAATCTGTTCAAGGCTCTGGGCTTGGAAAAGACCTTTACCCTGTTTTCCCCCGGCACCGGCGCGACGCAAAAGGCTGCTCTGACGGCCGCCTATCAGCGCAAGGAAAACGTGGCTTTCTACTACTGGTATCCGACGCCGCTGGTGGGCTCCATGGATCTGGTCAAGCTGGAACTGCCCCCCTACGACGCGGCCAAGCAGAAATGCCTGACCGATCCCAATTGCGAAAACCCGCAGGCGACGGATTACCCGGAAAATCCCGTTTTCACGGCGGTGACGACCCAATTCACCGAAAAGGCCCCGCAGCTGACGGCTTTCCTGTCCAAGGTCAAGGTGCCGCTGGACGTCATGAACCAGACCATGGCCTACATGGAAGAAAACGAAGCCGAGCCCCAGCCGACTGCGCTGTGGTTCCTGAAGGACAAGCAGGATGTGTGGTCCCAGTGGCTGCCTGCCGACGTGACAGAACGGGTCAAGGCCGCCTTGTAAGGGGGCCCGACCATGTTTCCTGAACTGATTTCAGCCCGGGAACTGCAACGGCCCATTGACGCTTTCGTCAATGGGCTGGTGATGCAGTATTCCGATGTGCTGCGCGCCATCACACAGCCTTTGCTGGATCTGCTGATCTGGTCCGACCATGTGCTGCGCCAGTCGCCCTGGTGGGCCATCGTCGCCGTCGTCATGGGGATCGCCTGGCTGAGCAGCCGCAAATGGCGGTTCACAGCGGCCATGGGGGGACTGTTGTGCCTGCTGGGAGCCATCGGTCTGTGGGAAGCCTCCATGCAGACCTTGTCCCTGATGCTGGTAGCCGTCATTTTTTCGGTCGTGATCGGCATCCCGGTCGGCATCGCCATGGCCAGCTTCCGTTGGGTGCGCACCGTCATGCTGCCGGTGCTGGACGTCATGCAGACCATGCCCAGTTTCGTCTACCTGATTCCGGTGGTGATGCTGTTCAATCTGGGCAAGCTGGCGGCGCTGTTCGCCACCGTGATTTATGCCGTGCCGCCCGTCATCCGCCTGACGGACCTGGGCATCCGCCTGGTCGATGCGGAAGTGCTCGAGGCGTCCCGTTCCTTTGGCGCCAGCCGCACCCGCCAGTTGTTCGGCGTGCAGCTGCCGCTGGCCCTGCCCAACATCATGGCGGGCATCAACCAGACCACCATGATGGCGCTGGCCATGGTCGTGATCGCGTCCATGATCGGGGTGCGCGGCTTGGGCTACGAAGTCCTGCAGGGCATCAACCGTCTGCAAGTCGGGCGCGGCCTGCTGGCGGGTCTGGGCATCGTGGTGCTGGCGATCATCTTTGACCGGATCACACAGCAGTTCGGTCAGCGGCAGCAAGCCCGGAGGGCCTGATATGAACAAAATCGAAGTCCGCAACATCTACAAGATCTTCGGGCCGCATCCGGACCGCTGGTTGTCGGCCGCCCGCGACGGCCTGTCCAAAGAGGATCTACTGCAGCGCAGCGGCCATACGCTGGGGCTGCGCGACATCAGCCTGTCCATCAAAGAAGGCGACATCCACGTCATCATGGGCTTGTCCGGTTCGGGCAAGTCCACCCTGATCCGCCATTTCAATCGCCTGATCGAGCCCAGCGCGGGCCAGATCCTGGTGGACGGCGTGGATGTGGTGGGTTTGAAGCCCAGGGAACTGGAACGTTTCCGCCAGCAGAAAATGAGCATGGTGTTCCAGCGCTTCGGCCTGCTGCCGCACCGCACCGTGTTGGACAACGCCGCCTATGGTCTGGCGGTGCAGGGCGTGCGCCGCGCAGCACGCAATGAACGCGCACTGCACTGGCTGGAGCAGGTCGGATTGTCCGGCTTCGAGTCCCAGTATCCGCATCAGCTGTCGGGCGGCATGCAGCAGCGCGTCGGCCTGGCGCGGGCGCTGGCCACCGATGCCGAAATCCTGTTGATGGACGAGGCCTTTTCCGCGTTGGATCCCTTGATCCGCCACGAAATGCAGGATCAGTTGCTGGCCCTGCAGGCCAAGCTGAACAAGACCATTGTGTTCATCACCCACGATCTGGACGAGGCTCTGCGCCTGGGCAACCGCATCGCCATCCTGAAGGACGGCGAACTGATCCAGGAAGGCACGCCCGAAGACATTCTGCTGTCGCCGGCCAATGACTACATCGAATCTTTCCTGCAAGACGTCAATCGGGGCAAGGTCCTGAACGCCTCGCATGCCTGCAATGAGCGTCCGCTGACGTTGACCATGCGCAGCAAGCCGGTCCATGCCCTGGAACGGCTGGCCGCGCGGGACTATGACTATGCTGCCGTGCTGGACGGCAAGCGCCTGGCGGGCGTGCTGATCCGGGCCGACGCCCAGCGGGCCGTGCAGGACGGCGCCCGCGATATCGCCCGCTACCTGAGCGATATGGCGTCGGTGCCGGCATCCGCAGGCCTGGACGAGGTCCTGGCCCGCCTGCTGCGCACCCCGGAACCTGTGGCGGTGACGGGGTCGCAGGGTGAGTTCATCGGGGTGCTGTCGCGCAGCAAGGTGGTCGAGCTGGTCACACCGGGGACGGCGGCGGATCCTGAGGCGGCCGAATCAGAGGCCGAGCCTGCCGGAGCATTGCAGGCGACGCCGGCAGCTAAGGTCGAGTCCAACAGCTGGGCGGCGTAGCCGCCGGGGCCGGGTCAGAGGCTCAGGCCCCGGCCCGGTGTTGGCGGTGCAGCACGTGGCCATACCAGGCAAACAGCAGCAGCGAGGTCAGCGCCAGCCCCGCCATGGCCATGATCCACATGGTGGCGACCCCTACGGGGGCCCCCGGCATGAACCATTCCGTCACCGGGGCCAGGGCGCCGGCCCGGGGGCCGTAGCCCAGCCACCAGCCGCCCACCAGGCCCAGTCCCGTCAGCGCCGTGATCTGCAGGATCAGCGGCACCATGGCGATCTTGTAGGCTCGCAGGATATAGGCGCTGATGCAGTGCATGGCATCACAGAAATGGAACCAGGGGGCGATCTGCAGCAGCGTCAGGGCGATCAGCGCGACCTGGGCTTCATCCGTATAGGCGGCAACGATGGGGCCTTGGGCGACGATCAGGATCAGATTTGTCAGCAGGGCGCCGATGGCGACCAGGGCGATGCCGTGCAGTCCGGTGCGCCGGGCGGCGGCCATCTGATGCCCCCCGACCGCTTGGGCGGTCAGTGAGGCCGTCGACAGGCTGAGCGACATGGGCAGCATGTAGCACAGGGCCACCAGGTTGGCCAGGATCTGCTGGGCGCCGCTGGCGTAGAGTCCATCGCGCGCGACCAGCAAGGCCATGAAGCTGAAGGCGCAGACTTCGATCAGATAGGATCCGCCCATGGGCAGGCCCAGACGCAGCAGTTCCTTTTGGTCCTGCCAGCGCGGGCGGCCGATGCGAGGCCGCAGCGCCAGGAACGCGGGGTGGCGCCGGATCATCCAGACGCCCGCCGCCAGCATCATCCAGTCGACCACCAGGGTCGCCACGCCGGCGCCGACCGCGCCCATCGGGTCCAGGCCCAGCCCGCCGAAAATGAACCAGGTGTTGAACAGCAGCTTGAAGGCCACACTGCCCAGATTGATCAGCATCACCCCGCGTGTCTGGGAGATGGCGGTCGCCATGGCGTAGATGGTGCGAAACAGCAGGACTGAAGGCAGCGCCAGCGCCAGCGCCAGCAGGTAGCCGGCGATGCGTTCACGGACGGCGAGGTCGATATTGCCGGATAGCCCCAGCCAGACATCCGGGAACAGCATGCTGAGGCTGCCCAGGACGGAGAGCGCCAGCGCCAGCCAGACGCCCTGGCCCCAGGCGTGGCCCCCTTGCTCCAGCTGCCCGGCGCCGAAATGCTGGGCGATGATGGGAATGAGCGCGTGGATGACGCCCATCAGCCCGACAAAGACCGTGATGTAGATGGACGCCCCCAAGGCCATCGCTTGTAAGTCGATGGCATCGGTGTGGCCCACCATGGCCGTGTCCAGGACAGCGAAAATGATGCTCGCCCAGGCGCTGACCATAATGGGCCAGGACTGTTGCAGAATGGTGCGCCACGGGGCGACGGTTGCCATAGAGGAGAGGGGCATGGCTTCGGTGGCGAAAAATCAGGGGTCAGGAGGCCGGCAGGGCGCGCATGAGGCGGAACATTTCGTGCCGTTCCGGATCGCGCCGGCCTTCCCAGAGGATCACGTAGCCGGGGGGAACGGCCCGGTTGATGGTCAGGTCGCGCCGGTCCAGTTGCTGCAACAGCAGCGGGCATGCGGCGTCAAAGGAAAACTGGATGTGGTTGAACACCAGGAAAGAGGCCCGCTGCCCGCTGCCCAGCCCCTGGGTGCGGATGCATTCCCCCGGCTGCTGTGCGCGGACCAGCGCCTGCGCCAGAGAAGCCGACACGTCGCGGTAGCTGCGCACGTAATCCAGGGCGGGCATCCACAGCGTCGCCAGCAGCAGCCAGGTGGTCAGCAGGCCGCCTGCCGACAGAGCGGTGCCGCGCCACAGCCCCGCCGGGTGGCTGCGCAGGCGCCAGCGCACCAGGGCGATCCAGGCGGCCGTCCCCAGCAGGGCGATGAGCGTGGCCGGCCAGGCGATGTGGATGTTGAATCCCATGGTCTGGCGGGCGATGTTGGCTGATATCTGCGCCGGCCAGCCGGTCTGCAGGGCGATCCAGCCCAGCCAGACGGTGGCTGCCGTTAGGGAAAAGCACATGACGGCGAACCAGTCCAGGGTGTTGACCACGCCGCGCCGCAATGTGGGCAGGGCGAAGGCCGCCAAGATGGCGCAAGGAACCGCCAGGGTGCTGTATTCGGGCTCGAAGGGATCGGAACTGGCCAGCAGCAATAATGCCGCGCCCAGAGCGAAGCCCAGTGGAATGAGAATATGGGGCGCGGCGAACCAGCCGCGCCAGCGCCACAGCGCCAGTAGGGCCAGCGGCCAGGTCGGCCACAGGAACCAGGGCAGGTCGCGGACGATGTTCAGCCAGGCGCGCGTGCTGGGCCAGTCAAACGCATGGCTGTTCCAGCTCAACCAGCTGGCGGTCCAGTAGGGGCCGAAGGCGCGGGCCGGAATCCACCAGAGTAGTATCAGGCTGGCCGCGATCAGCAGGCTGATCACCAGCCATTTGCGCGTATCCGCCAGCGGCCCTCGAGGAACAAAGACAATCAGGGTGGCGAATATCAAAGGCAAGCAGCCCAGCCAGCCTCGGGCCAGAAAGGCTGCGCCGATCGCTACACCCAGGGTGATCGCGCCCGAGACCGGGTGATCGAGCATCCGGGCGACGGCATAGAAGGCCAGCGCCTGGCAGGCGATCACCGCCGGCACTTCCGATGTTTCGTGCATGCGCCAGATGATGCCGACGGTCGCGACGATGAGCAGCAGCGCGGCGTCGGCCAGCATGCGGCCGTATTCGCGTTCGCCGGGCTCGCCCCCGAAAGGCAGGGCCAGGGGCTGGGCTTCTTTGAGCCGTCCCAGCAGGTAGGTGCCGTACCAGATGGAACTGGTCAGGATGGCGAACCACAGGATGTTGGGCAGGCGCGACGCGATGATGGCTGAGTTCAGCGGGCTGAAAAAGATTTCCAGCACGGGGCGCAGCGCCCAGATGAACAGAGCGCCGACCCAGGTGACCAGCGGGCCGTCCTGGGCCTGGGCCAGTTGCCCCACCTGGGGCAGCAGCCAGGCGTGTTCCTGGCCGGACAGGGCGGTCAGCATGGTGGCCAGGCCGGCGACGTCGTCGGTTTTCCAGGGGTCGCGGTAGAACAGGCCGGCCAGGATGTAGACCAGGCCGACCGTCACCAGAAACAGGCGGGGCAGTTTGGCCGCCGCCGTGGCGGTCAGCCGGGCGGGAGTGGATCGCAGATCTTCAGTGCGCACTGGCTCGGTCACAGGGAAGGGGTAGGGCCCATGTTAAATGAAAAAGGCAGCCTGACGGCTGCCTTTCCGGGTGGGTGCATCTTTGGGGTGCAGCAAGCAGCCCGAAGGGCTGCGCAGCGTGGGGGCCTTATTTCTTGACGGTGCCGGCGGTGCGGGCAAAGCGGGCGCGGAATTTTTCCACGCGGCCCGTTTCGACGATGCGGGTCTGGGCGCCAGTATAGAACGGATGCGATTCCGAGGTCACGTCGCACTTGAACAGAGGGTAGCTCTTGCCGTCGATTTCGGTGGTTTCCCGAGCCGACAACGACGAGCGCGAAACGAATTTGTTGCCGGTCTGCAGGTCCAGGAACACGACCTCGCGGTATTCGGGGTGGATGCCTTCTTTCATGATGAAGTCCGTAAGTGGTAATAGGGGTCGCCAGCCGGACGGATGCAGCATTCAGCAAACCGCATCAAAATCCTGGCAACGTATCCAAGGTTAGCCGTAAATTCTATCACACCTGGCCTCGCTCAGCCAGCGATGTCACCTCGGTCGCGCCCACGATCAGATGATCCAGCAAGCGCACGTCCACCAGGGCCAGCGCCTGTTTCAGATGCCGGGTCAGGGCTAGGTCCGCCGGGCTGGGTTCAGCCAGGCCGGATGGGTGATTATGGGCCAGGATCAGGGCGGCGGCGTGGTGCTTGAGCGCCGCCCGGGCGACTTCGCGCGGATAGATGGAGGCATGCGACAGCGTGCCGCGGGCGATTTCCGCGCAATCGATCAATTGCAGCTGGGTGTCCAGGAACAGTGCGATGCAGTGTTCCACCCGCAGGTGGGCCAGGCGCATGGCGCAGAATTGCTTGACCCGTTCCGGCTGGCTCAGCGCCCTGCCGTTGCGCAAGGGTTCTTCCAGCGCCCGGCGCCCCAGTTCCTGTACGGCCAGCAGTTCGCAGGTCTTGGCTGCGCCCAATCCAGGAAAGGCCAGCAAGGCGCTGGATTCGGCGGACAGCAGGCGTCGCAGTCCGCCGAAATGGGTGATCAGATCGCGGCCCATGTCCACGGCATTGCGCCCGCGCGTGCCGGTGCGCAGCAGCACGGCCAGCAGCTCGGCCGACGTCAGCGCCTGCACGCCATGCCGCAGCAGGCGTTCGCGGGGACGTTCGCTGCAGGGGGATCGGCTGTCTTGTGGCATGATAGGCCCTAAAATAAGAGAGTTTGTCTGATCTTTCACGGGTGATCCATTTTGACCTCTTCCCCTGATGTCGCGCACGTCCGTGCGGACTCTTATGTCACGCTGCACTACCGAATCGAACCTTTGTCAGGGCCTGCCGCCGGGACCGCGTTCGTCGATACGTTCCTGGATCGGCCTGCGACCCTGCAGATGGGGATCGGCCAGTGGGCTCCCGGCCTGGAATCGCTGCTGATGGACCAGCCCGAGGGCGCGCATTTCACCCGGGACCTGCCAGCCGCCCAAGCCTATGGCGACCGCAATCCCGAACTGCTGCGCTGGATTTCGCACGATGAAATGGTGCGCAATGCACCGCCGGATACCGAATTCGAGGCAGGCGACATGGTGGAATTCGTCGCGCCCAACGGCGGGCGTTATTCCGGCGTGCTCAAGACCCTGAAGGATGATGCAGCCCTGTTCGATTTCAACCATCCGCTGGCCGGTATCGATCTGCAGGTGGAAGTCCGCATTCTGGGGGTGCTGTAATGACCGCCCGCCCGGATGATGAGGCGCCCGGTGCAGACGGCGCCCCTGATGTTGTGCTGGCGCAGCCGCGCGGGTTTTGCGCCGGGGTCGATCGCGCGATCGATATCGTCGAACGCGCTCTGGAAATTCATGGTGCGCCGATCTATGTGCGCCACGAGATCGTCCATAACCGCTATGTGGTCGAGGATCTGCGTGCCAAAGGCGCCATTTTCATCGACCAGCTCGAAGACGCTCCCGCCGGCGCCATCGTCATTTTTTCGGCGCACGGGGTTTCGCGCGCCGTGCGGACTGAAGCCGATCAGCGCAGTCAGCGCATCTTCGACGCCACGTGTCCCCTGGTGACCAAGGTCCACGTCGAAGTCGCCCGCATGCGCAAGGAAGGCCGCGAGGTCATCATGATCGGGCACCGGGGTCACCCCGAAGTCGAAGGCACACTGGGGCAGGCCGATGACGGCATGTATCTGGTGGAAACCGTACAGGACGTGCAGACCCTGCAGGTGCGCGATCCGCATCATCTGGCCTTTGTCACGCAGACGACCCTGTCCATCGACGATGCCGCCCAGGTGGCCGATGCCTTGCGGACCCGTTTTCCCGACATCTCCGAACCTAAAAAAAGCGATATCTGCTATGCCACCCAGAACCGCCAGGACGCGGTGCGCATCATGGCGCCGCAGTGCGATTTGGTGCTGGTGGTCGGCAGCCCCAATAGTTCGAACTCCAACCGGCTGCGCGAGGTCGCCGAACGCAAGGGCGTGACGGCCTACCTGCTGGACCATCCCGACATGGTCCGGCCCGAATGGCTGCACAAGGTCCGCCGCGTGGGCGTGACGGCTGGCGCATCCGCTCCCGAAGCCCTGGTGCAGCAGGTGATTGCGCGGCTGAAAGAATTGGGCGTCGGCAACGTCCGCCCGCTGGACGGCGTGCGCGAACAGGTGTCCTTCCCCCTGCCGCGCGAACTGTCGCGCAAGAAACAGGACGCCTGAGAGCCGCGCGCCATCAGCCATCCATTTGCCCGGCGCCGGGCGGGAGAACCGGATATGCATATCGGATTTTGCGGCCTGGGCCGCATGGGGGCGCCGATGGTGCGGCGTTTGTTGCAGGCGGGCCATCAGGTCAGTGTCTGGAATCGTTCCCCAGGGCCGGCGCAGCTATTGGCTGCGGATGGCGCCCAGGTCTGCGCCACTCCCCGGGAACTGGGCGACCGGTGCGCCTGGGTGGCCCTGTGCCTGTTTGATGCCGATGCTGTCGAAGCCGTTGTATTCGGTCCCGATGGCTTGGCCCGATCAGACTCGCTGGCGGTGCTGATCGATCACTCGTCCATTGCGCCCGACCGGACGCGAGATTTTGCCGCCCGGTTGTCCCAGACCAACGGCGCGGTCTGGCTGGATGCCCCGGTCTCCGGCGGGACGGGCGGGGCGGCTGCCGGCACTCTGGCCATCATGGCTGGCGGCCCAGCCGATCTCTGCGACCAGGTAAGGCCCCTGCTGCTGCAGGCCTATGCCCAGCGGGTGACGCACATGGGGCCGGTCGGAGCGGGGCAGGTCGCGAAATTATGCAACCAGACCATCGTCGCCACGACCATCGCAGCCATTGCCGAAGCCGTGGCCCTGGCCCAGGATGCCGGGGTGGATGCCGAACGCCTGCCGCAAGCCCTGGCTGGCGGTTGGGCGGATTCCACCTTGCTGCAGATGTTTGTGCCGCGCATGACGCAGGCGGCAGCCCCCCCGCCGCAGGCCAGCCTGGGAACGATGCTGAAAGACCTGGATACCGTCGCCGACCTGGCGCGGCGTCAGGGTACGCCCGTTCCGGTGGCGGCGGCCGTCGGCCAAACCTACCGCCTGGCTGAACGCCGGGGGCTGGGGGCGGCCGATACCTCTCAATTGATTCGTTTATATGACCCTGCCGGAGACCTTGCATGAGTCGACGTTTGAAAATAGCCGCTGGTGCGGCGGCTGTTCTGGTGCTGGCCTATGGCGCCGCATCCTGGTATGCGGGCCGGACGGCCCAGCAGACCATCGAATCCTGGGTGGCGCAAGCCAATCAGGAAATCAAGACGCAGTGGGCCTCTGACGAAGCCCCGCCGACCCTGCGATTGGACGGCTACCAGCGCGGGATTTTCTCCTCGCAGGTCCGGTATGTGTTCGAATTTCGTGACGAGCAGGGAACAGCCCAGGCCTTGACGTTGCAGGACGATCTGCAGCATGGCCCCTGGCCTCTGGCGGCGGTGGGCAACGGCCATTGGCAAGCACTGGCCGCCTATAGCCGGATGCAGCCCTTGCCTGACGGGCTGTGGCAGCCCTGGTTTGACGCGATGGGCGATGGCGCGGCTGCGCCCTGGCAGGCGGATTCTTTGGTTGGTTTCGACGGCGGCGTGGCATCGACCGTGACGCTGGCGCCGGTGCGCACCCCCGATCAAGGGTTGGATTTCAGCGGCGGTGAGATCCAGCTGACGTATCAGCCTCAGACGCGGCAATTGACCGTGGCGGCTCAGGCGCAGTCTCTGCTGGTCCGGGATACCGATCTGCCGGCCACCGTCCGGCTTGAAGGCCTGCAATACGATAACCTGACCACGCGCAGCGGCGACGTCGATTTGCAGTCGCATCAGCAGTTGCAGCTGACACAGTTCCAGATCGTCAGCGAGGGGGCGCCCGACGTCCGCTTCAAGCAGCCATCCATGCAGGTGGATACCGCGCGTACCGGCAGCCTGATGGATAGCCGGATCCGCTACGATCTGGGCCAGCTGCAGGCCGGGGAACAGGATATGGGCGCCATCCAGCTCGAGGCCTCGATCGAGCAGCTGGATGTTCCGTCTTTTCAGGCGATGGTGATGGCCCTGGATCGGATGCAGGCCAATCAGGATGATGATGCCTCGCCGCTGTCCGCCCAGGACGAGCAGCAGTTGCGTGCACTGGCGATCCCGTTGCTGGCCTCGTCTCCCCGCCTGTCGTTGGATACCCTGAGCTGGACGACGCCCAGCGGCAAGACCGATCTGCAGGCCCAGGTGCAGTTTCGGCCGGCGCCGGATGATGCGCCCCAGGATCTGGGCGCTTTGCTCGAGCGGGGAATCGCCAAGGTCGCCGTCCACGCCGGGGTGTCCAAGCCGATGTTGCTCGATGTCCTGCGTCGCAGCCAGGCGGGCGGCGACGCGGACATGATGACGGCCCTGGTCAGCATGCTGTTCGATCAGTATGCCGGACGCTTGACGCGGGCGGAACTGGTGCGTGAACAGGATGGCCGACTGCAGGCGGACATGTCCTACGCCGATGGGCAGGTGACGGTCAATGACCGGTCCATGACGCCGGCCGCGTTCATGCAGCAGCTGGATGCCGCCCTGGGGTCGGGCAATTTCTGACGGGGATATCGATGGAAACCGTGTTTACGCGCATCCTGGCAGGCGACATTCCGGCTGCCATCGTGTATCGGGATGAGCAGGCCTTTGCCTTCATGGACGCTGGCCAGCTCAATCCGGGACACGTGCTGGTGGCGCCCTGCCACCCTTATCCCACACTGCTCGATATGGACCAGGACCTGGCCGCCGATCTGATGCGTCTGGCGTGGCGTGTGGCGCAGGCCGTGCAGGACGCTTTTCATCCCGAAGGGCTGACCCTGTTGCAGGCCAATCGCCCGGCTGGCTGGCAGACCGTGCCGCATGCCCATATCCATGTGCTGCCCCGTTATGAAAACGATGGCGTGGGCCTGGTCTGGCCGCGCAAGGATCCCGGCATCGAGGTGCTGCGTGATTATGCGAAGAAAATCGTTTTGCGCTGATTATTCCGGCTGTCCGGCAGATAGTTTCAGCTTGAATCACAGAGGCCCGATGGGCCTCTTTTCATTGGTGCAGCGCAATATTAAGGGAAAATGCGGACCTGATGATTTCCCTTAGGCATTAACCCTTATTTTTTGCATTGCATCAATTTTAAATATCAAAAAAATCCTATTTTCTTCAATGGTTTAAGTCTCTTGCTGATGGCTTGTGGCAGGCAGGTAAAACACACCTGATTCATGGTGTTCCTGTCTGTAAAAATCTGCGTAAGCTCTGCGTAAGTTTCAAATTTCTTAATAGCGTCACGCAGAAATCTGGCTGTCCATTTCTCTGCTCAGCCACAAAAACAAAGCTGGACCATTCATAAAAATAAATCGCGGGTAATTGTGACACGCAGTACCTTCGCCGGGTGTTTTTGACGCTCGGGGGCCACTCAAAATCAGGAGACAAAGCAATGAAGGATAAAAAAACGTTGGGCCAAGCCATGCAGACTCAGGTCAAGCGCCGTTCCGTACTGAAAGCGGGTGCGGCAGGGATTGCTGGCGGCATGCTGCTGCCCGGCACTGCCAGTGTGGCATTTGCGCAAGACAAGAAACCCCTGGGGGCCTGGCCGGCCGGCGCCGAGGGCGACACTATCTTTCTGGGTGCGACCGTTGACCTGACGGGTCCGTATTCGGCCCAGGGCGCTGCCCAGCAGCGCGGCTATGAACTGGCCGTCGAACACATCAACAACGGCGATCCGGTTCTCAAGGAAATTTCTGCCGATCTGAAAAAAGGGGTGCTGGGCAAGAAACTGAAACTGGGTTCCGCCGATGCGGAAACCAAGCCCAACACGGGGGTTCAGGCCGCCACGCGTTTCATCCACGACGAAAAGGCGATGATGATCTCCGGCAGCACCAGCAGCTCGGTGGCCATTGCGCTGGAAAAGGTCTGCAACCGCGAACACACGCCGTACTTCACTGCCATTTCCGGTTCCAACGAAACCACGGGCGTCGACTGCCAGCGCTATGGTTTCCGTCCTTGCTACTTTGCCTACATGGCCTGCAAGGCGATCGCACCGGTGGCCGCCAAGGAATTCGGCAAGACCCGCAAGGCGGCTTACCTGACGCCTGACTACACCTACGGCCACACCACCACCCAGTCGATGAAGGAGTTCACCGAAAAAGAAGGCTGGACGACCGTCACCAACCAGGTCCACCCGCTGGGCGCCAAGGACTACAGCTCGTATCTGATCAACATCGCCAATACCGATGCCGACGTGCTGGTCTGCGTGGCGTATGGTGCGGACGCGGCCAATGCCATCAAGCAGGCCAAACAGTTCGGCCTGCTCGACAAGATGAAGGTCGTCGTGCCTTACAGCTCGGCCTACATCGAAGAAGAAGTCGGTCCCGATCTGATGGCCGGCGTTCTGGTGGCGCAGGGCTTCTGGTGGACCATGCAGGACACCTATCCCGAAGCCAAGCACTTCGTCGAGGCCTACCAGAAGAAATTCAACGGCATGCCGCGCGATTCGTCCTTTTACGCCTATCTGGCCGTCATGGTCTGGGCGGCTGCCGTCGAGCGTGCAGGGGGCCTGTATCCGCCTGACGTCATCAAGGCGCTGGAATCGGGCGCTGTCCTGAATCTCGCCACCGGGCCGTTCTCGATTCGCGCAGAGGATCACCAGGGCGTCGTGAACTTCCCGATCATGCGCGGCAAGAAAAAGGCCGACATGAAGAACCCCAACGACTACTACGAGGTCGTTCAGGTTGTCCAGGGCAAGGATGTGGTGCCGGATCTGGGCGTACTGGGTTGCAAGCTGGGCGGTTACGTCTAAGTAAAGGGCAATGTCTGGGGCGCTGTCATTGCCCCAGACATGCCGTTGTCCGGGACTTTAAGGAGGCACCCGAGCATGTCATTGTTTCTATCGCAATTATTCAATGGGCTGGCAACCGGCTTGTTGTTGGCGCTGATCAGCACCGGTCTGACCATTATCTACGGCACGCTCGGTGTCATTAACTTCGCGCACGGCGCCTTGTTCGTCGTGGGGGGCTATGCGGGCTACACCGTCTATGGCCTGACGGATTCTTTCGTGCTGGCCATCGCAGGCGGTTCAGCGGTGGCGCTGGCCTGTGGCCTGGTCATCGAACGCGGTCTGATGCGCAAGTTCTACAGCCGTCCGCCCGAAGACCAGATTCTCGTCACCTTCGGTCTGAGCATCATCCTGGTTGAAATCGTGCGCGGCATCTATGGCGGCGTCAGCCTGTCGGTCACCCCGCCGGAATGGGGGATGGGGATTGCCAAAATCGGCTCGCTCATCTATCCGATGTACCGCTTGGAAACCCTGGCCATTTCGGCTGGTACCTTGCTGGTGCTGTATTTCATCCTGTATCGCACCAGCCTGGGGCTAGTCGTGCGCGCAGGCATCGAGGATTCGCAAATGGTTGATGCCCTGGGCATCAACGTCAAACGGGCCTTTCTCGTGGTGTTCGGCCTGGGGACCATGGCTGCCGGTTTTGCCGGGGTCGTCAATTCGCCCATCGTGGCGCTGACGCCGGATATGGGCTTTCGCTATCTGGTTGAATCTTTCGTGGTGGTGGTGATCGGCGGGGTAGGTTCTTTCCCGGGCGCCATCGTAGGCGGCATCATTGCCGGTGAAATTCTCAGCCTCACGGCCATGGTGAATCCCCAGTATTCCGATGTGATGCTGTTTGTCGCCATGGCGCTGGTGCTGGTGTTCCGCCCGCAAGGTCTCATGGGTCAGGAGGGTCGGGAATGAGCACGGCACAATCAACAACGGCCGGCGCTGCTGGAGCGGCGCGGCCTGTCAACCAAGGAGGTGGCCATGATGCGCAGACGGCTACCTGAAATGTGGGTAGGACTGGGCCTGATCGTGGCGCCGTTCGTCCTGCCGGCCCTGGGCATGAGCCCCGACCTGCTGACCCGCATTCTGATCTTCGGCCTGTTCGGCCTGGGGTTCGATCTGCTGTTCGGCTATACCGGCCTGCTGTCTTTCGGCCAAGCGGCTTTTTACGGCACAGGCGGTTTTGTCACGGCCTACCTGATGACGGATGGCATAGTGCCCAATATGTTGCTGGCGTTGGTCATCGGCACCATAGCGGCGGCGGCCATGGGGCTGCTCATCGGCTACCTGACCCTGCGGCGCACCGGCATCTATTTCGCCATGAGCACGCTGGCCTTCGGCGAGATGTTTTTCTTCATGGAAAACTCGGTCTTCAAGGACTATACCGGGGGTGAAAACGGGATCGCCGGGGTGCCTTCGCCTGAAATCGCCTTGGGGTTCATCAACATCGAGATCGGCAGCGGCTGGCCGATGTACTGGTTCGTGGCATTCATTTTCTTTGTGGGCTACGTGATCGCCCGGCGCATCGTGCGTTCGCCGTTCGGCACCGTCCTCAAGGCCATCCAGGGCAATCCCAAGCGGGCTACTGCGCTGGGCCACTCGATCCAGTCCTACAAGCTCATGGTCTTTGTCGTGGCGGCAGCCTACGGCGGTCTGGCCGGCGGCCTGCTGGGCCTGTTCCAGTCGTACATGCCGCCGGATGCCTTTGCACTGGGCACCTCGGCCGAGATCGTCATCCAGACTGTGATGGGCGGTGCGGGCACGTTGCTGGGCCCCCTGCTGGGCGCGACCATCTGGCTGTATCTCTACGAAGGCCTGCAACAGGTCGGTGGCCTTGGCCCCTACTGGAAACTCATTCTGGGTATTGTGTTTGTCGTGCTGGTGACGGTTTTCCGTCATGGCGTGGCCGGCGCCATCATCCAGGTCTGGAATCGTACGCGTAAACTGCCTGCCGGCATCGATTCCGACGCCAGCACCAAGGTGGCGGGCTCTCTGGATATCGTCGCGCCGCTGGCGACCACCCGCGAAGGCGCACCGGTGCTGGAAGCGCGCGGCATCAGCAAGCACTATGGCGGCCTGAAAGCCAACTCCGACATCGACTTCACCCTGCGTGACGGCGAGCTGCACGGGGTGATCGGACCCAACGGCGCGGGCAAGTCCACGTTCTTCGCCATGCTGGCGGGCGAGCTGCCCACCACCTCGGGCAAGGTCTTCTTCCGCGGCCAGGAAATCACCGGCATCGGGGTGACGGCGGTCTGCCAACTGGGCATGAGCAAGTCCTACCAGATCAATCAGCTCTTCGAACAGCTGACGGTGCGCCAGAACATGATGATCCCGGTGTTGGCACGCCTGCGTGGCCGGTATCGCAGCGATCTGCTGTCCAGACTGCACTCGGAACAGCTCGACAGCCAGGTCAATGCCGCGATCGCCATGGTTGATCTCGCTGCGCATGCCGATACGCTGGTGTCGGACATGTCCTACGGTGAAAAACGCCGCCTGGAAATCGGGCTGGCGCTGGCCACCGGAGCGAACGTGCTGCTGTTCGACGAGCCGCTGGCGGGTCTGGGACCCGAGGAACGCGTGCTGGTCGTGTCGCTCTTGAAGTCGATCCGCAAGGGTCGCAGCATGGTCATCGTCGAACACGACATGGATGCCATGTTCGAACTGGCCGAACGTATCACGGTGCTCTACGAAGGCCGCAAGCTGGCCGAAGGAACGCCGGACGAAATCCGCTATGACGCCTCGGTTCAGGCGGCTTATCTCGGGGGAATGGACGATGAGTCTGCTTGAAGTCGACAAAATCAATAGCTACTACGGGGATTCCCATATCCTGTTCGATGTCTCGATGCGCATCGAGGAACACGAAGTCGTCGCCCTGTTGGGACGCAATGGGGCCGGCAAGAGCACCACGCTGAAATCCCTGATGGGGATGGTCGAGGTCAAATCCGGCGCCATCCGTCATCGCGGGGTGGAAATCCAGCAGCTGCCGCCTTACGGGCGGGCGGCGCTGGGTATCCAGCTGGTGCCCGAAGAGCGCCGCGTGTTCGGTTCGATCACGGTTCAGGAAAACCTGCAGCTGGCGGCGATGACGGCCGAAAATCCCCGGACGCTGGACGAGATCTATACGACCTTTCCCCGGCTGGCCGAGCGCAAGCGCAACCGCGGCAAACAGCTGTCGGGCGGCGAACAGCAGATGCTGGCGATCGCCCGGGCGATGATCCGCAATGCGGACATCATCTTGCTGGATGAGCCTTTCGAAGGCTTGGCGCCGCTGATCGTGAAAGATCTCATGCGGGTCTGCCGTCAGCTGGCCGACGCAGGGCAGACGATCGTCATCGTCGAACAGAACGTGCGGGCGGCGCTGTCGCTGGCCGACCGCGCCTATATCGTCAACAACGGACATGTGGTGTACGAGGGCACGCCCAAGGACCTGCATGAAAACGGCGAGATCATCGAGCGTTATCTCGGGGTCAAAGCCTGATTCATGCCGGCCCGGACGGGCGCTTTATGGGGTCTCGCCTTTGCGAGGCCCTTTTTTTTCTGGGCGCTCGGGGTGTTAATCTATAGTCCGTTTCATTTTCTTGCCTGTTGTCCATGTCCACCCCTTCCGGTGTCGACGCTGCAGACAGTGATCTGCTGCAGTATGTCGCGTCCAGCCAGCTGCCCATGCCTTGGGCCGTCTTTCAGATCCATGCCTTTGTCGAGCCCGCCACGGGCAAGGAACACGTGGCCCTGACGCTGGGCGATGTCGGGTCGGGTGCGCCGGTGTTGGCCCGTATCCATTCCGAATGCCTGACGGGCGATGCGCTGTTCAGCCAGCGTTGCGACTGCGGGGCGCAGCTGGAAGCCGCCTTGCAGCGCATTGCCGAGGAAGGACGGGGCATCGTGATGTATCTGCGCCAGGAAGGGCGGGGTATCGGCCTGTTGAACAAGATCCGCGCGTATCAGTTGCAGGATCAGGGCGCCGACACGGTCGAGGCCAATGAACGTCTGGGGTTCCCGGCGGATATGCGGCGCTATGATCTGTGCCGCCCCATGCTGGCGCATTTTGGCATTCACAGCGTGCGCCTGATGACCAACAATCCGCGCAAGGAACGTGTGCTGGCGGATCTGGGCATCACGATCGCCGAGCATATCCCCTTGCAGGTGAACCGCAATCCCTATAACGAGCAGTATCTGCGGACCAAAGCCCGCAAGCTGGGCCATCAGTTCAAGGAATATTTTGGCGAAGCCCCTTGAGGCCGGCCCGCCGGTCCGGGTGCGACAGGCGCATCCCTATGGATATTACTGATGGTGACGATCCTGACGGCATGTTAAAAGACCGAGTGTTGCAAGTTCCCTCGGTAGCCCCGTCATGGTCTTAGCACTGCGTTCGCCCCACCACCCGTGATGGCCCTTTTGCCCACCTCCTTTCATTCCCCTGTGGATCAGATGTCTGGCCCTCAGGCAGAAACGCTATTGCCTATTGAATCCTCGGACCGATCCCATATCCTGGCTTTGCTGCGCCTGGGAGACTTTTCTCAGGACGCCTTCCTGGCCACGGATACACGGGGCGCGATCGTCTATATGAACCGTAGCGCCGAACGGCTGTTCGGCTATCGGCGGGGGACGGCGTTGGGGCTGTCGGTGGCCGCGCTATTGCCCGATATCGGCGATATCAATGCCCGGCTGGATCAGGAAGGCGCCCGCGATACGCTGTTGTGGCGTGGGCGCGGCGAACATCGGCAGTCTCAGCCCCTGCATTTGGCCGGTGCGGCAACGCATATTCCTTCGTCGTCGGGGCGCAGTCACCTGTACGTGGTGCGCCAGCGTCGCACGGACCTGAACGACACCGACCGCCAGGCGGAACTGGCATCGCTGGTGTATCGCAACACCAGTGAAGGCATGCTGGTGCTGGACCCGAAAGGTTTCATCCTGGATGTGAATCCGGCCTTTGTCAGTTTGCGCGGGCGCGCGGAGGCCGACGTCATCGGCCGCCATGTCCGCTGCCTGAATTCCCCGTGCCACGACCGCGAGTTCTACCGCAGCATGTGGCGTACCGTGATCGAAACCGGCAGCTGGCAGGGCGAACACTGGGGCCAGCATGTCAACGGCGAGCTGTATCCGGAATGGCTCAGCATCAATACTTCATTCGGCGATGATGGCGAAGTCCACCGCCGGGTGATGATTTTTTCCAATATCGCCGAGATCAAGCAGGCGGAAGCCATCATCTGGAAACAGGCCAATTTCGACCGCCTGACCGATCTGCCCAACCGCCAGATGTTCCACGACCGCCTGGAACAAAGCATCCGCAAGGCTCAGCGCAGCAATGGGCGACTGGGCCTGCTGTTCCTGGATCTGGACCGCTTCAAGGAAATCAACGACACCCTGGGTCACGCCATGGGTGACGATCTGCTCAAAGAAGCCGCCCGGCGCCTGAGCGCCTGCGTGCGCCAGAGCGATACCGTGGCGCGTCTGGGGGGTGATGAATTTACGGTGCTGCTCGACGATGTCCGCGAACCGCGCGATGTCGAGCGCCTGACCCGTTCCATCCTGCGCACCCTGGCCGAGCCCTTCCGCCTGGGGGTGGAAACCGTCTTTATTTCGACCAGCATCGGGGTGACATTTTTTCCGGAAGACGCCTCGGATGCCGAGTCGCTGCTGAATAATGCCGACCAGGCCATGTATTCGGCCAAGGCCGATGGCCGCAACCGCAGCCGCTACTTCACCGCGTCCATGCAGGAACGCGCCCAGACGCGCATGCGCTTGGTCAACGATTTGCACCAGGCGCTGGACCAAAATCAGTTTTCCCTGCATTTCCAGCCTATCGTGGACTTGCGGGATGGCCGGGTGGCCAAGGCCGAAACCCTGTTGCGCTGGCACCACCCGGTGCGGGGGTTGGTGTCGCCGACGGAATTCATCCCGCTGGCCGAAGAAACCGGCATCATCCGGGCGCTGGGGGACTGGGTCTTTTGCGAAGCCACCCGCCAGGCCGCCGAATGGCGGCAGCGCTTCAGCCAGGACATCCAGGTCAGCGTCAATATTTCCCCGGCCCAGTTGCGTCACGAAGGCCTGGATTTGGCCTTCTGGGCGGCGCACCTGAACACCCTGGGTCTGCATTCGCGCCATGTCATCGTGGAAATCACCGAAGGCTTGCTGATGGATTCCGACGACGATCGCATCCGCCAGCAGCTGGAAGCCTTCCGGAATGCGGGCGTGCAGGTGGCGCTGGATGACTTCGGCACGGGGTATTCCTCACTGTCCTACCTGCGCAAATTCAATATCGATTTTCTGAAGATCGATCAGTCCTTCGTCGCCAATCTGTGTCCGGGCGGCGCGGACCACGCCCTGTGCGAGGCCATCATCCTGTTGGCCCACAAACTGGGGCTGCAGGTCGTGGCTGAAGGCATTGAGACTTCCCAGCAATACGAACTGCTGGCAGCGGCAGGCTGCGATTACGGGCAGGGGTATCTGTTCGCCCGTCCCATGCCGGCGCACGCCTTCGAGGATTTGCTGCAGGCGGGTACCGACATCCGCCCAGGGCGCGCTTAAGGGCGCGACTCGGCGGGCAGGGCGTCCGGGCGCTGACTGCGCAGGCAGTCGGGAGTGGCCGGCAGCACCGCCCAATGCAGATCGATCACGCGGCCCTTGGAGCCGGACCAGCGCACTTCATCGATGCCTTTCCAGGGGGCGGCGTCATAGAGCGCCTGAACCTTGGGTGATGGAGCCGCCCGCCCCTGCGCGCTGTAGGCGATCATCGCGCCGCATTGCAGCGCCGTGCCGGGGGCGAACCACGGGGATTGTTCGTCGCTGGCATCGATATAGACCTGGGTCTGGGGGCCGATATGCACAGCGATATTGCCGCCCAGCCAGGTGTTGGACACGATGACGCGCAGTGGCCGGCCCGGCTGATGCTGCTGCCAGTGCTGCACGGCCAGCGCGGCCAGCGCCGGTCCCGGATAGGTGGAACGGGATGCCTTGCCCAGGGATAGAGCCAGCGGTCCGCGCGCGGCGGCGTAACCCAGGGCCATGATCAGGTGCAGGCCCGCCACCAGGATCAGGATGCGCCGCAGTTGCACGGATTCCGGTCCGCGCAGCCACCACAGGCCGTAGAAGCCGAACAGCACGAAAAATGTGCTGGCCCAGGACGCTTCCAGCCGCGAGCCCAGCAGGACCGAGATCACCACTGTGGACAGGAAAGGCGCCAGACCGACCCACAGCAGGAACTGACGGTCGCTGGCCGTGAAATCCCGGATATAGCGCGGCGCGGCGTCCGGTCCGGCAAAGGATGCATCATTGGCGGCATGGCCGGGCGCCCGGTCCGCGCAGCGGCGGCGCCATAGCGTCCAGGCGCCCAGCACCGCAATCATGGGGGCCAGGCGTCCGGCCTGATCCAGTGAAAAGGACAGCAGATCGCTCAGCGCCGCCAGACGCCCGCCCGCTTGCAGGGAATCATCGGCGTACAGCAGCGGTTCGAAATCGTGCTGGTCCAGCCACCACAGATGCGGGCTGATCACCAGCGCAAAGGCCAACGCAGCCCAGCCGATGCCGATCCAGACGCGCCGCTGGCGCCATGCGCCGCTACGCAGCAGATACAGGAAAAAGGCGGTGAACTGGATCAGGGCGCTGTATTTGGTCAGCATGGCCAGCCCGCCGACGATGCCCAGCAGGACCCAGTCGCGGGTCCGCTGATCGCGTAGCGCCCGGTAGAACCAGTAGATCGACGCGGTGATGGACCATAGTTGCGCCGTGTTGTGGTTGTAGATCGTGCCGCGCAGCGCGAAATAGGCCGTGACCGATACCAGCAGGGTGGCCATCAGCGCCCGATGGGGGGTGGTCAGTTCGCGCCCCAGTTTCCAGACGAACCACAGGCCCAGTGCGGAAAACAGCTGCCCCATCAGGAATGGCAGCCAGACCGGACGCCCCAGCAGTTCCGTGGCGAAGTGCATGATCCACGAGGGCAGAGGCGGGTGCTTGGTGTAGCCCAGTTCCAGGCTGGCGGCCCAGACCAGTTCTTCCATACCGTCCAGATCGGGTGCCGAGTGGCTGATCCCGCACAGGACTGTCCAGAGAGTCACCATGCCCAACAGGCAAAGCAGCACCAGCGCGGCCCCTGGGGGGCGCGCCAAAAGGGGAATCCTGGGGCGTAGGGCCTGCTGCATGGCCGCCAGTATACGATCCTGATCTGCGTAGGGGAATCCGTGGCGGGCGGCGGGCTGCGTGGTACTATCGCCGCAGGCGTGCGCCGGGGCTGACGTTCGCCCGAATTCCATTATGTACAGGTTTCCCCATGACGACTGAAGTCCCCATCATCCGCGCCCGTTCGGGGTCCAAATTCATCAGCCCGCAGGGTACCAAGGCCGTCAAAGACGGCATGCGGCCCAGCGATCTGACAGAGATCCCCGATTCGGCGCCCAAGCCCGCCTGGCTGCGGGTGCGCGTGCCGTCCGGCGCCGGCTACCAGGAAGTCCGCCAGATCGTCGAGACGCACAAGCTCAATACGGTCTGCGCCGAATCCAAATGCCCGAACATCGCCGAATGCTGGGGGCGCGGCACCGCGACCCTGATGCTGATGGGCTCGGTCTGCACGCGGGCCTGCAAATTCTGCGCCGTCAGCACGGGCAATCCCCATGGCTGGCTGGATCACAACGAGCCTGCCAGCGTGGCGGATGCCGTCGCCCTGATGCGGCTGAAATACGTGGTGCTGACGTCGGTGGACCGCGACGATCTGATCGATGGCGGCGCGGGGCACTATGCCGCCTGTATCCGGGCTATCCACGAACGATCCCCGCAGACGGCGGTCGAGGCGCTGACGCCCGACTTCCAGGGGAATCGGTCCTGCATCGAAACCATTCTGGATGCCGGCCTGGTGACGTTTGCGCAGAACGTCGAAACAGTCGAACGCCTGACCCACGATGTGCGCGACGTGCGAGCCGGCTACCGGCAGACGCTGGACGTGCTGGCGCATGCCAAGGCCTATGCGCCGCATACCCTGACCAAGACCAGCATGATGCTGGGCCTGGGGGAAACCGATCAGGAAATCGAACAGGCCATGGACGACATCCGCGCAGCCAACGTCGACATCCTGACGTTCGGCCAGTACATGCGACCCACCGCCAATCACCTGCCGGTGCGCCGCTTCGTCACACCGGATGAGTTCCGCGCCTACCGCGACCTGGGCCTGTCCAAGGGCTTTCGCGAAGTCGTGTCCGGCGCCCTGGTGCGTTCCAGCTACCGCGCCGAACAGGTTCTGCAGCAGGAAAACGTCGGGCTTTGAGCACCCGTGCTGCCAGTCGCTCCGGGGGGCGCTGGCTGCTTGCAACCCCGATGCGTGCTCACGCCGGGGATGGCGGGTCCACAGACAGCCCGGATGCCTGCACCAATTGCGCCAGCACGTCGGCCAGTTCCTGGCAGGCCGGGCCGGGAAAATCCGGTCGCGCAAAGATCCGGTACAGCATGGCATAGCGGTGCCGGCCTTCGATCAAGGGCAGGGGCAGCAGGCGTCCGTCGGCCAATTCGCCGCGGATGCGCAATTCGGGATACCAGGCGAAGCCCAGGCCGGCGCAGGCTGCCTGGATCGAACTGGACAGGTGGCTGAAGGTCCACCGCTGTTCGGCGTCCAGCCAGCCGGCGTTCTGGCGCCGCGACCCTGAATCCCGTGTGACCAGCTGCCGGTGTTGACGCAGGTCCGCCCATGCCAAGGGACGGCCCAGCGCATGCAGCGCATGTGACGGCGCTGCCACGGCGACAAAGCGGATCTGCAGCAGCGGTTCGCCGCTGAACCCCTGCGGGATGCGCGGGGTGATCACCAGATCGGCTTCGCGCCGCAGCAAGGCATCGTCGGTGCCGCTGAGTACCGTTTCCAGCACTTCGATACGAGTAGCGGCGCAGTCGGGGCTGAATTTGGCCAAGGCCTGCAGCAGCAACCAATCGGGGAACAGGGCGTCCGCCGCAATGCGCAGCAAGGCTTCCCGGCCCAATGCCATCTGGCGTGCCGAGGATTCCAGGCTCTGGGCGTGTTCCACCAGCAACCGTGCTCGCTGCAGCAGGATCTGGCCGGCCGGCGTTGGCACGGCGCGGCGGCCTTCCTGGCGAAAGACGCGCAGGCCCAGCTGGTCTTCCAGGCGTTGGATGGCATAGCTGATCGAGGACTGGCTTTTACCCAGGGCTTCAGCGGCCTGTGCGTAGCCGCCGTGATCCACCACGGCGATCAGCGCTTGCCAGTGCATGATGGGAATGATCTCGCTCATATCTAATTTATAGATCAAATAGTGCGGTTTTTTGCGGTTGTTTATCGGATTATATGATTCATAATGACAGGCATCAGAGTTCAAGACGGAGTAGATGATGTCTACACGAGCAATCACACGTATTTTGCCGGCTCAGGCGACCCAGGACGGGGCAGGTGTCCGCCTGCTGCGCGCCCTGGGCTATCAGCATCAGGTCCGCATGGACCCCTTCCTGATGCTGGATGCCTTTTCGTCCGACGATCCCGATGATTACATTGCCGGCTTTCCGCCGCATCCGCATCGCGGTTTTGAAACCGTCACCTATATCGTCGACGGCCATATGCGGCACCGCGATCATATGGGCAACGAAGGCGATCTGCGCGCCGGCGGCGTGCAGTGGATGACGGCTGGGCGCGGCATCATCCACGAGGAAATGCCGCAGCAGGAAAACGGCCTGCTACGCGGTTTTCAGATCTGGCTGAATCTGCCGGCGGCGGAAAAAATGCAGCCTGCCCACTACCGGGATATCCCGGCGGCCGAGATCACGACTGCGGATCTGCCCGAAGGCGGTTTCATCAAGCTGATCGCCGGCGCCATTCCCTGGGCCACCTGCCCCTTGAAAGGGCCGGGGCATGGCGCGACGCCATCGGCGACGCAGCCTCTGATTGCGGATATCTGCGTCATGACGGGCCAGTCGGTGGATATCCCCATCCCTGCCACACATCAGGTCCTGCTGTACGTGTTCGAGGGACAGTACGCTGCGGGGGACCAGACAGCCGCCTCCGGGCATAGCGTCTGGTTCGGCGAACAGGGCGAGACCGTGCGTATCGCACCGGCCGCCGGGTCCGCCGATGGCGTGCGGGTCTTGCTGCTGGCCGGCAAGCCCCTGAACGAACCCATCGCGCAGTATGGGCCGTTCGTCATGAATACCCAGCAGGAAATCGAGCAGGCCCTGCGTGATTACCGGGATGGGGTGCTGGCGCAGACCGCCGCCTGAATCCTTTGTCGTGATGTTTTTTTTTGCCGCCGGGCCGCCGCAAGGCTGCGCCGCCAGGAGGCGTGTTTCGATTGGCTGTGCAGGATATGCGCAGCATGTTGACCATTTCCAGGAGTCATTATGTCTATTCGTGTTCTTGCCATCGGCGGCAGCCTGCGCCGGGGTTCCTACAATCACCTGCTGCTGGAGCAGGCGCAGCGCCAAGCGCCCCAAGGCATGAGCATCGAGATCGCCGATCTGTCCGATATCCCCTTGTACAACGGGGACGTGCAGGCCCAGGGCTTTCCGGCATCCGTGCAGCGGGTCGCCGAACAGGCCGCCCAGGCGGGTGCGTTTCTGATTGCCACCCCGGAATACAACTACTCGATTCCGGGCGTGCTGAAAAACGCCATCGACTGGTTGTCGCGCGTGCCCGGCGCTCCGTTCCAGGGCAAGCCGGTGGCGATTGCCAGCGCCTCCATGGGCGGGATGGGGGGCGCCCGCGCGCAGTACCATCTGCGCCAGGTGCTGATCTATCTGGACGTGCATCCGCTGAACAAGCCGGAACTGTTCATCTCGGCTGCCCACGAGAAATTTGCAGCCGACGGTGAACTGACGGATGCGCTGTCGCGCGAAGGCCTGGATGCCTTGTTGGCTGCTCTGGCTGCTCACACGCATCGTCTGCAGGGGCGCGAAGCTGTGGCCGTCGCCGTCGCCGCGTGATTTGCGCCTTTGCTCGGAGCCCTGTCGGCCCGGGGTCTTGCAGATGAAAAAAGCGGATGAGTGTTCTCATCCGCTTTTTACTTAGTCGTCCCAGTCGCGACCCCGGTGGCCGCGGTCGTGTTTCCAGCCCTTTTTCCAGTGCTTCCGGTCGTGGCGGTCATAGTGTCCACGGTCCGCCCAGCCTTGACGATAAGCGGGTACGGGGACGTATACCGGTTCCGGGACCACGACCACGCGGGGCCGATGGTAGTAGCGGGGGGGGCGGGGGCGGATAGTAGGCTGGCCCGCCCCAGATCATGCCGGGAATGCCGATGGAAATCCCGACGTCGATGTCGCCCGCTTGGGCGACCGGCCCCCCGACCAGAGCGCCTGTCAGCAAAACAGCTGCGATGATGCTTTTTCTCATTGGTTTCTCCTGCCAATCGATGACGATGATTGTGGCTGAAGGGACCAGGGGAATGGTGGACACCTTGCGAAGAGTCGCATCAAAAGGCTACCTGAAGACGCATTAAGCGGGAATCGGGCACAAATCCTAACGTTTGTTGCTGCTGGCTGGCGCCGTGCCGCAGGGGTTTCTACCGAATCGGGTGGTGATTCAGGCGTGGCGGGCGAAAAACGTCAATGTCCGTTCCCAGGCCAACTGGGCGGCGTCCGGCCGGTAGGCGGGCGTGGCATCGCGCCCAAACGAATGCCCTGCGCCGTCGTAGACGTGTATTTCTACCCAAGGCTGGGCGGCCCGGATCTGGTCCACGTCCGCCTGTGGAATCGATGGGTCCTGTCCGCCGAAGTGCATCTGCACCGGGATGCGGGCCGAGTCCTGGCAGTGTTTGGCGATGCCGCCCCCGTGCCAGCAGGATGCGGCGGCAAAGGTATTGCCAAGGCACGCCATGCGCCAGGACAGATAGCCGCCCCAGCAATAGCCCGTCAGCAGCTTGACTGTCTGGCCTTGCAGCGCCGCGGCGGCGGCCTCGATGTCCAGGCGGGCAGTATCGTCTGGGATGGCTTTTTTATAGCCCAGGCCGCGCTGGATCTCTTCCGGGCTGTAGCCCAACTGCAATCCGGTGTCGGGCGCGGTCTTGCGGTCGAACAGCGACGGGCAGATCGCCCGGTAGCCCTGAGCGGCGTAGCGGTCCACCACGCTGCGGATATACGGGTTGATGCCGAAGATTTCCGGCAGCACCACGACGCCGGCATGCGCGGTCTCCGGGCCATTGACGTAGGCCGCCAGAGTATGGCCGTCGCAGGCCGTCAAGATCATGTCCATCAGCAGACTCCAGAATCAGAAGGAAGGGGTATCCGTCTGATCGTACTGCATGCCAGCGCTTTCCAGGCGCTGCAGGGGATCTTGCCGGTAGTACTGCGCCAGCAGGCCGTACCAGTCCGGCCAGGCCCGTGCCATGGCCCAAGGGCTGATGAAAAAGCTTTCCGAGCTGACGGCAAAAAATTCCGCCGGGTCCTGGGCTGCATAGGGGTCCAGCGGCAGCGCTGCATACCATTCGGCGGCCTCGTCGGATTCCGGATCCATATCGGGAGGGATGGCGGCCTCGGCTGCGTCAAGACGGTCGTTGAAATCGTCAAAGGCCGTCTCCAGCACCCTGCGCCAGCGGCGGGCATCCAAATCCCGGTGCGCGCGCAGGCCCGGCATGCCGTCGGCGCTCCCCGCCCGCTGGTCCAGCTTGTGGGCGAACTCGTGAATCACCACGTTCGCCTGGGCATCCGCACCGGCGCGGGCATCTTCCCAGGACAGGATCACGGGGCCGCCTTCCCAGGATTCCCCGGATGTTTCCTGTCTGTATTCATGCACCACGCCGGCTTCGTCGGTGTCCGTACGCTGCACCAGAAAGCCGCCCGGATACACCACGATCTGCGTCCAGCCCCGGTACAAAGAGGTGTCCAGGCCCAGGATCGGCAGGGCTGCCTGGATCGCGATGTCGCGGCACATGCCCGGCGTCACGGGCAGGCCGTGGGCGCCGTGGAAGGACTTGTTCGCCAGGATCCAGGCGGTGTGATGGCGCAGTGTCTCGGCGTCCTGTGCGTGCAGGCCGAGCAGAAAGTCGTGCTGCGCCAGCAGCTGCGGCCAGACCTGCGCATCCAGCGATGCCAGGGCCTGGTCGAATGTCCGGCGTCGTGCAGCGCGCCCCGTCAGCCAGTGCAGCATGATCGGCGCCGGGGCAAGGCGGAGATGTGGCGGATGGTCCTCATGGCTCCTGATTGTAATTTCATTATCCGGAAAATGCCGGTACAATGAAGGGTCCTGGGGCCGACATGGCTTCGACGTGGGTCACAAAACAAGATAGTGCATACCGAGCACCAGTTCGCTCGTAAAACCACTGGAAAACTATAAACGCCAACGACGAGCGTTTCGCTCTGGCCGCTTAAGCGGTGAGCCGCTGCACCGACTGGTCCCTGGGTCGGGTGGGGTAAAACCCACTGCAGCGTCATCTACAGGGAATCGGATTCGATCAGGTCACTGGGTCGGTTCTTAAATCAGTGTGAATCGCTGCGGAAGGGCCTGTTGTCCGGCATGAACCAAGGTTAAAACTTTTAAAATAGGCCAACTAAGTATGTAGAGCTACTTGCGGAGGGCTTGCGGACGGGGGTTCAATTCCCCCCGGCTCCACCAGAACACCATCCGATAACATCCAATAAGTACCTTCAAACCCGCATGAACACTAGTTCTGCGGGTTTTTCTTGTCCAAAAACATCCACCCTTGCCCAACAAGATACAGTTGATCTTGGGGGTACTTCTGGGGGAACAACGTATCGTTGATTTCTTTGTGAGGAAAAGTACCCCCATGAGACTATCCGATCTAGACTGCCGTAACGCTAAGCCCCGAGAGGGCAAGTACAAGATGGGGGACAGTGGCGGCCTGTTCCTGGAAATTCGGCCTAATGGTGGCCGTTATTTCCGCTGGCGGTATCGCTTCGCGGGGAAGGACAAGACGCTGACCATTGGCACTTATCCGAAAGTGAGCTTGGCGGAGGCAAGGCGGGCCGCCCAGGCGGCCAGAGATCGTCTTGACGAAGGAGTGGACCCGGGCGCTGAGAAACAGACAGACAAGTTGACGGCGCGGCTGGTAGCAAACACCACGTTTGAGGGCATTGCACGCGAATGGTTGAAGCGGATGCGGGCGCGCTGGGTGCCGACCCACTATGACCGGATTGAACGGCGGATGGAACGCGACATTTTTCCCTTTATGGGGCGGCGTCCAATTGTCGAGATTACGACGCCAGAGGTTCTGGCGGTACTTTTGAAGATTGAGGCGCGGGGCGCGTTGGAGACTGCCCAGCGGGCTAAGCAGAATTGCTCTCAAGTGTTCTGCTATGCGGTAGAGACTGGCCGGGCGACTCAAGACCCCACTGCGTTATTCAGTTCGTCCGCCTTGAGCCAGCCAGAAAAGCATAATCATGCCGCGATTACTGATGCTGATGGTATCGCCGGATTGGTTCGCTCAATTCGTGGGTACCAAGGTTCATATGTGGTGCGTGCAGCACTTCAGCTTGCTCCGCTGGTGATGTTACGGCCTGGCGAGTTGCGGCAGGCCGAGTGGGGGGAGTTTGACTTCGAGGGGCGCTTGGACAGCTATGGCGCACCCATGTGGCGTATTCCTGCCGCTCGGATGAAGATGCCCAAAGAGGATAAGGCTCAAGGGGGTGTGCACATGGTGCCGCTCAGTCGGCAGGCGGTCGCAATATTGCAGGATTTGCAGAAGATCACCGGAGGAGGAAGGTATGTTTTCCCGTCGCCCAGGGCGCCTAGAAAGCCGTTATCTGACAACGGCGTGTTGTCGGCGCTCCGCAGGATGGGCTACGGCAAGGATGAGATGAGTGGGCATGGGTTTCGGGCGATGGCTCGCACTGCCATAGATGAGCAGCTTCACATTGATCCGCGCTATGCCGATATGCAGCTTGCTCATGCCGTCAAAGACGGAAACGGTCGAGCCTACAATCGGACGAAATTCCTACGTGAACGTATCGACATGATGCAGCGGTGGGCAGACTATCTTGATGCGCTTGCAGAAGGGCAGGACGGCGTTACGGCAACTCGTCAGCAATCAGACGCGACTCAGGTAGCGTAGGCATATCCGGTCGCGATGCAGTAGCTCTCTACCCACGTAGTTCGTTGATGAATGCCAAAACCTTCGCCTTCTGAGGTCTGATCAGCCTGTGATATGTGACAAGCAAGACTGCCTCATCATCAGCCACGGAATAGAAGTACGAAGGGGGAACGTTCAGCACCTTGGCTATCCTGCTGATAGTGCCGAAGTCCGGCACATGCTTCCCCCGCTCGTACTGGTTCATCCTGGCGCTGGCCGACATCTCGTCTATGCCAGCCAGCACTCCAAGTTTCTCTTGGGACAACCCTGCTTCTGTGCGTGCCTCTTTGAGGCGCTTTCCAACTGCGACCATCTCTTAGCCCCCTAAAGGCTAAGATGCTCTTAGTGTTTAAATTCATTTACACTAAGGATTCCTTAGTTACAGGAATAAGGACCTGAAAATGCAGACTGAAGGCTCTCCAGCCTACCAAGCGATTTCTAGCGATGACCGTCGAGATTTAGAAAAAGCAGTCGAGCTATTGGTTTCTCCGACGCTTACGGCAAGGCTTTCATCGCTGATCGGAAAGCCAGTAGAAAAAATCTTGGAATATGCACCGAAGTGGCTAGAAGGGAAGCTGCAGACAGTGGTGGAAACTGCTTTAAGCAAAGCGGCTGATGCTGCTCTATGGAGTCTAGAAAATAAGAAGCAGGAAGCCTCACCATGGTGGAATAAAACTTATGCTGCTGTTTCCGGCGGTGTAGGCGGGTTTTTTGGTATGGCGGGGTTGACAGTAGAGCTGCCTATATCGACGACCATCATGATGCGAGCCGTTGCTGATGTAGCTAGAGGGGAAGGTTTTGATCTTGATGACCCTTATACCAAAAAGGCGTGTATCGAGGTTTTTGCTCTTGGTGGTGAAAATAAGGATGATGATGAATCCGAAACTACCTACTATGCGATGCGATTGTTTACCGCAGAGGTTAATAACATCTTAGCTAAAGAGCTAGCAGAAATGGCTTCAAAAGAAGCGACAAATAAACTGACATCCACGCAGGCTGGGAAGTGGATGTCTATATTAATCGAAAAGATATCCGCTCGATTTGGAATCGTAATAACAGAAAAAACAGCAGCTCAAGCGGTGCCTGTGATTGGTGCAGCAAGCGGGGCCATGATAAATATGATGTTTACTGATTTTTATCAGGATATGGCCAGCGGACATTTTACGGTGAAAAGGCTTGAGAACAAATATGGATTTGATCTCGTAAGAGAGGAGTTCGAGGCTATAAGAAAGAAAAAATATTTGTAATTATTATTGTTTTTAATATGGTTATTTAAATAAGATTCAATATTAAAATAATCCACCATGAATCGTAGGGAGCGATAAATGAGCGATATTCAATCAGTGGTGCAGTGGTTCTATGAAGAGCGAGGTCAGCGCAAGGGACCTTTTTCAGAGGATCAAATAGTAGAATTAATAAAAACCTCAATAATTACTAGAGGAGTGTCGGTGTGGAAGCAGGGGTTCCCAGATTGGTTAAAGGTGGAAAGTACGGAGTTAGGTCAGCATTTGGATAGCAGCACTCCTCCTCCGTTGTCTGGGGAGCATATAAATAATACTGTTATATGGATTCTTGCGTTTGCTCCAATAATTGGTTACGTTATTGAGTGGGTTGTTTCATATGGCATAAATCAAGGGAATGATCTTTCTGCCGCGAGAGATATGGAGGCCGGAAAGTATTGGTATGTCTCAATTATATTGAGCATTGGACTTTCTCTATTAGATGAAAATTTGCTTAAAAAGGCTGGCCATAATACCAGTAAATTTAAAGGATGGGTTTGGTTAGTCCCTGTTTATATTTATCAGAGGGCAAAGGCTACAAAGCAAAATCTGGCATATTTCACCGTATGGATCGTTTCTTTTTTAATAACAATTTTCATTTAATTTTATAAGTTAATTTTTATTTATGTTTGGTTCTTCAGTGAGAAGTTCTTATTCCGTTTCAGATCATTTGAGAATAAGGTAAATTTAAGGTTGATTTAATGAAAAAAATAAATATCCTTTTGATTTTAATGTCAACTGTTTTTGTTAATCTATCTCAGGCGAATGGCAGCGAGATGCGCTGTGGCTGGATTGAGAGTACTCCTCCATTTGATCTGTCCTTCACAGATGAGAGTGGTACTTGGTCGCTAATGAATGTTCCAGGCGAGGAGAATCTACCGGGTGTGGATAAGGGCACTACTTGTGCATGCATAACTGTAGATGTCGATGTTAATAAATTGGTGGTTTCTAAAGTATATGATGGCAAGTTAATGCAGAATTCTCATTGCAATGTGGAATCAACCAATAGTGAGAATAATGGGGGATTCAGTAAAAATAATAAATCAGATAATAGGATTGATATTTTAGGAATTGGCCTTGGTGATCCGATGGTTTTTGGGGATCATTTAATAAAATCAATTGATAACAATTTTAAAATTGTACCTTTACAAAATGATACTAATGGCTCTTCTACCGGTTGGCTCGCGCAAGTTAGTTCAGCAAGAAGTCCTGAGGAATACACCCCCGATTCTGTTAAGCGGGAGCTTCTCATAAGGTATGGGGCGAATGGTAGTATTGTTGGTATAAGTCGCTTTGAGAGGTTGGCTCAAAAAGACCGTTTTACTGTAGATAATTTTGTTAGCGCATTGATAAAAAAATATGGTAATCCGGTTGGAGGGGTTAGGGAGGAAATAAATAGTAGACCAATAGTTATGATTAATACCATGAGGTGGGGGTTTAATCGGGATGGTAGTCGTCAAGAATCTCCCAAAGATCTCTCTGTATGTGAATCTTCTTTCCCAAATTCGAATTTGAGTTTGAGGGCAAAGCCTCTTGTCACAGCCCCGTATGAATTAGCTATTGGGAATTCTATTTTTTATAATTTTTCCTTAACCCCACCTTTATATATGCCACAGTGTGGGGCAACTATTTATGTGCAGTTTGATAAGGATGAGAATAATATTGTAACGGCTTACAGAATGGCGGCCTACGATATTGCTTCCGTGTTTGATGAGTTCAAGAAAATAAAGGAGGAAAATATTGCGGCAGAGAAAAATAGGATCGAAGAAATAAAAATGCAAGCTGAGGATGTAATGCCAAACTTATAATTAAAATATTTCAGAGAGTCTGCATTTCATAGCAGATTCTCTGAGAGTATTTTGATTATGTAGTACTGCGCGATGTTAGTGGTTGGTTTGCTGTTCCCTGAGGTTTATTGAGCAGGTGGAGGGATTCCCTTGCTGAGTCTTCATTTTAAAGAATCCTTTTCCATAATTATAAAAATCGACTATAAGCGATAATTTATTCATGAAATATGATCCTTGATTTTATAGCGAATTAATTTATTACGACATACCCCCCGATGATTAAAAATCATCGGGGGGTATGTCGTTTGTGGGGATGTGGTAATTTCTCAGGCGTAAATTTTAATTTTAATTGCTGGGGGTCGATAAATCTTCTGAGATCTCATTGATATTAAATCTCCTTAAAAATAAATTTACAGAAATTAAAATATTCACGATTTTTAAGAGAGTGTAATCGAATTATTGGGAGCGGAATTATGGTGCAAATTCCGTACCAGCTTAGCGGCATACCGCAGATGGTCAGTATATGACAACCTGAAATTAATCTTCTAGGCAGATCACATCTAACATTTATTCAGTAAGCCTAAAGATTCGATTCAACGGATCACTGATTCCAAATGGTCATAAGCCAGCACTCCAGATATTTTTACCCCTATATCACCTTTAAGCGCTTCCCCTCGAATGCGTAGGGCAACTTCCCAGTTACCTGCTACTTCCCTTATAAGGCTGATCTGTCCCCTGTCCTTTCTTGCCTCTGCTATAACGCTGATCGCACCACCACTACCCGCGACTACGCGACCAAAGCCTGTAGCGCCATCGGTCCCGCCGCTACGATGGCAAGCTCTGAAACCGGCGCAACGTTTGGTTTGGTCAGGGGCAGATCACAGGCAACAAGCATTAACCGATCTACCGCTTTCTTCCCTCATCACCGCATCTATACCTATGGCCTTGACGGGCTGTAGATATGGGCGTTTCTATTCTCTCTATCAAGGAGAAAATCATGCACCTCGTCGAATCCATCGCCTATGTCGGCCAAACGCCCTGGCATGGCCTAGGCAATGAACTCTCTCGCCGCCAACCGCTCGAAATCTGGGCGCAGCAGGCCGGTATGCACTGGCAGATAGAAGCCGGTGATGTGCTCTACATCGCCCAAGACAGTCACTTGGTAATCCCCCCATAAAGGCGGTGAGATCAGAAGTAGAATTTTCTCATTGAGGAGTTCTACAGCATGAAGAAGTCACGATTCACAGACAGCCAGATCCTGGACGCGATCAAACGGGTAGAGGCCGGCATGACGGTGCCTGAGATGTGCCGTGAACTGGGCATCAGCTCCGCGACGTTCTATAAGTGGCGCGCCAAGTACGGCGGCATGGATGTGCCGATGATGTCGCGGATGAAGGAGCTGGAAGCGGAGAACGCCCGGCTACGCAAGATGTACGTCGAAGAGAAGCTCAAGGCCGAGCTGCGCGCGGAGGCTCTCGAAAAAAAAGTGGTGAAGCCATCTCGCCGCCGCGAGATGGCTCAACGTGTGGTGCAGGAGTGCGGGGTATCGGTCCGGTTGGCCTGCGAGACGTTTGGCATCAGCCAGACGTGCTATCGCTATGAGGGCAAGCACAAGGCTGAAAACGACGAAATCGCCGACTGGCTGCTGCGCCTGACGGACAACCACCGCAACTGGGGATTTGGGCTGTGCTACCTGTATCTGCGCAACGTGAAGGGCTTCGGTTGGAACCACAAACGGATCTACCGCATCTATCGGGAGTTGGAGCTGAACCTGAGAATCAAGCCGCGCAAACGCCTGGTGCGCCAGGCGCCCGAGCCGCTGACGGTACCCGCCGCCACGAATCAGGTCTGGTCGATGGACTTCATGCACGATCAACTGTCCGATGGACGCAGTATCCGGCTGTTCAACGTGATCGATGACTTCAACCGCGAAGCGCTGGGCATCGAGATTGACTTCTCCTTGCCCTCGGAGCGGGTCATCCGTGCGTTAAAACAGATCATTGCCTGGCGCGGCAAACCCTTGGCGATTCGTTGTGACAACGGCCCTGAATACCTGAGTTCAGCGATCACAGAGTGGGCACGCCGGTGGGGCATCAAGCTGGAATACATCCAGCCGGGCAAGCCGCAACAAAATGCCTACGTCGAGCGGTTCAATCGAACTGTGCGCTACGAATGGTTGTCCCAATATCACTGGGAAGATCTGGATCAGGTCCAGCGCGTAGCGACAGAGTGGATGTGGTCCTACAATCACGAACGCCCAAATATGGCCTTGGGCGGCATCACCCCAAAACAGCGGCTGGCCATGGCCGCATAGCCTGCCTACTTCTGGCAATCGCTAAAAATGGGGGGATTACCACTTGGGTTCCATCCATGCTTTCCCTGGCCAGAAGGTGCTGTACCGCTCGGACACCAAGGCCCCGCTGTCCGTGGTTTCCGACCGTTTTCAGGTCGTGCAGCCCGAGGAAATCCTGTCCTTCTACAAGGATCTCACCGAAGCAGGCGGCTACGAACTGGAAACCGCAGGCGTCCTCAAGGGCGGTCGAAAGCTCTGGGCGCTGGCCCGCACCGGCCAGAAGGCGGTTCTCAAGGGCCGCGATGAGGTCAATGGCTATCTGCTGCTGGCCACCGCCTGCGATGGCACGCTCTCGACTACCGCCCAATTCACCTCCATCCGTGTCGTGTGCAATAACACGCTGGCGATTGCTCTGGGCGATGGAGCGGGCGCGGTGCGCGTCTCGCATCGCAGCGTCTTCGATCCTGACTGCGTAAAGCGCCAGTTGGGGATCTCGGTTTCCAGTTGGGACAGTTTCATGGTTCGTATGAAGGCCCTGGCCGACTGCAAGGTTACGGACACTGCCGCCGAGGCGTTTCTGCGCCGTGTGCTGACCTATCCGTCGAGCGCCGACACCAGTCAGCCAGCCATCAACAATCGGGCGCTCAAGAGCGTTCAGGGTCTCTACAACGGGCATGGCATGGGGGCCGAACTGGGTTCGGCTGCTGGCACCGCCTGGGGGCTGCTGGGTGCAGTGACCGAGTTCGTGGATCACCACCGTCGCTCTCGCAGTGCGGATCACCGGCTGGACGCCGCCTGGTTCGGCCAAGGGGCCGCCATCAAGCAGAAAGCCTGGGATGAAGTCCTCAAGCTGGTGGCATGAGGAATCTTGCGGCCTCCGCTGTTCGCTGTACGGAAGACGGTAGGCCGCTAGCCGATATCAGGCAAATTTTACGCAGCGGATCAATGAAATAGTGACGTACCTTGCGGGGTGATCCGGCTCGCTTGTGCCGTGAAGGGGGTAGTGATGAAAGAAATCTTGGCGGTGGTGGGACTTGTTGTCGTGGGTCGTTTTGTCTGTCGGCAGTATTGGCGTTGCCGCCGTAATCAGGTTGACGCTGAGTGTTGGCGGCGGTCCGCCGGTGGTAGCAGCGAGTAGGGCGCTGATGTCGGCTTCGGTTCGAGCAGAGGTTCCGTAGCGCAGGGGAACCAATTTCATGGCGCTGGGGAACCAACTTTCTGTGTGATTCCAGGAAGCTCATATGACGTAGTAGCGGAGTCGATGAGACTTGATGGGCATTAATTGATTTTGTGATTAACCTATTTAAGCGTCTATGTCAATGCCATCTGCGTCGAGGGAGAAGATGGTCGTACGCAGATGCCCTGTCGTGTGAAGCAGCGTGAGGACACAATGCGGGCATCGTCCCTGATTAAAGGGGGCGCGACGTTCTTTCAAAATCTGAAAAGGGGTTTTCTTATGCTGAACGCAATGCGTGAAGTTGATTTTGGTCCGCGTGATACCGATGGGGTGTCCCCCGATTTTTCTATGGGTAATGCTCCCCGGTTAGAAGGGGCGTTTGTGACCGAGCAGTGTCTGCCTGATCGCATTATGCGACTCCGCGAATTGAAGGATCGGACCGGCATGTCTCGTTCGACTTTATATTCGTTGATGAATCCAAAGTCGGATCGTTATGATCCGACGTTTCCACGAAGGGTCCAACTGGGAGCCCGAATGGTGGGATGGCTGGAACAGGAGGTGGTGATTTGGATTGCGCAAAAGGCGCTCATTCGGGCCGCATGATCGTTTGGTGACCGGGAAGTATAGAGGAGGGGGCGAAAGCCCTCTCTGTATTTGTAGGATGGAAAGTGATCACTGGGGAACCAGTTAACTCGGTATTTTTCGAGATAAGGTAATGGCATTCGAGATTTATTTTATTCTGAGAATATCAGTTTATATGACACTAACTTACAGTTTTTGGATTTTTGTTTATTGTTGGAGTTTATTTATTTGATGTAAATTATCCTGATGCCTGATGGTTTGCATTAAAGGTTTTTATGATATCTAAATACAATTAGAATATTTATATTTTAATACTGGGCTTCTGTGATTGTGTGTAGAATTTTAGGTGTGTTGTGATGTTATTCAATAGGAATTATTCATTTATTTTTATGGTGAATCTATGGATATGAAAACTGCTCTGCAGGAAAGGGCAATGTTTCGTGATTATTGTGGTGATTCTTCTGTGTCTGTTAAAACACAGGAATGTCAGGATGCTGGGTGGCTTGTAGAGGCTATTGAGGTTGTAAAAGGAATATCAAATTCAAGTGGAGATCTATTTTCACTCAAAGAGTCTAAGAATCGTATTTCAGGGAAAATGGAATACGTCATAAAGGAAAGAGCAAAATTATCCAACGGTTTATTTTTACTTCTTTATAATCAATTTGCGGCGGAATTGGTGAGGTTATTTCCACGATACATAGTTAATCCGTATCTTAGTTCGTTTGTTGAGAATCAAAAATTTTTTGAAATCTCTAGGCTTGTTGGAACTCCGCATGTTCCTATCAAATCCACGCCTGATCAGGTGAAGGCATTGAATTGCTATGTAGAAGCTATCAGGCAAGACGCCAAGCTGCCTTCATTCAGAAGGTTGGTCAAGAATTTTGAAAGATCATCCAATAAGAACCACAAAAGCTTGATGGGTTATATAGATGACCTTTTTTCAAAATACTCGAAGGTTTTAACTGTTAGGCTTGATCTGGAGTATATGGTTGATGATGTATCGTATCAGTCGATGGGCTTGAGATTGTTGCACCAAGATGTATTCGAGCATCGCGAATCGTTTTTTATTGGTTTGGCCAATCACTTGAAGAAACTGCTTGGGAAGAGCGTACTGATTGGCTATGCCTGGAAGCTGGAATATGGGCCTAGGAATGGCTGGCATTACCACACGTTAATTTTCCTGAATGGCCAAAAAAGCTGTGAGGACATTACTATCGGGAATTTGGTAGGCGATTACTGGAAGTGCGTCACTGGAAATATTGGGCGGTATTACAACTGTAATCGAGACAAGCGAAGATACCAAAATCTTGGGACGCTTGGGATCGGATTGATCAACCATCATGATCGAGATGTTCGCCAGCATCTTGAGGGTGTGGTGGCTAGCTATCTGACGAAGGTAGATCAGTGCGTAAAATTACAATTGCCAGATGGTGCTCGAAGTTTCGGTCGAGGAACGATGCGTGGTTCTGGCAGTAGAAAAGGGCGGCCACGCAGTAAGGCTGCCATCGCCTCTACCGTGGAATCGTAATAGGTTTATTGATTTTTTTGCTTTTTTGTATTATTGAAAGTGGATGCTACCATATCAACCTTGCGAATCCATTTAAGAAGGGTCGAATCCATATTCGACTCAGTAAGTTGTACGCTGAGATTCCGGCTTCTTTGCTCTCGATGCAGTAGAATCGGTATGCTCACGGTTTCCCGTATCCCATTTCTATTTTCAAACCAGGTTCTATCTATGACATCCTCTTGTGAGACCCAGCCCCCTTCAGGGGCATGGGTGCGAATGAGATTTGCGAGGATTTCGTGTAGAACGCCATATCCCTTGGATTTTGCTTTTCCACCTGCCTGCTTGAGTTTGCGGCGCACTGCTTGGTGGTATCCTGCGCTGTCGTTTTCCTCTGCGCACACGCACAATATAGAAGCCTCTGTTAAGTCATCGTCGGCTTGCTTGAAGAGTTGATTGCGGCGGGCGTGATCGCTTTTTCTGCAATAGAGGAATGCTGCTGCAATGAAAGCAAGGTAGTAATCTAGTTTTCTTCCAACCCCTAGGGCAGATTTTTTCTTTGAGTTTATTATTTCAAAGAGGCCGCTTGACTTGAGGAATGATCCTGTTGGGTCGATATTGATATGCTCAAGTAGCTCAGGTGCTTGCGAACTGATTTCCTTGTAGTAAGAGTGTATTAATTTAAGATTAGCTTCGAAGTCATGGAATTCGATGCTGCGTTGATCGGTAATGCGCTCCATGGCTTGTAGCTCCTTACGAACTACAATGGACATATGGTCGTATATCGCGGATTCAAGCCTTTTGCGTAGTAGCATGCCGCTGTCGAATTCTGGGAATGCGGTGTGCAGTGCCTGCCCAGCACAAATTTTCTTCAAGACCTTATATATCTGCACTGTGGATGCATATTTTAGCCGAGCACTGCTTTCCATGGCACGGCGTAGTGTTGGGGTTTGGTACAGCGGATCGGCCTCGATTTCCTTGCCAGATAGGTAGTTGGTGAGTTTCATACGTGGTGGCAGAGGGAGTGACGCGTTTTTCGGTGAGAACTGGCTAGACAGATGAAGAACGGGGTTGGTAGCTAAGACGTAGTGGCGTGATTGTGGTGGTGCCGTAAGTGCCGCTTTTCGCCTCGGCTATTCAGCTTAGTCCCGTGTAGGCTGGTAAGTAGTATAGTAGTCGCCTGTCTACTGTCCGATAGTGGATTTGCCCCCGTATTACCGGACACAGAATCACCCTTGGGTTGATAAATCCTGATGGCGCCTGAACTCCCTGGGGGACCGGTATTTCAGCGCACTGTGGGGGTGCCGCTCGTTGTAATGCTCAAAGGCAATCGCCAAATTCTGCAGCGCCGTGGGCACATCGGGCTTGGGCATGAAGGCGACATAGTCACGCTTGATCGTCTTCACGAAGCTCTCGGCCATGCCATTGCTCTGGGGGCTGCGCACGGGCGTGGTCAGCGGCTTCAGGCCAATGCGTCTGGCGAACTCTCGCGTCTTTGATGCGATGTAGCCCGAGCCGTTATCGCTCAGCCACTCGATCTGCTGCGGCGTCTGATCGGTATTGCCGAACCGGTGTTCCAGCGCCGCCAGCATCACATTGCGCACCACGTCGCCACTATGACCAGCGGTGGTTGCCGACCAACTCATCGCTTCACGGTCGCAGCAGTCCAGGGCAAAGGTCACCCGCAAGGGGCTGCCGTCATCACAGCGGAACTCGAACCCGTCAGAGCACCAGCGCTGATTGCTGCGCAGGACGGCGACCTGCCCATCGTGGCGCCGCGCAGGCGCCAGGGGCTGCCTGCGACGTTCCAGCAGCAGACCATGGTCGCGCATCACTCGGTAGACCCGTTTGGCGTTGACCGGCGGCTCCTGCTGCTGCTCCCGATCTCGCCGCACCAGCGCCCAGACTCGCCGATAGCCGTAGCTGGGCAACTGCCCAATATGCTCATGAATCTCTTCGACCAACTTCGTATCCTGCGTCGGGCGGGCCGTGCGGCCATCGCGCCAATCCGCTGATCGTGCCAGCCTGACTGCCATGTTCGAGCGCGCCACGCCGAGGACTTCACAGACCCGCTTCACCGGTCTTCCCCTGGCAACGAGGGCGAGCGCGCAATCCATTTTTTTGAGCGGCCGTACTCCACCGCTTCGCGCAAAATCTCGTTCTCCATGGTCTTCTTGCCCAGCATGCGCTGCAGCTCCCGGATCTGCTTGAGCGCGTCGGCAAGCTCCGAGGCCGCGACCACCTGCTCGCCAGCATCCACTGCCGACAAGCCGCCGTCCTGGTACAGTTTGCGCCAGTGAAACAGCTGGTTCGGGTTCACACCATGGCGGCGCGCCACCATCGAAACCGTCTGACCAGGCTCGTTGCTCTCGCGCACCATGGCCAGCTTCTGTTCCACCGACCAGCGCCGCCGACGCTCCGGCTGGGTCAGTAATTCCATCACTTCCTGCTTGCTGTTGGTCATAAACACAGTCGTATGCCTACCTGCTATTTTAAGTGGGTGACTGTGTCCGGTGTTTCAGGGGGCCGATCCAGATAGCGTGCAGGGCCATCCGATGACAGCCAGTACGAAACGGGGGTACTTCTGGGGGTACTTTAATGTGTAAATCCGCGAAGAAGCACTAATCATGAGGTTTTTATAGTGCAGTTGGATTCCCCCCGGCTACCTGGATCCCAGCCTGATGGCTGGGATTTTTTTTTAGCTATTTTGAATGATGTAGAGCCTTTTTTTGCGTGCGTGTTGGTGTGGACGGTTTTCAGACGGTAGCAGTGGGGACATGCCCGTCTATGCCGGCGGATGGGACTTCAGCCAGTCCTTTAGGGCGGCGTTCATGCGCGTTTGCCAGCCCTTGCCCGTGGACTTGAAGGCGTCGAGAACCTCGTCGTCGAAGCGGATGGTCGTGGCGGTCTTATGGCTGCCTGCCGGACGGCCGCGTCGGATGAGCTTGTCGCCGACATACTCGTCCGCCCGTTCGAAGAACTCGTCGGTCAGTTCAGGAGCGTCGTCCGGGTCAGTCCAAGCGGTGGGCGTATCGCGTTTGCTCGCGTTCATTTGCTTTCCTCATGCTGATGATGCGGCGGGCCTCGTCGCGAGGCGTCCACACCGTGACAACCATCCGGTTGTCGAGCTTGCCGACGGTGATGTAGCGCGGCTCGCTGTAGTTTTCGCGGGTGTCTTCCAGGGTGAAGTGACGGCCCGCGAATACCTCGTCGGCTCGAGCGAAATCCAGCCCGCGTTCGGTCAGCGTCTTATCGCGTTTCTCGGGGTCGAACTCGATTTCCATAAGATTAATTGTACTAACAAAAAAATCTATGAGCAAGGGATTTTGTTAGTACATTGCCTCTCGCCCATAGGGTCGGAGCGCCACATCCTGTTATCTGCGGTTACCATATCCTCAGGTGTGACAAATGAGGGAGAGGGGGATGCTCACGAGGCATAAAACTCGGCCCTACACCTCGACAGGCAACTGAATCGGCCCGGAACCTCTAGACACCCATATGCCTCATAATGGGGCGATGAGGAGTCATCATGAGCACGAAGGCCATGCAGAAGCGTTTTTCCGAAGAGTTCAAGATCGAGGCTGTGCGCCAGACGACCGAGCGCGGCCACAAGGTGGCCGATGTTGCAGCGCGTTTGGGGATCAGTACCTGGAGCCTGTATCAGTGGCGTAAACAGTACGCTGGTGACGAGGGCAGCCGCCGCGAGGCCGGTGAACAGGCTCAGGAAGTTCGGCGCCTGAAGGCCGAGCTGCGGCGTGTGACCGAGGAGCGCGACATCTTAAAAAAAGCGGCGGCGTACTTCGCGAAGCAGTCCCAGTGAAGTACGCCTTCGTTCGGGACCACACGACCGTCTTTCCGGTGCGACGTATGTGCGCGGTGCTCGGTATCCATCCCAGCGGCTACTACGCCTGGCGCCGTTCTCCACACAGCGCTCGCACTCTGGAGGATCAGCGGCTCGTAGGGCTCATTCGTCAGAGCTGGCAGGACAGCGAGTACATCTACGGCTATCGCAAGGTGACCCACGACCTACGGGATCTGGGCGAGATCTGTGGCAGGCACCGGGTGGCGCGGATCATGCGCGAGCATCACCTGCGTTCTCAGACGGGTTACAAGCGCCGGCGGCCGGGTAACCGAGGCGGGCACCCCAGCTTGGTGGCTGAGAACCTCTTGCAGCAACAGTTCGACGTGGCTGCGCCCGATCAGGCGTGGGTGACCGACATCACCTATATCCGCACTCATGAGGGATGGTTGTATCTGGCGGTGGTGATCGACCTCTTTGCGCGCACCGTGGTCGGGTGGTCCATGGGCAGTCGCATCGATAGCGATCTGGTGCTCAACGCCTTGTTAGCGGCCGTCTGGCGCCGCCGTCCGAAGACTGAGGTCATCATCCATAGCGATCAGGGCAGCCAGTTCGGTAGCCACGATTGGCGTGATTTCTTGAAGTCCCATCGGCTCAAACCAAGCATGAGTCGGCGCGGCAATTGCCATGACAACGCCGTGGCCGAGAGCTTCTTCCAGCTGCTCAAGCGCGAACGGATCCGCCGTCGCGTCTACGCCACCCGGGAGCAGGCCAGGGCTGATATCTTCGATTACATCGAGATGTTCTACAACCCGAAACGGCGCCACAGCCATGCCGGTGATCTCTCACCGGTAGAATTCGAGAACCAGCATTTTTTGAAGACCGGGACCGTCTAGAAAACCCGGGCCGATTCAATGTTATTCACGCTGGCCAACCTGTTTCGGGCGGACCAAATGATACGTCAGTGGGAGAGATCGCACTAAAAACTGGGAATAACGCCTTAAATGGCGAAGAAACGGTCTAAATAGGCTGATTCAAGGCGTTTACGGGAGAAAAGATCGGCTCAAACTGAAAAAATGAAATGACTGAGTCAGCCGAGAAGAATTTCCCCGCTTATTCGCACCTTCCCTAGTATTAAGACTATCACTAACTTAAGTGATACCAACTGTCTGGAGATTCAGGGGGCCAGTCTAGAAACACGTTTCTGGACATATCCATTTTGGCGCCTTTGCTAATTTGTAAGTTTATGAATTACTTTATGTATGGGAAAATAGCTTAAACTTATTGAGCCTCGAATCCACTATAGGAAATCAGGCGATCTATTTTGGACAAGATGATGATATATAACCTACCGGAAGATTTGCTTACGGAGTCACAATGCAATGAGGATATTATTATCCGTCATTATGTCACTAAGGAAGCATCTAATAAGAATAAAATTCAGCTAAACAGAGTCATGGTGAACATATTATTATCTGGAGAGAAAACTGTGTTGACTCCGGAGTTGAGTGTATCGGTCAAAAAAAATCAACTTGTAATGTTGAATTCTGGAAATTTAATGACCTCCGAGGTTATTCCGGATAATAATCCTTTCAGCAGCATTGTTATTTACATTAAAAATGAAACGCTAGAAAAATTATTGTCAAACGTTGAGTTTCCCCGTAAATCTAATCGACCTTCCCCATGCCAAATTTTTAATCAGGATGATTTCATCCGGCATTATGCTCGATCACTTAGGCTCTTGTTAACCAGCGGCCCTATAAGTTCAACCGTAAAATGGGCCAAATTATTAGAACTTTTTGGGTATCTAGAAACAACTCAGATAGAGGGATTACAGTCGTTTTTTTGCAGTGTACATAGCCGATCTCGCTCAGAAGTTGCATTGAGCCAAGTCATTCAAAGTAACATGTACTCTAATCTCTCTTTACAAGAGTTGGCTTTTTTATGCAACATGAGCTTATCTACATTCAAACGAACCTTTATTAGCATATTTAATCAGCCACCAAGAAAATGGTTGAATCATAAAAAAATGACATACGCTCAAAAGCTTATATGTGAGCATAAAGTGCCATTAGCTGAAGTATACTCACAGCTTGGCTATAGTGAATATTCAAGCTTTAGTCATGCTTACAAGAAGCATTTTGGTGTCAGTCCTCGTGAACATATAGGAATGCCTCCGAACTCTTGACGTAAGTAACAACAGATTGCTTTCGTTTTGAAATAAGCCAAGTGATTGTGGTTAGTAGTAACAGCTTTCAGATCTAAACAGATTACTGCTTTTCTAGGAATGGGGGCATCCCACGCATAAAAACAACGTCGTGGGATAATTTTGAAGACTTTGAATAATAGCTGGTAAATTATTCGTTTAGTTTTCAGCAGATTTTAACTCTTGTATCACCGCACCAAAAGTATTTAACCCCCAGTGTTCTGCGTATTGTCCATTTTTAACTCGTATTATGTCAATGACATCAATACTTACATCTCGCCCTGTGGCTTCAATGCCCATAAGACTTCCTGTATGACGGCCAGTAATTCTCTTACGTGTCACCACTTTATCACCCTCAACGATTTGATCGAGTATTTCGACGTTGAGATTGCTAATTGCTGGGTGCAGAACGTTACTAAATGTATTCCACATGCTGTTTGGACCATTATCAGTGCCAGAGGCAGCAGAGTGATTGATGAAGTCCGTAGACATTAATTCATCGAAGGATTTTCTATTTAAATCAACAATTACTTCCTTATTGAAACGTTGAACTATTGTCTTACTATTGTTTTCATTCATAAAAAACTCCGAATTTTTACACTCACTTTGGTCGGCATATGACTTAACTGTAATAAACATTAATATAACAGCCATCATTAGCACACCACCAAGTTTCATTAAATTTCTCATGCCATATCCCTTTTATTTTCTCATCTTTCCGATTTAGTAAGTATATAGAAAATATGGATAATGTAATTGGTCGAAAAGGTCAGAAACTTGTTTAAAAGACTCGAAAGGAAGATAGAGTAAGCCTAACATGGTTAGTCCACAGTGAATCGCCACTGGCATAGTAGCCACTTGGTGTATGACTATAAGTATGCCAAATCACCAGTCGTTGAAATAATGAATCGACTAGGGAAGGTGCGAACAAGTCCCTGATATGAGATCATGTTTGTCATCTGGAGCCATGAAAAAGGGTTCATCATGAGTCATCAGCTCACCTTCGCCGACAGTGAATTCAGCAGTAAGCGCCGTCAGACCAGAAAAGAGATTTTCTTGTCCCGCATGGAGCAGATTCTGCCATGGCAAAACATGGTGGAAGTCATCGAGCCGTTTTATCCCAAGGCTGGTAGGTAATCCCCCCATTTTTAGCGATTGCCAGAAGTAGGCAGGCTACGCGGCCATGGCCAGCCGCTGTTTTGGGGTGATGCCGCCCAAGGCCATATTTGGGCGTTCGTGATTGTAGGACCACATCCATTCCGTCGCTGCACGTTGGACCTGATCCAGATCTTCCCAGTGATATTGGGACAACCATTCGTACCGCACAGTCCGATTGAACCGTTCGACATAGGCGTTCTGTTGCGGCTTGCCGGGCTGGATGTATTCCAGTTTGATGCCCCACCGGCGTGCCCACTCTGTGATCGCTGAGCTCAGGTATTCCGGGCCATTATCACAGCGAATGGTCAACGGCTTGCCGCGCCAGGCAATGATCTGTTTTAACGAGCGGATGACCCGCTCCGACGGCAGGGAGAAGTCAATCTCGATGCCCAGCGCCTCACGGTTGAAGTCATCGATCACATTGAACAGCCGGATGCTACGCCCATCGACCAACTGATCGTGCATGAAGTCCATCGACCAGACGTGATTCGTGGCCGTCGGCACCGTCAGCGGTTCAGGTGCCTGGCGCACCAGGCGTTTGCGTGGTTTGATCCGCAGGTTCAACTCCAGCTCCCGATAGATGCGATAGATCCGTTTGTGGTTCCAGCCGAACCCCTTCACGTTGCGTAGATACAGGTAGCACAGTCCAAATCCCCAATTCCGGTGGCTATCCGTCAGGCGTAGCAGCCAGTCGGCGATCTCGTCGTTCTCGGCCTTGTGCTTGCCCTCATAGCGGTAGCATGTCTGGCTGATGCCAAACGTCTCGCAGGCCAACCGGACCGATATCCCGCGCTCCTGCACGACACGTTGAGCCATCTCGCGGCGGCGAGATGGCTTCACCACTTTTTTTCGAGAGCCTCCGCGCGCAGCTCGGCCTTGAGCTTCTCCTCGACGTACATCTTGCGCAGTCGTGCGTTCTCCGCCTCCAGCTCCTTCATCCGCGACATCATCGGCACGTCCATGCCGCCGTACTTGGCGCGCCACTTGTAGAACGTCGCGGAGCTGATGCCCAGCTCACGGCACATCTCTGGCACCGTGATGCCGGCCTCCACCCGTTTGATCGCATCCAGGATCTGGCTATCTGTGAATCGTGACTTCTTCATGCTGTAGAACTCCTCAATGAGAAAATTCTACTTCTGACTGCACCGCTTTAATGGGGGGATTACCCGGCCACTGGGGAATGAGTGGTCATGAATACCTGTGAGGGCGGTTTGGCTTCTTTAGCGCCGAGGGATGTGAGTAGACGCGTTAAGCGGTGTGGTTCTAGGCCATGTTCCACTTCATCCACCAAAACGATGGATGCCACCTCCGCTGCGACCCGCTGCAGGCCGGCCACCAGGAGACGAGTCGAACCAGTGCCCAGGGACTGTAGTGGGACTCCCTCTTCACTATGAAGTGCGATAGCACCACTTCCTAAAGTAACTGCATGTGCATCGAGGAGAGCTTGGGCTGACTTTCCGACAGAGACACCCAAGTCGTTCGCGGTATCAGTAGCAATTTTTAATGTTGCTGCTAACTGAGTAGCGGCCTGAGTCCCAAACCCCATTCGAGCTTGCCTGGCAGCATCTGCTAATTCTGCTCCCAGGTTTGCGCGTGGATCGGCCCCCTGAAACACCGGACACAGTCACCCACTTAAAATAGCAGGTAGGCATACGACTGTGTTTATGACCAACAGCAAGCAGGAAGTGATGGAATTACTGACCCAGCCGGAGCGTCGGCGGCGCTGGTCGGTGGAACAGAAGCTGGCCATGGTGCGCGAGAGCAACGAGCCTGGTCAGACGGTTTCGATGGTGGCGCGCCGCCATGGTGTGAACCCGAACCAGCTGTTTCACTGGCGCAAACTGTACCAGGACGGCGGCTTGTCGGCAGTGGATGCTGGCGAGCAGGTGGTCGCGGCCTCGGAGCTTGCCGACGCGCTCAAGCAGATCCGGGAGCTGCAGCGCATGCTGGGCAAGAAGACCATGGAGAACGAGATTTTGCGCGAAGCGGTGGAGTACGGCCGCTCAAAAAAATGGATTGCGCGCTCGCCCTCGTTGCCAGGGGAAGACCGGTGAAGCGGGTCTGTGAAGTCCTCGGCGTGGCGCGCTCGAACATGGCAGTCAGGCTGGCACGATCAGCGGATTGGCGCGATGGCCGCACGGCCCGCCCGACGCAGGATACGAAGTTGGTCGAAGAGATTCATGAGCATATTGGGCAGTTGCCCAGCTACGGCTATCGGCGAGTCTGGGCGCTGGTGCGGCGAGATCGGGAGCAGCAGCAGGAGCCGCCGGTCAACGCCAAACGGGTCTACCGAGTGATGCGCGACCATGGTCTGCTGCTGGAACGTCGCAGGCAGCCCCTGGCGCCTGCGCGGCGCCACGATGGGCAGGTCGCCGTCCTGCGCAGCAATCAGCGCTGGTGCTCTGACGGGTTCGAGTTCCGCTGTGATGACGGCAGCCCCTTGCGGGTGACCTTTGCCCTGGACTGCTGCGACCGTGAAGCGATGAGTTGGTCGGCAACCACCGCTGGTCATAGTGGCGACGTGGTGCGCAATGTGATGCTGGCGGCGCTGGAACACCGGTTCGGCAATACCGATCAGACGCCGCAGCAGATCGAGTGGCTGAGCGATAACGGCTCGGGCTACATCGCATCAAAGACGCGAGAGTTCGCCAGACGCATTGGCCTGAAGCCGCTGACCACGCCCGTGCGCAGCCCCCAGAGCAATGGCATGGCCGAGAGCTTCGTGAAGACGATCAAGCGTGACTATGTCGCCTTCATGCCCAAGCCCGATGTGCCCACGGCGCTGCAGAATTTGGCGATTGCCTTTGAGCATTACAACGAGCGGCACCCCCACAGTGCGCTGAAATACCGGTCCCCCAGGGAGTTCAGGCGCCATCAGGATTTATCAACCCAAGGGTGATTCTGTGTCCGGTAATACGGGGGCAAATCCAGCGCGTTCTTCGGTAAGCCGGTTGAGGATAGAGCCTCTTGCCCAAGAGAGGTGGCTGTTTGTGTAGTGCCCAATACGAGCAGGAGCAATAGCCAGACGGTCTTTCCACGCTAGGTTCCGCTCGAATCCCTCGGTCAATGCCCTTTCGGAAAATAGTGTCCAGGAAGGCTCTAAATCATCTGATACCGTTAAACGTAGCGTTAGGGCGGTCTCCATAAACGCTTCAGGTTCGTCCTCGACGGTGTCGGTGAAATTATCGTAGCCCCTAAGGAAAATCCCATAGCTCTCGATGTTCTTTAGGGCGTCAGGCAGATCCCCCAGAGTTATTGATATAACGAGCGGTTGGCCTACATCCAGGTTATGAAAATCAGTGTCGTAAAACACGACATTTCTTCGAGCACCCAGGCATATGTCTATGGCGTCCAAGATTGTTGATTTTCCGCTGTCTCCAGGTCCAATGAGGCAGTTTATTCCCTCGGATGGATTCCAGTCTAAGTGCTGTATCCCACGGAAATTATTGATTTCTACCCTGCGGATTCGTGTCATATTTCCAGGCTTTTCAGAAGGTGGGGCGTTCCTGTACCACACTCGACGAGGAGCATGAGCACGCGAAGAATTTCGCTGCGCAACTGAACTCGCGTATTACGCCTTACTGTCGGAAACTTTACACTAGGTTACGGGGGGAATGGGAAGCCGAATGTGGCGATGAGACGTATCGGAGGTTTCGTGCTGTCGTCCCAGCCTCTATTGGCTCAAACTGATTGTTCACGTTTATTTCTCTGGACGACATGTGATTGGCTTGGCTTGAGCTGAACGTTCGTGCGGGGCGCTGGAGCTCCCAGCACTTCACGACTACTTGTACAAAACAGCATTTTTGGGCCGTTTTTTGCTTTTTGTCGGAAGTGAGTCCTGAAGTGCGATAGGACGGGGAGAGGTGTAACAGGGCAGAGGGCGGGCGTGGAGACGGAACAGGGAATGTACAAAATTCCTGTAATCCATTGAAAAATTGAAGAAACAGCGTTCTACTTCACGACTTTCAGGAAGCTGTGTCCTGCGAGTTACTTCACGACTATTTGTGCAACTTCACGACTTACTTGTACATCTACAACAGCAGTCAAGGAATTTCCCGTGCTTACTGCTGCGGGGCATAAGAAATCCATCCTTCGAAGAACCAATCTGCCCTGGTACTTCAAGCCGAAGAGGCCAGTAAGGACGCTGTCGAGTCGGTGGTTGTGGTGGCTTATGCCACTTCATAGAGCACGACATCTGTCAGTGGTGAGGGCAGTAGCAGTTTTCGCCCTGAAAAGAGCCAAAAAATAGCCATATCATTCAATGGGTTATAAAGAGTGCCATCTTTTGCTTTATTCTCTGACCCAGAAATGGGCGGAGCGCCAGCAAACAGTGCCAACTTATGCTTTATTTCGTGCCACTTTATGCTTAACGCCACAGGCTGGAATTTTTTTTAACCATTTTGAATGATGTAGAACCAAGGATCGCAAGCAATGGAAGATTTGAACAGCCGCTACGGCCTGAATCCGGCCCACAGCGAAGTCGTGCAGGCCTGTCAGGTGATCGCGCCCTGCGCTGCGCTGGATATGGGGTGCTCGAACGGGCGCAATGCCCTGTACCTGCACCAGCAGGGCTTTGATGTGACGGCCGTGGATGCCAATTCCAATGCCATTGGCATGTTGCAGTCCATTGTCCAGCAAGAAGACATCCGCACGATTCAACCACGGGTCTATGACCTTAACGATGCGGCGCTGGATGCGGATTACGGATTCATCGCCTGCACGGTGACCTTGATGTTTCTGGACATGTCGCGGGTGGGCGCTGTGCTGTCCGACATGCAGGATCACACCTTGCCGGGGGGCTACAACCTGATTGTGTGCGCCATGGACACGGCGGAATACCCTTGTCCGATGAATTTCCCCTTCACCCTGAAGCCAGGGGAACTCAGCGCGATTTATCAGGGCTGGGACCTCGTTAAATATAACGAAGATCCCGGCACCATGCATAACGGGGCCCGGCTGCAGTTCGCCACCTTGTTGGCGCGCAAGCCCCTGTAATCTTGTCGCGCATCAAGCCTTGGATGCACCCTGCGGCAGAATCTCCAGTACTGTTTCAGAGGGCCGGCACAGGCGCGTGCCCAGTGACGTGACGACAATGGGCCGGTTCATCAGGATAGGGTGCTGGATCATGAAATCAATCAATTGTTCGTCGCTCCATTTCGGGTCATCCAGGCCCAGTTCTGCGTAGGGCGTACCGTTTTCGCGCAGCACCGAGCGCACCGGCGCATCCATCGCGGCGATCAGCGCCGTCAGTGCGGCGCGATCCAGGGGGCGTTTTCAGGTATTCGATGACGGCGGGCTCTTCGCCGCGCTCACGGATCAGGGCCAGTACATTACGTGACGTGCCACAGGCGGGGTTGTGATAGATGGTGATCTGGTTCATGTCATGGCCTCGGTTCGGAAGGGGGCGGAAAGGGGGCGGTGATCTCGTGTGTGTCGCCTTGGCAACAGCGTTTGAGATAGGACAATCGTAGAATCGCTGCCGGAGCCGATAATAGCGCAAGCCGTATGGCGGATGAAAGGATTGGTATGGACGTAGCCTCTGCCCCGAAACCCAGTTTTCGCGAACTGTACACACCCAAGATCGTAACCGTGCTCAAGCAAGGCTACGGTCTGGCAAGCCTTCGGGCGGATGCGTTTTCAGGTTTGACGGTGGCGATCGTGGCGCTGCCGCTGTCTATGGCGATTGCCATTGCATCCGGAGTAACACCGGATCGCGGCCTGTATACCTCCATCATCGGCGGCTTCATCGTTTCGGCCTTTGGCGGCAGCCGTTTTCAGATCGGCGGGCCGGCGGGCGCCTTCATCGTGCTGGTGGCGGCGGCGGTGGCCCAGCACGGGGTGGACGGGCTGTTGCTGGCGACGCTGCTGTCGGGGCTGATGCTGGCCGCGATCGGGTTTCTGCGGCTGGGCGCTTTCATCAAATACATTCCCTATCCGGTGACGGTGGGATTCACCGCCGGCATAGCAGTCATCATCTTTGCCAGCCAGATCCGTGATCTGTTCGGGCTGCGGCTGGAACACGAGCCGGGCCCCTTGCTGCCCAAGCTGCACGCCTTGGGTACGGCTCTGCCGACCACCAGCCCCATAGCGGTGTTGGTCGCTGCCGTGACGATTGCGCTCATCGTGGTGGTACGGCGGTACCGGCCGCAATGGCCCTCGTTCCTGATTGCAGTCGTGGTGGCGGCGGTGGGCGCCGCCCTGTTCGGCTTGCCGGTAGAAACCATCGGCACACAGTTCGGCGGGATTCCTCAGACGCTGCCTGCGCCCAGCTTGCCTGATATCAGCTATGCCAAGGTGCTGGCCGTGCTGCCCAATGCCGTGGCTTTTACTTTGTTGGGCTGCATAGAAAGCCTGCTGTCCGCCGTCGTGGCGGATTCCATGGCGGGGGGGCGGCATCGCTCCAACTGCGAACTGGTCGCTCAGGGTATGGCCAATATTGCATCCCCCTTGTTCGGCGGCATCTGCGTGACCGGCAATATTGCGCGCACAGCGGCGAATATCCGATCTGGCGCACGCGGGCCGGTTTCAGGCATGCTGCATGCCGTCTTTCTGCTTTTGTTCGTGCTGATCGCAGCGCCGGTGGCTTCCTATATCCCCCTGGCCAGCTTGGCGGGGGTGTTGACGATCGTGGCCTGGAACATGGTCGAGAAACACGCCTTCGCGCGCTTGCTGCGGGTGTCGTGGGGGGATGCGGTCGTGCTGCTGGTGACCTTCCTGCTGGTCATTTTCCGCGATCTCAGCGAGGGGATCCTGATCGGCTTCGCCCTGAGCGCGTTGCTGTTCATGCACCGTATGGCCGGGATGGTGGCGGTGGAACGCGTTCATGCCTGGGCGCCGGACGATATGGCAGACAGCGTCCCCGGGGATGAAAAACTGGCGGTCCCGGCGGATTCGGATATCGCGGTGATCCGCGTGAGCGGGGCGTTTTTCTTTGGCGCGACGTCCGCCGTCGAGGCGGCGCTGGATCGCATCAGTGATCGGCCCAAGGCCTACATCATTGATTTGTCGGCAGTGTCTTTGCTGGATTCCAGCGGCGTCGCCACGATCGAAGGGCTGGCCAACAAGGCGGGCCGTCGGGGCGCTGCCGTGTATATTGTTGCGGCGACCCAGGCTGTCAGGCATACGCTGTTGCGTCACGGCATCCAGGAAACCTCGGCGCGATTCCGCAAGGATGTGGACAGTGCGATCAAAGCGGCCCGGCAGCTGATTGGCGGGGCCTAGCGCGGCGTCCTGGTCCAGGGGAACGACCAGGCGTTCCCCTGCCTACTGCAAGGCAAAATCCACGCGCGTCGCCGGACCGCTGTCCTCGGTGTCCGCTGCGTCGATCTTGGGCGCGACGATGAAGACCCGGTTGGTCAGGTCCTGGGCGGTCGTCAGAATCTGTTCGTACACGGCTTGCGCGCGGGCTTGCGCCAGTGTTTCCAGGGCTTGCTTGTCCAGCGGGACAGCGGCCAGCAGCAGGGCGCTCATCTGTTCGGGCGGCAAGGATTTGGCAAAGCCGATGGCGTTGCGCGGTTTGTCCTTGATCTTGGTGTCGTCGTAGACATCTTCCAGGTATTTAGCGCGGTCGGCGTCGGTCAGCGCAATCGTGCCGGGGGCCGCTTGCTTGCCCCGGCCGCCGACGTCGCGGGCCTTGGCGGCGCGCAGCTTGTCGTCTACCCAGGCCTGGCGCAGGCCGGCTTCGTCGGATTGCGGATCGGCGCGACCGATGATGTCCATCTTCAGGGCGGGGCGGTCGGTCAGCGCCTTGACCAGCGTGGCGATACTGGATTGGGCCGTGTCGTCGAGTACGGCGCTGCCGGGCGCAAAGGTAATCTGCGACAGGTCGTTGTCGCTGCCGAAGGCGGAGGCCAGCAGCTTGAAGGGCGCCGTCACCGCCTTGGCCAGCGTATTCATGATGACTTGCACGACGATGCCGCCGATCGAAAACTGCGGATCGTCCAGCGAACCCGAGATCGGCAGATTGATGTCGATATTGCCATTGGAGTCCTTCAGCAGGGACACCGCCAGCAGCACAGGCAGCTTGATGGCGTCAGGGCTGTCGGATGGTTTGCCGAACGTCAGCTGATTCAGCAGCACCTTGTTGCTGGCCTGCAGTGCGCGGTCCTTGATTTCGTATTGCAGATCGACCGATAGTTTGCCGCGTTCGATGGCGTAGCCGACGTATTTGGAAGAATAGGTGGTGAATCGAGGCAGGTCCACGCCTTTGGCGGAAGCCTTGAGGTCCAGCGCCAGATAGCGTGTGAAAGGCTGCACCGTGCCCGACACGGCAAAGGGCGCTGTGCCGTATACGCGACCGGCGATATTGACTTTGGCCGGTGTGGGTTTGGTCGAGGAGACGGCAGTGAGGGCGCCGTCGATGGACGACAGCTCGGCGCGGTAGTTGGGCCGCACGAAATGGTCGTTGAACGTCATGCGGCCGCGCTTGAGCTTGACGCTGTGGATCGAGATATCGGGTTCGGCAGTCCGTCGGGCGGCGGATTTGGCAGCGGCAGGTTTGCCGGTGTCGGCCTGTTGGCCCCGGCGGGTCTGTGTGTCCTGTGTGATGGAACCGGCTGCCTGGCCCTTGTCCACCAGGATGTCCATGACGTTCAGGCGCGCGTTGCTGTTCAGCAGGATGTTGCCGTAGAAGTCGTCCAGCTGGATGTCGCCCAGCCCCAGCCCCAGTTTCGGCCCCGCCATCGAGACGCGCATATTGCTCAGGCCCAGATGCTTCCAGTTCAGGAATGGCGCTTTGTTGACGCGATCCTGCAGATCGACATTGTTCACCTGGACGGCGCCGCGCCAATCCGCCCGCATCGGTTTGTTGTGTTGGGCGGGGACGAATTCGGCGTCGCCGCGCGCGCTCAGGGAGACGCTGCGCACGGTGGCGTTCAGGCTGGACGCGATATAGGGGGCCAGAGAAGCCACATCGAATTTCGCCAGATCGATCGAGGTTTTCAGCTGCAGCGGCTGTGCCGTCAGGACGCCCTTGAGCGCCAGCGTGCCGTGCTTTTGCAGGCCATCGGCGTGCAGGATGAAGTGTGAAGGTGTGGCATCCAGGGCGAGCCGGTCGGCGTCCAGCGCCAGCGAACCGATGGACAGGTTCACGCCGGGTTTGACGGAATCATCGCGCGCGGCGAACTGCTGCAGGCCCAGTTTGACGTCGCGCGCCAGGACTTGAGTCCCCGCGACATCGACGGCGCCTTCCAGGCTGAGTCGGCCATCCTGCACGGTAATAGGGGCGAAATGGCGTACTGCCGCCGCAAAAGGCGCCAGCGCCAGTTGATCCAATCGGACTTGCGCCTGAACGGAAAGAGGCTGCAGGACAACAGGCGCCTGGATCTGCAGCGAGCTGCCGTCGGCCGGATTGTCCATGTTCAGCTGCACCTGCATGGGTTGATCGGCGGGCTGCGGCCAGGCGATGTGCTGGATGTCAGCGCTCAGGCCGCTGACAGGATAGTCCAGGCCGGAGGGATCGTCGCGCAGGTGAATCTCGCCGGCCTGCATCTTGAAGGCGCCGATGGTGATTGCCCAGCCGGGGGCGGCGGACGGTGCGGCGGTCGCTTGCTGGGCGGTTGGTGGCGCGCCGTTGGCCTGAGCAGAAACCGAGGCGGCAGATTTGGGATCGGCGGGGGCGGGTTCTGGCGTGCTGGCAGTTGCCGGTGTGGCGTTTGCGGCATCAGCAGCGGGTTCAGCGGGCGCCGGTTCGCCCAGTTTGGCAAAGCCCTGGGCGACACGCTGCCAGTTCAGCTGCCGGGCATCGCGATGCGCCTGTACGCGGGGTGTGTCCAGCGTCGTCGTTTCGATGGAGACCGTCCGGGCGCTCAGGTCGGCTGCCAGGTTCTGGATGTTCAGGCTGTTCCAGGCCAACAACGGTGCGCCGGAGGATTCGGTCACATCCAGTTGATGCAGATCCAGGCCGCCTTGTACGCGGATGCGTGGCGCGGCGCCGGAGGGCTGCTCGAACAAGACTTGCAGCCGGGAATCCAGCAGGGCGCTCTTGATCCGGACAGGCAGGGGCAGGGGCCAGAAGTCGGCCCACTGGTCGAGCGCCAGGTCGTCGAGCGTCACGTCCAGGGTGGATGCGGGGATGGCATCGAAAGGCCGCGCCGTCCCGCTCAAGTCAAAGGGACTGCCGTTGATGAGCATGTGCACGGCAGGCAGCACGTCGATTTTCGTGGCGTAGCCAAACGACGAAATGAAGGGAATGCCCAGCGTCAGTTCGTCGATTTTTTGCTGTCGTCCGGTGAGGTGATCTTCCAGGCTGATGGCGCCCCCGGTCAAGGACAGATTGTTCAGGGAAAAGCGCGGCAGTGCTTTTGCTTCCGGCTTGGCATCGGCGGGCGGCTGGGCTGGTGACCGGGTCAGCCGGTCGATGATGTCGGAAAAATTGAAGTGCGTGGCGTCCTGGCGCACCAGCGCAAGGCGGGGCTGATCGATGCGGATGCGGTCGAGCACAGGCGCAAACATCACGATGGAACGCCAGGCCACGCGCAGGTCGATCTCGCCGATCTGCAGCAGCGGTGTCGCCTGCGGCTGGGAGATGACCAGATCCTGGGCGCTGAGCGCCAGCGTAAAGGGGTTGAAGCGGATGTCGCCCACATCCACCTGGCGACCCAGCAGTTCAGCGACGTTCTGGGTGAGCGCATGGCGTACCGCCTTGGGTACCAGCCAGGCCGACAGCGCGGCCAGCATCAGCAGGGTGAGCGCGATGCCCGCCAGAATCTTGACTGCCCGTGGGCTGAGTTTCAGAACTGGCATCCTGAGTGGCATTGTCCGCGCTCCCGACCGATATGATGCGCCCCGTGTCCGGGGGCGAGCATCACAGTCACGCCGGCCGGGGCTTTTGCCCATTATCCCTGCCGGATCCCGGCGCGTCCATGCAGGGGGCGGGATTTTGCATTCTTTAATATTCGGGTGTGGGCGTCTGCGCGCATCCTGATGATGCGCAGGCAGCCTTTTCAGTGAGGGCGCCGGGCGCGTTGCCAGTCCATCAGCGCGTTGGCGGCATGCGCCAGGATGGTCTTGTAGCGCTCAGCCGGCAGGGCCTGGCGCAGGGCGTCGAGCAAGGCCTGCGTGCCGCTTTGCGCCAGCGGCGGCAATTCGCCGTCCAGCAGGCGGATCTGGATGTGGGCCAGTGCGTCGGCCACCAGTCTCCAGCCCAGTTCCGGCATGCGGGTATTCAGGGCCAGCAGCAGGCTGCCCAGGGTCTGCAGGATCGCCTGGGCGGATGCCGGGTCGGCGCTGCAGGCCATGGCATGCCAGAGCGCCAGGTGGATGTCGCGGCGCAGGGTGATCTTGAAATCGATGGCGTTGCCTTCCTGCGCATCCAGCTGTTCCAGCTGTTGCTGCAGGTGGGCTTCCTCGACGGCGTCAGCCTGTGTGCGCATATCCGCGATCAATTGCGTCAGGGACGGGATGGCTGTGATGCCGAAGGCCTGGCTGAAGGCCAGCCCCCATTGATCCAGGCCGGACAGCAGCATTGCCAGCCGCAGGGCGGCGGCATCCGGGGCGGGGGCGGCGGCTTTCCAGGCCAGGCAGTGCGCCAGGATGCCGGCGGTCTGATCCGCCGTGGACTCGGCGGCGGCTTGCTTGAATGCCAGGGTAAAGGCTTCGCGCGCCAGGGCGGCGGCGTGTCGCTGGTCTTCGGGGGGCGCCAGGCGGGCGAGGGCGTCGGTAAAAGAAACGGCGTCCGGCATGGGGCTACATGCCCCTCAGTCTGCTCAGTTGGGCCTGATTCAGGCGTCTGGCTTCCTGTTCGGCATAGGCGGCTTCGCCAGGTTCGTAGGCGCCGTCATACAGGCAGCTGCTGGGGCTTACGGCGCAGAGCGGTTTGCTCAGGGCGGTGCTGACGCCAGTGCTGTCGGATGCGCATCCCGACATCAGGATGGCAAGCACCGATGCGGCGCCCAGGCGGATGAATATTCGTGTGGACATGTCCCTGATCCTGCTGGGGTGAAACAGCCTTTTTATACCATGAGCATTCACGCTCCTATAATGGAAAATTCCTGCAAAGTATGTCCATCCCTCGTGTCTGCCCCCTTTGACGATCCCGATGACCGCCCCGGTCTGTTGCTGAAACTGACCATGGCGCTGGTGGGGGTGTTCGCCTTCATCCAGGTCTATTCGATCCAGTCCATCCTGCCGCAGCTGCAGCGTGACCTGAATGCCTCGGTGGTGGAAATCGGTAATTCGGTGGGGATGACGGTGCTGGCGGTGGCGCTGATTTCCCCCTTCATCGGCCTGCTGTCCGATGCGATCGGCCGCAAAAAACTGATCGTCGGATCGGTGTTCGCCCTGGCGATTCCCACGGCGCTGATGCCGCTGGTGGGGTCGGTTCAGGGGCTGCTGATCCTGCGTTTTTTGCAGGGCTTGGCGGTGCCAGGGGTATCGGTGGTCGCCATCGCCTATATCGGCGAAGAGTTCCGCGGTCCGGCCATGGTGCGCATCGTCACGCTGTATGTATCGGGCAGCGTGCTGGGGGGTTTCTCAGGGCGCTTCATTCTGGGGCATCTGACGGAATACATAGCCTGGCAGTCGGCCTTTGGCGTGATGGCTGTGTTGAACCTGGCGGGGGCGGTGATCGTCTGGCGCGGTCTGCCGGATTCGCGGCATTTCGTGGCCAATACGCGCTTTCGATCCAGCATGACGACCCTGGGGCAGTTGTTGCGCAACCCTTCGCTGCAGACCGCCTGCGCCCTGGGGTTCACGGTGCTGTTTGCGCTGATCGGCTTGTTCACCTTCGTCAATCTGCATTTGGCGCAAGCGCCCTATCATTTCAGTTCCGGCCAATTGGCCAATATCTTTGCCGTCTATCTGCTGGGGGTGGTTGTGACGCCGCTGGCGGGGCGCATTATTCCGCGCATCGGCGTGCGCCGCACGGTGCTGTCCATGTTGGCCTTATCCGCCCTGGGGGTGGCGCTGACCCTGGTGCGGCCTTCCTGGGGCATCGTGGCGGCGCTGGCCATTGCCGCCTGCGGCACGTTCATCACTCAGTCGGCCACCATGAGCTTCATCGCCTATCGCATCACGCAGGGCAGATCCCTGGCCAGCGGTCTGTATTATTCCGCTTACTATTGCGGCGGATTCACCGGGGCCTGGCTGTGCGGGGTGGCGTATGCCTGGGGCGGATGGCATGGCACGGTGGCAGTCCTGCTGCTGGCGCAGGCCTTGGGCGGGCTGATCGCCTGGCGCTTCATGCCCGGGCCTGCGACGGCGGCCTGATGCCTGCCTGATCAGGATGACTTGGCCGTTTGGCGGCCGGCCAGGATCTGCGGCAGGTTGATCTCGATCCAGTCGGCCAGGGCGCCGACTTGCTCTGCTGCTTCCCGGCCCAGCGGAGTCAGGCTGTATTCCACATGAGGCGGGACGACGTCGAAGGCGACGCGATCGACCAGGCCGTCGCTTTCCAGCCATTGCAGCGTTTGCGCCAGCATGCGTTCGCTGACGCCGCCGATGGTGCGCCGCAAAGCGCTGAAACGGTGCGTACCCCCCGACAGGACACGCAGGACCAATACCCCCCAGCGGCTGGTCATGTGTTTGAGCACGTCGCGCGATGGACAGGCCTCGGCCAGCAGATTGCCCCGTTGTACAAGGGGGATAGTTGAATTTTCTATACTTACTTTCATGTGCGTACTTCCTAAAAGTTAGTACAAAGCATACAGTGTCATCCTCACTCAACGCAATGGAAGACACGTCATGACAATCGCCCTTACAGGATCCACCGGCCAGTTGGGCCGTCTCGTGATTCATGCCCTGCAGAGCAGGGCGCCATCCCAAAGCCTGGTCGCCCTGGCGCGGACGCCCTCGAAAGCCGCCGATCTGGGGGTTGCGGTCCGTCAGGCGGATTATGACCGACCCGAGACCCTGGCGGTTGCGCTGGCCGGGGTCGACACCTTGTTGTTGATTTCCGCCAATGAACTGGGCAAACGCACCGAGCAGCATCGCCATGTCATTGATGCAGCCAAACAGGCGGGCGTATCCCGCATCGTCTATACCAGCCTGCTGCATGCCGATACCAGCAGTTTGAGTCTGGCGGGTGAACATCAGGCGACCGAAGCGATGCTGAAGGATTCCGGTATCGCCATGCACGATTTTGCGCAATGGTTGGTACGGCGAAAATTATGCGGGAACGATTGCGGGATCGCCGTGGCAGGCGGCGCCTTGATCGGCAGCGCGGGAGCAGGCCGGATTTCGTTTGCCGCGCGGGCGGATTATGCCGAGGCCGCTGCGGCTGTCCTGAGCAGCGCGGGCCATGACGGCAAGGTCTATGAATTGGCGGGGGACGAGAGCTATACCCTGGCGGATGTGGCTGCGGAAATTTCACGTCAGACGGGCCGTACGATTCCGTACCGGAATCTGCCGGAAGCGGATTATGCCGCGGCTTTGCAGGGGTTTGGCTTGCCCGCCGACTTTGCCAAGGCCATTGCGGGTTGGGACGTTTGCGCGTCGCAAGGCGCTCTGTTTCACACGGGGCGCGAGCTGTCGCGTTTGATCGGCCGGCCGACGACCGCTTTGTCGGCGATCGTGGCGGCCGCCCTGAAGTAGCCTTTTTCCTATATACTTCGCAGATCAAGGGGAGTAGCTCACTTTCTGTGGCATCGTCATGACGGTCGTCTGCTTCAGGCAGGCACCCGGTGTCCGGGCAATCAATTGGTTGCGAGCAAGACCTTGCCGTTATGGGCAAGGTGCATCTCTATCCCGAGAATGGCCTGGCCCGAATGGGTTTCAGGCCATTTTTCATAGAGACTGACCATGATCGAATTTTTTCAGACCCTGCATTGGGGCGCGGTATTCCAGATTATCCTGATCGATATTCTGCTGGGGGGCGACAACGCCGTGGTGATCGCCCTGGCGTGCCGCAATCTGCAGCCCAAACAACGCATGCAAGGCATCCTGTGGGGGACCGCCGGGGCCATCATCCTGCGCGTGGTGCTGATCGCCTTTGCGCTGACATTGCTCAGCGTACCCTTCCTGAAGGTGGTCGGCGGTTTGCTGCTGCTGTGGATCGGCGTCAAGCTGTTGCTGCCCGAAGATGATGCGCATGACAAGATCAAGGGCGGGGCGTCGATCCTGGCCGCCGTCAAGACCATCATCATCGCCGACTTTGTGATGAGCCTGGACAATGTCATCGCCATTGCCGGGGCGGCGCAGAACGCTCACGTCGATCATCAGATCGGGCTGGTGGTCTTTGGCCTGTTGGTCAGCGTGCCCATCATCATCTGGGGCAGCACGCTGGTGCTGAAGCTGATCGATCGTTTCCCGACGGTCGTGGTGCTGGGCGCGGGGCTGCTGGGCTGGATTGCCGGCGGCATGCTGATCACCGATGTGTTCGTGGTCGAGCAGTTCGGCGAACCGGCGATGGTCTGGAAGATCACGGCTGAAATCATCGGCGCCTTGCTGGTGGTAGGCCTTGGCCAGTGGCTGGCGCGTCGCAAAAAGCAGACGCCGGCCGCCGTGACCGCGTCGGAATAAACAACCCGGCCCGTGGTCCCGCTGCCTGGCGGGGCCATGAGCGGCGGGCGGGGCGCCGCAGTCTAGGCAGCGCTCATCATCCGGATCACGGCTACTGTGCCGATGCCCAGCAGCGTCATGGCCAGGGACCCCCCCACATGGGTCAGGATGGATGCCGCCAACCAGCCGAATCGTCCTTCTTGCAGCAAGATGGCCAGTTCGGCTGAAAACGTCGAAAACGTCGTCAGGCCGCCGCAGAACCCGGTGATGATGAACAGCCGCAGCTGCGGCGACAGGTGAGGGGATGTGCCAAAGACGGCAATCGCCAGACCGATGATATAGCCGCCCAGCAGATTGGCGGCCAGCGTGCCGGGCGGCAGCAGCGGAAACAGGGCGTTCAAGGTGCGCCCCAGCCACCAGCGCAGAATGGCGCCGGCGGATGCGCCGGCGGCGATGGCGAAGAGCGGGCTGTAGAGGACGGGCATGTGCTGTGATGACCATAAAAAATGCCACAACCCCCCCGCACCCCACGGCCGGATGTTACTGGCGTTTGATCGGGGCTGCAAGGCAGCATTCAGGACGGCGCGCTACACTGGATTCAGTCATTTTCATGAACTGTTTCAGCAGGAGTCCTCATATGCTCAAAGGCAAAAAAGCAGTCGTCACAGGGTCCACCAGCGGTATCGGCCTGGCCATCGCGCAGGAACTGGCCCGTCAGGGGGCCGATCTGGTGATCAACGGATTCGGCGATGCGGCAGCCATCGAACGAGAGCGCGCCGGCCTGGAAAAGGACTTCGGCATCAAGGCCGTTTACCTGAATGCCGATCTGATGGACGCTCAGGCGGCGCGTGATTTCATCACCCAATCGGTCAAGGCGCTGGGCGGCATCGATATCCTGGTCAACAATGCCGGCATCCAGCATACCGATCTGGTCGAGGACTTCCCCGTCGATAAATGGAACGCCATCATTGCGCTGAACCTGTCGGCGGTTTTCCATTGCACGGCGGCGGCGCTGCCGACCATGAAAAAACAGCAGTCCGGGCGCATCATCAATATCGCCTCGGCGCATGGTTTGGTGGCGTCGGTCAACAAGTCCGCCTATGTGGCCGCCAAACATGGGGTCGTGGGTTTGACCAAGGTCACGGCGCTGGAAAACGCCGGCGCCGGCGTCACCTGCAATGCCATCTGCCCGGGTTGGGTGCGCACGCCGCTGGTCGAAAAGCAGATCCAGGCGCTGGCGCAGCAAAAGGGTCTCAGCATCGATGATGCCGCCCGCGATCTCCTGGCGGAAAAGCAGCCCTCGCTGCAGTTCGTGACCCCGCAGCAGCTGGGGCAGGCAGCGGTGTTCATCGCATCGGATGCGGCGGCGCAGATGACCGGCACCACACTGTCCATCGACGGCGGCTGGACGGCCCGCTGATTTCCGACGGTCCGCGCCGGCCGGACCGGTTTCCTGCGGCGATAGCTTATGCTGTCGCCGTTGTCATTTATGTGCAGGAGCTCTTCATGTTGATGGTTTTGTCGCCGGCGAAAAAGCTGGACTATGACTCGCCGGTGCGCACGACGCAGCACACTGCACCGGTCTTTCCCGCCGATACGCGCGAACTGGTGAGCGTCATGCAGACGCTGTCGGCGGGCGATCTGGCCGGCTTGATGGGTTTGTCTGATGCGCTGGCCAGCCTGAACGCAGAGCGTTATGCCGCCTGGGTCGATGCCCCCGATGTCAGCCATGCCCGCCAGGCGGCGCTGGCGTTCAATGGCGACGTCTACGAAGGCCTGCGGGCGGCGGAATTATCCGATGCCCGTCTGACTTGGGCGCAGGGCCATCTGGCGATTCTCAGCGGTCTGTACGGGGTGCTGCGGCCGCTGGATCTGATCCAGCCGCATCGCCTGGAAATGGGCACCCGGCTGAAAACGGCGCGGGGGCATAGCCTGTATGAGTTCTGGGGCGCCCGGATCGCACAGGAACTCAATCGGCGCCTGGATGCCCTGCCGGGTGAACGGGTGCTGCTGAATCTGGCATCCCAGGAATACTTCAAATCCGTGGATCGGAAAGTGCTGCAGGCCCGTGTCATTGAATGCGTTTTTCAGGACGAGAAAAACGGCGTCTGGAAGGTCATCAGCTTTCATGCCAAACGGGCGCGGGGCCTGATGGCGCGCTATGTCATCGATCACGGCACGGACCGGGTGGCGGGTCTGCGAAAATTTGCGGCAGATGGGTATGCATACGCTGACGAGGCATCGACGGCGGATCGGCTGGTGTTCCGGCGCGCGGCTGGGTGACCCTCGCTTTCCTGCCCGCCTGAGCGTATCAGGGATAACCTAGGTTGTTGATGGACTCCGCAGTGCTTATGCTGGCCATAATTATGAATTATTAATTTCCAGAATCTGCACGGGAGACCCCGATGGCGGCCAGAATTGTCCAGAAGATTCTTTACCAGGAAGTAGCGGATCGCCTGAGAGGCATGATCCAGGCCGGAGAGCTGCAGGCTGGCGCCTGGATTGACGAGGTCCGTCTGACGGATGAGCTGGGCATTTCCCGCACGCCCTTGCGGGAAGCCCTGAAAGTGCTGGTAGCCGAAGGCCTGCTGCGCCTGGAGCCGCGCCGGGGATGTTTCGTCAATGAACTGTCGGCCCGCGATCTGGAAAATATTTTTCCCTTGATGGCGTTGCTGGAAGGGCGCTGCGCCTACGAAGCCGCCAGCAAGGTCACGCAGGCCGATCTGCAGCGCCTGGAAATTTTGCATCGCGATCTGCAGCATTTCGCCGAACTGGGTTCCATCGACGACTATTACACGGCCAATGCCCGCATCCACGAAGCTATCCAGACCTTGGCGGACAATCCCTGGCTGTCGGATCTGATCGATAATCTGCGTCAGGTGCTCAGCCTGTCGCGCCATCGCAGCCTCAGCTATCCGGGCCGCGTGCGTGAGTCTTGCGCGGAACATCTGGCGATTTTTGCCGCGCTGAAGGCTCGGGACCCGGAAGGCGCAGACGCCGTCACACGCAAGCATTTGATGCGCCAGCTCGATGCCCTGCAGGCGCTGGCGCGGCAGGAGCCTGCGCCGTCGGATCGCTCGGCGCCCGACCCCGTCCTGTCGGGAGAGTCGTCATGACTGGATCGAATCCTGGGGTCGGCGCGGGCCAGCCCAATCCGGATGCGGACTCGGGCCGCGCCGCCGTCGCGGCGGATGCTGCCGCCCAACCGGTCATGCCCGAGGCTTCTCCCCGATCAGCCGGCTTGCTGGAGCGTTTGAATCGCTGGCTGGATCGGGATCACCTGCCGGATCCCGCCGCCCTGAGGGCGCTCTACGAAGCGACGCTGACCGACAGCGCAGCGAACCGTCTGGCGCGGCAGTGGGCGGAGCGCTATCTGGCGGCTGATGCGGATGAACGCCGCAGCCTGCTGGCAGGCCTGGTGCATGCCGGCATCGGTCTGGAATCGCATGCTGACCTCAGCAGCCGGCTGTTTCGCCGCCTGTATGCCGAAAGCGATCAGCTGGCCCTGATGGTAGAACTGCGGGCGGACATGCTGCGCTGGCGCAATCAGGTGGCGGGCTTGTCGGCGTTGGAACAGGCCCTGGCGGTGTTGTTGTCGAACTGGTTCGATGTGGGCATGCTGGAACTGCACCACATCAATTGGGATTCGCCAGCCTCTCTGCTGGAAAAACTGATCCAGTATGAAGCCGTGCATGAAATCCGTTCCTGGGACGATATGCGCCGCCGGGTGGCCGCCGACCGCCGTTGTTATGCCTTTTTCCACCCGCGGATGAGCAATGTGCCGCTGATTTTCGTCGAAGTGGCCTTGACCGAGCAGATGGCTGCCGACGTGCAGGTGTTGATCGACCCGGGCCGTCCGCTGGCGGATCTGGGCAAGGCCCGCTGGGCGATCTTCTATTCCATTTCCAATACCCAAAGAGGTTTGCGCGGGATCAGTTTCGGCAATTTCCTGCTCAAACGCGTGATCGAGGAATTGCTGTCCGAACTGCCGAAACTCAAATCGTTTGCCACCTTGTCGCCCATGCCGGGGTTTGCCGACTGGCTGGGCAAGCGCAGCGGCGCCGAGATCCAGGAATATCTGGCCGACAAGACCGAGCGGCAGACGGCTGCCCAGGACCCGGAGGCCGGCGCCCGATGGGTCGATCGCTTGCGCGCCGCAACGCCCGGGGCTGGCGCGGAATCCGTGCGCCGGACGGGTCTGAGGCTGGCAGCGCATTACCTGCAGCAACTGCGCGGCGAGGACCCGGTGGATCCGGTGGCCCGTTTCCATCTGGGCAATGGCGCGCGGATCGAGCGGCTGAACTGGTCGGCTGACCGCTCGGCCAAGGGGCTGGAGCAATCCTGCGGCCTGATGGTGAATTACCTGTACGAGCCCGATCAATTGGATGAGAATCGGGCCCGTCTGGCGGCAGGCAAGCCCCGGGTGTCGCGGGGGGTGCAATGGCTATAGCGCAGAATGACAGGGTTGCGGGCTGCATTCGCGTGCAGCGTGCGGCATCGGCCGCGACGGTGTGGATGGACCATCCGGGGCGGATGAACGCCATCACCGTCTCCATGTGGCGCGAGCTGGCGCAGGCGTTCACCGCCTTGTCGGCGGATACTGCATTGCGCTGTGTCGTCGTCCGAGGGGTCGGCGGGCATTTTGCGGCGGGGGCGGACATCCGGGAATTTCCCCGGGAACGCTCCCGTCCTGATCAGGTGCAGGCCTATCACCGCCGCACCATCGCCCCGGCCCTGCAGGCGATCGCCCAATGTCCCCACCCCGTACTGGCCGTCATCGAAGGGGTCTGCGTCGGCGGCGGGCTGGAAATCGCCAGTGTGTGCGATTTGCGCCTGGCGGCGCATGATGCGCGGTTTGGCGCGCCGATAAACCGCTTGGGTTTTCCCATGGCGCCCGATGAAATGCGCGGCTTGCTGGCGCTGGCAGGCCGGGCCGTCACTCTGGAAATTCTCTTGGAAGGGCGGGTGTTTGATGCCGCGGAAGCCTGGTCCAAGGGCCTGTTGACGCGCGTCGTCGAGGCCGCCGATCTGGATGCCGAACAGGCCGCCACGGTGGCCCGCCTGAGTGCGGGTGCGCCACAGGCGGCGCGCTTGAACAAGCGCATGGCGACCCGGCTGAGCGCCGGCGGCCCGCCTCTGACAGAGGCGGAATGGCAGGCATGCTTCAGCTACGCATCCGGGCCCGATCACAGCGAGGGGGTGCAGGCTTTCCTGGACAGGCGCCCCCCGGTTTTCAAAGGAGAATGAAATTGACATCCAATGCCAATCTTTATGTGATTCTGCAGTCGGGCTTCCCGGCGGATCGTCAGACGGTGGCGATCGAAGCGCCGGAACGCACCTATAGTTGGCAGGATATCGATGCCCTGAGCGGCCGGATGGCCAATCTGCTGCGTTCGCTGGACGTGCCGGCGGGTGCGCGCGTGGCGGTTCAGGTGGACAAGTCGCCGGAAGCCCTGATGCTCTATCTGGCCACCTTGCGGGCGGGTCTGGTCTACCTGCCGCTCAATACCGCCTACCACGAGGCCGAAGTCGCCTATTTCCTGGAGGACGCCGAGCCGGTCGTGGTCGTCTGTTCGGACGGCGCCCGCAGCTGGTGCGAACCGCTGGCGCACAGCAAAGGGGCTGTTCGGGTGTTCACCCTGAATGCCGACGGCCAGGGCAGCCTGGTGCAAGCAGCCGCTGGGCAGGATCCCGCATTCGATACGGTGCACAATGCCCCCGATGATCTGGCCGCGATCCTGTATACCTCGGGCACGACGGGCCGCAGCAAAGGGGCCATGCTGACCCACGCGAATCTGGCATCCAATGCCATGACGCTGAAAACCTATTGGGGCTGGCAGGCCGATGATGTCTTGCTGCACATGCTGCCGATCTTCCACGTGCATGGCCTGTTTGTCGCCTCCCACGGCGCGTTGCTGGCGGGCGCGCGCATGATCTGGCTGCCCAAGCTGGACGTTGATCAGGCCCTGCATTATCTGCCGCGCTGCACTCTGATGATGGGAGTGCCGACGTATTACGTGCGTTTGCTGGCCGATGCGCGGTTCGACCGCGCCGCCTGCCGCAATATGCGGCTCTTCATCTCGGGGTCTGCGCCCTTGCTGGTCGATACCTTCCGTGAGTTCCAGGCGCGCAGCGGCATCCCCATCCTGGAACGCTATGGCATGAGCGAGACCGGCATGATCACGTCCAATCCTTATGATCCGGCGCGCGGCGAACGTCTGCCGGGGACGGTCGGGCCGGCCCTGCCGGGGATCACGGTGCGGGTGGTCGATGATGATGATCAGTCCTTGGCCGTGGGCGAACCGGGGCATGTGCAGGTGCGCGGCCCCAACGTATTCGCGGGCTATTGGCGAATGCCGGAAAAGACCCGCCAGGAATTCACCTCGGATGGCTGGTTTCGCACCGGCGACATCGGTGTGCTGGGCGGCACGGGAATTCCCGACGACTATCTGAGCATCGTCGGCCGCAGCAAGGATCTGATCATTACAGGGGGGTACAACGTCTACCCCAAGGAAATCGAGATGGTCATCGACACCATGCCCGGCGTTCAGGAATCCGCCGTGATCGGTATTCCACATGCCGATTTCGGCGAGGCCGTCGTGGCCGTCGTCGTCCCCAGGGCAGGGGCGGCGGTCGATACGGACGCCATGCTGGCCGAGCTGAAGATCGGCCTGGCGAATTTCAAAGTACCCAAACAGATTCATGTGGCTGATGCGCTGCCGCGCAACACCATGGGGAAGGTTCAGAAAAACGTGCTGCGGCAGCAGTACGCGAGCCTGCATTGACGAGAAGGAGGACACGCAGCCGCGCATGACGAAAGCCGCGCCCGACAGAGGACGGCAAGATACATAACGACAATTAGTCATCAGGAGACAAGATCATGATGAAGCGACACATACTTTGCGCCGCGCTGGGGCTGGCACTGGCGGCAGGTTCAGGAACCGCTCTGGCCGAAACCACATTGCGCGCCTCTCACCAATTCCCGGGAGGGCAGGGAGACCCGCGGGATGAAATGGTGCAGATCATCGCTCGCGAGGTCGAAGCCGCCAATGTGGGATTGAAGATCCAGGTCTTTCCCGCCTCTTCCTTGTACAAGGCGACCGAACAGTGGGGCGCACTGACGCGCGGCCAGCTGGATATGGCGGCTTTTCCGCTGGACTATGCCTCGGGCCGGGTGCCGCAGTTCTCGGCCACGCTGATGCCGGGCCTGGTGCGCAATTATGATCATGCGCAGCGCTTGAACCAGTCCAACTTCATGAAGGACATCAAGGCGCTGGTCGAAAAGCAGGGCGCCGTGGTGATTGCCGATGCCTGGCTGGCGGGTGGGTTTGCCTCCAAGAAAAACTGCATCACCAGCCCAGACACGATCAAGGGGCAGGTGATTCGGGCGGCGGGTCCGGCCTTCGAGCAGATGCTGGCTGCCGCCGGGGCGTCGATTTCCTCGATGCCTTCTTCCGAGGTGTATTCGGCCATGCAGACGGGTGTGCTGGATGCCGCCAATACCTCCAACGACAGCTTCGTCTCGTATCGGCTGTACGAACAGGCCAAGTGCCTGACTGCGCCGGGTGATAACGCCCTGTGGTTCATGTACGAGCCGGTGCTGATGTCCAAGAAGGTCTTCGACAATCTGGAACCCAAGCAGCGCGAGGCGATTCTGGCCGCCGCCCAGAAGGCGGAAGACTACTTCACGGCGGAAGCCAAAAGCGGTGAACAGAAAATGCGCGACATCTACACCAAGGCGGGGGTGGAAGTCGTGACGATGACGCCTGATGACTATCAGGCCTGGATGAACATCGCCAAGCATTCATCGTACCGGCAGTTCGCTGAAAAGGTGCCTGGCGGCGACGTCTTGTTGAAAAAGGCGCTGGCTGTTCAGTAAAGGGGTGGCCGGCGCCGGGTACGATTCGGCGCCGGCTCTGCAGCTGAAGCGACGCCGGGAGGTCGCATGAGTCGAATTTTCATACGTTGGATCGAGGCCCTGTCGCGGGCCTGCGGCGTGGCATCCGTGCTGCTGCTGATCTTCGCCATGCTGGTCGTGTGCCAGATGATTCTGATGCGCTATGTCTTTCGGGCGGCCACGATCTGGCAGACCGAAGCCGTCGTGTTCGGGGCGACAGCGGCGATTTTTCTAGGCGCCCCCTATGTGCTGATGACCAAGGGCCATGTGGGCGTGGATTTCATCCAGCTATTGGTGCGGCCGCAAACACGCCGTTGGATGGATCGGGTGGGCGCCTGGTTGGGGCTGGTGTTTTGCAGCGTGATGACGGTCGCAACGGGCCTGCATCTGTTTGAAGCCCTGGAAGGCGGCTGGACGACACCCAGCGTCGCCGCCGTGCCGTTGTGGATGCCGCTGTCGCCGGTTGTCTTCGGTTTCGGCTTGTTGTGCCTGCAGTATGTCGCGGAAATCATCAAACTGAAGGGAGAGCCATCATGACGCCGACGCTGGCAGGAATCAGCATCATTGTGGGCTTATGCCTGATGCTGGCCACAGGGATGCCGATCGCATTCGCTCTGGGGCTGGCGGCCGTGACCAGCCTGTTCCTGGATATGGGGCCGGACGTGATCTATGTGCTGGCTGAAACCATGTTCGCCGGCATCGCCAATCTGGGTTACGTGGCGATTCCCATGTTCGTCCTGATGGGCGCAATCGTGGCGGGAACGCCGGCGGGAGGGGATCTGTATAAAGCCCTGGATCGTTGGCTGTACAAGGTCCCGGGGGGATTGATCCTGTCCAATATCGGGGCGTGCGCCATCTTTTCCGGCATGACGGGGTCCAGCCCCGCGACCTGCGCCGCCATCGGGAAAATGGGGATTCCCGAAATGCTGGGGCGGGGCTACCCGGCATCCGTGGCCACCGGATCGATTGCGGCGGGGGGTACGCTGGGGATTTTGATTCCGCCATCGGTGACGATGATTGTCTACGGCATTTCGACCCAGACGTCGATCGGGCGGCTGTTTCTGGCTGGCGTCATGCCCGGTTTGCTGTTGACGGCGCTGTTCATGGCGTGGGCGCTGTTCGATGCGCGGCGCAAGGGCTTTCGTTTCGGGGCGAACGGCGGACATTATTCCTGGCGCGACAAACTGGAATCGCTGCCGCGTGTGCTGCCGCTGCTGGTCATTATTCTGGGCATGCTGTTCGTACTGTACGGCGGGGTGGCGACGCCTTCGGAAGCCGCCGGCGCCGGCGCCTTGCTGACGCTGGTTGTAGTGGCCGTGGTGTATCGCCTGTTCCGGATGCGCACGTATACCGGCGTGTTCGGTTCGGCTATGCGTGAAAGCGTCATGATCATGATGATCATGGCCTCGGCAGAATTGTTCGCCTTCGCCTTGTCGTCACTGTTCATCACGCAGTCGCTGGCGGCCGCCATTGCGTCGCTGGAGATCAATCGCTGGTTGCTGATGGGGCTGATCAATGTGTTCCTGCTGGTGGCCGGCATGTTTCTGCCGCCGGTCGCCATCATCGTCATGGCGGCGCCGCTGCTGCTGCCCATCATTGTCCAGGCGGGGTTCGATCCCTATTGGTTTGCCGTCATCCTGACCGTCAATATGGAAATCGGCCTGATCACGCCGCCGGTAGGCCTGAACCTGTTCGTGCTGAACGCCATCGCGCCCGATGTCCCGACACGCGAGATCCTGATGGGGGCTGTGCCCTATGTGCTGGTGATGATGGGCGCGATCGTGCTGCTATGTATCTTCCCGCAGGCGGTCACCTGGCTGCCCGATCTGATCATGGGGGCGGCCATCTGAACCCGCTGCGGCGGCCTGCGGCTATTCCGGCAGGTCAGGGGTGCGCGCGGTCCCGGTTTGCTCCAGGGCCTGCATATTGTCCCGGACCTGCCGGGCGGCCAGCACCATCTGCCGCAGGGGATAGGCCAGCGCGGCGTGATCGCCGTCCGTCTCGATCACCTTGGGCGGGTCCGCCGGGCGGCCCGCCAGAAAATCATCCGTCGCCGCCAGCGCCTGGCGAATGCCATCGGGTTCTGCGTCCAGCAAGGCCAACTGGGGAATCACGGCGGCGATCTGCGAGGCCAAGGTGTGATGGTGAATCATCAGGCGGTTGTAGACCGGCACGCGGCGCTGGCGGCGGGCAGGTTCGTCCATCATGCGGTAGAACGCAGCAGTAAAATTGCTGAACGCGATGTGCACGTTCTTGCGGCATAGTTTCCATTGGGTTTCGGCTTCTTGCGGGTCCGTAGCGGCGGCTGGGTCCGCTTGCCGCGTCAGCCGTGCAGCACGCACGAAATCCAGCCCGCTGCACAGGAATGCCTGGTTGGCCGTGCGCAGGGTGTGCGCCAGAGCGTCCAGGGTGTTGCGTTCCCAGGAGGGCAGGATGTAGCTGCAGCCGAGCGCCAGGACGCAGCCGATCAGCGTGTCCGCCAGGCGTTCGCCGACCACGGTATTGGATCCGGGCACCAGGAAGTGAAAGACCAGCAGCACGAACAGCGTGTTGAACACCGCCGACAAGGTGTAGTTCACCTGGATCAGGCTATAGCCCAGCACGCTGCAGACCGCCAGGATCAACAGATACAGTGTGGGGTCCAGCCCTAGATAGAACAGCAGCAGCGCCAGGCCGCAGCCGATCAACGTGCCCGTCAGGCGCCAGCCGTTGCGCTGGCGGGTCAGGGCAAAGCCGGGCTTCATGATGATCAGCACCGTCAGAATGATCCAGTAGCTGTGGCCAGCCATGCCGGGGTCCAGCGTACGGACCATCGGCGCATAGGCCAGCCCCGTGCCGACGGCCATGGATAGCAGGGCGGCGATGGCGACCCGCACGGCGTAGCGGAAGTGGGCGGATTGGCCGTGCAGATTGTCGGTCAAGAGTTCCAGGCGCCATTTCTGGCGGGTCAGGAAGCGGTTCAGGGACCGGTTGGCCTTGGACAGATCGGAGTGCTGCGGCAGCGGGTTGACCGAGTGATCCGCCATGCGGTCGACCTGGCGCGTCATGTTGCGCACACGCCGCAGCACCTGGACCAGCAGGGCGTAGAGTTCCGGGTTGCGCTGGGGCATGCCTTGTTCGCGCAGCTGCTGCAGCTCGAATTCCAGGGCGCGCAGTTCCGCCTTGGCGCTGTTGCGCACCCGGGTGTGGCGGTTGCGGGCGACGTTCAGGGCCAGGCCGGAGACGTTGGCGGCCAGTTTGTGCATGGCGTCGCGCACGAACAGCAGCACGTCACTGTCAGGCAGCGCCTCGCGCAGCGTAGCGTAGTCGGTCGGCGTCGCCACCATGCTGTCGAGCAGGCCGATCATGTCCACGAACAGGTTCAGCAGCCCTTGGCGCTGGCGGTCTGCGCGGGATCGCGTGCCGCGCGGCAGTTCGCGCAGGACCATGTCGCGGGCCGCTTGGTGGGCCTCGGTCATGGCAGCTTGGCGGCGGATCAACTGGCGGTAGTTTTCACCCAGGTCCAGGTGGATGTCGTAAAAACGGGCGCGGGTGGCGATGTAATCGGCCGTGGCGAACAGGGCGACCGATAAGGCCTGCTGTTCTTCACGATGCCACATCATCCTGTGGACGAGGGCGCTGTAGAGCAGATAAAAGGTCCCGCCCAGGAATGAAATCAAGGTGTGCTGCAGCACGTCGGCCTGCGTCAGCGGTGTGCGCAGCGTCAACGTCATGATCAGCAGGCAGGCAAAGCCCAGCAGGCCGCCGTGCTTGCCGTAGACCGTCAGCATGGAAAAAGCGAAGCACAGCGCCGGCACCACCAGCCAGATCGCCAGGGCGTTGCCGGCGGCCAGGCCTGTGATGGCCGTGGTCGCCGAGCCCAGGCACAGGGCGGCGAACATGCCGTTGATGCCGTAGCGGCGAGGGCCGCCGGGCTGGTCCAGGATGGCGACGCAGGCCGCGCCCACCGCCGCCACAAAACCGCCAGCGACCCAGCCGAACAGGCCTGACAGCACCAGAGCGGGCAGCAGCACCCCCGTGGCCTGCCGCAGGCCGCCGAAGAAGTGATGGCTGTAGAAGAATCGCTGCAGTTGTGGCGTGGGTGCGGGCATGCAGCCGGGATCCGAAAAGCCATGCGGATGGCGGTGAAGGCAGTATAGCTTGCAGCCTATGTTGCAACGCGGTAAATTAGCTCTTCTGCCATCCCGCATCGGGGCTGGCTGATGTGGCGAACCGCCGGGTCACACACCCGGTTTTTTTCGTCTGCCGTTTTTATGTCCCAGGATGCGTCACAAGCGTGGTCCGGGGCGTCCATTTCCACCACACTGCGCCAGATGGCGCGAGTGTCTTGTGCCAAGGGGTGCAGACTGGTCCCCCGATGTATCCGGGCAAAGCGGTTCCGTGAATCGCCCAGCGTCGGATTATGTTGCGGATCTCCAGGACTGGCCCGGGCTGCCGATAGGCCGCTTGGTGCATGACGCAGGTTACGAAAGGAATCCATTATGGAACTCAATGGCGCCGACATCGTCGTGCGTTGTCTGATCGAGGAAGGCGTAGACCACGTGTTTGGCTACCCAGGCGGTGCCGTCCTCTACATCTACGACGCGATCTACAAGCAAGACAAATTCCAGCACGTTCTCGTGCGACACGAGCAGGCTGCGGTTCACGCGGCGGATGCTTATTCCCGATCCTCGGACAAAACCGGCGTGTGCCTGGTGACCAGCGGTCCGGGCGTGACCAATGCCGTGACCGGCATCGCCACGGCCTACATGGACTCGATCCCCATGGTCATCGTCAGCGGCCAGGTGCCGACGCACGCCATCGGCCAGGATGCTTTCCAGGAATGCGACACCGTGGGCATCACGCGGCCCTGCGTCAAGCACAACTTCCTGGTGCGCGATGTCAAGGATCTGGCGGAAACCATGCGCCGCGCCTTCTATATTGCGCGCTCCGGCCGCCCCGGCCCGGTGCTGGTGGACATCCCCAAAGACGTGTCCGTGGCGACCTGCAAATACTCGCCCAAGCGCGGTCCGACCCAGCTGCGGTCCTATGCGCCGGTCACGAAAGGCCATCAAGGCCAGATCAAAAAGGCCGTGCAGATGCTGCTGGCCGCCGAGCGCCCCATGATCTATGCAGGCGGCGGGGTCGTGCTGGCCAACGCTGCCGATGAGTTGCGTAAATTGGTGCGCATGACCGGGGCGCCGTGCACCACCACCCTGATGGGGTTGGGGGCTTTGCCGGGCACAGACGAGAAATTCGTGGGCATGCCCGGCATGCACGGCACCTACGAAGCCAATATGTCCATGCAGAATTGCGATGTGCTGCTGGCCATCGGCGCCCGTTTCGATGACCGCGTGATCGGCAATCCCAAACACTTTGCCCAGGTCGCCCACAAGATCATCCACGTGGATATCGACCCTTCGTCGATTTCCAAGCGGGTGCGGGTGGACGTGCCTATCGTGGGCGACGTGCGCGACGTGCTGCAGGATATGCTCGGCCTGTACGCGCAGTCGCTGGCTGAACAAAGCGTGCCTGAAAGCCGCCTGGATGCCTGGTGGAAGCAGATCGAAACCTGGCGCGCACGCAAATGTCTGGACTATGAAAACTCCGACACAGTGATCAAGCCCCAGTACGTGGTGCAGAAACTGTGGGAAGTCACGCGTGGTCAGGCTTTTGTCACGTCCGACGTGGGGCAGCACCAGATGTGGGCGGCCCAGTACTATCCTTTCCCGGAACCCCGCCGCTGGATCAATTCCGGTGGCCTGGGCACCATGGGCGTCGGCCTGCCGTTCGCCATGGGCGTGCAGATGGCCAACCCGGACCGCGACGTCGCCGTGATCACCGGCGAAGGGTCCATCCAGATGAACATCCAGGAACTGTCCACCTGCAATCAGTATCGTCTGACGCCGAAGGTCCTGTGCCTGAATAATCGCTATCTGGGCATGGTGCGTCAGTGGCAGCAGATCGAATACGGCTCGCGCTATTCCGAATCCTATGTGGATGCCTTGCCGGATTTCGTCAAACTGGTCGAAAGCTACGGCCACGTCGGCATGCGCATCGACAAGCCGGCCGACGTCGAGCCGGCGTTGCGCGAGGCCTTCACCAAATACAAGGACCGCCTGGTTTTCATGGATTTCATCACGGATCAGACCGAGAACGTCTGGCCCATGGTCAAGGCTGGCCGTGGGCTGACGGAAATGTTGTTGGGCGCCGAGGATCTGTGAGGGGATAAACCATGAAACACGTGATTTCCGTTTTGCTGGAAAACGAACCCGGCGCTCTGTCGCGGGTGGTGGGGCTGTTTTCGGCGCGCGGCTACAACATCGAAACCCTGACCGTGGCCCCCACCGAGGACGCCACGCTGTCGCGCATGACCATCGTGACGATCGGCTCCGATGAAATTATCGAGCAGATCACCAAGCATCTGAACCGTCTGGTGGACGTGGTCAAGGTCGTGGACCTGTCCGAAGGCCCGCACGTCGAACGGGAGCTGATGCTGATCAAGGTGCGCGCCGTCGGCAAGGAACGCGACGAAATGAAGCGCATGGCGGAAATTTTCCGCGGCCGCATCATCGATGTCACCGACAAGACCTACACCATCGAACTGACCGGCGTGCAGGACAAGATCGCCGCCTTCATCGGTGCGCTGGACCGTAGCGCCATCCTGGAAACCGTCCGTACCGGCGTATCCGGAATAGGTCGCGGCGAACGCGTCCTGAAGTTGTAAGTCTCGTGGGCTCCGCCTCATAGCGGGGCGCCCGGTTGTACCTAACCTCTCATTTCAGAATTAAAGACATTGGAGTTTCCAACATGAAAGTTTTCTACGACAAAGACTGCGACCTGTCCCTGATCAAAGGCAAGCAGGTTGCCATCATCGGTTACGGTTCCCAGGGCCACGCGCACGCCCAGAACCTGCATGATTCCGGCGTGAACGTCACCGTGGGTCTGCGCAAAGGCGGCGCGTCCTGGAAAAAGGCGGAAAACGCCGGTCTGACCGTCAAGGAAGTCGCTGAAGCCGTCAAGGGCGCCGACGTCGTCATGATGCTGCTGCCCGACGAAAACATCGCCGCCGTCTATCGCAACGACATCGCCGCCAATCTGAAGCCGGGCGCCGCACTGGCGTTTGCCCACGGCTTCAACGTGCATTACGGCCAGGTCGTGCCGCGCGCCGACATCGACGTCATCATGATCGCCCCCAAGGCGCCCGGCCACACCGTGCGCAACACCTACACCCAGGGCGGCGGCGTGCCGCACCTGATCGCCGTGCACCAGGACGTATCCGGCAAGGCGCGCGACCTGGCCCTGTCCTATGCCATGGGCAACGGCGGCGGGCGTGCCGGCATCATCGAAACCAACTTCCGCGAAGAAACCGAAACCGACTTGTTCGGCGAACAGGCCGTGCTGTGCGGCGGTACCGTTGAATTGATCAAGGCGGGCTTCGAGACCCTGGTTGATGCTGGCTACGCGCCGGAAATGGCGTATTTCGAGTGCCTGCACGAACTGAAGCTGATCGTGGATCTGATCTATGAAGGCGGCATCGCCAACATGAACTACTCGATCTCCAACAACGCGGAATACGGCGAATATGTCACCGGCCCGCGCGTGGTGACCGACCAAACCCGTGCCGCCATGCGTCAGTGCCTGGCTGACATTCAGTCCGGCGTCTATGCCAAAAACTTCATCCTGGAAAACGCTGCCGGCGCCCCGGAACTGACGTCCCGTCGTCGCATCAATGCCGAATCCCAGATCGAACAGGTCGGCGGCAAGCTGCGCGCCATGATGCCCTGGATCACGGCCAACAAGCTGGTGGACCAGTCCAAGAACTGATGCTTCCCATGCTGTGAATGATCGGGCGCTCTGTCGGAGCGCCCGTTTTCTATCGTTTGCCGCCGGGCATCTCCCCTTTTGGGTTACTCTTGCGCCTACTATGAAAATCCCTGCATATCCTCACCCAGTGATCGCCCGCGAGGGCTGGGGCATTCTGATCGGCGCCGTGCTTGTGGCGCTGCTGGTCAGCGCCTGGTCGCCATGGGTCTCTATCCCGTTCTGGATCTTTGCGCTGTTTGCGCTGCAATTCTTTCGCGACCCCGCCCGCGAGGCGCCCGATGGGGACGGCCTGGTGCTGTGTCCGGCCGATGGCCGTATCGTGTGCGTGGAAGACGCCGTCGATCCCTACGCTGGCGGTCGCCCGGCGCTGAAGATCAGCGTCTTCATGAATGTCTTCAATGTGCATTCGAACCGGGCGCCGGTCGATGGCGCCGTGCAGTCGATCGAATACTTTCCGGGCAAGTTCTTCAACGCGGCGCTGGACAAGGCATCGCTGGAAAATGAACGCAATGCCATGGTGCTGCAGACGCCGGACGGGCAGACCGTCACGGCGGTGCAGGTGGCGGGGCTGGTGGCCAAGCGCATCCTGTGTCATGCGCAGGCCGGGCAGTCCTTGTATGCGGGGCAGCGTTACGGCTTTATCCGCTTCGGTTCTCGGGTAGACGTATACTTGCCCCCAGGGACGCGGCCGCGTGTCGCCATCGGCGACAAGGTCAAGGCCACCAGCACCGTGCTGGCCGAACTCCCCGTCCCCGCCCGCGATGACGAATCCGCAGCCTGAATCCACTATGCCTGACGAAAGACAGCGCCGCCGCAGTATCTATCTGCTGCCCAACGCGTTTACCACTGCCAACCTGTTTGCCGGCTTTTATGCCGTGGTGCAGGCCATGAACCAGAATTTCGAGGTCGCCGCCATTGCGATCTTTCTGGCCATGGTCTTTGACAGCATGGATGGGCGGGTGGCGCGCTTGACCAATACCCAGTCGGCCTTCGGGGAACAATACGATTCCCTGGCCGATATGATTTCCTTTGGCATGGCGCCGGCGCTGGTGATGTACGAATGGTCGCTGCAAGGCCTGGGGCGCTGGGGGTGGCTGGCTGCATTCGTCTATGTGGTCGGCGCGGCCCTGCGCTTGGCGCGCTTCAATGCCAATATCGGCAAAGTCGACAAACAATATTTCCAAGGCCTGCCCAGCCCCGCGGCGGCAGCCCTGGTGGCTGGTTTCGTCTGGCTGTCCGTTGACAATAAGCTGTCGTTGTCCGATGGCCTGATTCCTTGGGCCGCTTTTGTCCTGACGGTATATGCCGGGGTGGCGATGGTGTCCAGCGCGCCGTTTTTCAGCGGCAAGTCCTTTGCCCTGGGGCGTAGCGTCCCGTTCTGGGTCATGCTGGTGGTGGTGGCGGTATTCGTGTTTGTTTCCAGCGATCCCCCGGTGGTGCTGTTCGCGTTGTTTGTTCTCTATAGCCTGTCGGGTTGGCTGATCTGGGTGTGGCGGGTGCGCCGCGCCCGGCGCCTGGGGCTGCGCATGCGCAACGCGGATGCCGACGATCTGTGATTCCGTGACTGCGCCTGGGCCGCATGACGGCGCGGGCGCTCCAAATCCGCTATAATTTTGCCTGCGCCGCGATTTGCGTGGCGCTTTTTTCATCCCACGGCAGTGCGCCTCGGTGCTGCCGCCTGTTCTCGAGGTTATAAATAGCATGTCTGTTGCTGATATCGTCAAGTCCGACATCGTTGCGCAATTCCAGCGCGCTTCCAGCGATACGGGTTCTCCCGAAGTCCAGGTCGCTTTGCTGACCGCCCGGATCAATGAACTGACCGGCCACTTCAAGGCCCACACGAAAGACCATCACTCGCGCCGCGGTCTGCTGCGCATGGTCAGCCGTCGCCGCAAGCTGCTGGACTATCTGAAAGGTCGCAACCCGGATTCCTACCGCGCCCTGATCGAAAAACTCGGTCTGCGCAAATAATGCCCGGGGACTTTGTTCCCCTTGCGCGAGCCGTGCACGCTGCCTTCATGTCCGCAGTGTGCGCGGCTTTTTGTCATGGGTCGCCGATATCGTTTCCGCTTACGGCGGGTTGTGGGCGCGTGCCTGCAGACGGCCCTTTTAATAGGATAAGAAAATGTTCAATAAAGTGAGCAAGTCGTTCCAGTACGGTCAACATACCGTCGTCCTGGAAACCGGCGAAATCGCCCGCCAGGCAGGCGGCGCCGTGCTGGTGTCCGTGGATGACACGGTCGTGCTGGCGACTGTCGTGGCAGCCCGCACGGCCAAGGCCGGCCAGGATTTCTTTCCGCTGACCGTCGATTACGTTGAAAAAACCTATGCCGCCGGCAAGATCCCGGGCGGCTTCTTCAAACGCGAAGGCAAGCCTTCCGAAAAAGAAACCCTGACGTCGCGCCTGATCGACCGTCCGTTGCGTCCGCTGTTTCCGGAAGGCTTCTACAACGACGTCCAGGTCATCATCCACACCCTGTCGGTCAATCCTGAAATCGATCCGGACATCCCGGCGCTGATTGGCGCGTCTGCCGCGCTGGCCATCTCCGGCATTCCCTTCAATGGCCCGGTGGGCGCCGCCCGCGTCGGCTATGTGGACGGCGAATACATCCTGAATCCCAGCACCACGCAGCTGCACGAACAGTCCCAGTTGGATCTGGTCGTGGCCGGCACTGAAGCCGCTGTGCTGATGGTCGAATCCGAAGCCAAGCAATTGCCCGAAGACATTATGCTGGGCGCCGTGGTGTTCGGTCATGAACAAATGCAGGCCTGCATCAACGCCATCCACGAACTGGTGGCCGAGGCCGGCAAGCCCGAGTGGGATTGGCATCCGGCCCCGCGCAACGAGGTCCTGGCGACCGCCGTGCGCAGCGCTGCTTTCGAACCCTTGAAGGCGGTCTATCAGGTCCGCAACAAGCAAGAACGCACGACGCAGCTGCGTCAGGTGTACGCCGACGTCCGGGCCAAGCTGGCCGAACACGCGACTGCCCGCGGCGATGCCGCGCCGGATAGCGTCGAAGTCGAAAATATGCTGTTCGCCCTGGAATCGGAAATCGTCCGTGGCCAGGTCCTGAATGGCGAGCCGCGCATCGACGGTCGCGATACGCGCACCGTGCGCCCGATCAGCATCCGCCTGGGCGTGCTGCCGCGTGCGCACGGTTCGGCGCTGTTCACCCGGGGTGAAACCCAGGCGCTGGTGGTCACGACTCTGGGCACCAAGCAGGACGAACAGATCATCGATTCGATCATGGGCGAATACCGCGATCGTTTCATGCTGCACTACAACATGCCTCCGTTCGCCACCGGCGAAACCGGCCGCTTCGGGGTGCCCAAGCGCCGCGAAATCGGGCACGGCCGTCTGGCCAAGCGGGCCTTGCTGCCCCTGCTGCCTAGCGCCGAGGAATTCCAGTACACCCTGCGTCTGGTCTCGGAAATCACGGAATCGAATGGTTCTTCGTCCATGGCGTCGGTCTGCGGCGGCAGCCTGTCCATGATGGACGCCGGCGTGCCGGTCAAGGATCACGTGGCCGGCGTGGCCATGGGTCTGATCAAGGAAGGCGGCAAGTTCGCCGTCCTGACCGACATCCTGGGTGACGAAGATCACCTGGGCGATATGGATTTCAAGGTGACGGGTACCGTCGCCGGCGTGACCGCCCTGCAGATGGACATCAAGATCCAGGGCATCACCAAGGAAATCATGCAGGTTGCTCTGGCCCAGGCTCGCGAAGGCCGTCTGCACATCCTGGAAAAGATGCGCGCCGCCATCGACGGTTCGCGCACCGAACTGTCCGATTTCGCGCCGCGCATGCTGCGCGTCAAGATCAATCCGGAAAAGATCCGTGACGTCATCGGCAAGGGCGGCGCCACCATCCGCGCGCTGACCGAGGAAACCGGTTGCCAGATCGATATCGGCGACGATGGCACCATCACCATCGCCAGCGCCGACCTGGATCGTGCGCACGAAGCCGAACGCCGCATCAAGGAACTGACCGCCGACGTCGAAATCGGCCAGGAATACCAGGGTACGGTGCAGCGTCTGCTGGACTTCGGCGCCATCGTCCAGGTGCTGCCGGGCCGCGACGGGTTGCTGCATATTTCCGAAATCGCCAACTACCGGATTGCCGACATCAACGACGTGCTGAAGGTCGGCCAGTCGGTGCGTGTCAAGATCCTGGAAGCCGATGACCGTGGTCGTCTGCGTCTGTCGGTGAAGGCTATTGGCGGCATCGAAGCGCAGGGCGGTCCGGCCGCTCCGGCTGCGGCGGAATAACCGCCAGCCGGCCTGGGCAGCGATGGCGCCCAGGCGCTGCTTGAAAAAAGGCGCCCCGCTTTCGCGGGGCGCCTTTTTTTGTCGGCGGCAATCGTGCCGCTGTGTGGCGCTCAGGCCAGCGTCAGGACGATCTTGCCGATCTGTTCGCCGGCGTCCATCATGGCGTGCGCCCGGGATGCCTCGGCCAAGGGGAAAGTGGCATGGATGATGGGGCGGATCGTACCGGCCTCTAGCAGCGGCCAGACGCGTTCGCGCAGGGCCTGTGCAATCGCCGCCTTGAACGCCACCGGGCGAGCCCGCAAAGTAGACCCCGTGACGGTCAGGCGGCGAGCCATGATCTGCCAGCAGTTGACCGAACCATGAGCGCCGCCCAGTTGAGCGATCATCACCAGGCGGCCATCGTCGGCCAGCGCTTTGAGGTTGCGCGGCAGATAATCGCCCGCCACCATGTCCAGAATGACGTCCACTCCGCGTTCGTTCGTCAGGGTGCGGATTTCTTCGACGAAATCCTGAGTGCGATAGTTGATGCCGTGCGTGCAGCCCAGGGCCTCGATCGCCTGCACGCGTTCATTGCTGCCTGCCGTGGCGTAGACGGTATGGCCAAAGGCGTGCGCCAGTGCGATGGCCGTCGTGCCGATGCCGCTGGCGCCGCCATGCACCAGCAGGGTTTCACCTGCTGACAGCCGGCCTCGGTCAAAGACGTTGCTCCAGACCGTGAAATAGGTTTCGGGCAGGGCGGCGGCCTCGATCATGGACAGGCCCTTGGGCACCGGCAGGCATTGGGCAGCCGGCGCGACGCAGTACTGGGCATAGCCGCCGCCCGCCAGCAGGGCGCAGACTTCGTCGCCGACCTTGAATCCGCCCGACTGCGCATCGCCGCCCACGATCCGGCCGGCTACTTCCAGTCCGGGCAGATCGGATGCACCGGCTGGGGGCGGGTAGCTGCCTTGGCGCTGGAAGACGTCAGGCCGGTTGATGCCGGCGGCGCTGACTTCGATCAGGACTTCGCCTGGGCCTGGGACGGGGGTAGGGCGATCCACGAGTTCCAGGACTTCCGGTCCGCCGGGTGTCGTGATTTCGATGGCTTTCATGGGGGCTCCACTGAATAGTCATCCTGAATTATGCGCTACACTTGCGATCTTCATCCCGGAAGCGTGCCAGAGTGGTTGAATGGACCGGTCTTGAAAACCGGCGATGGGGCGACCCAT